>JAQBEH010000099.1:0-17661 GCA_032124015.1 Acidobacteriota bacterium
GCCCGTGCCAACGCCAGCGACGAACGCGTCTGGCCTGAGCCCGTTGCTGCCGAGTTGGTACCAGATCTCGGGGCCCGTCGTCGTGTAGTGGGCCTCGGCGTTGGCCTGGTTGGCGAACTGGCACGGCAGAAAGACGTTCTGCTCGCGCGCCGCCAGTTCTTCGGAGAGCCGGATGCTGCCGAGAAACCCGCCCTGTGCGCGGCTCACGGGCACGATGGCGGCGCCGAAGCTGGAAATCAACGCGATCCGCTCGCTGCTCATCCAGTCGGGCATGAAGATCGTCACCGGGTGGCCCGTCGCGCGCCCGACGCCCGCGAGCGCGATGCCGGTGTTCCCGCTCGTCGCCTCGGCGATCGGTTGCCCCGGTTTGAGGCGGCCGACGGCTCGGGCGCGTTCCAAGATGTGGAACGCCATCCGGTCCTTGATGCTCCCGGTCAGATTGATGTGCTCTGCCTTCGCGTAAACCGTGCGTTCGCGTCCGCGATACTCGCAACGGATCGCGAGGAGGGGCGTGTTGCCGACGAGATTCTTCAGACCCTTGCCCACGGCGCGTCCCCCAAAGACCCGATGGTAGCGCAGGCTTCCTACGGCGAGCGGCGCGCTCACTCCACAATTAAAGACTCGCCCTGGCGCAAACCGCGCCGTAGAGTCGTTCCGGAGGGTGTGCCGTGACGAGCGGTTGGCCACGGAAGGAACTCGACGAGGTCATCGTTCAGATCTACTTGGCGACGACCCAGCCCGAGCGCTGGAACGCCGTCATGGAGCAGATCGGCCGCCGGATCGGCGCCAATCTCGCCGCGGTGCACGTGCATGCCCAGGCCGGCGAAACCGACCCCGCGACGACCGTCGGCGCCTGGGGCCGCAAGGCACCGCCGGGGATGCGGGACTACGAGTCGTACTACGCCACGCGAAACGTCTGGGTGCAGCACGGCGCGCACCTCCTGAAGCCGGGCGCCATTCTCACGGGAGAACAGATGTGCCCCGATGAGATCCTGTTGCGCTCGGAGTTCTACCTGGATTTTCTGCGCCCCCGCGACGTCCGCTACTCGATCCGCGCGGTGCTCACGAGCGATCCCGAGCCGCTTTCGTATTTTTCCGCCGGCCGGCCGCACGACGCGCGCCCGTTCGGCGACGCGCAACGCCGCGTCCTGAGCGCCGTGACCCCGCACCTCATCCAGGCGATCCGCATCCAGTCGCGCCTCGAAGCGATTCAGTCGGGGCGGCACGCGGCGACAGGAGCGCTCGAACGCCTTCCGCTCGCCGTCATCTTCCTCGACCGGCGCTGCCGCGTGATCGAGATGAACTCGTCGGCGCGCAGGATCGTCGAGGCTGGAGACGGTTTGATGCTCGAGCGTGGCGTGCTCGTGGCGTTCGACACGCGCGCCGAGGTCCAATTGCAGCAGATGATCTTCGGTGCCGCCGCGCTCGATTCCGGCCGCCTCTTGCAACACGGCGGCGCGCTCTCGCTTCCACGCCCCGAGGGCCGCCGCCCTCTCTCGGCGATGGTCGCCCCGACCGGTGTCACGGGGATCTTCCCCGCCTCCCGGTCGGCCCGCGTCGTGGTGCTCATCGAAGAGCCGGCGCACCGCACGACCGACCCCCTCACGGCGTTCGCGAAGGAGCACAAGCTCAGCCCGGCGGAGACCGGGCTCGCGGCGCGCCTCGTCGGCGGCATGTCGCTCCGCCAGGCGGCCGCCGCCCTTGGCGTCAGCGAGAACACGGTGCGAAGCCATCTGAAGCGCGTCTTCGCCAAGACCGGGGCGCGGCGACAGGCCGAACTCGTCAGGCGGGCGTTGACGTACGAAGCGGGGGGAGGGGGGGAGTCGTAACAAAAAATGGCTATTCACCCATTTGGGGGATAGGCCTTTCCTTCCGGCCGTGTACTTCTAATATCAGTCGAGTTTCGACCGGTCGAAACAGTAGTTGTCCGATGTGGCCCGCTGAGAATAGTTTTCCCCGCCAGGGTCGCCGATGCACCGCGGTATCGGCGACCCTAATTTTTTTCCACGAGCCGGTGGAGCAGGATGAGCGCCTCGTCGCGCTCCTTGATCTCGCCGCTGTCGCGGGCCTCCTCGACCGCACGCACCAGCCGCCCGACCTCGGGCCCCGGGGCCACGCCGAGCGCCAGGACGTCCCGCCCTTGAACCAGCGGCGTGGCCGCGGCGACGTCCAATTTCTGGCTCTCGATCGCCTCCGCGAAGCGTAGACCGGGATCAAAAGGCAGCGAATCCACACCCGCGATGCCGCGACCGCGCCAGTCCCCCTCGCACGCCGCGACGAGCACTTGCCAGCGCACCGGGTGGATGCGCTTCAGCACCTTGCGCACGGCGTTCGCATACGCGCGCTCGTCCAACTCGCCTCGCTCCAACGCGTAGAACAAAGAGCCGGGTGAGAGATGCCAGCGAACGATCGCGAGGACCGCGCTTTCCGCATCGTCGCCAAACGCCAGTCGCGAAAGCACGGCTCGCGCGGGAGCCTCGCCGGCTGCCTCGTGGCGAGGAGAGACGATGCGAGCCCGCCCGTCCTTGATCGTCCGCTCGGTGGTCACGGCCTTTCCCAGATCGTGGAGGAGCGCACCGAGCACGACGTGCAGCGGTTCCTGGCCGGCGAGTCCCCACGCCCCGCGCGCGACGACGGCCGCTGTTTCGTCGACCACCATCAACGTGTGCACCCAGACGTCGCCCTCGGGGTGCCACTCCGGATCTTGGGGGGTCGTAGCCAGGGCTTCGAGCTCGGGAAACGACGATGCGATCGCTCCGGTTGCGCGCGCCAACGTCAAGCCAACGGACGGTCTGGCGGCGGCTAAGAGCTTCTTGATCTCGTCGGTGACGCGCTCTTTGGACAATTCCGCGAGGTCTCCGCGGCCCACCATCACCGTCAGGAGGGCAAAGGTGTCCGGGTCGAGGCGAAAATCCAGGCGCGCGGCGAACTGAAACGCGCGCCAGACGCGCAGCGGATCCTCAGGGAACGTGCGCGGATCGACCGCGCGCAACGTGCGGTGGGAGAGATCGTCAACGCCGCCGTGAGCGTCCAGGAGCTCTCCGCTCAACGGATCGAAGGCGAGGGCGTTCACCGTGAAGTCCCGGCGGCGTGACGCCTCGGCGAAGTCGAGGAGCGGATCGCCCTGCACCGCGAAACCGCGGTGCCCGATCCCAGTTTTTGAATCGCTGCGGGGAAGCGAAACATCGAGGTCGATCCCCGTTGCGAGATGGACCTTCAAGACGCCGAAGGACCGGCCGACGGCGTTGACGCGTCCGGGGAACATCCGAGTGACCAGGGCGTCGAGGCGATCCCGGGGGACGCCGTAAACCTCGACGTCCGCGTCCGTCGTCTCGCGACCGAGCAGCGCATCGCGCACGTAACCGCCAACCAGCAGCGCCCGTGGTGGCCGGTCTCCGCTAAGGGAAGACAGGGTCTGCACTTCGCGTGCGAGACGAGCGACTGCGTCCTCCGGGGGGCCGCCGGCCCGGGCGAACCGCTCGCGCAGCGCGTCGCGATTCATCGCGTCAGTCCCTCTTGGGCGCGGCGGCGACGGCGACTTTTCGCGCGCGGGTGTCGACCACGATCGTCATCCCATCGAGCAGATCCATCCCGAGATACCCCGAGACCTCGACACCGCCCAGGCGGCTGCGCTGGGTCAGGTCCGACGTGTGCACGGGGCCGTCGGCGCTTTCGACATCGAGGAAGCGCAGCCTGACGCCGCGCACCACCGAGGCCCCGGAGACGTTGCCGCCGTAGGTGCGGACACCCGCGGCGCCTTCGACCGTTGCGCCCGAGATCCGGTCGACGAACGAACGCGCGATCATCGATCGGGACGCGCCGGTGTCGAAGAGGAAGAGTCCCTCCGGGCCGGAGGCATCGGACGCGCCGACGAGCATCTGCCCGGCAACGTCCCAGTAAGGCGCCCCGGCCGGGTCGTCGCCACAGGGCTCGAGGATCATCCGCCCCTTCGCGAGGTCCAAGGTCACGCGGTACCCGGAAAAGACGTTGAGCCCCAGCACGCCGTGGATGCGCCCCTGCGGATCGAACTCGTCTTTCGTCGTGGTGACGAGCGCGTCCGAAAACTCCAGTCCGCCGATCGAAAATTTCGAGAGCAACCCACGCGAGGACTGCGTGCGACCCGTGCCCCCTCCCGCGAAAACCGTCTCGATGGAGAGCGGCGTGAGGCCGCCTTTCTTCACCGCGCGCTCGACGACGAAAAGACCGGTGCTCCCCGTGTCGAGAAGGAGTCGGATCTTTTTCTTGCGCGCGAGCGTCGCTTCAATGAAATACCCGCCCCCGGTTCCGGCGAGGGGCGTCAGCGGCACCTCGAGACGTTCCGGGCTGACCACCGGAACCCAGACCTTCCGCTCGCCCAACGCGGTGTAGAGGCGGATCGTCCCCCTCGCCCCTTCGATGCGATCGGGATCGTCGCCGGAAGCCGTTTCGAGATACGTCGTAAGCAGCGCGATCGCATCCGCGCGGGACCGGGCCGCCCCCGAAGCGCGGTAGACGACCCACGGATCTCGCGGGGCCGCGGCGACCGCGCGATCCATCAGAGCGACCGCCTCGCCGTCTTTCCCTTGCGCCACGCGCACGAGACCCAACTGGGCCAGCGCCCGCGCCGGTGCGCCGTCCGAGGCGGCGATCGGGGCCAAAACCTCGCCCGCGTCGTCGATCAGCCCGGCGCGATAGAGCGCCTCTCCAAGCGCCGCCGAGGCGGCGGGAGCCGGGGTCTCTGCGACGAGGGTGCGCGCCTGTGCGAGGGCCTCTTTCCACAGGTCCTTTTCGATGAGCTCGCGGACATGGTCGGCCGAGGCCGTCGCCGCCGCGCACAGGAAGACGGCGGTCACGGCCGCCGCCATGAGGGGGATCGTGCCGAGGAAGGGGCGCCGTTTCACCCCGGGATTATAGATGGACTGGCCTTTCCCGAGACCGGAACACAGATTCGGCACGGCACGGGAGGGTCGAACATGGGCATCGGGACGAGACTCGTCGGGGCGGTTGCCCTCACCGCGGCGCTCGGCACGCCGCTCCTGGCGAACGACGTTCCGTCGGACCGTCTCGTCGCCGCGTCGCGCCTGCAAGAAACCGGGAACCATCGCGAGGCGATCGCCCTCCTCGAGCAGATCCGCGAGATCGATCCGCGCAATCCTCAAGTCCTCTACGGGCTGGCGCTTTCGCTCTATTCGGTGGGCGACTACCGCGAATCCGCGCACGTCGGGGAGACGCTTCTCGCCGAACGGAAAAACGCTCCCGGCGACCTCTACGTGATCGTCGGCAGCGCGTACGGCCGCCTGCAGGCGTACGAGAAGTCCGAAGAGATCTTCCGCAACGGCCTGACCGCATGGCCCGACTCGGCGGCGCTCAAAATCCAGCACGCGATCAGTCTCGAAGGACTGGGCCGCTTGAACGAAGCGGTGGTCGAACTCGAAGGCTGTATCAAGCAATCGCCCTACGATGCCGTGCTGTGGCGCGCGTTGGGCGACGCGCTGTCGGCGACGGGAGCGCCCGGTCGCGCGTTCGCGGCGTACGTGCGCTCGGTGACTCTCGAACGCGACGAAGACCGATCGAAGGAAGTCGCAGGCCAATTCTGGCAGGTTCTGTTCAATGGAGCCGTCGATGTTTCCGCGTCCGACGCGTCGGAGAAGGCCGAGGCCAAGGGGCTGGCGTTCCTCGCCGCGCTCCGCCGCGACGGAGCCTGGGCCAAAGCCTCCGACGCTGGGTTTTTCGCGTACGCTCTGGATACCTCCCTCCGACTCGTTTCGGCCCTCCACGGCGGGACGGCGCCAGGCCTGTTCTGGGGACCGTTCGTCCTCGACTACTTCGACGAGGTCAGGGCGGCGGGACACATGGAAGCCCTGGCCTACGAGGTGCGCCGGGCGACCGGGGATCCCGACGTTGCCCGGTGGTGTGCACAAAACACGAGCAAGCTTGCGGCCTTCAAAAGCTGGTCCGAAAGGTGGGCGGTTCACCGGAACGAGGTTGCGGAGCAGCGCCGGGGTTCCCACTGAGCTGAGCCGCGCGGTGTAGACTGCCCCGCGTGAAAGACGAAAAAGCCAAGACCGGAGAACGTCCGGGCGATCCGTGCACCATCGTGATCTTCGGATCCAGCGGCGACTTGACCCGCCGCAAGCTCCTCCCCGCGCTGTACAACCTGCGCCGCTACGGGCTCCTGCCGCGAGACGTTGCCATCATCGGCGTCGGCCGCAAAGAGATGAAGCGCGAAGACTTCGTCGCGCGCATGGGCGCCGACCTGAAAGAGTTCGCGACGGCCGCCGTCGAGGATTCGATCTGGCAGGATCTGGCGAGCCGGCTCTACTACGTGGGGTTCGACTTCGATCAGCCGGCCGGCTACGGATGGCTCGGCGACATGATCAAGGACGTCGACGCGCGCCACAAGACGCAAGGCAACGTCTTGTTTTACCTCGCGACGCCGCCCTCCATGTTCTCGCCGATCGTCAAGCAGTGCGCCACCGCGGGGCTATCCGACGAAACCGCGCGCTGGCGGCGGTTCATCGTCGAAAAACCGTTCGGCCGCGACCTCGATTCGGCGAAGGCGTTGAACCGTGATCTGCAGTCGTCCTTGTCCGAAGGGCAGATCTACCGGATCGATCACTACCTCGGCAAGGAGACCGTCCAGAACATCCTCGCGTTCCGCTTCGCGAACGGGATCTTCGAGCCGGTCTGGAACCGCCGTTACATCGACCACGTGCAGATCACGGTCGCGGAGACCTTGGGCGTCGAAGGGCGAGGCGGCTACTACGAGTCTGCGGGCATTCTCAGGGACATGATCCAGAACCACATGTTCCAGCTGTTGGCGCTCGTCGCGATGGAGCCGCCGTCGTCATTCGAGGCGACCCCCGTGCGCGACGAGAAGGTCAAGGTCTTGAACGCCATCCGGCCGATGCAGCCGGAAGAGATCCTCCAAAGGACGGTGCGTGGGCAGTATGGCGAGGGGTTCGTCGACGGGCAGAAGCTCCCGGCGTACCGCGCGGAGCCGTCGGTCGCTCCGGCGTCGGCGACCGAGACCTTCGGCGCGCTGAAGCTCGACGTCGACAACTGGCGATGGGCCGGCGTTCCTTTTTACCTGCGGTCGGGAAAGCGTCTCAACAAGCACGTCACCGAAATCGTCATCCAGTTCCGGAAGCCTCCGCTCCTGGCCTTCGGGAAGGTTCAAATTCAAGACCTCGAGCCGAACCGGCTCATCCTGTCGATCCAGCCCGAAGAGGGGATCACGATCGAGATCAAGGCCAAGCGGCCCGGCGCGACGATGAACCTCACGAGCGTGAACCTCGATTTCAACTACTCCGACTTCGGGCCCTCCGACAAGGCGACCGGCTACGAGCGTCTGCTCTACGACGCGATGATCGGGGACACGACGCTCTACCATCGCGCCGACATGGTCGAGGCGGCGTGGCGCATCGCGACGCCGATCCTGGACGTCTGGGGCTCGATCCCCCCGCGCGACTTCCCGAACTACGGCGCGGCCACGTGGGGTCCGTCCGCGGCCGACGACCTCCTGAAAAGGGACGGGCGCGGCTGGCGAAACGTCTAGGCGAGTCCGCCAACCGGAAGGCGACGCGGTGTCCGACCTCGATCCGATCCAAGAAGCCTTGAAGACGTTCAAGGCCAGAATCCCGGAGGGGAAGCGCCTCCTCGAGGACGCGAAGCGCGAGCAGAATTGGAAGCGCTGGGGGCCGTACCTCTCCGAGCGGCAATGGGGCACCGTTCGGGAGGATTACTCGCCGTACGGCACCTGCTGGGACTACTTCCCGCACGACCACGCGCGCAGCCGGGCCTATCGATGGGGCGAGGACGGCCTGCTCGGCATCACCGACCGCGAGTGCCGCCTGTGTTTCGCGCTGGCGCTGTGGAACGGCAAGGACCCGATTCTGAAGGAGAGGTTGTTCGGCCTGACGGGCCCCGAGGGAAACCACGGCGAGGACGTCAAGGAGTGCTACTTCTACCTCGATTCCACGCCGACCCACTCCTACATGAAGGCGCTCTACAAATACCCGCAAGCGGAATACCCCTACATGCGCCTCGTCGAAGAAAACCGAAGGCGCGGCAAGGATCAGCCCGAGTACGAGCTGATCGATACCGGTGTGTTCGACGGCGACCGCTACTTCGATGTTTTTGTCGAGTACGCGAAAGCGGGCGTAAACGACGTGCTCGTGCGGATCACCGCGGCCAATCGCGGGCCCGACGCTTCGACGCTTCACCTGCTCCCCTCGCTGTGGGCGCGAAACACCTGGAGCTCGGGCTGCCAGAGCGAAGGGTGCTGGGTCAAGCCGCGCCTCACGCTCGCAAAAGACGGAGCGATTCACGCCAACCACGCCTCGCTCGGGACCTACCGGTTGAACTTCGGCGAAGCCCCGGGAGGGGCGGCGCCGACCGTTCTGTTCACCGAAAATGAGACCAACACGCGGCGCCACTACGGGGTCGAGCCTGAAACGCCCTACGTCAAGGATGCCTTCCACGACTACGTCGTTCACGGGAAACGCGATGCGGTGAACCCGAAGCAGGCCGGCACGAAGGCGGCCCCGCTGTACGTCCTCGATGTCCCGGCGCGCGGCGAGATCGTGCTCAAGCTGCGCCTGACGGAAGAAACCGGAGCCGTGGCGGACGCCGATGCCTTTGGGCCCGGATTCGACGCCGTCTTCGCCGAGCGGATCCGCGAGGCCGATCAGTTCTACGACGCGGTGTTGCCGAAGACATCGACCGCGGACGAGCGCCGCGTCATGCGCCAGGCCTACGCCGGCCTGCTGTGGTCGAAGCAGTTCTACCACTACATCGTCAAGGACTGGCTCCAAGGCGACCCCGAGCTACCGCCTCCTCCCGAGGAGCGCAAGAGCGGCCGCAACGCCGACTGGAAACACCTCTACAACCGCGACGTCATCTCGATGCCTGATGCGTGGGAGTATCCCTGGTACGCCGCGTGGGATCTCGCTTTCCATATGATCCCGTTCGCAAGAATCGACCCCCAGTTCGCGAAGGAGCAGCTCGTCTTGCTGCTGCGCGAGTGGTACATGCATCCGAACGGCCAGATCCCCGCCTACGAGTTCGCGTTTTCGGACGTCAACCCGCCGGTCCACGCGTGGGCCGCTTGGCGCGTCTACAAGATGACGGGCGCGCGAGGGTTGCGGGATCGCGTCTTCCTCTCGCGCGTCTTCCAGAAACTGATTATCAACTTCACCTGGTGGGTGAACCGGAAGGACTCCGAAGGGAATCACCTGTTCTCGGGGGGATTCCTCGGCCTCGACAACATCGGCGTGTTCGACCGCTCGAAGCCGCTCCCGACGGGCGGCCGTCTCGAGCAGGCCGACGGTACGGCCTGGATGGCTTTCTACGCGACGACGATGATGTCGATCGCGCTCGAGTTGTCGCGCGACAATCCCGCCACCGAGGATGTCGCCTCGAAGTTCTTCGAGCACTTCGTGGCGATCGCCGACGCGATGAACACCCTGGGCGGCACCGGGCTCTGGGACGAGGAGGACGGTTTCTACTACGACCAGCTCCACGTGGACGGGCGCTCCTCGCCCCTCAAGGTGCGTTCGTTGGTCGGCGCGATCCCGCTGATCGCGGTCGAGGTCGTCGACTCGGAGCAGGTCGACAAGCTCCACGGCTTCAAGAAGCGCCTGATGTGGTTCCTCGAAAACCGCAAGGACTTGGCGAAGCAGCTGAGCTTCATGGAGAAGGGCCGGGACGTGAAGATGCTCCTGGCGCTCCCGACGAAAGAGCGGCTCGTGCGCGTCTTGCACTACCTCCTCGACGAGAACGAGTTCCTTTCCCCGTACGGCCTGCGCTCGATCTCGCGCGTCCACAAGGACAAACCGTACGTCTTCCACGTGAACGGCGAGGAATTCCGCGTGGACTACGACCCGGCGGAGTCGACCTCCGGGCTGTTCGGCGGCAATTCCAACTGGCGTGGGCCGATCTGGTTCCCACTCAATTTCTTGATCGTCGAGGCTCTCGAGCGCTACCACCATTTCTACGGCGACTCGCTGAGGGTCGAGTGCCCCACGGGCTCCGGAAACTCCATGACGCTCCACGAAGTCGCTCGCGAGCTGTCGGCGCGCCTCGCGAGGATCTTCCTCGCCGACTCAAGCGGACGCCGGCCGGTGCACGCGGACGACGCACGCTACAGGGACGACCCGCACTGGAAAGATCTCGTGTTGTTCTACGAGTACTTTCACGGCGAAACCGGCCGCGGTGTCGGCGCCTCTCACCAGACGGGATGGACCGCGACCGTCGTGAAGTTCGTCGAGGATCTGGCGAGAACGCGCAAAAGTGGATATTCCTTCGAACCCGTCATCACTCGTGACGGCGTGAAAGGAAAATGATGTCGATCTCGTTCGATGCCACCGTCACCCACGACTTCGAAAACGCTGCAAGCCGCGAATGGATGGAGGCCAACGGCCTCGGGGGCTGGGCCTCGGGCACGATCGCTGGCTGCCACACACGCCGCTATCACGGGCTGCTCGTGGCGGCGACGCGCCCGCCGGTCGGGCGGATGGTGCTGCTGTCCAAGCTCGCGGAGACCTTGGTGCTCGGCGACGAGCGATTCGAGCTGGACACGAACCGCTACGCGGGCGCGGTGAACCCTCGGGGTCACGAGATGCTCTCGAGCTTCAGCCTCGACCCGACGCCGACGTTCGTTTACGAGGCCGGCGGCGTGAAACTCCAAAAGACCATCACCGCGATCCACGGCGAGAACACGACGGTCGTCCTTTACGAAGTCCTGGACGCGCCCGCTCCCTTCACCCTCGAGCTGCACCCGCTGATCGCCTATCGCGACTACCACGCGCTGCAACACGCGAACGACGCCATCCGTTTCGCCAACGCGTCATTTGCGGACGGCGTTTTCCGCGCCCGGCCCTACGACGGTGCTCCCGAGCTGTTCCTCCAGGCGGCCGGTTGCTCGTTTTCCGCGAAGCCCGACTGGTATTTCCGGTTCGAGTACGCCAAAGAGCAAGAGCGCGGCCTCGACGCGCACGAGGACCTGTTCTGCTACGGCGCGTTCCACCGGGAGCTCGCCAAGGGGGACCGCTTCGGCGTCATCGTCTCGACGGGCGAGGTCGCCGGCCGCGATTCCTTGGCGTTGGTCGCCAAGGAACGGACGCGGCGGAAGGCCGTGGCAGACGCGGTGGCCGGGGACGACGACACGGTGAGGGCGTTGACGCTCGCCGCCGACGCCTTCGTCGTCCGCCGCGGCGAAGACCTGCGTACGGTCATCGCCGGATACCCGTGGTTTTCCGATTGGGGCCGCGACACGATGATCGCTCTCCCCGGCCTCTGCCTTGCGACCGGCCGGTACGACGACGCCAAAAAGATCCTGCGCGCCTTCGCGCGATCGGTCGATGCGGGGATGCTCCCCAACCGCTTCCCCGACGAAGGCTACGCGCCCGAGTACAACACCGTCGATGCGACGTTGTGGTTTTTCGTTGCGGCGCACCGCTACCTCGAAGCCTCGGGAGATGAGAAGTTCATCCTCGGCGAGTTGTTGCCCGTATTCGAAGAGATCGTCGCCTCGCACGAGCGCGGCACGCGCTTCGGCATCCGCGTCGACGACGACGGCCTGCTGCGCGCGGGAGCGCCGGGAGTACAGCTCACGTGGATGGACGCCAAGATCGGCGACTCGGTGGTCACGCCCCGGCACGGCAAGCCCGTCGAGATCCAGGCGCTTTGGTACAATGCGCTTTGCGTGCTCGCGGATCTTTGCAAGCGCGCCGGTCGTGCCGGCGAGGGTGCGACCCTCCTCGCGCGCGCGAAGCAGGTGAAAGAGAGGTTCGTCGAGGTCTTCTGGAACGCCGAGGCCTCGTGCCTGTTCGACGTCGTCGACGGGGAACTCAAGGACGCTTCCATTCGCCCGAATCAGGTCTTCGCGCTCTCGCTCCCCTATCCGCTGCTCCCGAAGGACAAGGCGCGAGCCGTTCTCGCCGTCATCGAAAGGAAGCTGCTGACGCCGTTTGGTCTGCGCTCTCTTGCGCCCGAAGACCCGGCCTATCGCGGCCGCTACGAAGGCGATCCCGCCTCGCGTGACGCGGCCTACCACCAGGGCACCGTGTGGTCGTGGCTTCTCGGCCCCTACGCCGACGCGCTCGTCAAGACCAATGGGGCCATCGGCAAGCCCAAGGCGCGCAAGGCGATCGAAGGGCTGAGGCCGCATCTGTCCGAGGCCGGACTCGGGACGATCTCGGAGATCTTCGACGGCGACGCGCCGCACGCGCCGCGCGGTTGCCCGGCGCAAGCGTGGAGCGTCGGCGAGGCGCTTCGCGTCTTCAAGGATTTCACGGCTCCCGCGAAGAAGCGGCCTTACAAGGTCGTAACCCCGAAAACGAAACCGTCACCTCGCAAGACCCGCAGCAAGACCGTCGACGCCTAGGTTGGAAAAGGGGACACTCCCCTTTTTCTCACAAAGCTCCTCGGATACCGCTTTGATGAGAAAAAGGGGAGTGTCCCCTTCTTCATGTCCCCGATCTTGCAAGGCAACGAGACGTAAGGGAGGGCTTCATGCGAACCTTTCGTCACGTTGTTGCTGTTTCGGTCGTTCTCCTCGTCCTCGCGGCCAGTCCGGTCCTTGCCGGCGCGGACCTCGTCATCCCGCTGAAGTTCATTCCGACGAAGAAAATCGGATCCGACGCCGCGACGCTGCGCGAAGGGATCTCGAATAAGCCGATCGCCATCGCGATCGAAGACTCCCGCCAGGTGAAGACGAAGGATCTCGTGGGGGAGGGGACCGGGTCCGGTGACGACACGTTCCGCATCCGTTTCGCCGGCCATCTGCCGAGCTACCTGAAGACCACCGTGCAAGACCGATTCGGGACGTGGGGCGTCCAGACCGACGACGGGTCGAACCTCGTGATCATGATCCGCGTGACCCGGTTCCACGTCCTGGAGACGCACGCCTTTTACGGATCGACGTTCACCGCGGAGGTGCAGCTCCCCTGGACGCTGGTCGATCGCGCGGGGCGCGTCTTCGCGTCGGGCACCGCGCTGGGCACCGGCAAGACCAAGGGCCGTTGGCGCAACCCGGTCAACTGCGAGGAGGTGCTCGCCGACGCGCTGCAGCAGGCCGCGGCGACCGTCCTCGCCGACGCCAAGCTCCAGGAGGCCTGGCTCGCGGCGGTCCCGCAGCCCGCGCCCGAGCACGTGGCGGCGGCGCCCACAGCGCCCCCATCGCGCGTCAAGTCGAAGGTCACGCCCGCGAGGCCTCCAAAGACACCGGCCCAACTGCTCGCCGACGTGAAACAGCTCCGCCGCGAGCAGGTGGGCACCAGTCTGCTCGTCGACTACGTCTCGAAGCAGACGTTGGCGTCTGCGTTTTCGGCGAACGATCTCGTCCAATGGAAAAAGGCGGGCGTCCCCGAGCCGGTGATGGCCGCGGCGCTGCAGCGGGCGCCGTAGCCGGCGACGCGATCCCCTACGGCACGAACCGTCGGAGGTGTTCGCTCCAGTGCGGCCAGTCGTGGCCGAAGACGCCCTCCCAGAATTCCGCGTGAACGTTCAACCCCTTGCCGGCGAGCATCGCGGCGAACTCGCGGTTGGCCTGGAGGAGATGGTCGTGCTCGCCGGTGGCGATCACCCACCCGATGTGCTTCATCCGTTCGACTTCTTGGGGCGGGAGGTTGGGGAAGAAAGCCACGGGGCAGCTGAAGTAGCAGTTGTCGTCCCAGTAGCCGTGCAGGAAGCGGTGCGTGTCGTACAGCCCCGAAAACGAGATGACGCGTGAGACGGCCTCGGGGTGGCGCCCGGCGAAGTTGACGGCGTGGAGGGCGCCGGACGATGCGCCGAACGTCATCAGGTCTTCCCGCCCGGCCTTCGCCCGGATCATCGGGACGACCTCGTCGATCAGGTACCGGTCGTATTGGGTGTAGCGAAACACCTTCCATCCGGGGTGGGCGTCGTCGTTGTAGAAGCATTCGCCGTCGATCGCATCGACACAGCACACCTGGACCTCACCGGCGTCGATCTTGTCGCTGAGCGAACGCAACAGCCCCATATCCTCGTTCTGCGAGCAGCTTCCCAAAGAGGTCGGGAAGGCCAGAAGGGGGCGTCCGTAGTGGCCGTACCAGAGCAGTTCCATGTCTCGCCCGAGCGACGGAGAGTGCCAACGGTGATACTCGCGGTGCATCAAAAACCTCCCAGCGGGCGCCCCGCCTTGATGACCGGGGCGCGATTCGGATAAAGTGGCCCGTCATTCTACGGGAGAGGTCAAGTTGCCCAAGAAGATCGGTTTGCTCTACGGACAGGAGCGTTCGTTCCCCCCCGCCCTGGCGGAGGAAATCAACCGGAAGTCGGCCGGCAAGGTCATCGCCGAGCCGTGCAGGATCGGGCCGCTTTGCCAGGACATCCCGGCCGACTACGACGTGATCCTCGACCGGATCAGCCATGAGGTGCCGTTTTACAACACCTACCTGAAGCAGGCTGCCGCGGCCGGCGTCCAAGTGGTCAACAACCCGTTTTGGGGGAACAGCGACGACAAGTTCTTCAACAACGTCGTCGCCCAAGCGTGCGGGGTTGCCGTCCCGAAGACCGTGCTGCTCCCCCACAAAGAGCATCCGCCCAATACGAAGGCCGAGTCGTACTCGAATTTGCTTTACCCCGTCGATTGGGATTCGGTCTTCGATTATCTGGGCTTCCCGATCTTCATGAAGCCGGCCGACGGCGGTGGTTGGCGCGACGTGTACAAGGTCGACGATCGCGCGTCGTTCTTCAGGGCTTACGACCGGACCGCCTCGTTGTCGATGATGGCGCAAGAGGCGATCGAGTTCACCGAGTACTACCGGTGCTACGGGGTCGCGCGACGTCACGTGCGCGTGATGCGCTACGACCCGCGCCTGCCGTTCGAGAATCGGTACATCCAGAACGCGGAACCTGCCGAGCCGAAGCTCGCGCGCCGTATCGAGTCCGACTGCCTCGCGCTCTGCCGCGCCTTGGGCTACGACCTCAACACGCTGGAGTTCGCGCTTCGCGAAGGCATTCCTTACGCGATCGACTTCATGAACCCGGTCCCTGACTGCGACTTGTTCTCGGTCGGTCAGGAGAACTTCGACTGGATCCTGAAAACGGTGGCCGACATGCTCATCGACCGCGCCATGAACCCCAGGCCCATCGAGCTGACGGGCAACTGGCCCGAGAAGATGAAAGGCGCGATCGTCAAGGTGTAAGGCATGAAGCGTCCCAGCTTGACCGTAGGGATCGAAGAAGAGTTCCAGATCATCGACCCCGAATCTCGGGAGTTGCGCTCTCACGTCGCCCAGATCTTCTCGCAGGGACACGGCCCGCTCCTCGGAAAGCTCAAGCACGAGCTGCACCAGCCGGTCGTCGAAGTCGGCACCGGCGTCTGCCGAAACATCGTGGAAGCGCGGGCCGAGATCTTCGCTCAGCGCGCCTCGCTGGCCGTCCTCGCGAGAGAAAACGGCTTGCGCATCGCCGCGGCGGGGACGCATCCGTTCACGCACTGGGGGAACGTCGCCATCAGCGGCGGCAACCAACGCTACGAGAGGTTGATCTCCGACTTGCAGATGGTGGCCAGGGCGAACCTGATCTTCGGCCTGCACGTTCACATCGGCGTCGAGGATCGCGAGCTGCAGATCGCGATCTTGAACCAGGTGAGGTACTTCCTCCCGCACATCCTGGCGTTGTCGGTCAATTCGCCGTTCTGGCTCGGACGCGACACCGGGTGGATGTCGTACCGCTGCAAGGTGTTCGACAAGTTCCCGCGCACGAACATCCCGGATTTCTTCTCCGGCTGGGCCGAGTACAAAGAGTTCGTGGAGCTCCTGGTCAAGACGAACTGCATCATCGACGGCGGACAGATCTGGTGGGACGTGCGCCCGCACCACGTCTACGACACGCTCGAATACCGGATCTGCGACATCCCGCTGCGCGCCGAAGAGACGATCACGATCGCCGCTCTGTTTCAGGCGATCACGGCCAAACTGTGGCGGCTCCGCGAGAAGAACCTCACCTTCCGTCCGTACCGCCGCTCGTTGATCATGGAAAACAAATGGCGCGCGGCGCGGTGGGGGATACGGGGGCTCCTCATCGATTTCGGCACACAGAGCGAAGTCCCGTACATCGATCTCCTCGCGGAACTGCTCGAGTTCGTCGACGACGTCGTCGACGAGCTCGGGACGCGCGAGCAGATCCAGTACGTGCGCACGATCGTCGAAGGAGGCACCGGAGCCGAGCGGCAGCTTGCGGTCTACCGCGCCACCAATGATCTGCGCGCCGTGATGGACTACGTCGCGACCGAAACCGAGCACGGGCTCGCCGGATGATGGCGGAGACGGAAAAGGGGACACTCCCCTTTTCTCCGACAAACTCCCCGGATACCGCTCGTCGGAAAAATAGGGGAGTGTCCCCTTTTCCGTTTCCGGACATCTTGTGGACGTAAAGCTCCGGGCGATCTTCAACGTGAACTACTCGGACGCCCTCTACCAGAGGGTGTGCGCCCTCATGGAGGAGCGTCTCGAAGAGCCGTCGTACGGGTTCCGCCTCGCCGAAATGCCGCTTCTCATCCCGACCGACTTGCGGGCGAAGCTCGAAACCGGCGCGAAGGAAATTCTGGCCCTCCTGTGCCGCCCGGAGATGCTCGCAGCCGGGCGACGGGCGATCCCACCGCATTTCTTCGCCCCCGGGGATGACGCGCTTCCGCAGTGCGTCGCTATCGATTTTGCGATCGTGCGGGAGGCCGACGGCTCGCTCGCGCCGCGGCTGATCGAACTTCAAGGATTCCCCTCGCTCTACGCGATGCAGCTCGTGCAGGCCGAGATCTGGGGAGAGGTCCTGGCGTCGATCCCCGGGATGCCTCAGCGGTTCACGCCGCTGTTTTCGGGGAACGACCGCGCGGCCTACATCGAGCTTCTGCGACGCACCGTCGTCGCCGATGCCGATGTCGACGAAGTCATCCTGCTCGATCTCGCGCCCGGGCAACAGAAAACCCGCCCCGATTTCCACGCCACGCAGCGGCTCTTGGGCGTGCGCAGCGTGGACGCGACGATGGTGCGCCGCGAGGGTCGCCGTTTATTTGCGCCGAAGGACGGCCGCATGATCCCAGTCGCGCGCCTCTACAATCGCATCGTGTTCGACGAGCTGGAAAAGTGCGGCGTCGACCTGCCGTTTGACTGGCGCGACGAGCTCGACGTGACGTGGGTGTGCCATCCGAACTGGTACTGGATCTGGTCGAAGGACTCGCTCCCGCGGATCCATCACCCGTTCGCGCCCAAGACCTGGTATCTCTCGGACGTCGATCGGATCCCGGACCAGTGCTCGGACTACATCTTGAAGCCGCTGTTTTCGTTCGCGGGAACCGGTGTCAACCCCGACCTGACCCCCGAGGCGCTCGCCGCGATTCCGAACGAGGAACGCGCGCAGTGGATCCTGCAAGAGCGCGTGGACTACGCCCCCGCGCTGATCTCTCCGGACGGCACCGGAGTCAAGGCCGAGATCCGCATGATGTTCCTGAAGCCGGACGACGCCGCCGACTACACGCTGGCGATCAACATGGTTCGGCTCTCGCGCGGGAAGATCCACGGCGTGGACCACAACAAGGGTCTCCTGTGGGTCGGAAGTTCCGTGGGCGTCTGGCCCGCGGAATAACGAGCGCGGAACAAGGGGACACTCCCCTTTTTTCCGACAAGCTCCCCGGATACCGCTTGTCGGAAAAATAGG
>JAQBEH010000100.1:0-5943 GCA_032124015.1 Acidobacteriota bacterium
GGGATTCGGCAGAGGTTCACGCCCACATAGAGTCGCTGGCGCCCTAAAGTGCGCCGGCCCGGCGATCCGTTCAGCGGGAGGGGGAAGCTGAAGGATGCCGGGCCGGTCTTTCAGGGGCAAGGATTCGTGTTTGTCCGGGGCGCACCGCTGCTGTTGGTTCCGAGACTGCTTTCGATGCTCCCAGCCATGCCGGTAACGAGATAGAACGCGGCCGTACCGGCGGGTTGGTTATGATCACCATCCCCACGACCACGAGGTCTGGGCGGAGCTGGTTGCGAGCGTCCCAGATGAGGAATCTCAGGCCGTCCCGCGGTGACCCTGAGCGCCGTGATGACCTGGGGCGCGATCGCGGGAAGCGTCACCTGCGTCAGGAGCTCCCTTCCTTCGATCTCGCAGTTCCGCGCCACCCTGAAGTAGACGGTCAGAATGCCGGAGACCGCAGCAGAGGTCGCCAAGACCATGGGGAAAAACGCCGTCATGAAGATCAGGAAGATCGAGGGGAGATCGCCAATCCCGAACCAGAGGATGGCGAAGGGGATCCACGCGAGGCGAATCCGGACGCGCAGACCCAGCCAGAGGCCGATCGGGACGCCGAGTGTCACGGCCAGCCCGAAACCCATCGTCACACGAAACAGCGAAGCCACGATGTCATCGAAGATCGTCCCGTGCACGGCCTTTTCGACGAGCCCGCGCCAGACGTCCCGCGGTGACGGAAAGGCGGTGGAGGGGAACACCTCGAGATGCGACATCGCAGCCCAGAACAGGAGCGCGATCAGCGCCACCATCAAGGGGAGGAAGAGCCCTCGCGATGCAAGGACCTTGCGGGCGGCGGTCGACGACTTGGCGCTCGTTACGTTCAAGGCGGAATCGCCGGTATCGGCACTGTTGCCGCTCGGGCCGTCGCCGCGGAAATGCCGCCTGCCGCTTCGACCGCTCCGCCCCCGGCGTCACCTGTGGTCCCGGACGCGTTCCCGACCCAGACTCCCGAGCTGGCGCGCGAGATGGTCGGCGTGTCGCACGGAAACCTGGAACGCGTCAACGAGCTGCTCGCCCTGCATCCCACGCTCGCCAACGCCGCCTGGGACTGGGGATTCGGAGACTGGGAAACCGCCCTCGGCGCGGCGTCGCACGTCGGCAACCCGGGAATCGCTCGTGCGCTCTTGTCGCACGGCGCAAGGCCCTCGATCTTTTCCGCGGCGATGCTCGGTCAGCTCGCCGTCGTGCGGGCGTTCGTCGACGCCTCGCCGGGCATCCAGGGGACACCCGGCCCTCACGGCATCACGCTGCTCGCTCACGCTCGTGCCGGGGGCGATGCTGCGAAGCCCGACCTCGAGTATCTCGTCGCGAAAGGCGGCGCCGATCCCATTCCAAAGACCGTCGACCTCCCGCCCGAGCTTGCGGCCCGATTCGCAGGAGTCTACGCGTTCAGTGCGCGCGACATCGATCGCGTCGAGATCGTCATCGAGAAGGGAATCGCGCGGTTCAAGCGCGTGGGAACCACCGTGCGGAATTTGGCCTACCTCGGCGATCACGCGTTTCACCCCGCCGGCGCGCCATCGGTGCGCGTTCGATTCGGTCTGACGGGCGAAGCCGCGGCAGCGGAGCTGACGGTGTTCGACCCCGGCCTGGTGCTGCGCGCCGTGCGCGTCGTCTGAGCGACCCCCGTTCCGTAATCCGCCGGCAAGGTGATGCCGACGACGCCAACAGACCTTAAAATTTCTCTACTCGGGGGACACCTTGCATTGTCCAGGGCGCCGGCCCACAAGAACGGTGGCACAATCTCATTGCGATACGAGGATGGTCGCGGTATAGGAGTTCAACGAGGTTGGGGCATTGGGCCATCGACCACTTTTGCGAGAAGGAGCGAACTATGTCAAGGAACTTGTACCGACTGCTCGGAGTGGCCGCGTTCGTGGCGGTGGCCGTCTTCGCCTTGGGTCTCATCAGCCCGCAGGGAACGGCCGTGAACGCGCAAACGAAGACGGAGATCTGCGACAACAAGATCGACGATGACGGCGACAAGCTCATCGACTGCGAAGATCCCGATTGCAAGTGCGAGCCGCCGAAGGGCACGCCTTGTAGCCCCGGGTACTGGAAGAACCACCTGGACGTATTCAATGCAACGTGCGGCTCGGTAGACGGCTGGAGTTGTGAAGACCTGTTAACGGCGATCACGTGCAGGGGGAGCAATGCTTCCTGTCGGCGCCAGGAGGCGGCGAGCGCGCTGAACGCGGTCAGCGGCTGCACGGAATAAAGCCGCTACCGTCTCTCGGATGTTCTAATGCTCCTCCCGATCGACTCAACTCGATCGGGAGGAGTTTTCATGTACGCACCTAGAGTCCGACGGACCGTCGTTCTCACCTGCGCCTTGATCATCGCGGGGAGTTCTGCTCGCGCCGTCGCCGATGAGCTGCCGTCCGTCGCCAAGAAGTCCGCAGGCCTCGAGCGTCGCGATGGGCTGGTTCCCACCTACCTCGACCGCCGGCGCGGGCGACCTTGGCTGGAGCTGCGCGCCGAAAGCGAAGCCTCGGGCGTGGTCGGCCGCTTTCTCTAAGTCGAAGGGATCACGACGGGGATGGGCTCGAATCCGGTCGGTCTCGGCCGCGGGCAGATCGGCGCCACCCACGTCGTGGTGCTGCGCCGCGTGGGGATGCGGGCGACGCTGCCCGACGCCTCCGCGCTCACGGTGGTGCAGCACCACACGCTGATCCGGGCGGGGTGCCAGGGTCAAGCCGCGGCGGGATTTTCGGGGTGGCGCGAATCGTGAAATGTGCGGAAGATATGGGCTTGCACGCGGCTTACCGGCGGAGATCGATCTCGTGAAGATGCGCACGACCCCCTGGGTGACAGCCCTGTCTGCGATCGTCCTGAGCCTCGCCTCGGCCTCCGACGCAGCGGGCCAAGGGAGTTGCGACGGCGTGTCGCCGGTTTCGAACACGAATCTGACCCGGATCGCCGTCGCGACGGGTCTGACGGCCGGCAACAGCGGCCCGTTGTTCGTCACCGCGCCGCCCGGAGACGTCACCCGCATCTTCATCGTCTTGCAGAACGGGGTGATCCGGCAGTTGCGGCGCGGCGATGGGCCGACCACGCACACGGTGTTCTTGGACATCGACGCCCGGGTGGGCTCGACCGCGAATGAGCAGGGGCTGCTCGGGCTCGCGTTCGGACCCACATTTGCGGCCGATGGGTACTTTTACGTCAAGTACACGCGAGACGACGGCGACACGATCGTCTCCCGCTTCCGGACGCTCGACGGCACGGCCCAGACCAACGGCGATCCGGCGAGCGAGACGGTCCTCCTCCGGATCGACCAGCTGCAGAACTACCACATCGGCGGCTGGATGAGCTTCGGCACCGATGGGTTCCTGTACATCGCCCAGGGCGACGACGGCGACGGCGACGGCGTCGCGTGCGGCAACAGCCAGAGCCTGGGCACACTCCTCGGAAAGATTCTGCGCATCGATCCGACGGGAACGATCGGAACCGCCCCCGACTGTGGGCTCGATGCCGCGACGTACTCCATCCCTCCCGGCAACCCGTTCGTCGACGGATCGGGGTCTGGCAACTGCGACGAGATCTGGTCGTACGGCCTGCGCAATCCGTGGAGGAATTCGTTCGATGCCGCGACCGGCGACCTGTTGATCGGCGATGTCGGCGAGGAATGTTGGGAAGAGATCGATTGGACGCCGGGAACGAGCACGGGAGGAGAAAACTACGGTTGGAGGCTGTTCGAAGGCCGGCACTGCTTCAACGCGATGTCAGGGTGCTTCCCAACCGGCTCGCCGTTCGGCTGCGGGCCGGCGTGCATCGATCCGGCACCGGCGGGGGATGCGTTGCCGAACGGCACGACGCTGCCGATCTGGGAGTACGCCTCGAACGGCGGGTTGAACTGCAGCGTCGTCGGTGGCTACGTCTACCGCGGTTGCAGAATGCCGAACTTCCGCGGAAAGTATTTCTACGGTGACTTCTGTACCGGTTCGGTGCTCAGCTTCGAGGCCGTCGGGGGTGTCGCGACGAACCACCAGAGCTGGACCGCGCAGCTCGGCGCGGGTCTGGGCTTCGACCTGACGAGCTTCGGCACGGACGCCCAGGGCGAGCTCTACGTCGTCGATCGCGACGGCATCGTCTACTTGGCGTTGCCCCCCTTGCCCGACTTCGAAGTGTCGGGTGCCGGCGCCGCGGACCAGTTCCGGCTGAGCAGGAACGGCGACTGGACCTGGGAGAACCTGCAGGTGGCGAGCTGGCAGCCGATCACCTCCTACTCGGTCTACCGCGCGAGCATCGCCGACGGAGTCTTCAATCCAGGCGAGATCTTCGATTGCGTGAAAACGAGCGCGAGCCCGGTTTGGCCCGCCGGCGGCGATCTCGTCAACCCCGGCATCGGCGGGATGCTCGCGTACGTCGTCACGGCGAAGAACGGCGGCGCCGAGCAGACGAGCCCCGGAGGCTCGCCGGTGCGTACGCTCTCCGCGATCGGCTGCCCCTGAGCGGAGCGACCCGAAGACCGCGCTGACCTGTCCCTCGCCAAAACCCCATCCGCGTTGACAGTGATCGGTTTGCGCAGAGCGAATCGTACCGCGAATCCAGGCCCGTAGCGTCGTTGACCCCGCTCCCGCATCCCTTCATCTTGGTGCGATGCTCCCCCGAATTGCCTTCCTCCTGGGTTGGCTCCGACGTGTCGTGGCGTCGCAGGCCGACCTTCTGATCGAGAACCTCGCCCTCCGCCGCCTCTGGCCGCGTTGGAAGGAGACCCTGGTCATCATCCAGCCGGAAACGGTTGTGCGGTGGCACCGCCAGGGTTTAGGAAGTACTGGACCTGGAAGTCTCGTCGTCGAAGCGTTGGACGTCCCTGCACCCAAGCCGAGACCCGGGCATTGGTCCCACCGGATGACGGTGGAGAACCCGACGTGGGGTGCGCCGCGCATCCATGGTGAGCTTCTCATGCTCGGCTTCGACGTGTCGGAGCGGACGATCTCCCGATTCATTCCAAGGCGCCACCCGATCCCGAGGCGCGGCAGCGGTGGCGCAACTTCCTTCGCAATCACCGCGAGGACCTCGCCGCGATGGACGTCTTCACCGTCCCCACGGCGACGTTCCGCATGCTCTACGTTTTCTTCGTGATTCACCACGCTCGCCGCACCGTCCTCCACGTCCGCGTGACGGAGTATCCGAACGCGGGGTGGATCATCCAGCAACTTCGCGAGGCGTTCGCATACGACGCCGTCCCCGCTACCTCATCTTCGACAACGACAAGAAATATGGAGCCGACGTCCTCGCCGTGATCGAGCACATGGGCATCCGGTGCAAGCAGATCACGCCTTACAGCCCGTGGCAGAACGGTGCGGCGGAACGCTGGGTCGAGACCGTGCGGCGAGATCTGCTCGACCACGTGATCGTCCTCAACGAGCGGCACCTGCACCGGCTCCTTTCCGAGTTCGTCGCGTACTATCACGACGATCGAACCCATCTCGGGTTGAGCAAGAGCACCCCGTCGATGAGAACGGCCACCTCGAAGCCTGATCGCGGCGCCGAAATCGTCGGACACCAGCGAATCGGCGGTCTCCACCATCGATACGAGTGGCGTCAAGCTGCCTGAGGGCCTGAGTGGTGGATCGGCGTGCGCGATCCCTCCGACGGGACTCGTGCGTCGGAGCGACCCTGGTCGCGCCGATTACCGACCCGCGCACGCCCCCGACGCCACAGCCTCATCCTCTCTAGCCGCGTGAAACAGTCAGCACCCCGCGCGCGACCCCCGAAAGTTGTCATCGAGGGACCCGGATTGGGTTTTGGCGAGGGACACGGGATTCGGCAGAGGTTCACGCCCACATAGAGTCGCTGGCGCCCTAAAGTGCGCCGGCCCGGCGATCCGTTCAGCGGGAGGGGGAAGCTGAAGGATGCCGGGCCGGTCTTTCAGGGGCAAGGATTCGTGTTTGTCCGGGG
>JAQBEH010000101.1:0-15380 GCA_032124015.1 Acidobacteriota bacterium
GAGATGGTGATGCCGGGGGACAACGTGACGCTCGAGGTCACGCTGCACACGCCGATCGCGATGGTTTTGGGTTTGCGCTTCGCGATCCGCGAAGGCGGCCGGACCGTCGGCGCGGGAACCGTTACCGAGATCGTGGAGTAGACGATGCGCGAAAATGTCGCCTTGGCGTGTTCCGCGTGCAAGCAACGTAACTACGTCACCACGAAGAACAAGAAAACGACCACCGGCAAGTTGGAGTTCAGCAAGTTCTGCATGTTCTGCCGGAAGCATACGCCGCACAAAGAGACCCGCTAACAACACGCGATCCGTTGGGAGACGAACGTGGAGTGGATCATTCAGCAGTGGAAGCGCCTGATCACTTTCTTCCAGGAGGTCAAGGCGGAGCTGCAGAAAACATCATGGCCGACCCAGAAGGAGGTCCGCAACACGACGATCGTCGTCATCGTCTTCGTGCTCGTGTGCGCGGCCTATCTTTTCGTCGTCGATCGCGTCCTCCAGGAAGGAGTGGAGCGGTTGTTCAGGGTGTTCGGGCGATGAGCGGCGCGGAACTCACGATGGAGAAGCGCTGGTACATCGTCCACACGTACTCGGGCTTCGAGGGGAAGGTGAAGGAGAGCCTCCGCCAACGCGCCGACGACCTGGGTATGGGAGACGTCATCGAGGACATCCTCATCCCGACCGAAGAGGTCGTTGAGGTCAAAGACGGCAAGAAGACGCGCTCGACGCGGAAGTTCTTTCCCGGCTACGTGCTCGTGAAGATGGAGATGTCCGACACGGCCTGGCACGTCGTGAAGAACACGCCGAAGGTGACCGGATTCGTCGGGACCGGCAACAAGCCCGTTCCGCTGACCAACGCCGAGGTCGATCGCATCATCAACCAGGTCGCCGTCGCGGTGGACAAGCCGAAGCCGAAGCTCGATTTCAACACGGGCGAGGCGGTGCGCATCACCGACGGGCCTTTCAGCAACTTCACGGGCCAGGTCGAAGAGGTCAACGAGGACCGCTCGACGTTGAAAGTCCTGGTCACGATTTTCGGGCGCTCGACGCCCGTCGAGCTCGAGTTCTCGCAGGTGGAGAAGACCTAGATGGCGAAGAAAATTACCGGCTTCATTAAGTTGCACATACCGGCCGGAAAGGCGACGCCCGCGCCGCCCGTGGGGCCGGCGCTCGGTCAGCACGGCGTGAACATCATGGATTTTTGCAAGAACTTCAATGCGCGAACCGTCAAGGGCGAAGGCATGCTCACGCCTGTCGTGATCACCGTGTACCAGGATCGCTCGTACACGTTCATCACGAAAACGCCTCCGGCGAGCGTTCTTCTGGCCAAGGCGGCCAAGGTGGAAAAGGGCTCGGGAGTTCCCAACAAGAACAAGGTCGGCAAGGTGACGAAGGCCCAGGTCTCGGAGATCGCGAAGACGAAGCTCCCCGACTTGAACTGCGACACTCTCGAGGCTGCAATCCGAATCGTCGAGGGCAGTGCGCGCTCGATGGGCATCGACGTCGTCTGAGCGAGACGCGAGGAGTTTTGATCATGCCGAAGCACGGCAAGAAGTACAACGCTGCGGCCAAGAAAATCGACAAGCGTTTCTATACGCTGACGGAGGCGGTCGCGACCATGCGTTCCGCGGTCTTCGTCAAGTTCGACGAAACGGTCGAGCTCGCGATGCGGCTGGGCGTCGATCCGAAGCACGCGGACCAGATGGTGCGTGGCACCGTGGTTCTCCCGCACGGCGCAGGCAAGACCAAGCGGGTCGCCGTGATCGCCGCGGGTGAAAAGGTCAAGGAAGCCACGGCGGCCGGCGCCGATGTCGCGGGGGGGGCCGACCTGGTGAAACAGATCCAGGAGGGTTTCGCGGATTTTGACGCCGTGGTCGCGACTCCCGACATGATGAAAGAAGTCGGCAAGCTCGGAAAGATCCTCGGGCCTCGTGGCATGATGCCCAATCCGAAAACAGGGACCGTGACGTTTGACGTCACGAAGGCCGTCCGGGAGATCAAGGCGGGAAAGGTCGAGTTCCGCGTCGACAAGACCGCGATCGTCCACGTCCCGGTCGGGCGGATGTCCTTCGACGATCAGAAGATCACCGATAACACGCTTGCGGTCGTCCACGCGGTGATGAGGGCGAAGCCGCCCGCCGCAAAAGGCAAGTATGTCGAGTCCATCTATCTCTGTTCGACGATGGGCCCCTCGATCGCAGTCGACCCGGTCTCGGTCGAGATCCCGGTGGCTTGAGGTGAACCGTGAATCGCACTGAAAAAACCACCGTCGTGGAATCGCTCGCCGAGAGGTTCCGCGCAACGCCGCACGTTATCCTCGCCGATTACAAGGGACTGACGGCCGGTCAGGCGACCGAGTTGCGTCGCAAGATCCGCGTGGCCGGCGGGACCTACATGGTCCTCAAGAACCGCCTCGCCCGTCGCGGGGCCGAGGGGACGGCCGTCGGAATGATCGCGGATCGCCTCAAGGGAACCTGCGGCCTCGCGGCGCATGCCACCGATCCGGTGGCTCTGGCCAAGGTCGTCTCCGAGTTCGCCAAGGACAACCCCCAGTTCCAACTCGTCGCGTGCGTCGTCGATGCGAAGGAAGTCTACGGGGCCGACGGCATCAAGCAGCTTGCGACCTTGCCGGGCCGACAAGAACTGCGCGCCCAACTCTTGGCACTCATCAACACGCCGGCGACCCAGCTCGTCCGGCTGATCCATACGCCGGCCGGCCAGGTGGCCAGGGTCATCGATGCCCGGCGCGAGAAACTCGAAGGCGGGGCGATCTAGCCTCTCGTCATTTTTCCAAGAAACGCGCGGCCGTCACGGCCGGCTCGAACGGAGGATTCGGACCATGGCTGACTTGCAGTCGATTGCTGAGAACCTGAGTGAGCTGACCGTCATGGAGGCCGCCCAACTCGTCAAGATGCTCGAGGACAAGTGGGGTGTGTCCGCCGCCGCGCCGGTCGCGGCCATGGCTGCGGGCGCCCCCGTCGCAGCAGCCGCTGCGGAAGAGCAGACCGAGTTCGAGGTCGTGCTGAAGGAAGTGGGCGAAAACAAGATCAACGTGATCAAGGTCGTCCGAGAAGTCACGAGCTTGGGCCTCAAAGAGGCGAAGGACGTCGTCGATGGCGCTCCCCGGACCGTGAAAGAGGGCGTGACCAAGGAAGACGCCGAGGCCATGAAGAAGAAATTCGAAGCCGTCGGCGCCAAGATCGAGATCAAGTAGCTTCTTTCGTCATCAGGTCAGGGAGGTGCCGCATCCGGTTGTTTGCCGGAGGCGGCTCCGGCCGGCCTCTCGCGTGCTGCGGGGGGCGCAGGTGTCGGCTTCTCGAACCGGGGACCAGCGTCACCAGGGTCCCGAAAGGGGTTTGAATCGCGATGTCCGAGGCCTTAAGGACCACGAAATCGAAACGGATCGAGTTCTCACGCATCCGGACGGCTGTCCCGATGCCGAACCTGATCGAAGTCCAGAAGCGCTCCTACGAGCGCTTCTTGCAGATGCATCGAGCCCCCGCCGATCGAGAGGCGGGAGGGCTCCAGTCCGTTTTCAAGTCAATCTTCCCGATCCGGGACTTCCGCCAGACCTGCTCTTTGGAGTTCGTCGATTACACGATCGGCAATTGGGAGTGCAAGTGCGGAGAGATCGTCGGGATCGAGCACCTGCGCAGCGAGTGCGCGCATTGCTCGCGGCGCCTCATCGCTCCGGATGCCCGTGGTGGGGTCGTGCTGTGCGACGGCTGCGGCAACCTCACCCCCGTCACGATTCGGGAGTGCGAGCAGTGCGGCGATCCGGTCGCCCTGAAATTCAAGTATGACGTCGACGAGTGCCAGGAGCGGGGCCAGACCTTCACCGTGCCGCTCAAGGTCACGATTCAGCTCGTCGTCTACGACAAAGACCCGGAAACCGACGTACGCAGCATTCGCGACATCAAGGAGCAAGAGGTCTACTTCGGCGAGATTCCGATGCTCACCGAGAACGGCACCTTCATCATCAACGGAACGGAACGCGCCATCGTCAGCCAGCTGCACCGCAGCCCCGGCGTCTTCTATCAGTCCGACGCCCAGAAAACCGCGTTCATGGCGAAGGTTATCCCCTACCGCGGGTCATGGGTCGAGTTCGAGTACGATCAGAAGAACATCCTCTACGTGCGCATCGACCGGAAGAGGAAGTTCCCAGCGACCGTGTTCCTCCGGGCCCTCGGTTTCGAGGACGACGCCGCAATTCTCCGAGCCTTCTACACCGCCGCGACCGTCAAGTCGGAGGGCGGGAAGTTCCTGGTGAAGGCTGATGCCGGCGCGGTCAACAAGAAGGTTCGCCAGTCGGTTGCGCATCCGCGAAGCGGTGACGAGATCCTGAAGAAGGGTCGTCGCGTCAAGGTCGAGCAACTCGAGGACCTGCGGAAGGCCAAGATCGAGTGGATTCCGATCGAGAATTCCGAGATGGACGGTGCTCACACCATTCGCGACTTGGCGGATCCCTCCACTGGCGAGGTCTTGGTCGAAGTCGGTAAGCCCCTGGCAGGGGACGGTCTCGAGCGCTTGCTCGCCGCGAACGTCGACACCTTCGATGTCTGTTTTCCCGATAAGGAAGACGTCGGCGTCGTGCTGCTCGAGACCCTTGCCAAGGACGCGGTCAAAACGCAAAACGACGCGCTCCTCGAGATCTACCGGCGCCTGCGTCCGGGCGACCCTCCGACTCTGGACTCGTCGCGCAACTTGTTCAACGGTCTCTTCTTCGACTCGACGCGATACGATTTCTCCAAGGTCGGGCGGTTGAAGTTCAATACGAAGATCTACGGCATGTTCGAGAAGGACTGGCCGGCGCACATACATGACCGTTGGGAAAAGGGTGAGGATCGCACGCCGACTCGCGAAGATTTCATCGAAGTCCTTCGCTACATGCTCAAACTCAGGAAGGGCGTCGGTGAAGTGGACGACATCGATCACTTGGGAAATCGGCGCGTGCGCAGCGTCGGTGAACTTCTCGAGAACCAGTTCCGGATCGGGCTAGTTCGCATGGAACGCGCGATCAAGGAAAAGATGTCGGTCTACCAGGAGATGACGACCGCGATGCCGAACGACCTGATCAACGCCAAGCCCGTGATGGCGGCGATCCAGGAGTTCTTCGGAAGCTCTCAGCTGTCGCAGTTCATGGACCAGACCAACCCTCTGTCCGAGGTCACGCACAAGCGCCGCTTGTCGGCCCTCGGCCCGGGCGGTCTCTCGCGGGAACGCGCCGGGTTCGAGGTCAGAGACGTCCACCCGACGCACTACGGCCGCATTTGTCCGATCGAGACGCCGGAAGGCCCGAACATCGGACTGATCTCGTCGCTGTCTTGCTTCGCGCGCATCAACGAGTACGGGTTCATCGAGTCCCCTTACAGGCGCGTGGAGTCCGGCAAGGTCGTGGACTACGTTCGTGTCGTTCGCACGGCCGATGGCTCGTACAAGCTGCACGATGTCGTGCAGGAGGACGAGTTCGCCAAGGAAGTTGTCCGCCTCAAGAAGGCCGGCAAGACGCCGCCGGAGGCCGAACCGCACTCCTTCTACCTGACGGCATGGGAGGAGGACCGTTCGGTCGTCGCCCAGGCGAACGCGAAGCTCAACCCCGACCTGACCTTCATGCACGATCGGGTCAATGCGCGAAAGGCCGGTGAGTTCAAACTCGTTCCCAAAAACGAGGTCGCCTACATCGACGTCTCGCCGAAGCAGTTGGTGTCGGTCGCGGCTTCGCTCATCCCGTTCCTCGAAAACGACGACGCGAATCGCGCGTTGATGGGATCGAACATGCAGCGGCAGGCCGTTCCGCTTCTGCGCCCGCGGGCTCCGTTCGTCGGAACCGGCATGGAGTCGGTTACGGCCAAGGACTCCGGGTCGGTCGTCATCTGCAAGCGCGCCGGGATCGTCGATCTCGTCGACAGCCAGCGAATCATCGTGCGCGTGGGAGCGGAGGGCCGCGAGGATTTCGGAGCGGACATCTACTCGCTCACGAAGTTCAAGCGCTCGAACCAGAACACCTGCATCAATCAGAGGCCAATCGTCCGCAGGGGTCAACGCGTGGCGATGGGCCAGGTCCTGGCCGACGGGCCGTGCACCGAGCAGGGGGAATTGGCGCTCGGCCGCAACGTGCTCGTGGCCTTCATGCCTTGGCGGGGCTACAACTTCGAAGACGCCATCCTGGTCTCGGAGAAGCTCGTTCGAGAGGATTCGTTCACCTCGATCCACATCGAGGAGTTCGAGATCGAAGCGCGCGACACGAAGCTCGGACCCGAGGAAATCACGCGGGACATCCCGAACGTCGCCGAGGAGTTCCTCAAGGACCTCGACGAGTCCGGGGTCATCCGAATCGGCGCCCATGTGAAGCCCGGAGACATCCTGGTCGGGAAGGTCACGCCCAAGGGCGAGACCCAGCTCACCCCGGAAGAGAAGCTCCTCCGTGCGATCTTCGGAGAGAAATCGGGAGACGTCCGCGACGCATCGCTCACGACGCCTCCCGGGATCGAGGGGACGGTCGTCGACGTCAAGATTTTCTGCCGCAAGGGGGTCGAAAAGGATCCCCGCGCGCTCGAGATCGAACAGGCCGATATCGATCGGATGAACAAGGACCTCGAGGATCAGATCCGGATCCTCCGTGAGGAAGACCGGAAGCGCCTCATCGAGCTCCTGGAAGGGGAGACCCTCGCCAGCCCGCTGAAGACAAAGCAGACCAAGCAAGAGATCCTCGCTTCGGGCGTGACTCTGGCGCGGGAAGTGATGGCGGAGATCGCCACCGAAGACCTGCATCGATGCGAGATCGACACCACGAACCAGAAGAAGCTCGCCGAGATGCGCCGCATCGACGAGCGCACGAAAAAGCGCATCCAGATCCTCAAGAAGCTCAACGAGGACAAGATCGCGACGCTTCAAAAAGGGGACGAACTCGCCCCCGGCGTCATCAAAATGGTCACGGTCTACGTCGCCATGAAGCGAAAGCTGTCCGTTGGGGACAAGATGGCGGGACGGCACGGCAACAAGGGCGTCATTGCACGCATCCTTCCCGAAGAAGACATGCCCTGCCTTCCCGACGGCACGCCCGTCGAGGTCGTGCTCAACCCGCTCGGCGTTCCGTCGCGCATGAACGTCGGGCAGATCCTGGAGACCCACCTCGGATGGGCCGCCTCGGTTCACGCCTCGTGGATCAAGGACCAGTTGGCGGGAGATCGAAGCGCCGCCGTCGCAGCGATCCGCGAAAGGCTTCACGAGATGCTCCCGCCCGGGCCGATGAAAGAGACGGTGGAAACCGCCTCCGACGACGCCATCCTCGAGCTCGGACGGGCGCTCGCCGAGGGCGTCACGTTCGCGTCGCCGGTTTTCGACGGTGCGATGGAGTCCGACATCAAAACGCAGCTCCGCGTCGCGGGGCTGCCGTCCTCCGGCAAGATCCAGCTCAGCGACGGGAAGCTCGGCGAGGCGTTCGAACAACTCGTGACAGTCGGTTACATCTACCTGCTGAAGCTCTCCCACTTGGTGGACGACAAGATCCACGCGAGGTCGATCGGACCGTACTCCCTCATCACCCAGCAGCCGCTCGGCGGCAAGGCCCAGTTCGGAGGCCAGCGCTTCGGCGAGATGGAGGTCTGGGCGCTCGAGGCCTACGGCGCGGCCCACATCCTCCAAGAGTTGCTGACGGTCAAGTCCGACGATGTCTACGGCCGCACCAAAATCTACGAAGCTCTCGTCAAGGGAGAGCCCACGCCCGAGCCCGGATTGCCGGAGTCATTTAACGTATTGGTCAGGGAACTGCAGAGCCTCTGCCTCGACGTCGAGCTGCTGAGCGATCGTGCCGACGCTCGCGGCCCCTCGATGATCTGATGCGGAGGGAGGTACGGTGAGCAAACCCTCGTTTCTGTTCGACAAGGCGAAGACCATCAACGACTTCAACGCGATCCGGATCAGTCTGGCGTCGCCCGAGAAGATTCGTTCGTGGTCTTACGGCGAAGTCACGAAGCCGGAAACCATCAACTACCGGACCTTCAAGCCGGAGCGCGACGGCCTGTTCTGCGCGAAGATCTTCGGCCCGGTCACCGACTGGGAGTGCCTCTGCGGCAAGTTCAAGCGCATGAAGCACCGCGGCGTCGTCTGCGACAAGTGCGGCGTCGAGGTCACGCAGAGCAAGGTGCGCCGCGAGCGTATGGGGCACATCGAGCTTGCGAGTCCCGTGAGCCACGTCTGGTTTTTCAAGGGGCTTCCGTCGCGCATCGGGCACCTCCTCGACATGCCGCTGCGCGAACTCGAGCGCATCCCCTACTTCGAGGCTTACTGCGTCATCGATCCGGGCGACGTCCCGACCCTCGAGGAGCGCCAAAGCCTGTCTGAAGAGCAGTACCGTGAGTTGGTCGATCAGTATCCCGATCAGTTCACCGCCGGGATGGGCGCCGAGGCGATCAAGGAACTCCTCGCCCGTCTCGACGTGGATCAGCTCGCCCGCGAGATGCGGGAAAAGATGCGGAACGAAACGTCGATGCAGAAGCGCTTGAAGTACGCCAAGCGGCTCAAGGTCGTCGACGCGTTCCGCAAGAGCGGGAACCGTCCGGAGTGGATGATTCTCGACGTGATTCCGGTGATCCCGCCGGAGTTGCGGCCGCTCGTGCCGTTGGATGGAGGTCGCTTCGCGACCTCCGATCTGAACGATCTCTACCGCCGCGTCATCAACCGCAACAACCGGTTGAAAAAGCTCCTCGATCTCAAGGCCCCGGACGTGATCGTACGGAACGAGAAGCGGATGCTCCAAGAGGCCGTCGACGCGTTGTTCGACAACGGACGGCGCGGACGCGTGCTGCGTGGCAGCAACAACCGGCCGCTCAAGTCGCTTTCCGACACGCTCAAGGGTAAGCAGGGGCGCTTCCGGCAAAACCTGCTCGGCAAGCGCGTCGATTACTCAGGCCGCTCGGTCATCGTCGTCGGACCGGAGCTCAAGCTCCACCAGTGCGGGCTCCCCAAGAAGATGGCGCTCGAGCTGTTCAAGCCGTTCATCTACAACAAGCTCGAGCGCGAGGGACTGGTCTCGACGATCAAGGCCGCGAAGGAAATGGTCGAACTCGAGCGTCCCGAAGTGTGGGATTACCTCGAGGAGGTCATCCAGAACCATCCGGTGCTGTTGAACCGCGCTCCCACGCTCCACCGCCTCGGCATTCAAGCCTTCCAGCCGGTGCTCGTCGAGGGGAAGGCGATCAAGATCCACCCCCTCGTTTGCACCGCTTTCAACGCGGATTTCGACGGCGACCAGATGGCGGTTCACGTGCCTTTGTCGGCCAAGGCGCAAATCGAGGCGCAGGTCCTCATGATGAGCACTCAAAACGTGCTCTCTCCCGCGAATGGCCTGCCGATCGTCAATCCCTCACAGGACATCGTGCTCGGCTGCTACTACCTCACGCAAGAGCGGCCCGGCGCGAAAGGCGAGGGGCGGGCTTTCAGCTCGACCAACGAGGTTCTGATCGCCTATCAGTCCGGAGAGGTCGAAACGCTCACGCGCATCGTCCTCCGCTACTCCGGACTTCTCATCGACCTGACGACGCTCCCCCCGAAAGACCGGGAAAACGTCGCCCGGGCGCCCGAGCAGTCCGTCACGAACTACCGTCTCATCACGACCGTTGGGCGCGTCATCTTCAACGATCACCTGCCCGCGGACATCCCGTTCCTGAACGGGCTCCTCAAAAAGAAGGGGCTTCAGTCTCTGGTCCACTACTGCTACCTGCGGCACGGCAACGACCGCACGGTGGAGTTGGTGGACGCCCTGAAGGATCTTGGATTCACGTACGCGACCCGCGCGGGGATCTCGATCGGCGTCGACGACATGGTCGTTCCGCCCGAAAAGGCCATTGTCGTGGACAAGGCTCGCGCAGACCAGATCGACGTCGAACAGCAATACTTGGACGGCGTCATCACGAACGGAGAGCGCTACAACAAGGTCATCGCGATCTGGTCCGATGCAACCGAGCGCGTATCGGAGGCGATGTTCCGCGAGATGAACCGTATCGAGCGCGAGCGTCGCGAGTTTAACCCGATTCTGATGATGGCGGATTCGGGAGCGCGAGGTAGCAAGCAGCAGATGCGCCAGCTTGCCGGAATGCGCGGACTGATGGCCAAGCCTTCGGGCGAGATCATCGAAACGCCCATCACTGCGAACTTCCGCGAAGGCCTCAACGTGCTGCAGTACTTCATTTCGACGCACGGCGCCCGAAAGGGTCTGGCGGACACCGCGCTCAAGACCGCGAACTCCGGATACCTCACGCGGCGTTTGGTGGACGTCTCTCAGGACGTGATCATCTCCGAGGAAGACTGCGGGACGATCGAGGGGATCGAAGTCACGAGAATCGAGCAGGGCGGCGAAATCATCGAGGAGTTGCGCGACCGCATCGTCGGTCGCGTCGCCTTGGATGGTGTCAAGGACCCCCTGACGGGCGAAGTCATCGTCGAGAGGAACGATCTGGTCGACGAGGACCTGGCCACCGCCGTGCAAGACGCGGGCATCGAGAGCGTCCGCATCCGCTCGGTGCTCACGTGCGAATGGAAGCGCGGCGTATGCATCCGGTGTTACGGGCGAAACCTGGCCACCGGCCGCCTTGTCGAATTGGGCGAGGCGGTGGGCGTCATCGCTGCTCAATCGATCGGCGAGCCGGGCACGCAGCTGACGATGCGGACCTTCCACATCGGCGGAACGGCCCGCATCGACGAGCAGTCTTCGATCGAGTGCCGAAACGCGGGCACGGTCCGGTACCACAACATCAAGTCCGTCGTGAACCGGAACGGGAAGCCGGTCGCGATCAACCGCAACGGTTCGCTCGTGATCCACGATCGCGACGGCCGTGAGCGCGAGCGCTATACCGTCGTTTACGGGGCGGTGCTCGAGGTTCGAGACGGTGAGGTCGTTGATGGCGGCACGAAGCTGGCCGAATGGGATCCGTATACCTACGCGATCTTGACCGACGTTCCGGGAACCGTGAAATTCCAGGACATCGAAGCCGGCGTCACGATGCAAGAAGAGGTCGATGAAGTCACCGGCTTCTCGCGCCAGGTCATCGTGCAGTCCCAGGACGAGAAGAAACACCCGCAGCTGATCGTTCTCGATCCGAAAGGCCAGCCGCTTCGCAAGATTCTCATGCCTCTGCACGCGATCATCATGGTGCGTGACGGTGAGCCGCTCCGAGAGGGCGACGTCCTTTCGAAGATCCCGCGCGCCACGACCAAGACCAAGGACATCACCGGCGGCCTTCCGCGCGTCGTCGATCTCTTCGAGGCGCGGCACCCCAAGGACCCCGCCGTGATGGCGGAAGTCGACGGCACCGTGCACTACGGAGAGATCGTCAAGGGATCCCGCAAGATCATCATCCGGACCGACGACGGCGAAGAGCGCGAATATGCGGTCCCCAAGGGACTGCACGTCAACGTCCAGGAAGGCGAGCGTGTCCGAGCAGGCGACGCGTTCACGGATGGACCCAAGGATCCGCACAAGATCCTCGAAATTTTGGGCGAGCGCGAGCTGCAGAAGTACCTGCTCGACGGCATCCAGGAGGTCTACCGGCTCCAGGGCGTCAACATCAACGACAAGCACATCGAGACGATCATTCGGCAGATGATGCGTTGGATCAAGGTCGAGGACGTCGGCGACACCGAGTTCATCGTGGACGAGCAGGTCGACCGATTCCGGTTTGTCGAAGAAAACGAGCGTGTGGTCGCCGCCGGTGGGGCTCCTGCGCGCGGACGGCCGCTGCTCTTGGGAATTACCAAGGCTTCGTTGTCGACCGATTCGTTCATCTCGGCGGCCAGCTTCCAAGAAACGACGCGCGTCCTGACCGAGGCTTCGATCTCGGGGAAGGTCGATCGGCTCCGGGGACTCAAGGAAAACGTCATCATGGGCCGCCTGATCCCCGCCGGGACCGGAATGGGCCTTTACTCGGGGATTCAGATCCCCGCGGACGGTCCACCCCCGATGGACGAAGAGATGGGGGAGGAGATGGTGGAGCCGGAGGTCGATTTGGATACCGACCGTTTTGCGGAGATGCTCCGGGCTGCGGCCGCCGAGGCGACCGGGCAGCAGGAACCGGGGAAGACAGCGTGAACGTGAGCCAACCCGGGGGAGACGCGGTCTTGACCGTCCTTCCAGAGTTCTGTTAGTATCACTTGGATTTTCGCTCGGTTATCCGAGTGAGGAGTGGTTCGTGCCGACAGTCAGCCAGTTGATCCGCATCGGTCGCGTCGCCCAGCGGTCGCGAACCAAGTCTCCGGCGCTCGTGCGCTGCCCCCAAAAGCGGGGTGTGTGCGTGCGCGTGTACACCTCGACGCCCAAAAAACCGAATTCCGCGCTCCGGAAGGTCGCGCGCGTCCGCTTGACCAACGGGATCGAGGTCACCACCTACATCCCGGGCGTGGGACACAATCTGCAAGAGCACTCGATCGTCATGATCCGAGGGGGCCGCGTGAAGGACCTCCCGGGAGTTCGCTACCACGTCGTTCGCGGGACCCTCGACGCGATGGGCGTGGAAGGCCGCCGCCAGAGCCGTTCGAAGTACGGTGCCAAGCGGCCGAAGACCTAAAGGGAGAGACCGAAGATGCCCCGACGCGGAAATGTCCCGAAGCGCGAGGTCCTCCCGGATCCGGTCTACCAGTCTCCTCTGGTCACGCGTTTCATCAATTGTCTGATGTACGACGGCAAGAAATCGACAGCCGAGTCGATTTTTTATGGCGCGATGCAGATCGTGCAAGAGCGCGCCAAGGACGATCCGGTCAAGATCTTCCGTAAGGCCGTCGACAACGTGAAGCCTCTTCTCGAGGTGAAGTCGAGGCGCGTGGGCGGCTCGAACTACCAGGTTCCGATCGAGGTGAGGCCCGAGCGCCGCACGGCGCTGGGGGTTCGCTGGCTGATTTCGTACTCACGCGACCGCTCCGAGAAATCGATGCGTGAAAAGCTTGCGAACGAGATCTTGGACGCCTCCGCGCTTCGTGGCGGAGCGTTCAAGAAGAAGGAAGACACGCACAAGATGGCTGAGGCCAACAAGGCCTTCGCACATTATCGATGGTGATCTGCAACTGTGAACTGTTGACAGTCAACAGTTAACAGTTCGTTCGAAAAGCGACCCGGGTTGAACCGGGGGCGCATGGATCTTTGGAATGGCACGCCAGGTATCTCTGGAGAGGACTCGGAATATCGGCATCATGGCCCACATTGATGCCGGTAAGACCACCACCACCGAGCGCATCCTCTTCTACACCGGAATCACCCACAGGCTGGGCGAGGTGCATGACGGTACGGCGGCCATGGATTGGATGGTCCAAGAGCAAGAGCGCGGGATCACGATCACATCCGCCGCGACGACCTGCTTCTGGGACGAACACCGAATCAACATCATCGACACCCCAGGGCACGTGGATTTCACGGCGGAAGTCGAACGGTCGCTGCGCGTCCTCGACGGGGCCGTAGCGGTTTTTTGCGCCGTCGGCGGGGTCGAGCCCCAGTCTGAAACGGTTTGGCGCCAGGCCGACAAGTACCGTGTTCCGCGCATCGCCTTCGTCAACAAGATGGACCGCGTTGGCGCCGATTTCGACCGGGTCTGCCGGATGATTGGCGACCGTCTGCGGTCCCGGCCTCTCCCCGTCGTGCTCCCTCTCGGAACCGCCGATTCTTTCAGGGGCGGCATCGACGTCGTCGGGATGAGAGCGCTCGTTTGGGACGGCGCCGCGAACGGCGCGCACTGCCTCGTCGAAGATATTCCGGCCGAGGAGCTTCCCGCCGCTCAAGCCGCCCATGAGCGCGTTGTCGAGGCGGCGTGCGAGGTCGATGACACCCTCCTCGAGAAGTTCCTGTCGGGCGGGTCGATCTCCCCCTCCGAGCTTCACCGGGCCATCCGCAAAGGGACCTGCGCCCTCGCGTTCGTGCCGGTGCTGTGCGGTTCGTCGTTCCACAACAAGGGCGTGCAGACGCTTCTGGATGCCGTTGTCTCGTACCTCCCGTCGCCCCTCGACGTCGCGGCTATCGAGGGTGTCGACCCCGAATCCGGAGTGCCGGTTGTTCGGGGCGCCTCGGACGACGAGCCCTTCGCCGCGCTTGTCTTCAAGATCATGACCGATCCGTTCGTCGGTCATCTGGCCTTCGCGAGGGTCTACTCCGGCCACCTCGAGGCCGGCTCCCAGGTTTACAACCCCGCAAAGCGGCAGTCGACGCGCGTCGGGCGGCTGCTGAAAATGCACGCGAATAAGCGGGAGGACATCCACGACCTTTGGGCGGGGGACATCGCCGCGGTGGTGGGCCTGCGAAACGCCCAGACCGGGGACACGATCTGCGATCCGTCGGCGCCTGTACTGCTCGAGCGCATGGATTTCCCGGAGCCCGTCATCCGGCTCGCGATCGAGCCGAAGACCAAGGCCGACCAGGAAAAGCTGGGGGCCGCTCTCCAGAAGCTCGTCCAGGAAGACCCGACTTTTCGCGTTCAGACCGACCCCGATACCGGGCAAACCCTGATCGCCGGTATGGGCGAGCTTCACCTCGAGATCCTCGTCGATCGCCTGCTGCGGGAATTCGGCGTAGCCGCAAACGTCGGCAAGCCCCAGGTCTCCTATCGGGAGACGATCAAGGGCACCGCAACCGCCGAGGGGCGCTACATCCGCCAAAGCGGTGGCCGCGGCCAGTACGGCCACGTCAAGATCAAGATCGAACCCGCCGGGTTGGACAATGGGTTCGTCTTCGAGAACGCAATCGTCGGCGGCGCGATCCCCAAGGAGTTCATCGGAGCCTGCGCGGCAGGTTTCGAGGAGTCCATGGAGTGCGGCATCCTCGCCGGGTACGCCATGCGGGACGTCAAAGTGACCCTCTACGATGGCTCGTACCATGAGGTCGATTCGTCCGAGATGGCGTTCAAGATCGCTGCTTCGATGGCCTTCAAGGACGGTTGCCGGACCGCCGGAGTCGGTCTTTTGGAGCCAGCCATGAGGGTCGAGGTCGTCCTTCCCGAAGAGTACATGGGGGAAGTGATCGGCGATCTGAGCTCCCGGAGGGGACGAATTTCCGCGATGGAGAGCCGTCCCGGACTTTCGGTGATACAGTCGATGGTTCCGCTTGCGGAGTTGTTCGGTTACGCAACGGACTTGAGGAGCCGCACGCAGGGCCGCGGCACCTACACGATGCATTTTGCGCAGTACGAGGACGTGCCCAAGGCGATCAGCGAGGACTTGGTCGCGCGGGTCACCGGAACGACGAAGCGCTAGGGCGCTGGAGGAATCGCAGCGATGGCCAAGGAGAAGTTTGATCGTTCGAAGCCGCACGTGAATGTGGGGACGATTGGTCACGTGGACCACGGGAAGACGTCGTTGACGGCGGCGATCACGATGACGTTGGGGAAGCGTAATCCGAAGGTGTCTGCTCG
>JAQBEH010000102.1:0-17860 GCA_032124015.1 Acidobacteriota bacterium
GGGGCAGCACCACACCCCAGCGCTAACGTGCACGACGGCCAACCGGAACAGCGACGGCGACTCGCCGCGGGACCTCGGCGACAACTGCCCGCTCATGACGAACGCGAGCCAGGGCGACGTCGACGGCGACTCGCAGGGGGACGCCTGCGACAACTGCGCGAGCCTTGCGAACGTCGATCAGGCCGACCCCGACGGGGACGGCCGGGGCGACCTTTGCGACAATTGCCCGGCGATCGCGAACCCGGGTCAGGCCGACCTGGACGGGGATTCAATCGGGGACGTTTGCGACCCCGATCTTGATGGCGACGGCACCTCGAATGTAGACGACTGCAGACCGAACGATCCCTCGATCTGGGGACCGTCCGGGGAAGTCGCGGGGGTCGTTCTGACGAAAGGAACCGGGACGGGCGTCTCCTGGGCGTCCTTGTCCGGTGGCACCACGTTCTACGACGTCATCGGAGGCGATTTGAACCTCCTCCGATCGAGCGGATCCTCCACCGACGCGTTATGTCTCGAGAGCGCCGTTTCCGGCTTGTCGTGGAGCGACCCGCGCCCCGACCCGAGCGAAGACAGCGGCTACTACTACCTCGTTCGGGGGCAAAACGTCTGCGGCCCAGGGAGTTACGGGTCCACGACGGGCGGTGCCGAGCGCGTCCCGGGAGTGCCTTGCCCCTAGCGGGTTGACGCCGATTCGCGTGGCCGACGAACGCCCAAAGCGTTGGGGTCATTGCTGTTGTCTCACCGCGCGTTCTCGTCTATAGTTCAGCGCTCTTTGGCGAGTTGGCGGTACTGTCTTCGGCAAAACGGAATCATGGCTGTGAAGGAGCGAGCGATCATGAGATCAGGTTTTCTTCATGGGCTATCGGGGTTGGTTCTGGCCTCGCTTGCCATCATGGCGGCGGGATGCAGCCAGGATACGCTGAACAGCGGCTCGCAGAACCTCAACATGACGTACACGCCAAGCCCGTCAGGCGCCGGACGGTTCGACGTCGCCTCGTTCAGTATCAACAGGATCCAATCACTTCCGGCCGACCCGGACGAGGCTGCGCTGTTCGGCACCGAGCGACTCCTCTTCCGATTCTCCCCGTTCGAAGCGAACCTCACACTCGCTACGCCGGTCCCCTATTCGAACATCGCCCTTTCGACGGGGGGGTACAACGTCACGCTCATCGAGTTCACTCCACCGTCATTGGTCGACAACAACCTCGCGCCCCCGCCCTATGCGTCCTGTGTCGATGGAATCGATCAGTTCAACGCTCAGTCGGCCGGTGGGCTCCCTCCGGTGTTCCTGTTCACGCCTGCCACCAACGACTTGAGCGGGCTGGACTTTACCGTGTCGCCGGGCCAGAACAATCTTGCCGTGACCATCAACGTCCCCGGCCTGATCGCGGGATACGAAGCGGCATTCACCTGTCAGTACGTCCCCTGCCCTGGCTGCCCCGTGGACCCCAGACCGACATTGACCGCGTTCGATACCGCGGCGTTCAGACTCGCACTGCTGGCGAACATCACGATCGAGTAGAGGGGTCTGAGATGCTGCGCGCGGCGCGGGCGTTCGCCGTTCTCGCGACGATCGCCACCTTGTTATCTTGTGACACCGTGGAAGATCCGTTCCCTTCCCAAACGAACTTCGATTTCGAAATCACGAACTCACAGACCGCTACGCAACTCGCGCCCCTTCCCTCACCTCAAATCGTCAACTGGCAGGTCGATGCGATGTCCGCGTCGGACGTCACCGGCTACAGCGGTACGTATTCCTTTCTCTACTCCGGACCGTGCGCCTATCAGCTCAACGCGCTTGCGTCCGTCCCGTTCCCTGTTGCGTGCCGGACCTCAGGATTATCCCTTGCGTCGGGACCAGGATTGGTCACGGCAACGCTGCAGATCACGATTTCGCGGCTCGAGCTTCGGGCGGCCGCGCGACCCGATCTGTCGAACTCGGCCGACCCCGATGGAGACGGCGTACCGAACCTCTCCGACAACTGTCCGATCGTATTCAACCCCGATCAGGCGAACACGAACCACGGCCAGGAGTCGATCCTCGTCGGCGACGCGTGCTCCGGCCTCGACGCGGCCGGAAATCCGACGATCGCGGACCAGGATCTCGACGGCGTCCCCGATCGGACCGACAACTGCTTCTGGTATGCGAATCCACGCGGGCCCGGCGAGACGACGCCGCCGGACAGCGATCGTGACGGGATCGGCGATGCCTGCGAGCGCATCGCACCGGTCGCTTTTGTGAACGGCCCGATCACGATCCAGTGCGACAACGTGTCGTTCACGCCCAAGCCCTCCAGTGTCGCCTTTTTCCGCATGGATTTCGGACGGGCTGGCGTTTTGACCTGCGACGCGGGGTTCACCGGCTGCACCATCAATCCGAACGCCTTGAAGGTCAGCCAGGCGGGCACGACAACGTCGTTCGACTGCCACCAGGTTTTCTAACGCGACAACATCGCAGCGCGTTCGCGAGCGACGGCGCTTACGTGCGAGCTGGCCTGCGGCGCCGCTTCGCGGTCGCGGCTTGCTCGAGCACCGTGTCGATCAGCGCGGCGACCGCGGAAGGCGCGATCGGCTTGGAGAGACAACGGACCGCGCCGCATTCCAGGATCCGGGCCTCGGTTTCGTGAGTGTGGTAGCCGGTCATCGCGATCACGACGGTCGACGCGGTCTCGGAATCACCCTTGATCGTTCGGCACACCTGGAAACCGTCCAGCCCCGGCATGAGCAGATCGAGAAGAACGACGTCCGGCCGGAACGTCGCTACCAGACGCCCTGCTTCGAACCCATCCGACGCCGTCATGACTTCATAGGGAGCCGAGCGATGCGAGAGGCTCTCAGCGAACATGTCGCGAATTGCGGATTCGTCGTCCACGACGAGGACGCGTGAGCGGCCCGTTCCATCCCGGAGTTCTTCCGGGAGCGGGATCCCGTTATCCCGCATGAAACGTGCGAGGTCCTCGCGGCGAATGCGCCTGTGCCCACCGGGCGTGCGAAATGCCGGGATGCGGCCTGCATTGACCCAGTTGATGATGGATAGGGGCGAGACGTGGCAGAGCTTCGCGGCCTCGAACGTCGTGAAAACGGCCTTGTCTCGCATGGTCTGGGCCCTTGGGAATTTGAACTATTACAATAAAGCCGCGGTCAATATGAACACTTCATCCATCCGTGTCAAGGCGCTCGTTGGGCATGCCCTCGACGACCACGGTGTCGCTCTGCTCAGGGAGACGCGGCTTACCCGCGAGGTCGATGAAGTGCCCGGAACGACTCGCCTTGGTCTCGAGATAGAACCGGTTTTGCGGGTGGGACGGGATGACGTGCGGGATTTGCCCGCTGACGAGAAGGCCGTACTGCGTGAGCTGCCGGATCTTGGGCGGGTTGTTCGTCATGAGACGGACCTTGGTGGCTCCGTACCCTTCGCAATCATGCTCCCGGTCCCGCTCAACCAAGGACCGAAGCGTCACAGCTTCCCCTGCGGTCACGAGTGCCACCCAAAGCCGTCGAGGACGAGGCGGCCGAAGGAGGCAGGTTTGTGAAAATCGGGAGGGTCTTCAAACGTCGGCGACCAACAGGACCATTCGGGATCGCCGTCGCGCGGCCGCTCGATCCGGAAGAAGTTCGCCCGCCAGACCCGTGGCGGGGTTCCGTCGCAGAGATCGCTCCAGGGGACCACGATCTCAACGCGCCACGCTTGCGGCGACGGGCGAAGCACCGCGGCCGTTAGGCCCGCGGCGTTCCAAGCTGAATCGACGCGCATCGAATCGCGCCGCCCCTCCGGGTTCGTCACGCGTGCATCGAAGATCGCGCCGAGTGGGTTGACTTCGATCTCGACGTAGTCCGACGGGTCGTCCTCCCCCGGGGCAATAAACAGTTCGACGACCTCTTCCTCCCACAATGGCGCATCGCGGCGCGTGTGTGTCGCCCAGATGTCGCGGTCGTTGCAATCGAAACGCAACAGGAGGGCCTGGCCGTCGTGCGCGATGCGCACCGCGGTCGCCTGAAGCGGATCGGCGCCGTCCTGGGCTCGCCGCAGCGCGACAGCGGGCACGCACGACCACGACGACGCGTCGAGCCGCGGAACGATCGCCTCGGGCCTCACCGTGCTCCTACTCGTCCCAGGCCATCACCCGACATCAACTGGCGAAAGGCGATCCCGATCGGTTCCGACAGTTCGTTGCGACCGAAGCGTTCCATGCGCTCGATCGCGCGCATCGTGTCGTAGTCGCTGGAGAACAGCGGTTTCGTGGACCGGAAATTGGCGTCGAGATAGCGCAGGATCGCGCTCGAATCGAAAAGCACGCAGTCATCGTGGACCAGAACCGGTGTGAACGGCTGGCCCGAGAGCTTGACGACCTCGGATCGGTCCTTGGGGTCGATGACATTGCTCTCGTAGGAGAGCCCCTTGTACGCCAGCGCGATCCGCGCCTTCATGCAGTTCGGAGATCCGACGAGGTGGTAGAGCTTGATGGCATGGGCCACGGATGAGTCCTCCTGTTGAAAATGCGATTCTAGCGCGTGTAGATGTCGAGGTCGTGGCGGGTGAGGAGTGTGGACGGATCGGCGACTGCCGTGACGCCGAACTTCCGGTAGAGCCCGTGGGCGTCGCGGGTGGCCAGCAGCCACCGCCGCGAGCCCAAGGACGCCGCTGTTCTTCGATCACGAAGACGTCGGCGAGGTAGGCGAAGGTCGCCCAGGTAGACCGAGAACGGGAGTGAATGGGCGATCCCCCGCGCGGCCGTTTCCCGCGGGATACCCCTCGCCCAGTACGACTTGGCGAGGAACTCGTGGACCATTGAAAGGTCGACGACTGCGGGATCGTCGGAGATCCGATAGGGCGCTCGTTCCCAGATCATGATTCCTCCCGGCAGGCCGTCATCGGTCGAGGCGGAAAAGAGTTCGCGCGTTCGCCGTCGTGGCGGATTCGAGGACGGAGGCGGCCTCGCCCCGGGCGGCGGCCACGGCCCGGAGCGTGTGAACGACGAACGCCGGCTCGCAACGCGCGCCTCGCTTCGGACTCGGCGCCAGATAGGGGCTGTCCGTCTCGACGAGAATGCGATCGAGCGGGACGAGACGCGAGGCCTCCCGAACCTCATCGGCGTTCTTGAAGGTGACGACACCGTTGAAGGCGAGGTACCAGCCGATGGCGAGGTAGCGCTCGGCGTCCTCCGGTCCGCCCGTGAAGCTGTGGATCACCCCCCGGTTCCCGGAGTGGACTTTCAAGATCGCGGCCATGTCGTCGTGGGCTTCGCGCACATGGATCACGACCGGCAGGTCGAGCCGCGCCGCGAGGTCGAGCTGGCGCTCGAACCTTTCCGCCTGGACCTTTCGGGAGTCGAGATCGTAGTGGTAGTCGAGACCGATCTCGCCGACGGCCACGAAACCACCCGCCCCGAGAAGCTCCGCGAGCGCTTGATAGGCGTCGTCGAAGGCCGGGCCTGCGGCGTGACTCGAGAACGGGTCGAGCCCCACGGTCGCAAGAACAACGCCCGCATGTCGAAGGGCCAGCTCGCGCGCGCGGAGCCCGTCGTCGACACCCGTCCCGATGGTGATGCAGGCCGTGACTCCCGCCGCGCTGGCCCGGGCGATCGCGTCCTCGGCGTCGCCGGCGAACTTGGCGTGAGTGAGGTGGCAGTGCGTGTCGATCATTCGTAACGAAGGGCTTCGATTGGGTCCTGGCGGGCCGCTTTCAGGGCCGGCCACATTCCGAAGACCAGGCCCACGGACGTCGACACGCCGAAGCCGAGAACAACCGACCAGAGCGGCGCGGCGGCCTGGAAATCGAACGCCGCGCGCGCGATGAACGCCGCGCCGAGCCCGAAGGCGATCCCGAGCACGCCGCCGACACCCGTGAGCGTGACCGCCTCGACAAGGAACTGCGTTGCGATATCGCGTCGCGTCGCGCCCAACGCCTTGCGCAAGCCGATTTCGCGCGTGCGCTGCGTCACGTTGACGAGCATGATGTTCATCACGCCCACACCGCCGACGAGCAGCGCGATGCCGGCGATCACGATCATCGCCGCGGCGACGGTTCCGGTGATCTGCTGGAACTGGCGCAAACGCCCGACGCTGGTCATCAAGGCGAAGTCGTTCTCTTCGTTCGATTTGAGTCCGCGGCGCGCGCGGAGGATCGCCGTTTCCTCCTCGATGAGCGCGTTGAAGTCCTCCGCGCGCTTCGGCACCGTCGCTATGTGGATGGTGTCGCCTCCACCGTTTTTTACCTCTGGGAACTGGTCGTCGAACGCCGTGATCGGAATGGCGATGTAGTTGTCGCTCGACCCGAAGAAACTCGTTCCTTGGCTCTCGAACACGCCGATCACGCGATACGTCCGGCCGTCGATCGTCAGCTGCTGGTCGATTGGGTCCTGGAGCGGCCAGAGCGTCGCTACGATGTCGGGCCCGACCACGGCGACCTTGGCGGCGTGGTTCAAGTCGGCGTCCGACAGGAAACGCCCGTCATCGACGAAGTGGACGTTGGCCTCGCAATAGTCCGGCGCCGCGCCGAACACGAGGGCTCCGTTGGCCTCGCGACGGCCGGCCTTGACGATCGGTGAGTTGCCGAACTGGTAGCGCTCCGGCGAGACGGCCTTCACGAGCGTCGAGAGTCGCTTCAACGCCCAAGCATCCTCGAGGGTGAGGTCTCGGCGATTCCGCTCTTCTTCCGGCGGGCCGCCCGGCCCGCCGAATCGCGGCTCGAACTTCTGGAACTGGACCAGATGCGTTCCGAACGCCGTGAACGACTCCGTGATCTGGTTATTGAAGCCGACGACGAAGCTCACCATCATGATGACGGTCGCCACGCCCGCCATCACGCCGAGCAGCGTGAGAAACGAGCGAAGCTTCTGGGCTTGCATCGCTCCCAGCGCGAAGCGTACGTTTTCCCACCAGGAGCGGCGGAAGAAGCCGCGTCTCATACCTCGTCCCTCAGCGCGTCCACCACGGGAAGATTCGACGCATTTCGTGCCGGCCAGTACCCCGCGACCAACCCCACGATCGTCGCGAGCGAAAGACCCATCATCGCGATTCCCGGCGTCAGCTGGGCGGGAAACGCGAATTTCCAGCGCACGATCAAAGGGATCAGTCCGCCGATCAGGACACCGAGCACGCCTCCCGCGCTCGAGAGGAAGGCGGCCTCGAGGAGGAACTGTCGGCGGATGTCCCGCTTGCGCGCGCCGAGCGCCAGGCGGACGCCGATTTCGCGGGTTCGTTCGACCACCCCGACGAGCATGATGTTCATGATCACGATGCCGCCCACACCCAGAGACACCGACGCGATGAGAAACGTCAGGATGAACGCCGCGGCCGAGATCTGACGCCAGAGATCCTGAAGCGACTCGGCGGTGACCACGCCGAAGGGGTCGGGAGCCCGGAACGACGTGTGGCGCAGCGCGCGAAGCACGGCACGCACCTCGTCCACCGACGCCTCGACGCCCGGTACGCCGCCGCGCGCCTTGATGAGCATGCTGATCGAGCGCCGCGTGCCCCAGGTCTTTCGGAAGGTCGACATCGGGACGTACACGTGGTTGTCCTCGGTCTGGCCGAGGACGTTTCCCTGCTCCGCGACGACGCCGACGATCCGGAAGGGGACGCCGTCGACCGTAAAGGTTCGCCCGATCGGATCCTGCAGCGGGAAGAGTTCGTCCTTGATGTCCCAGCCGATCACGGCCACGGCGCGCGAGCCGAGATCGTCGGCGTCCACGAACCAGCCCCCGAGCTCGATGTCCTTGCCGATCATCTCGGCGTAGTTCGCGGTGGAGCCGTGCACGGGTGTATCGGCCAGGCGCTTGTCGCGGTACTTTACGGGCGAGTTGCCGGTCACGTCGGCGGCGAGCCCCTCGGCGAGCGTCAGCGTCGCCTCCAAGCGGCTGACGTCCCGCGGCGTGAAGTCGGGACGCTTGAGCGCGTCGAGAAACTCCTCCCTGGATCGGATGATGCCGAATTTCGTGATGATGTACACGTCCGGCGCCAATTGGATGACCTTGTCCTGAACGTAACTATTGACGCCTGAGATCACCGACGCGACCCCGACGACCGTGGCCACCCCGATGATGATGCCGAGCAGAGTCAGGAAGCTCCTGAGCGTGTGGGCTCGGATCGAATTGAGTGCGGCGCGGATTAGTTCCTCGTAGGACACGTCAGCCTCGCGGTGGACCCGCCTCTTCCGGTTTCTGCTCGCGTACGTGGTCCCCGGGCTTCAACTCGCGCAGTTCCTTGAACGGCCCGGTGATCAGCATCTCCCCCTCCTTGATCCCGTCCAAAACCTCGATCGTCAGCTCGCCCAGCAGGCCCGTCTTGATCGCCTTGAACGCAGCCATGCCAGCCTCGACGACGTACACTCCCTCCTCCTCTTTGGGAACTCCGGAGGGCTTCGGCTCGCCCTCCTTTAGCGGTGCGTCGCGTACGACCATCGCCTGGAGGGGAACGGTCAGGACCTTCGAGCGGAATCCGGTGAGGATGTCGGCCTGAACCGACAGCCCCGGCTTGATCCCCGGGGGCGGGTTCTTGAGTTGGACCTTCACCTTGAACTTGATCGCCTCGGTCGTGATTCCCAAGGGCGCGCCGATCGGGGAACTACCGACCTCGGTGACGATCCCGTCGAACGTCTGGTTCGGGTAGGCGTCGATGTGGATGCGCGCCTCCTGCCCAAGGGCGACCGAAGGAATGGACGTCTCGTCGATTTCCATCTCGGCCTCGACGACGGACATGTCCGAAATCGTGAGCAGCACGGTGCCGGGCTGGTTCTGGATGCCGATGATCGCAACCTCACCTTCCTCGATGCGCCTCGCGGTCACGATCCCGTCCATCGGCGAAACGATCGTCGTCTTCGACAGTGAGTTCTGGGCGCCCTCCAGGGTCGCGCGCGCCTGCGCGACGCGCTGTTCCGAGGCGAGCAGGGCGGCCTGCGCGGTCGATGCGTTGGTCCGTGCCCGCTGCAAGTCGGCAGCCGAGAGAATTCCCGCGGCGTTGTTCTTCACGGCGCGATCGAGGTCGGCCTGGGCCTGCGCTGCGCCGAACCTCGCGCCGTCCAAATCTTGGAGCAACGCCTGCATCGAGAACTCGGAGCTTTTTGCCCCCGCCCGGTAGTTGACCGCGTCGAGCTGCAAGAGGAACTGCCCTTTCTTGACGAAGTCCCCCTCACGCACCGCGAGGTGGATCACCTGACCGGGGACGGTGGCGGAGATGTCGACCTTCTTGGTGGCCTGCACCTTGCCGTTGGCGCTTACTTTGGCCTGGAGGTCCTGGCGCTCGACTTTGGCCATCTGAACGCCCTTGGGTTTGGGGCCCCGCTTCCAAAAGGCGACGCCGCCGGCCGCACCGGCGATCACAACAAGGATGACGATGCCCCAGACGATCTTCCGCTTCATTCGGTGTGATCTCCCCTCGTGCTTGATACTTACGACCCGCGGAGGATGACGGTTTCAGCCCCGCGGGTGTAGCCTTGAGCCATGAGCGAAAAACCGGTCCTCTACATCGGCGAAAAAAACGTGTCCTCGTGGTCCATGCGCGCTTGGGTGGCCCTCACCTGGAAGGGGGTCCCCTTCGAAGAGCGCACGATTCTCCTGACGCAGGACAAGACCCGTACGGAACGACGCAAGGTATCACCCACAGGCAAGCTTCCGGTCCTTCACCACGGCGGGCTCGTGATCCCCGATTCGCTGGCGATCATCGAGCACCTCGAAGAGACCTTCCCGCCCCCCTCGTACCCGGCCCTCTGGCCCGCGGATCGCACGTTGCGCGTGCGTGCCCGGTGGATGGCCGCATCGATGCACTCGGGGTTCATGAAGGTCCGTGACGGGATGTCTTTCAACCTCTGTTTCCTCCCGCAGGTCCCCGAGGCCCCGCCGGAGGCCATGGCCGAGGCCCAGGAGGTGCTCGCGCTTTGGGAGGCTGCCCTGACCCGCCCCGAACGCCGTGGCGGACCGTATCTGTGCGGCGCCTTCTGCGCCGCCGACGTCATGTTCGCCACGATGGCGGAGCGCCTCCGCGCGTTCGGCGTGCCGGCGTCCGACTACCCCCACGCCCGCGAGTACATCGGCGCGGTTCTCGCGGCGCCGCCGGTTGCGGCTTGGATGGATCAGGCACGCGCGTTACCGCCGCAGGCGCAATACTGAGACGTCGTAGATCGGGGGCGAGGCGCGCGTCTACATCTGGTCGCAGGATCCGCCGACCTTCGTGAACTTCTGGACCGAACCGCTCGGCGAACTCAGGTCCAGCTTTCCGAAGTTCAGACTCGCCTGAAGCTTCGCCGGCGCATCCAGATCCGAAGATTCGATCGTCAGGACATTTCCCACGAGCTTGAAGGTGCCGTGAACCCGCTGGGTGCGGCCTTGAACCTGAGAGACCCACTCAACGGACCCATCCTTGTCGAAACAGAATGTCGCGGGTGTCTGCGACGCCGTCGCCGCACTGGCCCACGAGCCCGTGAGATCCTGCACCGTCGGAACGCTCGCGCACGAGGCCAGCGCCAGAAGGACGCATAGGACACTCGTGACCGCTCTCATTCTGGCGGGAATGGTCTGACTCGGAATCGTCGATTCGAACGCGCTCATTGTTGGGGCCTCCAGGTCATGAGACCGAATCGTACTCCGAGAAGCTACTTTTTGGTGTGTTCTCACTTTCCGGAAGCAAGAAAGCCGAGAGTTTCGGGGCCCGTGCCGCGGAGTTACGATCTCGTCGGGATTGGACGCTAATTCGAGCGTCAGGTGGTCGTTTTTGGTCTTTTCGCGCCGTGAGACACGGACCGAATTTTGGTGAGGCACAGGTGCGGCGAGATCTGCTCGATCACGTGATCGTCCACAACGAGCGCCACCTGCACCGGCTCCTCTCCCAGTTTGTTACGTACTACCACGACGACAGAACGCACCTCGCGATCGCAGCGAGTGGACTCGTGTGTCGAAACCACCGAGGTCGAAACGACCAGGAACCGGCGCACTCCCCCGCCGCCACATCATTCATCCTCCTCAGCGGCAAGGAACAGGTGGATCCCGCTAGTCGAGGATCACGAACAGGACGTTGCTTCTCGAGGCGCACACGCGGACACCGCGGGAGGCCGCTCGCCCGCGGAGGAGGTGGACCCGAGCAGGCCTTCCTTCCCGGCCGCCAGCGGAGCGACCAGATAGTACGCGTTGGCGGACCCGGGGATGATGGTCTCGGTGAAGTCCGCTCCCGCGGCACAGGTCTTCGGAGCCTGGTCCCAGGTTCCGGAGCGAAGCGCCGAGAGCGTTCCCTCGTAGATCGCGTAGTCGGAGGCGGACGCCGAGCACGACGCTCCCCAGGTCAACGTCAGGGACCCGCCGGATCCCTTTTCGACGCGAAGCGGCGCCCCGGCGCTTCCGTCGGGGACGGTTCCGGCCACGGCGAGAGATCCGGCGGCCACAATCGCGAACGGGCCGTCCGAAGCGTCCTTGCTGCAGGCGTCGGGATAAGGCGCCGGCGTCGGGACGACCCTATTGTGCCGGACCACACGGATCAGGGTCTGGGTCGCGGGGGCCGCGCTGACGGTCCACGCGTACGACCCGTCGTTGGGCTCCCCGGCGCTGATCGTGCTCCACGTCACTCCCGCGTCCTCCGAGTACTCGACGTCGACGACGCCCGTGTCGGACCCCGCTTCGGGGGTCGCGCTCCAGGTGACGTTGTGAGTGCTATCGGTCTCCCACGACTCGCCGCCGTTCGGCGAGGTGACGGTCAGCGTGTGCGGGTAGTGGCAGTGAGCCCCGTCCCGATCGTCGTTGCCAAGCCGCGGTCCGCGGCTGTTGCCGTACGCGGACGACCGCATGATCGCGTCGGCCACCGTCGAGTGACCGAAGCCGATGCCGTGCCCGAGCTCGTGGGCCGCAACTTCCGCGAGGTTATCCGCGTTGCCGAGGAAGCACTGGAAGTTGTTGTTGAAGATCACGTACTGGTGGAGGATCGGATAGAACGTCGCGGCGTTGACCGTCCTCGTGCTCGATCCCGAACGCCAGTAACCGCCGATCGCCAGAGTTCCCGAGCAACCGCTCGGATCCGTGATTTCACCATAAGGATCGTTGAACAGGATGATGTTGACCGGCGGGTTGGCCGCCGTCGGGCTCTGCGCGTTGGCGCCGGTGAAGTCGTAGCTCTCGTTTCCCGACTGGAGAGCGATGCGGGCCTCGGGAACGTTGGTCCACGCGGCCATCCCTCGTTTCAGCGCACTCACCGCGGCCGCGGCGTCGTTGAGAGGATTGCCGCCCGGCTGGATGTTCACGGTGACCGTGGTGGACGAGTCCGCCTCGTTCCACCGAGCGCGGTAGGTCGAGGACAAGGAAACGAAGTTCACGCTCGGGCCACCGCCGGACGTGGCGGACCCACCGGGCGCCTCGCGCACGTCACCCCATTCCAGTCGGTCGAATTCCGGAGGCACAGGCAGCCAGCCGTGTGCGCGGGCGCTTCGGGACCCCTCGTACGGGATCGACGCGACGACCGAATCGATCTCGGCCGCGGCGAACTCCTCGACCTCCCCCGTCGGTGCGCCGAGGATCAGCCCCTGGCCGGACAGCTCGCGGCGCGCAACGCGGCCGCGCCCCGAAGCATCCTCGAGAAGCTCGAGCTTGCCAAAGAACATGCCGGCGACTCGCAGCGATCGGTCGCGAGCCGGCTCCAGGAAAAGAAGGACGTGTTCGCCGGGCTCGAACACCGGGACGGCGTCCACCTCGTGGACCAATTCGCCGAAGCGCCCTCCGGGCTCGCGCACGACCACGCGATCGAGATCGGCGGGGCCGCGAAGGACGTACGAGAGCTCGACGGTGACGTAGGTCGCCAGGGCGCCCGTCTCGGGATCGAACCCCGAGGCCGTACGCACCACGGTTCCCTCGACGACCAGCGGCGAGATCGCCGCGACCCTCTCCACGGGCATGTAAATAGAGCTCGCCGCGAAGGTCCGCGGAGCGAACGATAGCGTCAGCGCGATCACGAAAACGAAGCGCCTACGGAAAAACACCGCGGATCTCCCGGCCCGCGGCGTGCGCCGCGGTCACGGGGATCCAGAGCAGCAGCCTGCGTGCCAGCAGGCCTCGTTATGGGCACGCCGATGCAGCTGCGTTGATCTCGGCGTCGCGGCTCCCCGACTGGCGCGTTCCCGGGCCGTCGTAACTTCCCGAACCTCCGCAGTTCATCCCACGTGCGAGGTACCAGAATCCATCCGACGAAGCTGGGGTCGGGGCGTCGAGGTAGCTCATCACGGCGGTGTCGTTCGCGAGACAGGCGTCCGTCGCCGAGGTGAAATTTCCCCCCGTACTACGGAGCGTGGCGAGACCGCCTCGGACCAGGTCGTACCCCGTCGCGCTCGCGACCGCCGTCCACGAGATCCGGGATCCGCCCCCTTCTTTGGCCAGTGTGACGGTCGGGAGACCGGTGGGAGGAGTCGCCGCACAGGAGCTGGCGCAGTATCGCCCTCCCGAATCGAGGTAGTTCGCCCCGCTGGGCGCTTCGTCCGAACCGCCCCACACCACCATCTCGGAAATCGTGGGGCCGGTCCATACGGCGGTGTGGGAATCGCGGGCGATCGGCGCGCCCGATATCGGTGTCAGCGCCCAGATGTCGGTCGACGGATTGTAACGACCGCCGGTGCCCAGAGCGTTGTAGCCGTCGTCGCGCCCGCCCCACACGATCACCTCGGACCCGGTCCAGACCGCCGTGTGAATCTCTCTCGCAGCGGGGGCGCCCGCCGTCGACATCCCGAGCCACTGATCGTTCCCTGGGTTGTACCGCCCCCCGGTGTTCGTGTCGGCGGTGCCGTTCCACCCGCCCCAAACGACCATGACCCCGCTAGCGTCGGCCCACCTCGCCGTGTGATATCCGCGGGCCGCGGCGGCGCCGCTCACGTTCATCGCCTGCCAGGTGTTCGCCGTGGGGTCGTAGCGGCTGCCTGTGACCAGAGGGGTGAACGTGTTGTCCACCCCGCCCCAGATCACCATCCGACTTCCCGTCCAGACCGCGGAGTGGGACTCTCGAGCGGTCGGCGCGTCCACCAGGGAGGTGTCGCTCCAAACGTCGCCCAAAGGATCGTACCGACCTCCGGTGTTCCGGTCGTCCGTGGCATCGCTTCCGCCCCAGACGACCATGCGCGAGCCGGTCCAGACGGCGGTGTGGAAACTGCGGCCCGTCGGGGCGCCCGTCGTCGCGGTCGCATCCCACCTGTTCGTCGCCGGGTCATAACGCCCGCCGGTGGCCTGCTTCTCGAACGCGTCGTCGATCCCCCCCCAGACCACCATCTTCGAGCCTGTCCAGACCGCCGTGTGGGAGTCCCGAACGGTCGGCGCGCCCGACGTTGCGGTGGCGTTCCAACTATTGGTGGCCGGATCGTAGCGGGAGCCGGATCTGAGGTCAGCGCTGCCGCTCCATCCCCCCCAAACGATCATCTCCGCTCCCGTCCACACCGCCGAGTGGAAGCCACGCGGCGCCGGGGCTCCGGTCGAGGTCGTCGCCGTCCAGGTGTCCGGCGTGCACACGGCGTCGGGTGCGCCCGGCGGGGGGGAAACCGAGGACTCTGTTTCGGAGGTCGGGCTCGAAAGCTCGGCCCCCAGCCGACGATCGGGCTGGACGGCGAGCGGCGTACCCGCGAGGAGCGAGGCTCGCGCCTCGGTCCACCAGTCGTCGAAGGGGCGTTTCGGCCAGCTCGCGGTGGCCACGCGCACGCGTCCCTCTTCTCTCTGGATGATCGCCTCGATGAAGAACTGATCGCCGTCTTCCTGGATCGGTCCTGGCACGCCCACGGGAAGGGCCTCGAGGGGCGTTACCAGCCGCTTCCACGAATCCCGACCGACGGATCGGATACGCACCCCGGCGACGACTTGGTTCGGGGGGGCGTGGGGCGAGGTAGCGAGAACCCAGAGGGTCTCGGTGTAACGTCCACCGAGCGACCGCGGACCCTCTGACGGGTCATACCGCGCGAGCGCCTTCTCGCTCGCCGCCTTCGCTTCGGCGTGGAGGTGCGCATCCTCGCCGTAGAGGCGGCGGATCCAGCGGTCCGATAGCACCGGCCGCGCCAGACACTCGGCCACCCGATCCGGATCGTTCCCCAGCGCGGCGAACAGCTCGGCGAGGACAGCGGGGGCCCTGCTCGATGCGACCATCCGCGCCACCTCGCCACGAAGATCGGCCTCCCCGATCCACCGCCCCCAGAATCTATCGAGCGCTTCGGAGCGGAGCAGCGCGTCCGAGACCTTGGCTCGAACGGCCTCGTCCGAGATGGTTTCCCTGAGGCTCGGCTTCGCGTCACCATTCTCCGCAGGCCAGACTCTGTGCCGCCAGTAGACGTCTTCGATGGCCCACTGCGCCGCCACGCGCTCTTCGAGGTCGGGGGTGCGTGGCCCGGCCGCGAGCGTCCCCGTCACCACGAAACCCACCGCGATGATCCGCTTGGAGAAAGCTGCGATGCTCATGGTCGCCCCCCCCCGATCTCGGCCCCCCGATCTGCTCAGGAGCGGCGACGGCCGCTCAAGACCTCCGCAAACGCAGGGCCCGAGGCTGCAGCACTGGTGCTTAAGGTCAACTTCGTGACCGGAAACTGTTCAGGTAAATCTACAATCATTTCTTCGCACAGCCACGGGAAACTGCCCGGTCATCTCGGTGACCTCGGGGCATGAGACGTCCTGGGGCCTACCGTGTTGTTCTTGACCTCGGCAGGATGCCGCGAAGTTCGACGCCTGCCTGGCCTCCGGCAAGCATGCCGAAGCGATCCGCGCCAACGTCGCGATCGCGAAGGCGGTGGGCGTCACCGGTACTCCTAGCTTCCTCCTGGCCGAGAGCAACCCCAAGGATCCGAAGAAGGTCAAGGGGTTGATCTTCATTCGCGGGGCGAAACCGTACGACGGGTTCAAGACCGATATCGAGAAGTCGCTCGGCCAGTAGGCAACGGCAGGGAGTCTCGCACGGCGAGGTCCGCCGCCGGGTCCTCGCCGTCGGCGGAGAAGATGTGGATGCGCTCACGCGGGATGCCTCGGCGCTTGGCCTCATCGGCGACGGCGCCGAGATCGAGTTGGGTATCCTGGTTGGCGGCCCCGTGGTCAGCGACGTTTCGAGCCGTACAAAGCCTTCGCGCGGATCGTAGCCGCTATTCCCGTAGCTCAACAGGGCGACGCGAAGCCGTGGCGCCGGTTGGGCCAGGGCGAGGTCGTTGTCGATCTCCCAGAGCTTGAGCCGCGTCGTCGCGATCAGCCCTTCCATGGAGCTGCTGGTGTCCAGCGCGATCGCGACGTCGATTGACGGTCGGCTCGGATCGTCCCGAACCGTCGTTTCCCCACTTTGCGCATACGCGCTGGATCCGCAGCCGAGACCGAACGCGACGATCACCGCCGGAAGTCGGCTTGCCGCTTTCATCATGCTCTCCTCGACCGCAGGTCGGAATCAGACCCATCGTCCGAAACACGGGGCCCGGCGGTTACCCGCCGGGCCCCCTACGTCCACATTCGCCCGCTATTCGTGCGGGACAGTTACCAGCAAGTGTTCGAGACCATGTCGCAGGTGAACTCACCTTCCGAGAAGCCGTTCCCCTTGAGCGTCACCTGTTGGGCGCCCGAGTAGGCCGGCGTAACCACCACGACCCTGTAGACCGTGGGCTTGCCCTTGTGCTTGTAGGTGATCATGTAGAAGCCGTCTTCGTCCGTCCTCGCCTCGCCGACTTTCACACCCCTTGGATCGAGGAGTCGGACGAGCTGATTCACCACTGGCTCGGTACCGCTGCCGTCGAGCCGGTTCGCGAGGATCAGTCCGCCGACACCCGGGTTCTTCTTGAACTCGTTGGAGTTCCAGGTGCTGTCGGTGAACAGGATGGTCGGGTCGCCTTCGTGCGAGAAGCGGTACTCGGTGCAGTTCTCGAGAGCGAGCCCCCCTGAGCAATCCGCGTCGCTGGAGGCGTTGTTCACGAAGGCGTCGAGCGGGTCACCAACGCACCCCTTATCGTAGCGATCCACCACGCCATCGATCGGATTGAAGTTGTTGTTGTTGCCCTTGAACCCGTAGTCCAGGTGAAGGTTGATGTAGAGCTTCCCGCTCTCCGGGTAGGTCGCCGTGACCTCGAACGTGCAGTTTCCGACCCCGTCCGGCTGCGCACCCGCAGCGTTGTCGCAGACGAGGAAATTGCGCGCGGGATCGCTTGTTCCAAGGTCCCAGTCGTTCATCGTGATCGCGAACTGCTGCTGATCGAGCGCCGGAATCGACACGCAGGTCTCGGGTGCGTCGCACTGATCCTCGAGGCCGGGGTCGCAAGGCTCACCTGAGCCGCTGCACACGCTCGTGACGAAGCAGTCGTCTCGGACGAGGACGTCCCCGTCGTAAACGTGGAGCGGCGTCGCGCCGTGCGTCACGAACGGGTAGGGGATCGTGATCGTGAAGGTCTCGGGTTCGCCAGGCGTCCCCTCGGCGATCATGTTGTAGTAGTACTGGCCGGGGTTGCTCGCGTTGAGCTTGTAGGCCGGCCAGAGCTGGGCGTCCGGAGTGAAGATCAGGCGGAACGTCGGGTTGTCGACGCCGCAGGCCCCCGGCACCGTGTCGAAGGCGCAGAGCGACGAGTTGGTGACGAAGGCGCAGGCCACGTTGTTGGCCTGGCAGCTGCCTTCGCCATCGCAGGTGTCGGAATCGGTGCATGCGTTAGCGAACGCGTCGCCGCACGGACCGCCGATGTTGTCCGGCACGTCCGCACAGAAGCCGGTGCCCGTGTTGCAGGCCGAGGTGTTGCACTGGCCGTCCCCGTTTACGTCGCCTTCGTCGCAGACGATCGGGACGCTGACGCACGCCGCACCGCCGTTGCCCTGGCCGTTGCAGTTGTCGCCACCACCCTCGATGCCACCCGTCGAGGTACACGCATTGCTGTCCGTGCACGCCGTCGTCGTCGGCTCGTAGTTGTCGT
>JAQBEH010000103.1:0-22602 GCA_032124015.1 Acidobacteriota bacterium
GGGATTCGGCAGAGGTTCACGCCCACATAGAGTCGCTGGCGCCCTAAAGTGCGCCGGCCCGGCGATCCGTTCAGCGGGAGGGGGAAGCTGAAGGATGCCGGGCCGGTCTTTCAGGGGCAAGGATTCGTGTTTGTCCGGGGCACACCGCTGCTGTTGGTTCCGAGACTGCCTTCGATGCTCCCAGCCATGCCGGTAACGAGATAGAACGCGGCCGTATCGGCGGGTTGGTTGGTGAGATCCGTGTGCCACGTGTTGCTTTGGCCGCAGACTTTCTCGGCGAGCGGAATCGAGCCGGCGAATTGGGTGTAGTTCCCGAGCGCTCGGAGTTCCAGGATCGATCCCTTGTACACGTTCCAGTGGTCGTATCCCGCTTCGCTCTGCCACTCGATGCCGTCGTCGCCCAGCGACCTCGGGGTGATGAAGATGACACCGTCGTTCAGGTCGCAAAGGTCGCCTTCGCCGTCGCGGTCGACGTCCGATTGGCTCGGGCTGGAGTCGAACCGGCAGTTGTCGCAGGAGTCTCCGATCCCGTCGAGGTCGGCGTCGTCCTGGTGGGTGTTCGACGTCGTTGGGCAGTTGTCGCACGAGTTTCCGACCCCGTCGCGGTCCGCGTCGAGTTGGGCCTTTTCGGACACGGCCGGACAGACGTCGCACGCGTCTCCGATCCCGTCGTGGTCACTGTCGAGCTGGGTCGGGTTGACGGCCAGCACGCAGTTGTCGCACAGGTTGCGCACGCCGTCCCCATCCGTGTCCTGGCCGAGTGCATCGTTATCGATGAGCCCGTCGCAGTCGTCGTCGACCCCGTTGCACGCTTCGTTCAAACCCGGGTGGACGGCGGCGTTGGCGTCGTTGCAGTCGCCGGCGCACTCGGCGTAACCGTCCCCGTCGTTGTCCGTTTCGAGCCCCGCGACCGACGGCCAGCCCGCCGCGCTGCAATCGTTGCGGCGTCCGTCGCAGACCTCCGGAGCGCCGGGGTACACGGCGGCGTGGGCGTCGTCACAGTCGTCATAGACACTTGCGAAGCCGGTCGGGGCCGCACCGTCGCACGTCTGGGTTCGGATTTGCGGCACGCCGTGCCCGTCGCCGTCGACATCGCCGTACCACGTTCGGGTGACGGGCCCACCGATGTCGAAGCCTCTCGGCCGGGTCGGGATCGAATCCGGATCGACCACAACGATCGACCCTACGTTGATGTTGCCGAACACGTTGCCGAGGGTTGATTGGGCGACCGAGGAGAGAGCGTCGAAGAGGTAGATCCGGGCGACGATGTCGCCGTTCCAGCCGGCTTCCGTGATGTCGATTACGTCGCCGATGCGAACGCCGGCGGCGATGTCGCAAGGTGCGAGCGAGCGGATCAGCGCCTCGGCGCCCGGCATCGTCGAGAGGTTGAGCTTCGTATTCCGCGTGATGTCGTCGTTCATCTGGAATGCGCGGATCGTTGGGTCGGCGCTGGTGCTGACGCCCAGGTTGAGCGATGTCGTGGTCAGCTCCGTGATGAGCTTCCTGGCGTTGCCGCCGGAGGCGGACGCGTAGATCGCATCGATGACCGCGATCGCGTCGGATCTCAGCGCACCGGAGACAGGGTCGAAGAGCGGACGGTACACGAGCGATCCCGCAAACGATGCGGACAGTATCCGGCGGAAATCCGTGTCGGAGTAGTGATTGCGCCAGTTCTTCCAGAATCCGGACGATCCGGGGTGGATGCGCACGGCGTTCGTGAAGGTGCAGACGACCTCACCGCCCGCCGGAGGGGTCACGCTGATGCTTGCGCCGCCGCTGACCAGGTGGCCGTCGGGGAAGACGCACTCGCTCGATGCGATCCAAGGACTCATCGGCGTTTCCGCCACGGTGTAGGCGCGGTCCGCGGCGATCCACGCGCCGACGTAGCTCTCGTTGTGCCTGAGCGCGAAGGACGCGCCCCAGCCCGAGGTGAAATTGAACAGCTGTTGCCTGGGATCGTAAACGACCCCGGGGGTCGGATCTTCGAGGACCTTGCGCACGATGACCCGGCCGCGCATGGTGTTGACAAAGGTGCAGCTCACCGTCTCACCGGGGCGGAGATCGAAGCGCGCACTCCGAGTTTGAAGGTCGATCGTGAACGCGGCTTGGCCCAGAGAGCTGGCGCAATTGAGACCCGTTGTATCCCACATCGCGCCGGCGGCGTTCTCCGAGGCGACGTAACTCCCGGGAGCGAAGTCCAACGAACGCGAGGGCGGAAGGAGATTCTGCGAAGGATTGTCGGTCGCATTCCCGTCGTCGTCGAGGAGGTAGGTCTGGGTTCCGTTGGTTCCCGACACGGTGAAGCCGAAGTCCTGAGCGGAGTCCGGGCGGGCGTCCTTGACGATGACGACGTGGCCGCGCTTGGTGTGCCGGAACGTGCAGGTCACGCTCTCGCCCGGATCCACGACGACCGAGGCGACGGGGCTGCCGTCGGAGCACGAGGCGCCGATGAAGTCCCAGCCGGCGGAAAGCGCGCCCTGGCCGATCGCGAAGGTGCCTGCGCGCACGAGGCCGCTGTCATGCGGTGCCGCGGCGTCGGTGAGAGAGAACGCTTGGGCGAGCGCGTCGGGCCCGCCCGAAATCATGAATGCGAACGACTGCGGGTCGCCCGAGGGCAAGGTGATCTCATCGACGAAGAGATGCCCGCGCTTGGCATTGCGGAAGGTGCACGTCACCGTCTCGCCGGGGGCCAAGGCGATCGAGCCGGGTTGGCTCCCGTCGTCGCACGTGGCGCCCGTCGGGTCCCAGGCCTCGCCGGGATCGGTCTGACTCGCGGCATACGTGCCGGGCCGCACCGTGGACGACCGGTACGGCGTCGCGGCATCGGTCAGCGAGAACGAGAAGTTCGAGGCGTCGGGCCCGCCGGAGAGCGCGAACGCGAAGGCTTGCGGGTCTCCCGAAGGTACCGTGATCTCATCGATGACGATGCGGCCGCGTTTGGTATAGGTGAAGGTGCACGTCACCGACTCGGCAGCGGAGAGAGACACCGAGCCGGGCAGACTTCCGTCGCTGCACGAGCTTGCGACGAGGTCCCAGTCCGCGGGTATCGGTCCGGACGCGACCGCATACGTACCCGGGCGAACCGCGCCGCTGTCGTACGGCGCGGCCAGGTCGGTCAGCGCGAACGAGTTCGCCAACGCGTCGGGCCCACCCGTGAGCGAGAACGCGAAGCTCTGCGGATCGGCCGCGGGAAGGGTCGAGACGTCGACGCGGATCGTGCCGCGCTTCACGTAGGCGAACGTGCAGACCACGTCTTCGCCGGGATTCAAGCCGATCGCAGCCGGGGCGCTGGCGTCGCTGCACGAAGCGGAGGCGAGGTCCCAACCGGCCGGAGTGGGCTGCGCGGCGAGAGCGTAGCTCCCGGGACGCGACAGGCCGCTATCGAAGAGCGGGGAGGTGTCGGACAAGACGGCGGTGGCATGGATCGCATCGGGGCCGCCGGTCAGCGAGAAGCCGAACGTCTGTGGATCCGCGGAAGGTGTCGTCACGACGTCGACCTTGATCGTCCCTCGTTTCGTATTGGTGAAGGTGCAGGTCACCGTCTCGCCCGCGGCGAGCTGGACCGCGCCGATCGCGCTCCCGTCGCTGCACACGGCCGACGTCAAGTCCCAGGCCGCGCCGGAGGACGCCTGCGAAACCGCGTACGTGCCGGGACGGATGGTTCCGCTAGCGCGCGGCGCCGTCGCATCGGTCAGGGCGAAGCTCTGGTTGACCGCGTCGGGCCCCCCCGCGAGCGTGAAGCTGAACGACTGCGGGTCGTTCGAAGGCAGCGTGATCTCGTCGACGACGATCGTTCCGCGGAGCGTGTGCGTAAACGTGCAGTGCACCGATTCGCCGGGAGCGACGTTCACCGCACCGGGCGCACTGCCGTCGTCGCACGTGGCCGACGTCAAGTCCCAGCCGGCGGGGACCGGGGACTGGGTGATCGCGAACGTTCCGGACCGAACGAGACCGCTCGCATACGGCGCCGCGGCGTCGGCCAGCGAGAAACTCTGCTGCGTGCCGTCGGGGCCGCCGGTCAGCGTGAACGGGAACGCTTGCGCATGTCCCGGCGGTACCGTCACCTCGTCGATCACGATCTCGCCGCGCTTGATGTTGGTGAACGTGCAGGTCACGATTTCGCCGGGGGCGACGTTGAGCGCGCCGACGGGGCTGCCGTCATCGCACGTAGCGCTCTCTAGATCCCAGGCCTCGCCGGGATCGGTCTGGACGATCGCATAGGTTCCGGGACGCACGGCGCCGGTGTCGAACGGCGCGCTCCCACCGCGCAGGAAAAACGCCGCGGCCACCGCGTCGGGACCGCCGCTCAACTGGAAGTCGAAAGCTTGGAGGTCGCCGGCGGGCGAGACCGACTCGAGCACGCGAATCACGCCGCGCTCGGTGTTCGTGTAGGAGCACTCGATGGTGTCGCCCGGATTCGCGTCGACCACGACCTCGCCGGTCAGGCTGCCGTCGGGCGCGTACTGCGGCGTACCGCCGGGGCCGCAGCTCACGCCGGTCAAGTCCCACCCGGTCGTCGGCTGCTCGGTTATCGAGACGGTGCCATCGAAGCGGTTCTGAAATGAGAGGGCGCTCTTGACCGCGTTCGTCTCGGACCCGTCATCGTCAAGCACGAAGGAGGAGACGCCGAGATTCGGCGTCGAAGTGAACGAGAAGCCTTGGGAGGAATCCGGAATTGCGTTCTTGCGCACCGTGATCGTTCCGCAGTTCGTCACGCGGACGTCGATCGGGCGAATGAAATCCTTCAGGGTCGAGGTGAAAGAATCTGAGGACCGGCTCTTCACGTAGCCACGGCCGAAGCTGACGCAGGCCTCGGTGTCGAACACGCCCGCCGCGGTGAGGTCGATCGCGGCCTCACCGAACGTCAGCGCAGGTAGCGTCTCGCCGGCGATCGGGTCGACAACCGACGACACGGTGTTGACCGCGCCTTCGGCAATGCCGTCCAGAGCCCTGATCGGTCCCCAACACGGAGCTGAGGGCGACGCCTCGCACGGTCCTGTCGCGGTCCACCTTGACAGTCCGAGGTTCACCTGATTGCCGCCGCCCGAAAAGCCGTAGGTCACGAGCATGTCGCCCGGAGTCCGTTGGACGGTCACGCCGTTCGCCGTCAAGACGTTCGACTGGTTGAACTCGAAGTCCATGTTCGCCGTGCCGAGCGCGTCGGCGCGAACCCACCCGAGATAGAGAAAATCGTGCGCCGAGCCGGCGGACGTGACGCGATCGTGAAGCGCATAGAATCGCAGGAGGTCGCTCTTGTTGTTCGGAATCGAACCGTAATCGATCCCCGGCACGATGTCGTCTTCCTTGCCGCGAAGCGCGTCGTCGGTCTGTCCCGTCGGCGCGTCGACACCGACGACGAGCCGCGGGCTCCCGATGAACGATTCCCAGTCGACTCCGGTCGACGAGACGAGATCCCCGTCCGCACCTTCGAACGGTGATCCCGCGAGCGCCCAAGCCAGAACGGGGACGGCGCAGGTTGCCAGTGCGACGAGGATCCTTGTGCGTCGCGTACGGAGCCGGGCTGACTCGAGCCCGGGGGCGAGTTTCATGGCGTGTGACATCGAGCTTCCCTCCGCGAACCGTCCCCCGGACAGGCGCAGAGGTACGGCGAGTCCAACGTGAGGCAATGGTAAAGATGGTAACCGGAACTGTTTGTTAGTGAGTGTTTGTGTTCGTAATGATTCGAATTGACCGACTCCAGAAGGGACGCCGGAGGTTCTGGAGCGGACCGAAACGGCGGCTCGCGAACTCATTTTGGGAGCGATTACGACATGGCAACGCGGAAGAAGCTCGACCGGAAAACGCCGATGGATGGAAAGAGGGGATGGTCACCGTCCAGTCGGAAATGCCGAACGGGTACACGAGGCCGGCGGGTCGGTTCGGCGCGGGCAGACTCGGCTCCGGTCTCGCGGTCAGGGAGGTGAAGGCGCCGGCGCTTGTCGTGAACGTCACGGAGCCCGAGCCGTTGCCCCCTATCAATGCCTCGGCGCTGCGTCGTCCGCCCATCGCATGACCATGTGAAGTCTCGCAATCCCGTTCCGGCCCAATCCGCCTCCACCATTCCCTGACCAAGTGTGGTCGCGGTCCGGGTGTTTGCTCTTGTCGGTCCGGCGCAACCTCTGGTCCGTGACCGGCCAACGCGATACTCTCCCGGCTATGGACCGCGACGAGATGCTCCGGGTGCTCCGCGCTTTCGAACGGGAAGGACTCGACTACGTGCTCATCGGCGCCGCGGCCATGGGATTTCACGGCGTTGTCCGCGCTACCGAGGGCCTGGACCTCTTCATCCGGGCAACTGCGGAAAACGTGGAGCGACTGAAGCGGGCCTTCCGGGCAGCCTATGCCAACGACCCCAACATCGACGAGATCAGGGCGGGGACCTCCTGGGAGACCACCCGGCGGTTCGTTACTACCCCCCAAGCGGCGACTTGTACTTCGACGTGATGACGCGTATTGGAGAAGTCGCGAGCTTCGAGACCGTCGCGCAGGAGATGAAGGAGGTCGAGGGGATCTGCGTGAGGGTCGCCACTCCCGCTGCGCTCTACCGACTGAAGAAGGGGACGGTCCGGCCGCTCGACCGTCGAGCGTTTTCGAACGATTCGCACGCCAGTGCGCGCGCTACTGGCGGATCGCTCCCCGGGTTTATCCCAGGGGCGTGTTCCGCTTCCGAGCCCTTGCCGAGGCACAATCTGCGCGCGAGCGGGTCACGGACGAAAACGTCGCCAGAATGCGCGCCAATCCGGCGCGATGAAGGCAGACATCGTCGATAAGTAAGCGAGGGCGTATGGCAATCAGAGAACGAATCGTCGCCGAACTGACGGCGGCGATGAAGGCGAAAGACACGCAGAAGCTCGGTGTCATCCGGATGCTCAAGTCGAGGATCATGGAGGCCGAGGTCGAGCAGCGGGGTCGCAAAGGGCCGGACTACGTCCTCGAAGATCAGGAGTGTCTTGCCGTGATCGCCACCTACGCCAAGCAGCGCCGCGATTCCATTGAGGCCTACCGGAAGGGCGGAAAGGAATACCTCGCGACGAAGGAAGAGGCCGAGCTCGCGATCATCCAGCAGTACTTGCCCGCCCAGATGTCCGAAGATGAGGTCCGCCGGATCGTCGCCGCGGCGGTCGCCGAAACCGGTGCGACCTCGGCGAAGGAGATCGGCGCGATCATGAAGATCGTCATGCCGAAGCTGAAGGGCGAGGCCGATGGCGCGGTGGTGAACCGGATCGTCCGCGAGCTGCTCGGCTGAGACCTGCCGGGCTCGCGCCGCGGGTTCGATTCGCGCCGCCTCGAACAATGATTCGTGGGCGTAGCTTGGTGCCCCGATAAAATCGCCGGGGCCCCACCTGGGTCTGGACTTCCACGACCCTCGCCGCTTCGATCAGTCGCTCGTACACGTCGAAGTCGTGGAAGGTCGCCACCGGCTGCGCCTCACGTCCTCGTTGTTGGCGTTGGACGGAGTTGTCGGGTTCCTTCGCCGGCAGATCCAGAAAACGCCGACGACTGGGGATGCTTTTGCTCCCCAAAGAGAGAGCGGTAATGGGAAGACTCCGGTATCTTTTATGTCGGTCAGTACCGGCCCAGGAGATCTTGCCATGCGCTCATTGACGCGACTCACCGTTTCTGTCGTCTCCGCCTTTGCCGCGATGGCCATCCTCGTCGGCTGCTCGGGCAACTCGAACAACAACCCTATCGATCAGATGACCGGTAGCTCCATCCGCGCCGCCGACAACGGCCTGTCTTTGACGGCCAATCCCGAACAGATCGTTATCGATCCCGCAGACCCAAACACCCCGACGGATCCCGCCCATGGAGACCAGCCCTACGGCGAGACGATGCTGACCGCCGTCGCGATGGACTCAGAAGGAATCCCGCAGGCCGATCTCGAGATCACCTTCGCCGCCTCCGCGGGCCAACTCGCGTCGAACGGGCAGCCGGTGATGACGAACGCCGAAGGCATCGCGACCGACACGCTCCGCGTTTACGCGGACGATCCGGATTCGATTCAGGTCTCCGTCGGCGACGGGACGCGCGTGACCACGATCGACGTGACGAAGATCGTCGTGGCGCCGCCGGTCGCCAACGCCGGACCGGATCAGACGGTGGAATGCACGGGAGACGCGCAGGCCCAGGTTCAATTGGACGGGTCGGCTTCAACGGATCCCAACGGCGACATAACGCTTTACGAGTGGTTCGAACATTACGGCGCGGCCGATCAGGTCTCGCTCGGTACGGGACAGATCCTCACGGTCGGCCTCGGCGTCGGCACGCACACGATCACGCTCGAGGTCACCGACGCCACCGGAAATTCGTCGACAGACGACGTCGTCATCCAGGTCGTCGATACGACGCCGCCGGAGGTCGTTCTGACGGTCAGTCCTTCGACGCTCTGGCCTCCGAATCACAAACTCGTCAACATCAGCGCCACCGTGCGCGTCGACGACTGCGGTCCGTACACCGTTACCCTCGAGTCGGTGACCAGTAACGAACCGGACAACGGGACCGGCGACGGCGACACCGAAAACGACATCCAGGGAGCTGCCTTCGGCACCGCCGATGACGCGTTCGCCGTGCGAGCGGAACGCGCGGGCGGCGGCTCGGGGCGCATCTACACGGTCGTCTACAAGGTGGTCGACGGGGCGGGGCTCGAAACGATCGCCACCACCTTCATCACGGTGCCGCACGACCAGGGCGGAAGATAGCTGCGCAGGAGATTCCGAGCCTCAGACAGCCCCGTGAACTTCATCGCGGCTCCCCGTCGTCGAGTCGTGCCAGACGTGTGTACGCGGCGGGGGCGTGGCAGGTCTTGGCACAGCCGCCTCCGTCCGCGGTCTTCTCGAAGCCGATACGCAGCTCGTAACCGGCGCGGCCATAGGCCACCGACTCCCGCACCAACCGGTCGTTCGGCCCCGCGTGGGTCCGATGACAGACCCGACAGGTGCGCCGATTGCCGACGTGGACGTGATGCAGGTTGACGTCGCCGTTACGGAACCCGGTGGACGTTGTCGTCGTCGTTGCGGTGATCATCTCCACGTCGTGGCAGCCGAAACACAAGGCGTAGTTCTCCTCGGTGAACTCCGCGTAGAGCGTCTCCGGATAGGCCGCGGCAAGCAGCCGGAAGTTGTCGCCGCCATGACTCTTGTGACATACGGTGCAGCTGGCGTCGACCACCGGTTCGTGGACGTGCACGGCACGGTCCAGTTCGGCCCGGACGTCCTCGTGGCAGCCCAGACACAACGGGTTGACCTCGTCCACCAGCAGGCTCGGGTGATCGCTCGCGTGCACGGCATGGCAGTTGAAGCACGCGCGTACGTCGGTCGTCGGCGCGTGCCCCACTCGCGCCGAGGCGACCGCTTTCCGGATCGTCTTGTGGCACTCGAGACAGATTTTGGCCCGAGGTTGACGCAAAAGTTTCGCGTGTTTTGACGAATGCGGCAGGTGGCAATCGGTGCAGCGTGTCGCGGGGGCATGCGCGAACTTGGCCCCGCCGCTCACGTCGTGACAAGCCAGACAGAGCTCGTTGACGGACGTCGAGCGGAGCATCGCCTTGTTGGCCCCGCCGTGCGGGTTGTGACATCCGACGCAGTCGCCTGCGGCCACCGGTTTGTGTTGGACCGGCCCGACCGCCTCCGGGGCCTTGTGGCATTGGACGCAGACCCTGTCGGATGTGCTGAACGTGTGACGCTCGACGCTTTCCGTTCTGTGGCATGCGGCACAGCCGTCGACGACCACCGGTCCGTGCGTCACCGCGTGGGCCTTCACCTCGGGGTGACAACGGGCGCATTGCTTGCGATCCACGGGCCCCGTCGGACGCCGCTTCGACGACGGTTCCTGCGCCAGGAGGACCCCGGCTGAAGCGAGGATGGCGACCGCGCAGATCGTCGCGACTCGAGCCGTGCAGTTCATCGTCTCCATCCGTCGCCCGACATCCGAACCGCGAGTGTCCGCTGCCCAACCAGCCGGTGTCAAGCCCGCGGTCTGCGTGATTCGCAACTCCCGCTTCGATCGCACCACCATGGTCATCTCCGGTAGACTCGTCGCATGCACGGCGATCGCGGCCTCATCCTGGTGACCGGCGCCACCGGCTACATCGGCGGGCGGCTTGCGCCCCGACTGCTGCAAGGTGGATGGGACGTTCGGTGTCTGGTCCGCGATCCGGACAGGCTCGACGGCCGTCCCTGGACCGGACGAGCCGAAATCGTCCGGGGGGACGTTCTGCGCCCCGAGACCTTGGCGGCAGCGCTTCAGGGCGTCCGATTCGCCTACTACCTCGTGCATGGGATGGCGGGAGGGCCGGATTTCCACAACCGGGACTTGGCCGCCGCGAAGAACTTCGGCGCCGCGGCCTGCGCGGCGGGCGTCGAGCACATCGTCTATCTCGGCGGACTCGGCGATCCCACAACCGATCTGTCCGACCACCTACGATCGCGACAGGAAACGGGGGAGGCCCTGCGCGCCGCGGGGGTTCCGGTCACGGAGTTCCGGGCGGGAGTCATCGTCGGGTCGGGGAGCCTCTCCTTCGAGATGATCCGGTATCTCACCGAGCGCGTGCCGATCATGGTCTGCCCGCGGTGGGTCCACACGCGCATCCAGCCGATCGCGATTCGCAACGTCCTCGACTACTTGACCGCCGTCCTCGACCGGCCCGAAGCGTGGGGCCGGGTCATCGAGATCGGAGGGGAGGACGTGAGGACGTACGCCGAGATGCTGACCGTTTACGCGCGGGTAAGAGGACTGCACCGCTGGCTGATCTCGGTGCCGGTGCTGACGCCGCGGCTGTCGTCGTTTTGGGTCCACCTGGTGACCCCGGTCCCGGCGGCCATCGCACGGCCGTTGGTGGAAGGCCTTCGCAACGATGCGGTTGTCCGCGACGGTGCCGCCCACGAGCTGTTCCCCGAGATTCGGCCGGTGGGCTACACCGAGGCGGTAAAGGTGGCGCTGGCACGGCTCGACGCCGGGGAGGTCGAAACCCGCTGGAGCGACGCGTTGGCGACGAGCCAGGGGGACGTGACTCCGGTGGTCTTCGCCGATCACGAGGGGATGATCCTCGAGCAACGGCAGCTCGTCGTGCCGGCCATGCCCGATGCCGTTTTTCGATCGTTCTCCGGCATCGGCGGCGACGTGGGCTGGCTCTACTGGGACTGGGCCTGGCGGTTTCGCGGACTCATGGATCGTTTCGTGGGCGGAGTCGGCCTGCGTCGCGGCCGTCGCGACCCCGACGAACTCCGCGTGGGTGACGCTCTCGACTTCTGGCGGGTGGAAGCCGTGGAGCCGGATCACCTGCTGCGGCTGCGGGCGGAGATGAAGGTCCCGGGTCTCGCCTGGCTCCAGTTCAAGGTGGCCCCGCACGCGAGCGGAGGGTCGCTCCTGACCCAGACCGCGTTCTTCGCGCCGAAGGGACTGGCCGGACTGCTCTACTGGTACGTGCTCTACCCGGTACACGCCTTCATCTTCAGTGGCCTGGTTCGTCAGGTCGGCCGGCGCGCGTCCGGACTCGGGGACAGGTAGCCGCACGGGCAGAGGTCGATGCACTTGCCGCACCCCTCGCAGCGATCCACCGCGAGGGCGAAGTAGATCCCCGGTCGTGTCTCTTCGATCCGCGTGAATGCGGGAGCGTTGCAGAAGGTCCAGCAGTGCTCGCAACCGAAGCACAGCCCGCAGGAAAAGCAGCGGGCCACCTCCGCGAGGAACTGCTCCTCGTCGATCGTACCCACCGATTCCCGCTCGGGCTCGGCGAGACGCTCCTCAACGGTCGACGCCGGGGGAACAACGGGCGCGCGCTCCGGGAAGAACTGGGGCTTGACGTCGCCCGGCGCGAGCTGCCCCCTGCGGTCCGCGGGGCCGACGTGCTCGATTCGCCGGAGACGGCGGTGCACCGCCTCGGCCGCCTGCCTGCCCTGCGCGATGGCCATGCCGGCGATTCCGAGCCCTCGCGCATCGCCCCCCGCCCACACGTCCTGGTCGATCTCCGCGTCGGTCGACCCCTGGATCCAGACCCCGTCCGGCCGGAGGCCTTCGAGGAGCGTCCAGTCGGGCTCCTGAGATACCGCCGCGATCACGCTGTCGGCCCGAATGAGAAACGTCGCCCCGGGAATCGGCACGGGACGGCGCCGCCCGGAAGCCTCGGGATCGCCGAGGGACATCCGTTGCGCCTCCACAGCCGTTAGCGCGCCCGCTTCACGAACCAGGCGGGCCGGAGCGGCCAGCAGAGCGAGCTCGACGCCTTCCGCGACCGCGGCTTCGACCTCCTCGCGGATCGCCGGCATCTCGTCCTTCGAGCGACGGTAGAGAATCGTCGTCGCCGCGCCGAGGCGCCGGGCCGCACGCGCGGAATCGACGGCCGTGTTGCCGCCACCGACCACGACGACCCGCTTCCCGATTGCGAGAGCGATTCCCCGGTTCACTGCCGAGAGGAATTCCGTGCCCGCGAAGACACCGCCTCCGTCCTCTCCCGGCACGCCGAGCCCGCGACCCCGTTGCGCCCCGATACCCACGAAGATCGCCGCGTGCCTTCCGCGAAGCTCCGCGAGCGCAACGTCCCGGCCGACGGACGTTTCGAGCCGGACCTCGACACCGAGCGCGACGATGCGACCGATCTCGGCCTCGAGGATGTGCTCCGGAAGCCGGAACTCGGGGATCCCGTGGAAGAGCATGCCGCCCAGGCGGTCCGAACGCTCGTACACGGTGACGCGATAGCCGCGTCGCGCCATCTGGTAAGCAAAAGAGAGTCCCGCCGGTCCGCCGCCGATGACGCCCAGCGACTCGAGCGCGGGGGCCTCACGGTTTCTCGGCAGCTTGAGACCGGCGCTCAGACCCCAGTCCCCCAGGAAGCGCTCGAGAGCGTGGATCGCCACCGGACCGTCCTTGCCGCCACGGCTGCACGCCACCTCGCATGGGTGCGGGCAGATCCGTCCCATCGTGGCTGGGAAGGGGTTCGTCTCCGCGAGCTTCTCCCAAGCGAGACGGAACGCCGTTTCCTTGTCGTGTCCGGTCTTGTGCCGTTGCGCGACCACCGACAACCAACCACGCACGTCGTTTCCGTTCGGGCATCCGCACTGGCAGGGCGGGGTCTTGTCCGACGGCGCGGGGACGAACACGATCAAGTCTCCTCACGCCGCGCGCGGAGCTGCTCGCGCAGGGCGACGACCTCCACGTCTAGTCCGCGGATGCGGGCCGACAGCGCTCGCAGCACGTTGAACGCGAGGGATGGGTCTTCCTGCACGCGCCGCAGGAACGTCTTCTTGTCCACGGTCAACGCGCGGACTTCCCCTACGGCGCGCACGGTGGCCGATCGGGGCGCCTTTTCGTACAGCGCCATTTCACCGAAGATTTCTCCGGGGCCCAGCTCGGTGAGACGGAACATCCGGCCGGCTTCCTCACGGAGTACCTCCACCGTCCCCTGCTGGATGACGTACATGTTCTCGCCCATCTCTCCTTGAACGACGATGGACTCGCCGTCGCGGTAGACCCTCCCCAGCGCGCCGCTCGTCACAACGTGCTCCGTGGGCCGCGCGTCGGCACTTTCGGAACCGTCATCACCGCGGCCAGCACATTCCAAAGGAGAGAGCCCACGAAAGCGGGGTGAAGGCTGCGGACGAACACGTCCCGGTACGGGGCGCTGCCCGTGAAGACATCCCACAGCACGCCGCTCATCCGTCTCGGACCGCGCGTGTCTTTCTGCTCCCGCGTGGTCATGCGCAGCATGGCCCGGCGGGAAAACCGCCAGCGCTGGATCAGGGCGCTCGACGCGAACACCATGCGGCCCAACGTGTTGTCGAAGTCGATGGCGCGGCAGGCCGGCAGGAACTGCTCGCGAAAGTCGGCCGCGGACACGCCGTGGAACACGGCGGTACGGGCCGCCGCCTTCGCCGTCCGGTAGGCGGAGCCGATGCCGTCCTTGTACAGCCGGGCGACGCCGCTATCCCCGACGAACACCAGGCGCTCGGAAAACGGCGGGTCCGCGGCGCGGACGTTGATGTGGGGAAAGCAGTGGCAGACGTGCTCCGGCACGGTGCCGCCCGGAAAACACGCCCGCACCTCGTCGGCGGCCAGGAACGAGCGGACGAGCTCGTCGTCCACGTCGTCCCCGAGAAGGCACATCGTGATGAAATCCCCCTTGGGGATCATCGCGGCGAACTCGAGCCGCGGCAGGTCGAGGACGAAGACGTGCATGGACTGGCCGAGACATCGCTCGACGACGTCGCGCCCGAGCCGGAACTCGCAAATGTAGGTCTTCGTCTTCCCGGCAAGGCGGACGTCCGGACGTTCGGCGACGATCGATTCCGCGAGCCGGCTGTTGACGCCCGAGGCCACGGCGACCAGGTCGTAGGTTTCACGGGAGCCGTCGGGACACACCACCGAAGGCCGCCCACCGGACCAATCGATGCGCTCGACCAGCTGCCTTACGATCCGGACGCCCTTGGCCGCGGCCAGGTCTTGTAGGTATCGGTCGAACCCTCCCACGTCCGATGGTTCCGACGTCCGCGGCCCGTTGCCCCGGTACAGGGCCGCGATCCGCTTCTCATGCAAAGGCGTGTCGATGCGCACGCTGCCCACGTCCATGTGGATGACGTACGAGTCGATCCCGCGCTGCACGATGTCGGCGGGGAGATTGATCCCTTCGGTGGCCAGCAGTTGGACGAGAGATTCGGAGACGATCCCGCCGCAGTGATTGCACCCTGCCGGTCCGCTGCTGGTGAAAGACCTCGGCTCGTAGATGACCACGTCGACGTCGAGGTCGATGGAGGCGGCCATCTGTTTCAGGAAGTAAGAGAAGAACGACCCGGCCGGCCCGCCGCCGAGCACGGCGACCCGCGAGCCGTCCTCGAGAACCGGACCTTTAGGCCCCGTCTCCAGGCCGGAGGTCAACTGGGTCTCCAGCGTGCTCTTGTGGCCACGTCGCATTGTGAGACCTCGATGCCGGGAGCGACCGACGTGGCCACCCCCGAGTTCATCAGTGTCCGGTCAAACGGTCGATCAGGCCGAGCGGAATTCGGACCAGTCGTGTCCGCCGAACCGAATAGCGCGCAAAACTCGGCCCGATGTTCTTCCTACTCGACCGTCAGACCTGGTTTTCGCTCGGCGTTCGTCGATTCCCGGGGGTCCACCAGCCCTGCCGGCGCCGCGATCGCGCGTCCTGGGCGATCCTACGAAGCCGTTTCTGGCGGAAACGGCCTCCTGGAACGCCTAAAACGGAGCTTTCCGTGGAAAAAGCTCGACTCGTCAACGTTTCATTCCAGTTCGACCCGGTCGTGGGGGATTTGTGGAGTTTCGGGCCTCCCTTGCGGTCACGCCCGGCCTACAACGCCCGGCTTTCATCGGCTGTCCGTCGTCCCCGGAGCGGCAGCAGCAAACCCAAACTCGCAAGCGAGACGACGCTCATGACCAGGAACGCTGCCGGGTAGCCTGAGGCGCCGACGAGGCGGCCGCCAGCCCACGCCGACCACGACTCGCAGCCGTTGGTGGCGGCCATGAACGTGCTGAACTGCGTTGCGCCCAGGCGCGGATGGGTCAGATCCATGAACAGCGCGTAGGACGCGACCGTGAAGAGGCCGACGCAGAAGTACATCGCCGTCAGCAGAGCCAGGATGATCTCGATCGTCGCGCCACCTTGCAGGTCGGTCCATCCCAGCATCGCGACCGTGATGGCGACCCCGCACAGGAACAGAGCCACGGATCGCGTGCGGCCCCATCGGTCCGACAGCCATCCGCCGAGCAACCCGCCGGTGAGGGTGGCTGTCACAACGACCACACCGAAGAACGCGCCGATGCTGCCGCTCGAAACGCCGCGATCCACGAGGTAGGGACCGGCGAGTTGTCCCGTCGCTTCGAAGGCGGCCGCCGAGACCAGGGCAAACGCCAGGCCGATCCAGGTCGTACGGAGACGGAAGACCGCCGACAGTGCTTTGAACATGGACCGCGACTCATCGTCGGCCCCGATGGGCCGGTCCGGGACACGCACGAACAACAGCAAGCCGAGTGCCGCAAGGATCCACGCAACGAGCGCGATCACGATCCACTCGCGACCCAGCCGCGACGCCAGGAACAAGGCACCGCCGCCGAAGAGGCTCCGGCCCACCAGCATGCCCGCCTGCATGGCTCCATTGAGTCGGCCGCGCGCCTCCGGCGGCACGGTGTTGATCGCCAGCGCGTCGATCGCGACGTCCTGTGTGGACGCGGCCACCGCATGCAAAATCAGAAGCAACTTCCAGGTCGACAGATTCGAGATGGGATCGAGCCAGATGAGCGGCACCAGTGCCGTGGCCATGATGGTCTGGGACGCGACGATCGAGGCGCGATAGCCCCATCGCGGCGTTTGCAACGCATCGAGGATCGGTGCCCAGAGAAACTTGAACACCCACGGCAGGACCAGCATCGCGGTGAGTCCCGTGATGTCCACGACCGGCACGCCGGCTTCGCGCAGCAACGTGGGAAGCGCCCACCAGATGAAGCCGATGGGCGCGCCTTCGCTGGCGTAGAGCACGGTGAACAACGCGGTGCGGCCGTGCGGCCGGTCGAGCAGGTTGTGCGACGTCGGGGCCATCATCCGGAGCGACTATACGTCGCGCTAACGGTTCTCGATGCGTGAGTAGTCGTCGTTGTGGATCAGCGTGAAGGGCTGCGGAACGCTAGAGTCTGGAGGAATCGCTCGGCTCGGCCGTTGGTCCAGGGCCTGTGAGGGCGGGATCCGTCGGGGGCGAAGCCTCCGTCACCAGATGGACGGTCCGGGTCGGGAAGGCGAAGCTGGAGTTTTCTCCCTCGACCACGCACATGAACCCCAGCAGGACGTCCTGCCGGCAGTCGCGGAATTCGTTGTAGTCCGTGGTCATGAACCAGGCCATGACCTCGATGTCGAGCGAGGACGCCCCGAAGCCGGCGAACCGCACGACCACGGTGTCGGACCAGATCTTCGGGTGGTCGCGCAAGACCTTCTCCATGCCGGCCAGGATGCGCTGGATCTGGGCCTCGGTGGTGCCGTAGACGACCCCCACCGTACACGTGAACCGGATGCGATCGCGGGAGGCGAAGTCCTCGATCCGCATCTCGGACAGCTTTCCGTTCGGGATCGAAACGAGCGTGCGGTCGAGGGTCCGGACCTGGGTCGAGCGCATGCCGATCTTCTCGACGTTGCCGACGAAGTCCTCGATCCTCACGAAGTCCCCCAGGCGGAAGGGCTGGTCCACCGCCAGGGCCACGGAGCCGAACAGGTTCTCGACCGTTTTTTGCGCGCCGAAGGCCAGGGCCACGCCGCCGATGCCGAGGCCGGCGAGCACGGTGGTGACGGGGTAGCCGAAGGAGGCGAGTGTGGCGAGGACGCCGCCCATTGCCACGAAGGCCTTGGCGAAGTTGCGGAGGAGCGCGAGGATCGACTGGGCCGAGGGGTTGCCCACCACGCCGGGACGCGTCGCGAGGTAGCTCGTCCAGACGTCCACGGAGCGCCAGAGGGCCCAGAAGACGACCACGGTGGCGATCCCGCCGAGCAGCTCGCGGGCGAAGCGCTCCGCCGGGGGCAGCAGCGCCAGGTAGGACAGGAGGACCGCCGCCGCCGCGACCGCCCACAGGAAGTAGAGGGCAGGCGCGACCCTCTCGAGGAGGTCCTCGTCCCAGTGAGTCTCGGTTCGTTGGGTCAAGCGCAGGAGCACGCCGCGCGTGATCCCGCCGAAAAGACGCCCGAGCCCAAGGGCGAGGACGACCAGCACGGGCAGCGCGAGCCACTGCCACCACATGACGTGCATCGGCCCGCGCCGCTGCAGGCGCTCGGGGATCCGGTCGCGGAGCCAACGATCGGGCAGGGCGTCGTACCAGCCGTCGATGCGGGAGACGGTCTGCCGCGAAAGGGCCCAGAAGGCGCCCTCCTCGTCGCGGGTCCGCACGATGAAGACCGGGTCCTGGCCGCCCCGGCCGTCCGGAATCTCGCCCAGCTTGTCGACACCCGGTGGCAGGCCGTCGTCGGTGGCCCCTTCGCCGAGCGGCGAAAGCGCGTCGATGTCCACGCTGAGGTGCTCCTCGAGGACCGCGCGCATGCGGCGGGCGAGCTCCGGCCCCCGGCTCTTCTGGTCGGGAGGAAGGGTCAGATAGCGCGCGGCGCCCTCGAAGTCGCCCTTGACGGTCGCGAGCTCGACGAAGTTCCGGGCCGAGGCGCGCGGCGAGTCGGGCGCCTCGTCGGTAGGCTCGATGTCCGGAGACGGCGCGGCAGCCTCGGCGGGGGGAGCGGTGTCCGTGCCCGGCAGGCCGGGGATCGACTGGGCTCCTGCCGGGGCCCCGAGGAGGAACGCGATCGCAAGGAGCAGGGTGAAGCGGCTCATGCGGCCAATACACCACGAAGGTCGCGGTGCGGTCAAGGATACGGCGAACGCCCGGACCGATCATTCCGCGCGCAGGGCGTCCACGGGATCGAGCGCCGCCGCGCGTCGCGCGGGAAGGACGCCGCTGACGAGTCCGACCGCCGAGCTGACGACAAGGGCCGCGACGACGTAGCGAACGGGCGTGGCCAGAGGCAGACCCGGAACGAACAGGCGCAATCCCCACGCCAATCCAACTCCGGCGAGGACGCCGAGAATTCCGCCCGCGAGGGCCAATGCCGCGGCCTCCGTCAGGAACAAAATGAGGATCTGCCGGGGCGCGGCGCCGAGCGCCTTGGCGAGCCCGATCTCGGCGCGGCGCTCGTTGACCGAGATCCACATCATCGTGAGGATGCCGATGGCGCCGACGAGCAGAGAGATCCCGCCGATCCCGCCGACGGCGAGGTTGACCACGTCCATCACGTTCCCGAGGATGGAGAGCATTTCGTCCTGCGTGACGATCGTGAAGTCCTCTTCGTTGCGGTGCCGGGTCATCAGCGTTCGTTTGATCCCCGCGGCGATCGGCGCGGCGGCGGCGTCCGGCGTGATCAGGACGTCGATTTCCATCAGGCCGCGGCGGTTGAACAGATCGAGCGCTCGGGAGACCGGGATATAGGCGGTGTCATCGAGGTCGAACGTGAGGAAACGCCCCTTGGGCTCGAGGATGCCGATCACCTGGAAGCGCGTGCCGCCGATGCGGATGTAGGACCCCAACGCTTGCTCCTCGCCGAAGAGCTCGTGGCGGAGCTTGGTTCCGAGCACGGCGACCGGCGCGCCCTCCCGCGGGTCCCCCGGAGGGAGGAAGCGACCTTGGCGGACGCCGAACTTCCACACCGCGGGAGCATCCGAGGTCACGCCGTACACGTAAACGCTGCGGCCGCGGTCGCCGTGCTCCACGAGACCGACCCCGATGGCCACGGGCACGACGGTCTGGACCCCCGGAACGCGCAGGAGCGACTGCGCGTCCTCGAGCGTGAGGTCGTGGACCGTCGAGAGCAGCGAGGAGGGCATCCCCGTGGTCCTCACGTTTCCCGGTTCGACGCCCAAGATGTTGGTCCCGAACTGGCTGAACTCGGACAGAACGAATCGCCTCGTCCCTTCCCCGATCGACGTCAGGAGGATCACCGAGGCGATTCCGATCACGATCCCGAGCATCGTCAGCGTGGAGCGAAGGCGGTGCGCGGAGATCGCGCCCCATGCGAGGGCGAGCGCGTCGCGGAAGGGCACGATCAGCGCCCCGCGAGCGCCGCCACGGGATCGAGCGACGCCGCGCGCCTTGCGGGAAGGGCGCCAAACGACAGGCCGACGATGGCGGACAGCGCGAGCGCGAGTGCGATCGCCCACCCGGGAGGCTGGGCGGGAAACGCGGGGTACGCGAAGCGCAGCGCGCGGGCCGCGCCCGCGCCGCAGAGGAGCCCGAGGATCCCGCCGGCCATCGCGAGCATCGAGGCCTCGACGAGGAAGGCGAGGAGGATCTGCGCCCGCGTCGCGCCCAAGGCCTTGAGCAGGCCGATCTCCCGCACGCGCTCCGACACCGAAACCAGCATGACGTTCATGATCCCCAAGCCCGCGACGGCGAGCGAGACCGCGGCGATCCCCGCGAGGGCCGCCGTCAAGATGTTGAGGATCCGGGAGAACGCCGAAAGGACGGCATCCTGCGTGAGCACCGTGACGTCCTCGACGCCGTCGTGGCGCGAGCTCAACACCGAAAGCACCGCCTGGCGCGCCGCCGGAATGTCGGCGTTGCGGCGCACCCCGATGAGGATCCGGAAGAGGCTCGACTGGTTGAACAGCTTGAGCCCGGAGGCGACGGGAATGTGGACGACGTCGTCGAGGTTCTGCCCGATCGAAACACCGCGCGGCTCCATGATGCCGATGACCCGGAAGCGCGCGTCACCGATCCGCACGGGCTCGCCTAATGGATTCCTTCCGCCAAAGAGTTCGTCGGCGATCTTCGATCCGAGCACGCACACTTGCTCCGGGCGCTCCCACGCGGCCGGCAGGTAGCGCCCGGCCCGGATATGAATCTGGCGGACGCGCAGGAAATCCGCCGTCGTCCCCGCCACGATCGTCTGCCTCGAACGATCGCCGAATCGAACGGTCGCCGTCCCGAGGGTCATCGGCGCGACATCGGCGGCTATCGTGACCTGACGGCGGAGGGCGTCCGCATCGTCGAGCGTCAACGGGTTCGCCGCGCCGCCGAATAGCGGGGGCGCGCCGGAGGTCTCAACCTTTCCCGGGACGACGATCACGAGATTGCTCCCCAGGGCCGTGAACTGTCCGGTCACGTACAGGCGCGCTCCCTCGGCGAGCGAGGTCAGGACGATGACCGAGGCGACGCCGATCGCGACCCCGGCGAGTGACAGCCCCGAACGTAGCCGGTGTCCGGCGAGGGCCGCCCAGGCGAAGCGGATCAGGTCGAGCGCTTTCACGCGGCCTCCACGATCGCCCCGTCCGCGAGACGGATCGTCCGGGACGCGCGCGAACCGATCGCCGGGTCGTGGGTGACGACAATCAGAGTCAACCCCGACGCGTTCATTCGTTCGAGGAGTGCTACGACCTCGCTTCCCGACAGGCTGTCGAGATTCCCGGTGGGCTCGTCCGCGAGCAAGATGCCTGGGCGCATCACGACGGCCCGGGCGATCGCCGCGCGCTGGCGCTCGCCTCCCGACAGCTGGTCCGGGGTGTGCTGGGTGCGGTCCGCCAGTCCGACGGAAACGAGCGCCTCTTCGGCGCGCTGGCGCCGCTCGGCCGGGTCGATGCCGGCGAAGATCATTGGGAGCTCGACGTTGCCGGCCGCGGTCAGGCGGGGGACGAGATGAAACGACTGGAAGACGAAGCCGATCCGGTTTCTCCGCACGAGCGCGAGCTCGTTTTCGTCGAGACCGGCGACTTCTCGGTCGTCGAGCCGGTAGGAACCCGCGGTCGGCCGGTCGAGGCAGCCCAGGATATTCAGGAGCGTCGACTTCCCCGAGCCCGACGGCCCCATGATCGAGACGTAGTCTCCATCGGCCAGATCGAGATCGACACCGGCCAGCGCGTGAACCGGCCGTCCCCCGATATCGTAGTCGCGGCGGATCCCGCGAAGCGCGATCAAGAATCGGTCTCGCCGGCGATCCGGACGCGCGCTCCCGCAACGACCGCCGCGTCGTCGAACGTGACGACCACCAGGTCGCCGGGCGTCACGCCCTCTACGATCTCGGTGAACGCCCAGTTCTTGAGCCCGGGCTTGACCGGGACGGCCACGAGGCGGCTGTTCCTCACCACGAGCACTTTCGTCCCTTCGAGTACCGCGTGGCTCGGCACGCGCAGCGCGTCCTCATGGGTGTCGAGGACGACCTCCACGTCTGCCGAGGCCCCGGGAACGAGCGTCTTTGCGAACGCGTCATCGTCGAACTCGACTTCGACCTCGAAGGTGCGGTTTTGTTCCCGAACGTCGAGGACGTAGGGGGCCACACGGACGACTTGTCCCGGCAAAGACCGCCCCGGATACGCGTCCATCGTCACGCGAACCTTCTGGCCGGCCTTGACGCGACCCACGTCCACTTCGTCGAGAGGAGCCGAGATGTAGATGGCGTCGAGGGCGATCAGCTCCACCACGGGGGGTATGGGAAGTCCGGGCGGCGACGGCGTGATCCACTCGCCGACCTCGGTGGTCAGCTCGGCGACGACGCCGTCGAACGGAGCCCGGATCACGGTCTTCCTCAGCTCGACGTGGGCGACGTCGACCGCCGCTCGCGCCTGGAGCACGCGGGCCGCCGCGGCCTCGCACCCCGCTCTCGCCGCGTCGCGCGCGCTCACGGAGCTTTCGAGGATTGCGGCTGAGATCACCCGCTCCTCGGCAAGCGCTCGGGCTCGCGCGAGATCCTTGTCCGCCTGATCCGCCCGCGCGCAGGCCTCGCGCCGGGTCGCCGCCACGGCATCCGCCGCGCGCTCTTGCAGGCTGATCTGCGCGTTCACGTCCGCGTCCGCGAGTTGGACCAAGATGTCCCCCTCCCGAACGTGGGCTCCTTTTCTTACCGGCAGCCGTGCGACCCGCCCGCCGATTTCCGTGGAGAGCGTCGCGCGCCGGCGGGAGGCAACCGTGCCTGCCTTACTGTTGGTGATGGTCTCCTCGACCGCACCCCGCGTGACGCGGAACACGGTGACGGAAACATCCGCGGGGCGGAAGACCGTCAGCCGTAACGCCGCGATGACGACGATGACGGCGGCGCCGACGGCGATCCTACGGGGCCAGGGCGAACGCATCGTACGGGCATCCTAC
>JAQBEH010000104.1:0-44762 GCA_032124015.1 Acidobacteriota bacterium
CGAGTTTCTCGAGGAACGTATCGAGAGCGTTCGAGCCCAGCAGCTCCGAAGGATTCGGCGGCAGCGGGCCGCTGGTGATGACGAGCAGATCCGGGATCCCGCTCTCCTGGAGAATTTCCCCCACCGAGGCGTTGCCTGAAAGGAAGCTCGAAAGCCCCAGATCGTTCGGGATGCCCAAGACCTTGTGCACGCGCGGTCGCCTGAGGTCGGCGTCGACGATGACGATGCGGCGGCCAAGTTGGGTCAGCGCAATGGCGAGATTCGTCGCCACTGTGGATTTGCCCTCGAGCGCCTCGCACGACGTGATGACCACGTGGCGGGGGGCGTGCTCGGGGGAGGCCATCAGAAACGCGGTGCGAAGGCTCTTGAAGGCCTCGGCGAAGGACGAGTGTGCGTCGGCGTGGCAGGCGACGTCCGCGGCGTACTGGCTGGTCGCAACGGGTTCTTCCGCCCCGACGACACGCAGCGGCTGGTAAAGCGGGATGAAGCCGAGCGCGGGGATGGCCGCATGGCGCTGGATGTCCAGCTCGCTCTTGACGGTGTTGTCGAGGTAGTTCAGGAGAAGCGCGGCCCCGGCGCCCAAGCCCAGGCCGAACATGATCGACAGCAACAGGTTGAGCGTGATGTCCGGCTTGAAAGGGCCGCGCGGCACCTCGGCGCGATCGACGACGCGCATATTGCTGGCGGGGGTGTCTTTCAGGGCCCGGGTGGTCTCGTTGTCGCTTTGACGCGTCAGAAGGTCGGTCAGAATTGTGCGCTTGGTCTCGATCCCGGCCTTGAGGCTGGCGTATTCGATGGCGTCACGCCCCACCCGCTGAACTTCCCGTTTTTCGGAATCCACCTGACGGCCGAGGAACTCGACCTCGTCCTTGACCTTCGCGTAGTCGGCCTTCGCCACGGAGCGAACCTGGCGCGCCAAGGCCTCGGTTTCGATGCTCAGCCGCTCTTTCGCGCCGTCCAACTGTTGCTGGAGCTGCTGAAGCGGCGGCCAGTCCGGCTTGAAGCGCTCGGCTATCTGGCTGTGTTCGCGCTCGAGCTGGGCGTACTGCTTCTTCAAATCGGCGATCAGCGGGCTCGTGAGCACCTCGGGGAGCGAGTCGGGGTTCCCCTTCGCGGTGGCCTCGAAACGAGCCTGCGCCAGCGCAAGACGGCCTTTCGCCTCGACGTACTTGGCGTTCATGTCGCCGAGCGCTTTCTCGCTGATGTCCTGCGTGCCGTTGCTGAGCGCGAGAATTTCCTTCTCGCTTCCGTAATCCTGGAGCTTGCCCTGCTCGGAGGCTATTTCCGACTGAAGCCGCGCCACCTGTTTGGTCAGGAACTCCCGGGCTTGCGACGAGGTGGTGAAGCGGGTGTCGGTGTTGAATTCCTCGTACGCCGCGGCGATGGCGTTGGCGACGTCGGCGCAGAGCTGCTTGTCGCGATCGACGAAGCTCAGCTCCACGAGCTTGCTGTTGCGAATCGGATCGACCGCCAATCCCCTGGCAATGAAGTTGATCGAACGGCGCCACGGATCCGGTGGGCCCTCATCTTCTTCGGAATCTGAAGAACCGAATGAGACGAGATTCATTCCCCATGCGTAGAGGCGGCCAAGGGGGCTCCCCTTGCGCGACGCGAATTCCGGGCGGTTGGGGAGGTCGAGCCGCTCGGCTGCTAGGCGCAGAACCGAGCGGCTCTGAAGGACCTTGTACTGGGTCTGGTAGAAATCCTGGTAATCCTCCCAGCTATACGAAGTCCCTTCGCCGAACGTGAGGGCTTCCGGTGCCTTCTGTTCGATCTGGATCGTCGCGGTGGCCTGGTACTGGGGAACGGCCAGGAACGAAAAAAGCGCGGTAAACGCGACGACCAGGACGAGGCAGGTGATCACGACGCTGCGGCGCTCGCTGAGCACCCGCCCGTAGTCACGTAGTTGGAGCGCGCTCGGCTCGCCGAGCCCTGCCCCTGCCCCGGTCGCGCTCATCCTTTAATCGGTTTCAGTGGGCGGCTCATAGGCGCTTGCGGGGGGTGGATTGTCTTCGTGCGTCTGGTCGTAGCCCACCCAAGCGGCCGCGACAAAGCCGACGAGCACCACGGTCATGGCCGCGATCTCACCGCTCGTCCAGTATGCGCCCGCCTTCTTCTTCTTCTCTTCAGGCGTGCCGCTGGCGGCCTTCATCGCGAGATAAACGCCACGCGTCTCGCCGGGGGCGAGGGTGACCGGAGTGGCCACGGCGAACGAGCCTTCTTTCGTCTCGAGCGCGAGCGCTGTCCGGCCGGGTGCCACGGCGGCGACCGTGAAGGTGCCGTCGGCGGCCGTCGGCTGGGACGAGAGCTTGACGCCGTTGACGTCAGTCACGACCACAGTGGCGCCCACAAGCGGGGTCACGACGTCGTCGGCGTAGACCGTGCCGGTCAGCGTCGCGGGTGCGGGCGCCGAGAAAGCCGGCGAGGTCACCAACACGAGGGCAACGATGAGTGACGAAGCGAGGATTCGATGGGCGTTACGACAGAGCATGCGCGGTCTCCTTCACCCCAAGATCAAGAGGGGGACACGGGCTCGTTATCCGACTGCGTAAGTTGATTGATTGCAAATCCCACAACGATCGCCGAACCGACGATGACGAGAGTAGCCGATAAAGGGTTGGCCCAGAAGCCTCCTCCTTTTTTCTTCTTCTCATTTTCGGACTGCGGAGGTGCGCTGCTATCCTGCCGACCGCCGTAGGCGAGTTGGACCCGGCGCGTGGTTCCGGGAGCGATGGCAACGGGGGTGGCGACGACGTAGAGCCCCTCGGAGGTTTCGATGGCGAGTTCGGATTGCCCCGCGGGGATCCCGGTCGCCTCGAACGATCCGTCGGCGGCGACGGGGGCCGGAATGGCCCCGACCCAGACAGTCTTGGCGACGAGCCCGCCATCCGCTGAGGGCAGCACGTATCCCGCCAAAATGCCCGTTTCTCCCGCCAGGACCCCGGGAGGCACGGCAAGCGCGAGCGCCAAAACAATGGGCAAGACCACACGCATATAGGCGAAGCATAGAAAGGTCAGATACACCCCGTCAAGCGGAAAGGATGGCCCATGGAGAACGAACGCGAACAATTGCGACGGCTGCTGAAGGCTGAGTCCCTCATTTTCGGCGACTTCACGCTGGCGTCGGGCAAGAAAAGCACGTTTTACTTCGATTCCAAGAGGACGACCCTCCTTTCAGACGGTGCCTGGTTGACGGCGCGGGAAATCCTCCGGCTGATTCGGGAGCACCGGATCGAGGCGGATGCGATCGGGGGGTTGACACTGGGCGCCGACCCGATCGTCTGCCCGGTTGCGGCCCTGAGCCACGCCGAGGGGCCGAAACTCCGCGCTTTTATCGTCCGCAAGGAGGCCAAGGAGCACGGCACGGGAAGGCAGATCGAGGGGAACCTGCCGAAGGGAAGCCGGGTGATCATCGTCGATGACGTGGTCACGACCGCGGGATCCACGATGAAGGCGATCGAGGCCGCGGAGGGTGAAGGCCACACCGTGGTAGCCGTGATCTGCCTCGTCGATCGTGAAGAAGGCGGCGCCGCCAAGCTCGCCAAGTACCCCTTCTACCCCGTGTTCCGGCGGAGCGAGATATTTGAATAAGGGGCGATTGGAAAAGGGGAGTGTCCCCTTTACTTGAAGAAGGCGGCGATCTCCGAGACGACGCGCTCGATCTGGGACGGTTCGAGTTCGGGGAAGATCGGGAGCGAGAGCACCTCGCGTGACGCGCGTTCCGCTTCGGGCATGTCGCCGGGCCCGTACCCCAGATGCGAGAAACACTCTTGCAGGTGGAGGGGGATCGGGTAGTAGATCCCCCAGCCGATCCCTCGCGCCTTGAGGTGTTCGCCGAGCGCGTCGCGCCGCTTCACCCGGATCGTGTACTGATTGAAGATGTGGCCCGACGAGGCGGCGCGGACGGGGACCTTCACGTTTTCGCTCGCGACGAGGCCGGCCTCCGCGAAGAGGCGGTCGTAGCGATCGGCGTTCGCGACACGCCCGGACGACCAGGCGTCAAGGTGCGGCAGCTTGACGCGCAAGACGGCGGCCTGCAGAGCGTCGAGGCGGCTGTTCCAGCCGATCTCTTCGTGCTTGTAACGATCGCGTTCGCCGTGAACGCGCAGGATGCGCAGGCGCGCGGCGAGTGCGTCATCGTTGGTCGTCACCAGGCCGCCGTCGCCGAAGGCGCCGAGGTTCTTCGACGGGAAGAACGAGAACGCCCCGGTCGTCCCCATGCTCCCGGCGCCGCGCACGCCGCCGAGCCGCCGGCCGGCATACGTCGCGCCGATCGCCTGGCAGGCGTCCTCGACGACGGGAACGCCGCGGCGGGCGCCGATCTCTAGGATCGCGTCCATGTCGGCGCACTGGCCGAACAGATGCACGGGAACGATCGCCTTGGTCTTCGGCGTGATCGCGGCTTCGAGCTTCGCGACGTCGATGTTGAACGTGCCGGGCTCGATATCCACGAAAACGGGCTTGGCTCCGAGGAGCGCCGCGCAAGAGGCGGAGGCGAAGAACGAAAAAGGCGTCGTGACGATCTCGTCCCCGGCGCGCACGGAAAGCGCGGCGAGCGACAAGACGAGAGCGTCCGTCCCCGACGCGCAGCCCACGGCGTGCGTGGCCCCGACGTACGCGGCGATCTCCTTCTCGAATTCGGCAACCTCCGAGCCCAGGATGAAGGACTGAGCATCGACGACGCGGCGGAGCACAAGATCGATCTCCTCGCGGACCGTCGCGAACTGCGGCTTCAGATCGAGAAGGGGTACGGGCTTCACGGGCGTCACCTCGCGCCGGATTATAGCCCGAGCCTCCCTGCTAACATGGCCGCCCGTTCGCGGAGGCCCTTGTGACATCCCGACTCCAGACCGCGTTTCTCGTCTACGTGTTCGCGGCCTTGGGGGTGTTCCTCTTGGTGGCGCCGTGGTCGCCGCTGTGGGAGACGTCCACCGCCGGGTATTTGGCGACGCCCCTGGGCCCTTGGCTCCGCAGTGGGTTCGTGCGCGGCCTGATCAGCGGACTGGGCGCGTTGAATTTCGTTGCGGCCTGGAACGAGGCGCGCTCGTTGCTGTGGCCTGGCGCAGGGGGCGGATCGGGAACATGAGCGCGGGTCCCCTCGTCGTCTCGGCGCACGCGCTCGACACGGGCGGGGGGGAAGGGCTCGTCGCCGACGCCGCCGTCTTCGCCGAGCTCGATTGCCGCGCGGTGTGCGTGGCGACCTCCGTTGTTTCGCGCGAGCCCCTCCCTCTGGAGGTCCTGGCGCGGCAGCTCGAAGCGGCCCAGCTCGTCGGACCGATGGGCGCGGCGCGGATCGGCTTCGTCAAGGGCGCGACGCAGGTCGAGCTGATCGCCGGTTTCGTTCGGCGGGCCGTTCCCACAACCACTGTCGTCGCGGTGCCGGTTCGCGAGGGCACATCCCGTCTGATCGACCCGGAAACGCAGGAGGCGATCCGGCGTCACCTCTATCCGGTCGCGAGGGTTGTCGTCGTGCGTGCGGCGGACCTTGCGTCCCTTGCCGGCCGGGGGGTCGACGACCTTGACGCGCTTCGCGGTGCCGCATCACGGCTGAGGGAGGAGGGGGCAAAGGCGGTCGTCGTTGCCGGCTGGCTCGCAAGAGGTCGCGTGATCGATCTCTTAGACGACGACGGCCAGTTCGTTCTGCTCGACACGGCCCGGATTCAGGTGCCGCGCATCCCCGGACTGGCAGGCGCGTACGCGGCCGCCCTGGCGGCGCACCTCGCGCGCGGTCTTCCGCTGGCCGCCGCGGTGGAGGCCGCGCAGCGGTACATCGGCTTCCGGCTCGTCCGTGGCCGCTAGGGCTAGGTGACGTCGGCCCGAGTCGCCCCGATCCACTTCGGAACGCGGGTCCGAATCGAGCTACGCAGCCTGCCGAGCCACTTGTTCAGCGGGTGCGAGCGTGAAACGATTCCCAACGGGGGAGCCGCGCGCCGATCGATCTTCGCGAACTCGGCGCGAAGGCCCTTGTGGCTCGACGCGAGATCGAGGCCACGTTCGAAGGCCGCGAGGGCCTTCGTCGTCTTCCCGGCGAGCAGATAGACCCGGCCGAGGTTCAAAAAGAGGTCGGGGTTGAAGAAGTCCCGCCGTGTGGCGGTCTCGCAGGCCTGGACCGACTGAGGGGTCGCCCCGAAGGCCTGCGCCCGGCTGAGACCGTAGTAGGAGAGATAACGCATCTGAGGTCGCTTGACCCCATGTTGAACCTCGGTGAGGATCGCCGTCTGGAAATAGTCTGAGGCGACGGTGGGGTTGCCGTCGACCAGCGCCGCAAGTCCTCGACGAAAGTAGTTCTCGGCGGATAGTATATTCATATGCTTACGTCCTTCCCCCAAGATCCCGACGTCCGAATATGTACACAACTATTTTGTTCAGTGCCACAAACATTGAGCGCATATGCGATATTTTGATATCGCGTAGTCTAGATTATTGAGGTTTGTCGTGATCGTCGGTTCCAGAAGTTCGATCTTCGTTGTTGGATGGATCGCGATCGCCCTGCTCGCGGGCTGCCAGTCGGGGATCGACGGGCGCATCGCCCGGGCCTATTCGCTCGCCAGACACCCGAGCGAGGCCAACAAAAACCGGATCGAGGCCTTGCTCGGGGACGAAGACCGCGATGTTCGGGCGACAGTTCTCGTCGTCATGGGGCAGGTCGACAAGGACCGGGCGCGTGGGATGGCGTTGGGCTCGCTTGCGGACCCCGACGGTCTGGTCCGCGCGGTGGCCGTTGATCTTTGTGCCGAGGGGGCCGACGCCGAGACGATTCGCCTCCTTTCGGGCATGGCGACCGAGGATCCGGTATGGCACGTGCGCGCCCGCTCGCTGCGAGCGATCGTTTCCTCCGACGAGCCCGCCGTCCGCGACGCCTATGTGCGGGCGCTCTCCGACCCCGTTCACCATGTCCGCCGGGCGGCGCTGGAAGCTGGACTCGGCCACCTTGGGTTGCTCCCGGTCGACCTGCTTTCGAACCTGGTCGTATCCGATACGGATTGGGAAAACCGGGTGGCGGCCGCGATCGCGCTGGGGGCCTCCGGGGATCCGGCGGCCTACGCCGGGCTCGAGGCGGCCGGGGCCGATCCGAACGAGTTCGTCAGGTCGACCGCGGCACGGGAGCGCCGGGAACTCGAGCGAGCCGGGACCCCTCCCTGAGGGAAACCGCCAAAGCCGGTGTATAGTGCAGGTTCCACGTCAGAACGCGATCCGCCCCTCGTTCGATTCCGATCATCCTGAGGGGCCGCGCGACACGCCGGAGATTTCGCTTCGTGACCTTGATCGATCCTCCATGCGTCCGGCCGTGCGCCTAACGAGACGACCGGGCGGCGGGTTCCGGGTTGAAGGCGTCGCGGCGGCGCCGATCGACGGCGTGCCCGCCGCCGCCGGTTTCGTCCTCACGGGTACGGGCCCGTGGGGCCTCGAGTGGAACGCGGCGGAACGCGGCTGGATCTTGAACTCGCTCGAGGCAGGTTCAAACCGCGAGGTGGGGCGGACGGCGACATTGGGCCAAGAGCCGGTCCTCGCTCCCGTGAGCGTGCTGCTCGCCGATGGACGGTTGTTTCGACTCGCGATGATCGGCGCATCCGATCCTCGCATAGAGCTTTGTCGATGGGACCTTCCCGGCGCGTATCTCGTCGGGCGCGCTGCGGCAGGCGCGTGGGAGTTGGAACGAACGGCGGCAGGGACGGCCCTCGAAGCCCCGCCGGAGCTTTGGATTCTGACCTGCGTGGAAATCGGACGCCTCGACGGCTGGTATTGATGCCGGCCTCGCGCGCCGGAAGAGCGGAGCAACGATGAATCAGTCCAGTTTTCAGGGACCGCCCGGGTTTGGAGGAGGCGGTCGCCGTCGTCGTGGTCGCGGGCGCCGTGGCGGGAGTGGCGGCGCGTCGGCTCCGAACGGACGCCAAGGCCAGAATCAGGCGGGATCGTCGGAGGCTCGATCGCTGCGCGGCCTGGCGGACCTGCCGATTCCGGAAGGCGAGCCGACGATCGAGACCCGCGGCGTTCTCCAGGTCATGCCGGAGGGCCACGGGTTTCTTCGGGCCGCCACGAACGACTTCAATCCCGAAAGCGGCGATCCGTGGGTTCCTCGGGAAATCGTGCAGACGATGGCGCTCGAAACCGGCGTCGAGCTCGATGGGTTTTCCGTTCCGTCCCAGCGTCCGGGTATGCCACAGGCCGTAGTACGGGTCACGACGATCAACGGCGTGTCCTTGGAGACCTACAAGAAGCGCATCCCGTTCAAGAACCTGGTCGCGGAGGATCCGACCGAGCGCATCCGCTTGGAGCTCGACCCCGCCGAGCTTTCGACCCGCGTCGTCGACCTGATCGCGCCGATCGGCAAGGGGCAGCGGTGTCTCATCGTGGCGCCGCCCAAGGCGGGAAAAACCGTGCTCCTCCAGAAGATCGCGCGGTCCATCACCGCGAACCACCCGGAGATGCACCTCATCGTGCTGCTCGTGGACGAACGGCCCGAGGAGGTCACCGACATGCGCCGCAACGTGCGCGGCGAGGTGATCGCGTCGTCGTCGGACGAACTGGCCCGCAACCACCTTCAGGTCGCCGAAATCGCGCTCGAACGGGCGAAGCGCCTGGTCGAGTGCGGGCGCGACGTCATGGTCCTTCTGGATTCGATCACGCGACTGTCGCGGGCCTACAACACCGAGCAGAAGGGGTCGGGGCGCGTGCTTTCGGGCGGCATCGACGCGCGCACCATGGAGAAGCCGCGGAGGTTCTTCGGCGCGGCCCGCAAGGCGGTTTCCGGCGGATCCCTCACCGTGATCGGCACGGCGCTCGTCGACACCGGGAGCCGGATGGACGAGGTGATCTTCCAGGAATTCAAGGGGACCGGGAACATGGAGATCCTCATGGATCGCGGCCTGTTCGAGCGCCGTATCTTTCCGGCAATCGACATCTCGCGAACCGGAACGCGCAAGGAAGAAAAGCTCTTCACGGCGGAGGAGTACCAAAAGGTGACGTTGTTGCGCAGGGCGTTGGCTTCGCTCCGGGCCGCGGAAGCGATGCAGCTTCTGACCGGGCGCATCGAGAAGTACCCGACCAACAAAGAATTCCTCGCCAATCTCCTGAGCTGAGCCGATGCTCGACGTCAGCAAGAAGGCCAAACGGTTCACCGAATCCGTCATCCGCGAGATGACGCGCCTCTGTCGCCAGCACGGGGCGGTGAATCTCTCGCAGGGGTTCCCCGATTTCCCCGCGCCGCAAGAGATCAAGGACGCGGCGTGCCGGGCGATCGCCGGCGATGTCAATCAGTACGCGATCACGTGGGGGGCGCCCGCGCTGCGCAACGCCATTGCCGCGAAGCAGCGGCGTTGCTACGGCCTGGACGTCGATCCGGAGCGGGAGATCGCGGTGACCTGCGGGGCGACGGAGGCCATGATCGCGTCCATCCTCGCGATCGTCGATCCGGGCGATGAGATCGTCGTCTTCGAGCCGTTCTACGAAAACTACGGCCCCGACGCGATCCTCGCCGGGGCGGTGCCGCGCTTTGTTTCCCTGCGGCCGCCGGATTGGACGTTCGATCCGGACGAGCTCGCCGCGGCGTTCACCGGTAAGACCCGCGGCATCATCCTCAACACGCCGAACAACCCGACGGGGAAGGTGTTCACGCGCGAGGAGCTCGAGACGATCGCGATGCTCTGCCGCAAGTGGGACGTCATCGCGTTTTCCGACGAGATCTACGAGCACATCATCTACGACGGCGCGGAGCACGTCCCGATCGCTTCGCTTCCCGGCATGGCGGATCGGACGGTCACGATCAACGCCCTCTCGAAGACCTACTCGGTCACGGGCTGGCGCGTGGGATGGACGATCGCGTCTCCCCAACTGACCGCGGGGATTCGCAAGGTGCACGATTTTCTGACCGTGGGCGCCGCGGCGCCGCTCCAGGAAGCGGGGGCGGTCGCGCTGGGGTTTCCGGACAGTTACTACCGCACGCTCGCTTCGGAGTACGTGGCGCGACGCGATCTGCTGCTCGCGGGTCTGCGAAGCGTCGGCTTTCAATGCGACGCGCCACGCGGCGCGTACTACATCCTCGCCGACGCGTCGGGCCTCGGCTGCCGCGACGACGTCGCCTTTGCCAGCCGCCTCGTCGAGTCCGTGGGCGTGGGCGCGGTCCCCGGCTCGTCGTTCTTTTCGCGACCCGAGATGGGGCGCACCCTCTTGCGCTTCGCGTTCCCGAAGACGACCGATACGTTGAACGAGGCGGTGGCGAGACTGCAGCGCGGGCTCGCGCACTGACTACGGGGACTAGGGGACAGTCCCCTAGGATTGCGTTTCACCCGACGAGGACGGCTCCGCCGTTGACGTTCAGCACTTCCCCGGTGACGAACGTGGCCAGCTCCGATGCGAGGAAGACCACGCTGCCTGCGACCTCGTCGGCGGTCGCGGCCCGGGCGAGCGGGATCGTCTGGAGGATGGACTCGCGCCGGGAGCCGAGCAGGTCGTCGCGCGTCATGTCCGTGACCGTCCAGCCGGGCGCCACGCAGTTGACCAGGATGCCGAAGGGCGCCAGTTCGGCCGCCAGCGATTTCGTCAGCGAGATCACGGCGCCCTTCGTCGCGGCGTAGTGGGAGCAGAAGGCCTCGCCGCGCTGTCCGGCGGTGCTCGAGATGTTGATGATCCTCCCGGAACGCGCTTCCTTCATCGGCGGCACCGCCGCGCGGATGCAGTGGAACGTGCCGGTCAGGTTGACGCCGATCATCTCGTCCCATTCGCCGTCCGACATCTCATCGATCGGAGAGTTCTTCCAGATCCCCGCGTTGTTCACGAGGATGTCGATGCTCCCGAAACGGGCGACGGTCTCGTCGACGAGCATCTCGGCGTCTTCGCGTTTCGAGACGTCGGCTGCGAGAGAGAATGCCTCCCCGCCTGCCGCCTCGATTTCCTCGACGAGGAGGTTCGCCGAAGGCGATTCGACGCGATAGTTCACCGCGACCGAAGCGCCCGCGCGGGCCAGCATGAGGCAACAGGCGCGCCCAATGCCGCGCGCGCCACCGGTGACCAGTGCGGACTTCCCTGTGAGATCGATCATAGGGACACCTCATGCGAGGAGGGCGGGGAGGGCGCCGCGACGCCGGAGAGGACCGCCAACTGCCCGCACGCCGCGCGGGCTGTGGCCCCCCGGCTGTAGCGGATGCTCACCGGCAGCCCCAGCGCGAGCAGTTGGTCGCGGATCGCCACGACGCGCTCGCGCTCCGGCGCGCGGTAGGGGAGCCACCCCGGCACCTCGTTGAACGGGATGAGGTTCAGCTTTGCGGGATTGGCGCGCAGGAGTTTCGCGAGTCTGAGGACGTCGGCGTCCGTGTCGTTGACGCCCGCGAGCAACACGTACTCGAAGGTGAACTTCTCGCCGGTGGCGCGGGCGAATCGACGGCACGCCGTCAGAAGGCGCGCGATCGGGTACTTCCGGTTCACCGGCATGATCCGGTCGCGCACCGCGTCGGTCGTGGCGTTGAGGGAGACGGCCAGCCGCGGCCGAACGGGCTCCGCCGCGAGCCGCTCGATCGCGGGGGCGAGGCCGGACGTGGAGATCGTGATGCGGCGCTTGGCTAGAGCGAAGCCGGCGGGATCGACGAGCAACCGCACCGAGGCGATCACGCCGTCGTAGTTGTGCAGCGGCTCGCCCATCCCCATGAAGACGATGTTGAACGGTCGATCCCCCAGGCGCTGATCCTCCTGGATGAGCGCGATCTGTCCGACGATCTCCCCCGGGGTTAGGTGGCGGATCAACCCCATGCGCGCCGTCAGGCAGAAGCCGCACATGAGGGCGCATCCCACCTGGCTCGAGGCGCACAGCGTGATGCGGTCGCGCTGAACCATGAAGACGGTCTCGACGGTGCCGCCTCCGGGAAGGGACACGCCGTACTTCACCGTGCCGTCCTCCGCGGTGACCCTTGCTGAGATCGTGGGCACGTCGACCCGCGCGAACTGGGAAAGCCGGGCACGCAGCGCCTTCGGGAGGTCGGTAAACGCGTTGGGGTCGAAGCGGCGCCTGGCGTAAAGCCAGCGGAATACTTGATCGCCGTGATACCGCGGCCCCCCCTGGGATTCGAGGAACGCTTCGAGCTCGAGGCGCGACATCCCGTAGAGGTTCGGGCGCGGATCGACCGGTGCGGCAGCGGGGCGCGTCATCACCGCGAGTGTACCAGCCCGGGAGGCCGGCTCGGACCCTCCGACCTTGACACGTCCCAACCGCATCGCTAGCGTGCGCACGAGGGTTTGGCGTTGAAAAAAGAGCAACTGGCGTTTCTGTTCGGCGGATTGGCGTTCGGCTTTCTCCTGGGCTTCGGCCTGTTCCGCGCGATCGACACGCGCCCGGGGCAGGCGGCGGGTCCTGCCTCCAGCGAGGTCCCCTCGCCGATGGGGCCGGCCGCGCCCATGGGATCGGGGACGCCGAGCCAGGCCTCAGGTGGCGGTGCCCCGATGATGGCGGAGATCAACGCCCTCAAGGAGCGCGTCCAAAACGACCCCAAGGACGTAGAGGCATGGGCGCGGCTTGCCAATATCTACCAGGACTCGGGCATGTTCGAGCCCGCGATCGAGTTCTACAAGCGGGCGAGCGATCTCTTGCCGAACAACGCCAACCTTCTGACGGATATGGGGATCTGCTATCAGGAGCTCAAACAGTTCGAAACGGCCCTCGAACTGCTGGAGCGAGCCCAGAAGGCCGACCCCGCGAATTGGCAGTCGCTGTACAACATCGTCGTCGTGGCCGGCCTGGACTTGCATCGTTTCGATCAGGCGGACGCGGCGCTGGCACGGCTTCAACAAATCCGCCCGGATGCCCCGAATCTCGCCCAACTTCGGGAGGCCTTGGACAAAGTCCGATAGCGGCCCCCTCGTCTGGTCCCCGGCTGGCCCCTCCCCGATTTGAAACCTATGTTCCGGCTCGTGTGGCGTCCGAATGGCGGACAGCCTTGACGTGAATTCGGGGAGAGGAATGAGCACCGAGCGCATCAAGCAGCTTCACGAACACGCCTCTGAGCGCTACCTCAGCGGTGACTACTCGGGGGCTCTCCAAGCATGGCGGGACGTCCTGGGGCTCGACCCCTCCGACGAGCAAGCGCTGGGCGGTTTGAGCCTCGCATCGCAATTCGTCGAGCACGTTTCACCGGCGGTCGCCGAAGGCACGGGAAGCGTCGATCATGAGTTGGACCAGGGACTGAAAGTGCTCGACGGTTTGAGCGCGACCACGCTGCTTCATCCCGATACGGCGGATGGGACCTCCGATCGGAAACCCGAAGCCGAAAACGTCCGCGAACTGGAGCCGGAGGAGATCCTCGAAGGGTGGGAGACGCCCGCGGAGCCGCAACCCGAAGAGGGTTCGTTCGGTCTCGAGCCCGCCCCCCGATCGTCTCCGGCCTCCAGCCCGGGAATGAGTGCGGCCGCGACCGAGCTCTCTCGCCGTGTGAACGACCTCCTCGCCGAGGCCAGGGCCAAGGGTGAGGCGGGGGAGCGCGACGAGGCCTTGACCATCCTCGCGCGCCTTGCGATTCTCGACGAAGACAACGCGGACGCGGCGTCCTTGCGCTCCAAGCTCGAGGCCGAAGGCGACTCCAATCTCGACAGGGTCGAGTACGCGATCATCGAAGGCGTGGCCGCACTCGAGGCCGACCGTCTCGACGACGCGGAGAAGTTCCTTCGTGAGGCGCTCGAGATCGCACCAGGGCATCGCGAGGCACGTCACTACCTTGAAAAGGTCGCGGAACGCCGCGGGGGTGGCGACGAGGAACTGCTCGGCATCGGACGCAGTGAGTCGGCGCCCACCGAAGATGCCGTGCATCGGGCCACCAGTATCGAGATCGCGCCGCGCCCGAAGGCGCCGGCGCCCGCCAAGTCTTTCGAATCTCCCGAGCCTCCGCCGGAAGCGCCCCGCAGGGCGCTAACCCCCTCGAAGATCCTGATCTGGACGGGAGGTAGTGTCGTGGTTCTGGGTTTAGTCGGGGTCGCTCTGTCGCACCTCGCCGGGGGGACGCCGCCCGAGGCGGTCGCGCCGAAAGCCGCCGCGCCGCTCTCACGTCCCCAGAGCCCCGCGAAAGCAGGCCCGTCGGCGAAAACCGGCCCGTCCGCGAAAACCGGGGCCCCCCCACCGGCACGGGCTGTTCCCGCCACTCCGAAGGAGGCCGCGAAGATGATCGCGTCGCGTCTCGCGACGGGGAATGCGCTCATGGCTTCGCGGGATTTCGGCGGGGCCGTGGTTGCGTTCAACGAGGCCCTCGCGCTGGATCCGAAAAATACGGAGGCGAGGACCGGCCTCGAAGAAGCGGGCGAGAAGTACAAAGCGAACAAAGCGGAGCGGGAAGCGCTCACCACGATCAAGCTCGCCTTCCGCGACGGTGAATACACTTCGGCTTTGAGGCTTGCGTACCGTCTCCCGCCGAGCGTGAGCAAGTCCTACACCGACGCCGTGAAGGTCGCGGGGTGGTACAACCTCGCCGTCGTGGCGTTGCGCGCCGGCGAGTGTCGGGAGGCCCAGTCGCGTCTCGACGAGGCCCTGGAAATCGCCCCAGCGGAAGACGACGTGAAAAAACTCTGGGAGTTTGCGTCACACTACGTCGACGCGGTCAAAGATCGCGCGTTTCTCGCGCGGGTCGAAGCGCTGTCCTTCCGGCCGTTGCCCTCGTTCTAGCGATCGCGTGCGCGATGCCGCTGTCAGTGCCGGAAGTGGCGCCGACCGACGAGCACCATCGTCAAGCCGCGCTCGTTCGCGGCGGCCACCACGTCGTCGTCGCGGATCGAGCCGCCGGGCTGCACGACCGCGGTGATGCCCGCCTCAGCGGCCGTATCGAGCCCATCGCGGAAGGGAAAAAACGCGTCGGAGGCCATGGCGGCGCCGTGAAGCGAAACGAGGCTCTTCTGGATCCCTAGCCGGGCCGAATCCACGCGACTCATCTGTCCGGCGCCGATCCCGAGCGTGCGCGAGGCGTTCGCATAGACGATCGCGTTCGACTTCACATGACGCACGACCGTCCAGGCGAATTGGAGCGCCGTCCATTCCTCGTCGGTGGGCGTGCGGGTGGTGACCACGCGTCCCTCCCGCACCGGCGGGTCGGGCTGATCCCAATCTTGGGCGAGGAGGCCGCCCTGCACGCGGCGGAGGTCGAGCCCCTCCCGGCGATACCGGGACAGCGGGCCGAGTTCCAACAGGCGGAGGTTCTTCTTCCGGGCGAGAGTCACGACGGCCTCGGCCGTGAACGACGGCGCGATCACCCCTTCGTAGAAAGCCCCGGCGATTGCGTCCGCGGTGGGCCCGTCGACCGGCTCGGAACAGGCGATCACGCCACCGAACGCGCTCGTCGGATCGCAGGCGAGTGCCAAGGCGAAGGCGGTCGCAGGGTCGTCGCCCAGGCCGACGCCGCAAGGGTTTCCGTGCTTGACGATGACGCAGGCCCGCCGGCCCAAATCAGCCGTAAGCGAAAGCGCCGCGTCGAAGTCGAGGATGTTGTTGAACGACAGGGGCTTCCCCTGGAGTTGGCGCGCGGTCGCGACGCTCGCCCCCTGGGCTCTTGGGTCTCGGTAAAACGCCGCGTGCTGATGCGGATTTTCGCCGTAAACGAGATCCGTCGCTTTCTGGAAGTCGAGCGCCAGGGAGTCGGCGAGCTCGGCCTTCCGGGCCGTCTCGGGGGAGGCCACGCGGGAAAGATACGTGGCCACGCCCGCGTCGTAGGCCGCGGTGTGGGCGAAGGCTTTGGCCGCAAGCGACAGGCGGAGCGCGCGGGGAAGCGACCCCTCCGCGCGGAGCCCTTCCAGAACGGCGGGGTAGTCCGCCGCGTCGACGACCACGCCGACGTCCTCCCAGTTTTTCGCGGCACCCCGCACCATCGACGGGCCCCCGATGTCGACCATCTCCACGATGTCTTCGAATGACTTCGCGGGGTCGGCGGCGGTGCGCGCGAACGCGTAGAGGTTGACGATGACCAGATCGATCGTCGGGATGCGGGCGGCCGCAAGGTCGGCCATGTGCTTCACGTTGGCGCGGATTGCGAGGATCCCGGCATGGATGCGGGGGTGAAGGGTCTTGACGCGCCCGTCGAGCATCTCGGGGAAGCCGGTCTGGTCGGCCACGCGCACGACCCTAAGTCCTGAGTCCTCGAGGAGCCTGGCCGTGCCGCCGGTCGAGAGAAGCTCGATGCCCAAACGGTCAAGCTCGCGGGCGAACTCGACGATGCCTCCCTTGTCGAAAACGCTGATCAACGCCCGGCGGACGGTCGTGCTCATCACTTGGCTCCTTGGTAGGGCGTTCCGCCGAAATCCCCGTGGCACTCGCGCCAGGCCGCAAGCCACGCCTGCACGATATCGGTGACCGAGTGGGAATAGGACAACGACGCGATCGCAAACGGGATCGAGCGGTCGTCGAACGCGGCCGCGATCCCGGTTCCAGCCTGGACGTACGCCCGGACGAGGGTGGCGTCTTCGGCGCGGGCGCGCTCGAGAATCGCGAGCGTGAAGGACTTGAAGTCGTTTCGCGAAAGCGCGGCGTTGTCGTGCCCATAGAAAACGAAAGGGAACCTCGGGCGCCTCGTCTCGCACAGGGACGCGAAATGAGCGTAGTGAGACGCCCCCGCGGCGCCCGCTGCGCCCGGAGGGAATCCGGCGTCCGCGACGAAATGCGCCAGCACGCCGAAACGCCGCGCCACGCCGTGAAACGAGGCCCGGGTCGTCACGTCGGAGACGAGATCACGGGCCGCGGCGTCTACGGAGGCCTCGAGGGTCCCGCCTTCCCAGGGCGGGCGGTGCGGCAAGGAGTCCTCCTGCGTCAACGGCTCGAGCATGCCGCGGAGGACGTCGTCCCGGCGCTTCTCGAGGACACTGCGCAGGGACGGGGGCATCAGCTTGATCGCGTCGTCGATCATCACCACACGGGTCGCGGCCGTCCACGAGAAGGCCGGCGACGCCGATGCGACGAGGAGCAGGGCTACGAATACCGGGCCGGTCGCGCGCATGGCTCGCGCATCGTACAACGTCGCGTCTTCCCGCGTGGATTGCGAAGCGACGCCTTAGGGTTTGTCCTCGGCGGGCTTGGGCGGTGGCGCCGGTTTCTGCAACTGGAGGAGCGGCAGCCCGAGCGCACCCGCCTCTGAAGCATAGATCTTGAGTTCCACCGCCAGCAGATTCTCGTTGTTGACGACCTGAGGGTTCTTGCGCGGGTCCGCAAGGCCGGGGTCGAGCACGAGCGCGCGCCGGTACTCTTCGATCGCGTCGTCGTAGTTGCCTTGGGCGTCGTAGACCGCGCCCAAGTTGTAGTGGGCAAGTGCGTTGATCGGATCGATGGAGATCGCTTTCTTGAACGACGTGGCGGCCGAGCTCAACGCCCCGGTCGTTCTCTGGATCGTTCCGAGATTCTGCCAGAGGGTCGTGTTTTGGGGCTCGAGGCTCAGCGCATACTGCTGAAACGAAAGGGCGACTTGCGGCATTCCGCGCTTGGCGACGTAGGCCGCGAAGTCGTTCACCTGAGCGCCCGACGCGTCGCCCGCACTCATGAGGTCGAGGTAAGCGATGACGTTGGGATCGCTTCCGATGGCGCTCTGGCGAACGAGGGTCATCGTTTTTATCAGCGATTTGTCCGGCAAGATCGACGGGATTGGGGCGGGAGGTGGTGGCGACCCGGGCTCGGACAGCGAGGGTTCGGTGGTCGGGTCGTCCGGCTTGACTGGGGACCCGCCGTCGACGGTGTCCTTTGCTCGGAGCCGGGGGGACCACCACGGATCGGTGCCGTCGCCCGCGGACGCGGGCGACGGGGTCAAGGCGATGATCGCGACCGCGAGGACCGTCGCGAGCGATGAAACGTGCCTCATCTTGGTTCTCCTGCCCTACGACGTGTTCGACGTCACCGGCCCGGGCGCGCCTTGACCACGACCTTGCGGTCCGTGACGATCACCCTGAGATCGACCTTATCGCATCCGGTCTTCTCACGCATCTTGCGGGCCTGCGCGCTGATCGTGAGAACGAAAGTGTCGAACGAGAGCTTATCCGTCGCATCGCCCGACTTTTTGCGGGCATCGAGAAGGCGGGCGTGGAGGAGTTTCAGAACGTCGCGCTCGGCAGCGGGATCCGTCAACGTGCACCGGGCGACGATCTGCTCGGAGCTTCCCGCACGGTCCGCGACGGCCGGGGCGGGGCGGTCACCCTCTTCCAACCCGCGCAGCGTTTTTGCCCAGAGCTCGGACAGGCTGTTGAAACGGCTGACCAGCGCGTTGAAATGAAACCGGGATGCATACCGACGGATCGGCGTCGACGAATGGCGCCGGATGATCCTCTCCAACTCGCTCCGAAGTTCCAGGGGTTGTCTGGGGACCGATCCGGCAAAGAACATGTCGTACTGGATCTTGAGCTGACGGATGCCGCTCTCGAGACGGCCGAGATCGGCTTCGAGTTCGGTCGAAACCACTTCGTGCACGCCAGCGGCCCTCTATAATGAAAGCTTCAACCCGACCCGTTTGAAGCGCCGCAAAGTATAAGTTTGTGCCGCACCAAACGCAATTCGACGGCCGTACAGGCCTTTGGCGAGCCCCATGGACCGCGATGACACCCTGAAGACGCTCCCCGCGGTCTCGCGACTGCTCGATGACCCTGCGCTCGCGGAGCCAATCGCCCGGTGGGGGCGGCCCCTCGTTACGGACCTCCTCCGCGAGGAGGTCGACCGCCGGCGCGCGAGGATCCAATCGGGAAAAGGGGACCCGCGCGTCCCCTCCGCGGTCGAATTCGCGTCGGCCGTCGCCTCGCAGGCGGCGGCGCTCCTCGCACCCTCGCCCCGTGTCGTCATCAACGCGACGGGCGTCATCGCCCACACGAACCTCGGCCGATCGGTGCTGTCCGTCGCTGCTTCGCGCCGGGTCGCGGAAGCGGCGGCTTGCTATCTGGACCTGGAGTACGACCTCGAGAAGGGGGCGCGCGGCGACCGGATGATCCACCTCGACGCGCTGTTGCGCCGCCTATTTCCGGGACGCTCCGCGGTCGCGGTCAACAACAACGCCGGGGCGATCCTGCTCGCGTTGCGGGCGCTCGCCAAGGGTCGAGAGGTCGTGGTCTCGCGAGGCGAGCTGGTCGAAATCGGGGGGGCGTTCAGGGTGCCCGACATCCTCGCCGCCTCGGGCGCCAAAATGAAAGAGGTCGGCACCACCAATCGAACGCGCCCGGCCGACTACGAAGCGGGGATCGGGCCCAAAACGGCCGTCGTCTTGAAAGTCCATACCAGCAACTTCAAGATCGTCGGGTTCACCGAAGACACCTCGATCCGTGAGCTCGCGGCTCTCGCTCATGCGAAGGGCCTGCCCGTTGTGGTCGATTGGGGGAGCGGCGACCTGATCGACCTCGCCTCGTTCGGCGTGCGCGACGAGATCCCTGTGGCCGCCCTCCTCGACCAGGGCGCCGACCTTGTCACGTTCAGCGGCGACAAACTTCTCGGCGGACCGCAGGCGGGACTCGCCGTCGGGCGCGACGACCTGATCAAGCGCCTGCGCCGCGACCCGATGGCGCGAGTGCTCAGGCTCGATCGCCTGCAGATCGCGGCCCTCAGGGAGACGCTCGTCGCCTACGTGACCGGCCGCGCTGCCCAAGAGATCCCGACCCTTCGTATGCTCTCGCTGCCGCTGGCTGAGGTCGGCCGGCGCGCCGAGGCCGTTGCGCGTGACGCCTGCCGGCTTGCGCCGCGACTGGCGTGGAAGCTTGAAGCGGGCGTCTCGCGGCCGGGAGGTGGATCCTCTCCGACGGGCGAGATCGCAACGACGTTGCTGGCGATCGAGGATCCGTCGGGAGATGCGGGACGCCTCGAGCTCCGCCTCCGGCGGGGAGATCCTCCGGTCGTTGCGCGCGTGAACGACGGGAAGCTCCTCCTCGATTTGCGGACGGTCTTGCCGGAGCAGGATGAGCAGCTTTCGCGTTGCCTGGCCGCTGCCGTCGCGACTTCCGGCTAGAGCGCGGGGTAGGCCGCGTAGAGACTGCCGGGAAGATTCGAGATCCGGCTCAATCCTGGGGTCGCCAGGATCGCGCCGCTGGCGTCGATCAGGCAGCCCTCGACGCCTGGCGTCCCCTCGATGACGGCCAGACCCTCCCGCGGACCGAGGAGGAAGGCCGCAGTGGCGAGGCGCCCCGCGAGAAAGGCGCTTGCCGCGACGACCGTCGCGGACATCACTCCTCGCGCGGGACGCCCCGTCGTGGCGTCGAGCAGGTGGTGATAGCGCACGCCGTCTTTGACGAAACATCGCTCGTAGTCACCCGATGTCGCGACTCCCGCGCCACCGATCAGCCGCACGGCGAAGCGGCACCGTCCGGGAGCGCGCGGATCGGCGACGCCGAGCGACCAGGGCCGGCCGTCTCCCCGTCCGCCGATCGTGCGGACGTCTCCCGCAAAGTTGAGGAGCGCCGACGTCACCCCATGCGCGCGGAGCACGTCGGCCACACGATCGACGGCGTACTCCTTGCCCACGCCTCCGAGATCGAGCTCCATCCCCTCGGCTCGCAAGAACACCGTCCCGTCGCCGACGGACACCGCGCCATGGTTCACGTGGGGCATGAGCGCGGCGAGCTCGTCGTCGGCGGGAACCCGAGGCTCCCGGAAGTTCCACGCTCGCCGCAGCACGCCGACCGTGGGATCGAACCGGCCTCCCGTGAGTTGCGCGAGCTCGAGCGCGGCTTCGACCAGGGCGACCGTCTCGTCGTCGACCGCGACCGGGGCGCGGCCGGCGTTGCGCGCGATCTCGGAGACGACGCTGTCGTCGCGGTAGCGCGAGAACTTCCGCTCGATCCGAAAGGCCTCGTTCTCCGCGGCACGAGCGATCATCTCCGCGCGGCGCCGGCCGCGGTCGTCGATGAAGCGAACGATCGCGGCGCCGCCCATCAACGCGAATCGTGTCGTGTAGAGGGTTCGCTCGCTCACGGGCTCAGTAGCGCCAGGAGAGTCCGACGGTCGCGGTGAAAACCGTCATGTCCGCGGCGGAGACCGTCGTCGGAGAGGCCCCCTCTCCCTCGTCGTCATCCCCGCCTTCGCCGAGCGGCGAGCGGAGGGGTGGCGGCGCCGCCGACGGTAGGACGCGGTCCCGTCCTCGCTGATCCTGGTAGGTCACTCCCACGCTCAACACGAGATCGCGCCGGATGTTGTACGAGACGGTGAGTCCGCCGAGGATGCTGTCGAAGGGGGACAGCCTGTAGTCGCTCGACATGTACGTCTGCGGCGCGGCGAACAGGTTGCTGAAGAACGAGGCATGGCTTTGCGTGTACAACCGCAGCAGCGGCGAGACGACCCACTTCGTCCCCGCGCGCTGGTCGTACAAGATATCGAGGGTGTTCGCGCCGATCGACCAATCGTCCCAGTAGTAGCGGTAGCCGATCTTCAGGGCGCCGTCGGCTTCGCTGAAGAAGTGACCGTACTTGAAAACGACCGCATAGCGCGAGCGTGCGTCGGGTCGGATCTCGGGAGTCGTGACGTTGCCGGCTGGGGTTCCGATCGGCACGATCTTGTAAGGGTCGGTCAGGTAACCGCTCAGATCGGCGAGCGACGCGGAGATGTCGAAGAGATCGCGCTCGCTGATGATCCAGCTGAAGCCAAGGGCCACGGCGTTGCTCGATTTGGGGTAGGACACGCGAACGGGGTTCGTGGGGGTTGCCACGGGCGTCACGACGTCGCGGGAGATCGCTCCTCCAAAATGAAGGGTGCCGCGCCCGTCGCCCATCGTCCACGCATCGGTCAGCCCGGCCCCGCGGGCGAGATAGTCGTTTTCCTTGGAGTACGAGATGTCGACCGCCGGGAGGTGCGCTCCGAACTTCCTCGCATAAGAACCCGAGATCGACTGCCTCGTGTCTTTGTACTCCGCGAGTGGGATGCTGGAGGACGTCGCCCCCGACGCCGACGTCGTCGCGTCGGCGGTCGGATAGCCGCCGGTGGGCGAGGCCCCGGAGATCGAGTCGTATCCGAGGATGAGTGAGAGTTGTCCGCCTTTCAGTCCGAAGTCCTGGTTGAGGTACAGCCACGGGTTCGACACTTCGGTGCGGCCGCCGGATTCCTGGTAGAAGAGGTAGCGGAACTCCAGGTTGGACTGAGCGCGCAGATCCCCGGCGGCGAGCGCGCCGACTCCGGCGGCCAGCAAGGGAAGCTTGCGGCGCTTCTTGCGCTGGCGCTTAGTTACAGCCACAGCCGCCACCCGCGGCGCCGCCGTCGCCGGAAGCGCCTTCCTTGCTGGCGTGGATGTGTTCGCGGATGAGCCGCGTCAAAGGGTCTCCGTCCAAGCTCATGATCGGGTCGGCGAGATAGCCGCGCTGCCAGGCCTTCAGGTTTCCGGTCGCTTCCACGCTCGCCGCCACGCGCACGTCGGTTCCGGGAGGGAGTGTTCCTCCGGCGAGCAGCGTCGTGACCGCGGCCTCGATCTTCTTGTGCACGCTCTCGTCGCCGCCTTCGAAGCGGGCGGCCACCCGCCCCTCGCGGTCGATCAAAAAGGAGGTCGGCATCGCCACCACGCCAAAGGCCTCGCCGGCCCGCTCGGACGTGTCCCGGGCGATCGTGAAATTCGCGGGAACCGACGCGAGAAAGCCGGCCACGGCGTCGTCGTCCTCCTCGAGCGTCAGGCCGACGACCTGAAGGCCCTCGCTCGCGTGCGCTTTTTGCAACTCATCGAGAAAAGGGAAACTCTTCCGGCAGGGAGCGCACCACGAGGCCCAGAAGTCCAGAAGGACGACCTTGCCTTTGAAGGAGGCGAGCGTGAGAGGCTTTCCGTCGAGCGCGTACAGGGTGACGTCGGGTATCGCGTCACCCGCTTGCGCCACGACCGGAGCGGCTGCGAGGAAGGGGAGCACCACCGCGAAGACGATGGACGCCGACAGACGAAGGCGGAAGCGACGCATCAGCCTAAACATTGAACCGGAAGTTGACCACGTCTCCGTCCTTCATCGCGTACTCCTTGCCTTCGAGGCGCAGCGTCCCGCGGTCGCGGCAGGCCGCCCAACTCCCCGCGGCGACGAGATCCTCGTAGGCGCAAAGCTCCGCGCGAATGAACCCCTTTTCGATGTCGCTGTGGATCGCGCCGGCGGCCTGGCGCGCCTTCGTGCCTCGACGAATCGTCCACGCCCGGCATTCGTCCTCGCCCGCGGTGAAAAACGACAGGCTTCCGAGCAGGTGATACGACGCCCGGATCATCCGGTCGAGGGCGGGGGAGGCGATGCCGAGCTCGGCGCGAAACGAGTCCGCGTCGACGCGATCGAGTTGGGCGATCTCCGCCTCGATCTTGGCCGACAGCGCGACCACTTCGGTGTGAGGCCGGCCGGCGAACGCGGTGAGTCCGAACGCGGCGGCACCGGAGTCGAGCTTCCCCGCGTCGGACTCGTCGGCGTTGACGACGACGAGAAGGGGTTTCAGCGAGAGGAACGTGAACCCCGCCATTCGCTTGAGGTCTTCGTCGGAGAATTCGAGGTTGCGAAGCGGTACCTCTTTTTCGAGGGCGGAAAGGCACTTTCGAATCGTCTCGAGGTCTTTCTTGTCCTCGTCGCGATTCGTCTTCTTGATGGCCAACTCGAGCTTCGCAAAGCGGCGCTCAGCGATGGTGTGGTCGGCGAGAATCAGCTCCGTTTCCATCGTGGCCGCATCGCGCGCGGCGTCGATCGTTCCCTCGACGTGCGGAATCGCCTCGTCGTGGAATCCCCGTACGACGTGCGCCAGGGCGTCCACGGTGCGGAGCTGTTCCAGCGGAAGCCCCTCCGCGGCTTCGCCCTTCTCGATGGCGGCGAGGTCCATGTACTCGACGGTGGCCGGAGTCGTCTTCTTCGGTTTGTGCATGGCGCTCAAGGTGTCCAGTCGCGGATCGGGCACCTTGGCGATGCCCAGGTGCACGGCGTCCCGACCCCCCGCGACCGGGGCGGCGGCGCCCGTGAGAAGGCTGAAGAGCGACGATTTGCCGGTTCGCGGAAAGCCGAAGAGTCCGATGCGCATGAGGGCTCCAGGAAAGAGGGATGGTAGCAAGCCTCCTCTCGACTGCGAACCTTCTTCTTGGTACTCTCACCCGTCGCGTTTCCAATTGGACGTAGGACGGGGCGTGGCGCAGCCCGGTAGCGCGCCTGCTTTGGGAGCAGGTGGTCGGGGGTTCAAATCCCTCCGCCCCGACCAGAATGAACGTGAGGCCGGCCGGGTTTGTTCGAGATTCGCGCGTGTAGCTCAGTCTGGATAGAGCACTAGCCTCCGGAGCTAGGGGTCGTAGGTTCAAATCCTGCCACGCGCACCAACCATTCTTGCCAGGGCACGACCCTTCCGCTAGAGTCAACGAGGCGGATGGCCGAAGCTCTTTACTCCGTTTGATGGGCGCCTGTAGCTCAGGTGGATAGAGCAACGGCCTTCTAAGCCGTGGGTCGGGGGTTCAAGTCCCTCCAGGCGTACCAACGAGGGCCGAACGCCAAATCTATGGTGAGTGTAGCTCAGTCGGTAGAGCTCCAGACTGTGACTCTGGCTGTCGCGGGTTCAAGTCCCGTCACTCACCCCAACGCACTCGTTCGCGAGGAAACTCTGGTGTGCGCACGTAGCTCAGCCCGGATAGAGCGTCGGACTTCGGCTCCGATGGTCGTGGGTTCAAATCCTACCGTGCGCACCAACTCGCCGCAGAGGCTCGTTTCGCGTGTGCTACTATCGCGCGCCTTTTCGAATCGAAAGGTGCTACGGGCCGCTAGCTCAATTGGCAGAGCAGCAGACTCTTAATCTGCGGGTTCCTGGTTCGATTCCAGGGCGGCTCACCACACTTCTCCCCGCGCTTTTCGTGTCCGACGTTGACTTCATGCGAGAGGGAGCCCGATGAAGATCGAGATCACCGATCTCAGTCCCGTAAAAAAGAGCCTCGCCGTTGAGGTCGACGCCGAGGAGGTTTCGAAAGAAACCGAAGCCGTCGTGCGGCGCTACACCGGCCAAGTCCGGCTGCCGGGGTTCCGGCAGGGGAAGGCGCCGGTCGACATGGTGCGCAAGCGGTTCGCCAAGGAAATCGACGACGACGTCCGCGAGCGGCTGATCACACGGTTGTGGCGGGAGGCGACCAGCGAAAAGGGACTGATCCCCCTCGGCGAGCCGGTTCTCGAGGATCTCAAGCACGAACACGGCATGCCGTTCGGGTTCAAGACGACCTTCGAGGTCTTGCCGCAGTTTACGGTGAAGGACTACCGGGGTGTCGAGGCGACGACGCCCGCAAGCCGCGTCGAAGACAGCGACGTCGACGAGGCGCTCGAGTCGATTCGGCAGTCGCACGCCCGCTACGCGGTGGATGAGGCCCGGCTCGCAGAGCCGGGCGACGTCATCGTCGCCGACCTGCATGAACAGCCCGAAGACGGAGAGGCCAAAACGCGCGAGCGGGTGGTGCTCGAAGTCGGGGCGCCCGGAAACCCCGAGCCGTTCAACGCGAATCTCCTCGGAGCGAAGACGGGGGCGACGCTGGCGTTTACGATCGACTTCCCGGCGGAGGGCTCCCCGTCCGGGCTGGCCGGCAAGAAGGTGAGCTACCGGCTCCTCGTTCACGAGGTCAAACGCAAGGAAATCCCACCGCTCGACGACGCATTGGCCAAGGATCTGGGAGAGTTCGACAGCCTTGCGGCGCTCAAGACGCGGGTGCACGCCGATCTGTCCGAGCGGAAGGCCGCCATGGCCCGCTCTGCGGTCCGGCAAGCGATTCTCGACAAGGTCCTCCTCGCGAATCCGCTCACGGTTCCCGAGGTCCTCGTCGAAGAGGAAATCCAGCACCGGCTGGAGGATATGGTCCGCGAAATGATGTTCCACGGCGTCGATCCCAGAAAGGCGGAGCTCGACTGGAAGCAGCTGCGCGAGCGGAACGAAGAGCCCGCCCGCAAGATCGTGCACGCCCGTTTGGTCCTGGATGCGATCGCCCTGGCCGAGTCCGTCAAGGTGGACCGCAAAGACCTCGAAGAGCGGATCCGGCGGGAGGCCGAGCGAATTAGCGAAAGCTACGAGGAAGTCCGATTACGTCTCAGTAAGGGCGGAGGGCTGCAAGCCCTTGAGACTCAGATGGTTAGAGAGAAATCGCTTGACTTGATCACCTCGATTGCTAATATTCAGGGCGCGGAGTAAGCCATGCCTCTTGTCCCGATGGTCGTCGAGCAAACCAGCCGCGGAGAGCGTGCTTACGATATCTATTCGCGTCTGTTGAAGGACAATATTGTTTTCATCGGGCACGCCATCGATGACGTCCTTGCGAATCTGGTCATTGCACAACTCTTATTCCTCGAAGCCGAGGATCCGGACAAGGACATCTCGATCTACATCAACTCGCCCGGCGGCTCGATCACGGCCGGCATGGCCATCTACGACACGATGCAATACATCAAACCCGACATAAGCACCCTGTGCGTCGGGCAGGCCGCCAGCATGGCGGCGGTCCTCTTGGGCGCCGGGGAGAAGGGTAAGAGATTCGCCCTTCCTAATTCCCGCATCCTGATCCATCAGCCGCTCGGAGGGGTGTCGGGGCAGGCGTCCGAAATCGAAATCCACGCTCGAGAGATCCTGCGAATGCGGGAGTCGTTGAACGCGATTCTGAGGAAGCACACGGGTCAGGCGATCGAACGGATCGAGCGCGACACGGACCGGGACTTCATCATGACCGCCGCTCAGGCCCAAGAGTACGGACTGGTGGATCACGTCATCGACAAGCGGTCCTAAGGAGGCACGATGTCGCGAAAGAAGGCCGAGGGCGACGGGCTCAAGTGCTCCTTTTGCAACAAGAGCCAGAGGGACGTCCGAAAACTGATCGCGGGTCCCACGGTCTACATCTGCGACGAGTGCGTCGACATCTGCCTCGACATCATCGCCGAAGAAAAAGAAACCGAAGAGCCGGACGGCCGCGTCCGGCTACCGAAGCCCGTCGAGGTCAAGGCCTTCCTCGAGGAATACGTCGTGGGCCAAGATGCGGCGAAGAAAAAACTCGCGGTCGCGGTTTACAACCACTACAAGCGCAACGAGATGTCCCGGCGCCGCAACGAAGTCGAGATCCAGAAATCGAACATCCTTTTGATCGGCCCGACGGGCTCGGGAAAGACGTTGCTTGCGCAAACGCTCGCACGCCTTTTGTCCGTCCCGTTCGCGATCGTCGATGCGACGACCCTGACCGAGGCCGGCTACGTCGGCGAGGACGTCGAGAACATCGTCCTCAAGTTGCTCCAGGCGGCCGGTAACGACGTCGAGAAGTGCCAGCGGGGCATCATCTATATCGACGAGGTCGACAAGATCGCACGCAAGGGGGAAAACCCCTCGATCACAAGGGACGTCTCGGGAGAAGGGGTGCAGCAGGCCCTCCTCAAGATCCTCGAGGGGACGGTCGCCAACGTTCCGCCCCAAGGCGGTCGCAAGCACCCCCACCAAGAATTCGTCCCCGTCGACACGACCAACATCCTCTTCATCTGCGGCGGCGCGTTCGTCGGGCTCGATAGCATCGTCGAATCCCGGATCGGCCGGAAGACGATGGGGTTCAAGGGCGAGGTCAAAGGGCGCCGCGACAAGAACCTGGCCGAAGTGCTCACCCAGGCCCAGCCCGCCGACCTGATCAAATTCGGGATGATCCCGGAGTTCGTCGGCCGTCTGCCCGTCGTCGCCATCCTCGAAGAGCTCGACGTGCCGGCGCTGATTCGCATCCTCACCGAGCCGAGAAACGCCCTGGTGAAGCAGTACAACAAGATCTTCGAGTTCGAGGGCGCGAGCCTTCGATTTACCGACGATGCCCTGGAAGCCGTGGCGCAACAGGCCATCGAGCGGAAGATCGGCGCCCGCGGCCTCCGCATGATTCTCGAAGAGTTGATGCTCGACATGATGTTCATGCTCCCCTCCCAAACCGAGGTCAAGGAGGTCGTGGTCACGCGCGACGTGGTGCTCAAAAAGAGCAGCCCGCTGATCATCATGGAGAAGGCCAGCTAGCGCGAGCGTTCCGTCCGGCCCTTCGCAAGGAGACCCTTCATGCAAGAACGCGCCAAGCGTTCGGACACCGTCAGTACGCTTCCGATGGTCCCACTCCGGGACATCGTCGTTTTTCCGCACACCATGGTTCCGTTCGTCGTGGGCCGGCGCGGCTCGCTTCTGGCCGTCGAGCAAGCGCTGGGCGGCGACAAGCAGATCTTCCTCGCCACGCAACGCAATGCGAAGGTCGACAAACCGAACGCCGAGGAAATCAACTCGATCGGGACGGTCGCCACGATCGTCCAGCACCTCAAGCTGCCCAACGGCAACGTGAAGCTGCTCGTCGAGGGGGCCACGCGCGCGCGCATTCTCGAGATCGAAGAAGACCCGGACGGTTTCTTCCGCGTCGTCCTGAAACCGATCGAGCGTCCGGCCGAGATGACCCCCGACCTCCAGGAACGCATGGAGAAGGTCTCGGGTCTGTTCGAGCGCTTCATCAAGTATTCGCCCGGGCTTCCCTACGAGACGATGCTCTCAACGGTCAAGATCGCCGACCCTGGGCGCCTCGCCGACACGATCGCCGCGCACCTTCCCGTGACGATCGAAGAAAAGCAGACGCTTTTGGAGACCGTGCCCGTTCCCGAACGGCTGGGCGAGGTCGAGCGCCTGCTCGAGGCCGAGATCGAAAAGCTGAGGGTCGACAAGAAGATCAACAACCGGGTCAAGAAACAGATGGAGAAGGCGCAGAAGGAGTACTACCTCAACGAGAAGATCAAGGCGATCCAGCAAGAGCTGGGGCGCAAGGACGAACGCGTCAACGAGATCGAGGAGTTCCGGCAGAAGATCGAAGCGGCCAAGATGCCGGACGAAGCCAAGGAGAAGGCCCTCCAAGAGTTGAAACGCCTCGAAGTCATGCCGCCGGTGTCCGCGGAAGCGACCGTCTCGCGCAACTACCTCGAATGGCTCCTCGCGGTGCCGTGGTTCAAGAAGTCACGCGAGTTGACCGACATCAAGCGTGCCGAGAAGATCCTCGACGAAGACCACTACGGTTTGGACAAGATCAAAGAGCGGATTCTCGAGTTCCTTGCCGTGCGCCGGCTCGTCAAGAAGATGAAAGGGTCGATCCTCTGCTTCGTCGGCCCTCCGGGCGTTGGGAAGACCTCGCTCGCGCGGTCGATCGCGCGCGCCACGGGGCGAGAGTTCGTGCGTCTTTCCCTCGGGGGCGTTCGCGACGAAGCCGAGATTCGCGGCCACCGCAGAACCTACATCGGCGCCTTCCCGGGACAGATCATCCAGATGATGAAAAAGGCGGGAACGCGCAATCCCGTGTTCCTCCTCGACGAGGTCGACAAGATGGCGGCGGACTTCCGGGGAGACCCGTCGGCCGCGCTGCTGGAAGTTCTAGACCCCGAGCAGAACCACGCGTTCCTCGACCATTACCTCGATACCGAATACGACCTCTCGAACATCATGTTCATCTCGACCGCCAACGTGGTGCACACGATCCCGCCGGCTCTCAAAGATCGCATGGAGATCATCCGCATCGCCGGCTACACGTTGAACGAGAAGCTCTCGATCGCGCAGCGCTACCTGATCCCGAAGCAGATCACGGCGCACGGCTTGAAGGACGCCGAGATCTCGTTCGAGGACGCGGCGGTCGTCGAGGTCGCCGAGCGCTACACGCGGGAGGCGGGCGTCCGTAACCTCGAACGCGAGATCGCCTCCCTCTGCCGCAAGATCGCGCGCAAGGTCGTGGCCAAGGAAGCCGAGAAGCCGATCGTGCTGACCCCGGCGAAGGTTTTGGAGATGCTCGGCGTGCCGCATTTCCACCCGGCGCGCGAGATGGAGCGCGAACCGGCCGTCGGCGTCGCCACGGGGCTCGCGTGGACCGAAACGGGCGGTGAGATCTTGAGCCTCGAGGCCACGCGGATGCTCGGGCGGGGCAAGGTCACCCTGACGGGACAGCTCGGAGACGTGATGCAGGAATCGGCGCAGGCGGCGCTTTCCTACATCCGAACGCGGGCGGAGGATTTCGGCATCGACCCGCACTTCTATCGGAAGTTCGACATCCACGTGCACGTTCCCGAGGGGGCGATTCCGAAAGACGGCCCGTCCGCGGGGATCACGATGGCGACCGCGCTCTGTTCGCTGATGACGGGCGTCGCGGTGCGCGGTGACGTCGCGATGACGGGTGAGATCACCTTGCGCGGCAAGGTGCTGCCGATCGGCGGGCTGAAAGAGAAGGTCCTGGCCGCCTTCCGCTTCGGAACGAAGACGGTCATTTTCCCAAGGGACAACGAGCGGGATCTGTCCGAGATCCCCGACGACATCAAGAAGGCGATGACGTTCCACCTGGTGGACAACATGGACGAGGTTCTGGACATCGCCCTGGTCGGCCCCCTTCCGGGGGCCGCCTTGGGCGACCGGGCGGCCACGGCAAACGCCGAGGCCCGCCCGGCCGACGGTCCGGTGACGCACTAGGCGCTCACCGTTCCGCCCCGCGCGGCTGCTGGTTTTCGGGGCCGCGCGTCTCGTCCGATCGAGAAGCTTTGAAGATCGAAGAATGCAAATTCGACCGCGCCACGGTGAGAGCCGAGGACGAGCCCCATCCCCTCGGGGGGGACGTCGTGTTCCTCGGCCGCTCGAACGTCGGCAAATCCTCGCTCATCAACGTGCTGCTGGGCGCGAAGGGGCTTGCGCGCACGTCCAACACGCCGGGGCGGACGCAGACGGTGAACTTCTACCGGGTCAACCGGGCGCATTTTTTCGTCGACCTCCCCGGGTACGGCTACGCCAGGGCGCCCAAGAGCATCCGGTCGCAGTGGGGCCCGATGGTCGAGGGGTTCCTCGAGCGCCGGCGTGAAGCGATCGCGCTTTCGATCGTGCTCGTGGACGCCCGCCACGAGCCCTCGGAGCTCGACCGGACGATGCTCACGTGGCTCGTCGACCGGGACATCCCTCGGATCGTTGTCGGCGTGAAGGCCGACAAGTTGTCCGGGAACGACCGGTCGAAGTCCGAGAGGGCCTTGAAGAAGGCTTTCGCGACCGCGGAGGGCGGGGTCGCCCCGTTTCTGACCTCCGCCGTCACGGGTTACGGGATCGGTGAACTCTGGCGTCACGTGGACGAGGCGCTCCGCGCGCACCGCGATCGCGACGTCTAGGCAGGGAAGGCAGGGCAGGATCGACATGGACATTCGGGAACTAAAGACGATGGACGCCCCGGGACTGGTCAGGCTGGCGGGGACGTTCTCCATTGAGAACGCGGGAGTGCTGCGCCGCCAGGAGTTGGTCTACCGGATCATCCAGGCCCAGGCGCGGAAGAACGGGCAGCTCGTCGCCGACGGAGTCCTCGAGACCTCCTCGGAGGGGTTCGGCTTCTTGCGCGCTCTCGAGGCGAGCTACCTCCCCGGGCCCGACGACGTCTTCGTTTCGGCCCAGCAAATACGCCGCTTCGCCCTCCTGACCGGCGACGCGCTCGTTGGGCAGGTCCGCCCGCCGAAGCAGGGGGAGCGTTACTTCTCGCTCGCGCGCATCGACACCGTCAACGGGCTGCAGCCCGAGCAGATCCGCGGACGCAAGACCTTTGACCAACTAACACCGCTCTACCCCGAGGGTCGGCTGTCCGTCGAGCAGGCAGGCCAGGACGTCACCGGCCGCGTCATCGACCTGATGACGCCGCTCGGCCGCGGCCAGCGCGGTCTGATCGTTTCGCCCCCGCGCACCGGAAAAACGATGATGCTCCAGGCGATCGCCAACGCACTGGCGACGAACCACCCCGAGGTCCACCTCATCGTGCTGTTGATCGACGAGCGGCCCGAGGAGGTCACCGACATGACGCGCTCGATCCGCGGCGAGGTGATCTCGTCCACGTTCGACGAGCCGGCCTCGCGCCACGTCCAGGTCGCCGAGATGGTGTTGGAGCGCGCGAAGCGCCTCGTCGAAGCCAAGCGCGACGTCGTGCTCCTGCTCGATTCGATCACGCGGCTGGCCCGGGCCTACAACGCCGTGCAGCCGACCTCCGGCCGCATCCTTTCGGGCGGTCTCGACGCGAACGCCCTCCAGAAGCCGAAGCGCTTTTTCGGCAGCGCGAGAAACGTCGAAGAGGGGGGCTCGTTGACGATCCTCGCGACCGCCCTCATCGACACCGGGAGCAGGATGGACGACGTGATCTTCGAGGAGTTCAAGGGGACGGGGAACATGGAGATCAACCTCGACCGCAAGCTGTCCGACCGGCGGGTCTTTCCCGCGGTTGATCTGCTCCGCTCGGGGACCCGCAAGGAAGAACTGCTCCTGTCGAAGAAGGAACTGGACCGCACGTGGGTGCTCCGGAAGGTGCTCCAGCAGATGTCGCCGGTCGAGGCCATGGAGCTTCTCCGCGACAAGATGCAAAAAACCGCGACGAACGAGGAGTTCTTGGGGTCGATGGCGGGCTAGGGCTTGACACGCTCCGCTACAATGCCCGGTTGCCGCCCTCGGTATCTTCCCCTGGGCCGATGAGGTTCGTGATGAAGCCGAAGATCCACCCCGAATATTTCGACGTCGTCGTCGCCTGCGCCTGCGGGAACACGGTGCAGACCCGTTCGACCAAGAAAGACCTGAGGGTCGAGGTTTGTTCCGGATGCCACCCGTTCTTCACCGGCAAGCAGAAGCTGTTGGACGCCGCCGGCCGCGTGGAGCGCTTCCAGAAGCGCTACAAGAAGGGCGCCGCGATTCCCGAGGCGTCCGAGACGCCCGAGACGCCCGAGACTTCCGGCACGCCCGCCGCGAACTGATATTCCCGTGGCTGTTGCCCTCGACCCCAGGGTCGACGAGAAGCTCCGCGGGATCGTCGCCAAGCAGGCCGACCTAGCGCGCCAGCTCTCGGACCCCGCGGTGGTCACGGATCAGTCCGCCTTCCGGACGCTTTCGAAGACCTACTCCCAACTCGGCCCACTCGTCGAGAAATACGAGGTCTTCCGCAAGGTGTCGGACGATTACCAGGGCGCCAAGGAACTTCTTGAAGCCGCCGACGACACCGAGATGAGGGCGATGGCGCTGGAAGAGATCAGGGCCCTGGAAGCTCAGCTGACCTCCCTCGAAGCGGAGATCAAGGTCCTGCTCCTTCCGTCCGATCCCAACGATGCTAAAAACGTCGTCCTCGAGCTCCGTGCCGGCACAGGCGGGGACGAGGCCACGCTGTTCGCGGCCGAGATGTTCCGGATGTACACGCGCTACGCCGAATCCCAGGGGTGGAAGGTCGAAACGACCGACCTATCGGAGAGTGGCGTCGGCGGCATCAAGGAAGTCATCGCCATCATCGAAGGCACCCGCGTGTACAGTCGCCTCAAGTTCGAAAGCGGCGTCCACCGCGTCCAGCGCGTTCCGCAGACCGAAACCCAGGGGCGCATCCACACCTCCGCGGTCACGGTCGCCGTCCTTCCCGAAGCCGACGACGTCGAGGTCCACCTCGAAGAGAAGGACCTCCGCATCGATTCGTTCTGCTCGTCGGGACCGGGGGGCCAGAGCGTCAACACGACGTATTCGGCCGTGCGCATCACGCACCTTCCCACCAACACCGTCGTGCAGTGCCAGGACGAGAAGTCGTGGCACAAGAACAAGGCGCGCGCCCTTCAGGTCTTGCGTTCGCGTCTTTACGACAGGATGCTGCAGGAGCAGCAGGACAAGATCGCCGCGGATCGCAAGGGGCAGGTCGGCTCGGGCGATCGCAGCGAGAAGATCCGAACGTACAACTTCCCGCAAAACCGCATCACGGACCACCGCATCGGCCTGACCGTGCACGATCTCCCGAGCCGCATGAACGGCGCGATCGACGACATCCTCGAGGCGTTGAACGCCGACGACCAGGCGCAGCGGCTCCGGGACGAGATCAGCGCGTGACCGCAGAGGCGGCGCCCACCGTCGCCACCATTCTGGAAGAGGCGGCACGGCGATTGCGCGAAGCGGGGGTTCCCGATCCCCGGCGTGAAGCGGCTTCCATCCTGGCCTTCGTGTTGGGCACCGATCGTGGTGGCGTGGTCGCGCGGAAACCCGATTCCGTCGCTACCGGGAGCGCCGCGCGTTTTGCCGAGCTGATCGCCTTGCGCGCTCTTCGAACGCCGCTCCAGCATCTCGAGGGTCGCGCGGAGTTTCGCGGTCTGGAATTCGAAGTGAACGCCGACGTTCTGATCCCGCGCCCCGAAACCGAGGAGCTCGTGCAGGCGGTTCTCGACGCCGGGCTCCCCGAGGCCGCGCGGGTCGCGGACCTCGGGACGGGAAGCGGCTGCATCGCGATTGCGCTCGCCGTTCGGCGGCCCGCGTGGAGGCTTCATGCCGTCGATCTCTCGGCGGCGGCGCTTCGGGTTGCGAAGCGAAATGCGGCGAAGCACGGGGTTGCGGAGCGTGTCGCTTTTGTTGAGTGCGACTTCGCGACGGTGCCCGATGACGGGCGCGGCCTCTATGACGCCGTCGTCTCGAACCCGCCCTACATCCCGGAGGAAGAGTGGCGAGGCCTCGAACCCGAGGTCCGGGACCACGAGCCCAAGGGTGCGTTGGTTCCCGGGCCGATGGGGAACGAGGCGTACGCGGCGCTCGTTCGCGCGGCAGCGATCATGCTTCGGCCTGGAGGCTTACTTGCCCTGGAGTTGGGGTGGAAGAGCAGCGATGCGGTAAGGTCGATGGTCGCTTCCAGCGGATTCAACGACATCGGCGTCCAGCCGGACTTGCAGGGAATTCCACGGGTATTGACCGCGCGCCGGTAGAATCCATTCGATGCTCAACGTCGCCGAAGCTCTCACCCTTCTCCTCGACGCCGTCTCGTCGCTTCCCTCCCTTGAGGTCCCACTCGAAGACGTCTTGGGCCTCACGCTCGCCGAGCGCGTCGTCGCGGACCGCGACTTCCCGCCCACCGACCGTTCCGCGATGGACGGCTTTGCTGTGCGCGCGGTCGATTGCGCTGAAGTAGGGCGCTCCCTCGTCGTAACCAGCGAGCTCCGCGCGGGACAGGACGCGGGCGCGACAGCCGTGGGGGCGGGGGCGGCGGTGCGCATCTTCACGGGCGGCGTCATCCCGCGCGGCGGCAATGCCGTCGTCATGGTCGAGCTGACCGAAGAGGATCGAAGCGCTGGGACCGTGGTCGTGAAGGAGCCCCCCGAAACTGGGCAGCACATCCGGCGCCGCGGCGAAGACCTGCGAGCGGGGGAGACCGTGATCGAAGCGGGGACAGTCGTGCGCGCCGCCGAGATCGCGGCGTTGGCTGCCGTCGGCCGCACGCGCGTCACCGTCATTCGCCCGCCGCGCGTCGCCGTGATGTCCACGGGAGACGAGGTCGTCGAGGTTGACGCGAATCCCGCGCCCCATCAAGTGCGCAACTCGAACGCGAGGATGTTGCTCGCGCAGATTCAAGCGATGGGTGTGGGCGCGCGTTATCTCGGCATCGCGGGGGACGAGCGCGGGGCGCTCGACGCGATGATCGCGGACGGGTTGACCGGCGATGTGCTCATCCTCACGGGCGGTGTGTCGGTCGGCGAGTACGACCTCGTGGGTGCGTCGCTGATCCGCGCCGGGTGCGAGGTCCTCTTCCACAAAGTTGCCATGCGTCCCGGGAAGCCGATCCTGGCGGCGAAGCGCGGCGGTTGCCTCGTGCTGGGGCTACCCGGGAATCCCGTTTCGGCGTTCACCGGCTTCCACGTGTTCGTCCAGCCGGCGCTGCGGAAGCTCATGGGCCATCCCGATCCTGTCGCCGTTCCGGTCCTCGCCACGCTCCTTGAGCCGCTTCGACGGCGACCGGGGCGACTGACGTATCACCTCGCACACCTTCGTTGGCGCGAGGGGAAGCCGCTCGTCGTGCCGGTGACGAGCGCCAGTTCCGGCGACGTCCTCTCGCTCGTCCGCGCGAACGCGTTCATCGTCGCGCCGGGTGACACGCAGCCTGTTCCGGCCGGCACCGACGTCGACGTCGTCGCGTGGAGTTAGGGCTCGTCGAAAAGGGGAGCGTCCCCTTTTCGGACGGCCCCTAATCCCGTGTAGAGGAACCCGCCCGCAAATAACGTGAGGAAAGGGACGGCGCCCCAAAGTCCGTCAGCCAACGCTGCAACGACGAGCCCGGCGAAGTAGAGGCCGAGCGCAAGCTCGATCCAGGTGTCGAGCCCGCGACGGGCGCGGTACTTCCGTGTCGCAAGCGGTGTCGACCCGTCCACGGCAAGCGCGTACTTGGGCGTGCGACGAAACTCGGTCTCGCGGCCGCCCAGTCCTGACATGACGGCGCGGGCGTTGTTGATCGAGATGCCGACTCCCACGGCCATCAGCACGGGAAGGTAGCGGACCGCGTCGCGCCAGCTCCCGTACGCCTCGCGCTGGGACACCAGGTAGAACACGGCGATCGACGCGAGTGACGTTGCGATGATGGGGAGGTCGATGAGGGCGAGTTCTCGCGCTCCGATGCCGCGCCGGTACCAGACCGCCGGCCCGATCAGGACCGTCAGCGCGACCATCAACACGTAGCCGGCGTTCGCGGTCAGGTGGAAAACGGACTCGAGTTTGACGCGCGCCGGAAGCGTGCTGCGGAAGATGCGGGGAAGCAGTTTCACCGCTGTCTGCGCGGAGCCCTGCGCCCAGCGGTGCTGCTGCGACTTGAACGCCCCCATTTCGACCGGAAGCTCCGCCGGGGCGACCGTGTCTTGCACGAACACGAAGCGCCAGCCGCGCAGCTGCGCCCGGTACGAGAGGTCGAGGTCCTCGGTCAGCGTGTCGTGCTGCCAGCCTCCCGCGTCGTCGATGCACGAGCGTCGCCAGAGGCCCGCGGTGCCGTTGAAGTTGAAAAAGCGTCCCGAGCGATTGCGCGCGGCGTGCTCGACGACGAAGTGGCCGTCTAAGAGGATCGACTGGGCGCGCGTCAGCAGGGAGCTCTCGCGGTTCAGGTGCCCCCAGCGTGCCTGCACCATTCCGACCTTCGGGTCTGTGAAGTGGTCGATCAGCGCCCGCGCGAAGTCGGGGGCGGGGACGAAGTCGGCGTCGAAGACGGCGACGAACTCTCCCTTGGCACTCGCGAGCCCAAACGCCAGGGCCCCCGCCTTGTACCCGGCTCGATCGCCGCGGCGTAGGTGAACGATGTCGACGCCTCGCGCGCGGCAGCGGGCGACCGCATCGGCCACGATCGCCGTCGTCTCGTCGGTCGAATCGTCGAGGACCTGGATGTCCAGCCGATCCCTCGGCCAGTCGAAAGCTGCGACCGCCTCGATCACGCGACGCGCGACGTACATCTCGTTGTAGAGCGGGATCTGGACGGTGAGCGTCGGGGGCGCATCGAATCGCGCGTGGGGGTGCGGCGCGTCGCCCCGATGCCGCCGGAATAGCCAGAGCAGATACCAGCGATGCGCGCCGTAGAGCGTGAGCAGGGCGAGGCAGCCGAAGTAAAGCGCGAGCACGACGGTACGCACGGCCACCGAGCACCTCGAAAGACGCCGAGTATACTGCGCCGCTCATGCGCGTCGTCTCCCTGTTGGCGGTCGCCGCCGCCACACTCTACGCAATCCTCGTCGGGGCGGGAGACCTCAAAGAGCACCTGGCGCTCTACCTGGCCTGTCACGCGGTTCTCGTTGTTGTGATGCTCGGGGCGTGGCGCGCTGTGGCCTCGGGCGGCACCGTTGCGTTTCGCGTGATGTTCGTCGCGGCCGTCGTGTTCCGGCTGATCGCGGCGAGCGCCCCACCGAGTCTGTCCGACGACGTCTACCGCTACGTCTGGGATGGCCGCGTGCAGGCCGCCGGGCACCACCCCTACAAGTTCGCGCCGAACGATCCGATGCGTTCCGGGCTGCGCGACGCGGTCGTGTACCCCAAGATCAACCACCCCGACATCCCGACGATCTACCCGCCGCTCGCCGAGATGCTCTTCGTTGCGCTCGCCTTTGCGAAGCTCGGCGTCATCGGATTCAAGGTCGCCTTCGCGCTGATCGACGTGGGTGTGGTCTGGGCCCTGCTGATCCTGCTGCGCGCGCTGGGGCTGCCACGCGACCGGGTCGTGCTTTACGCGTGGAATCCTCTCGCCGTGATCGAGATCGCGGGAAGCGGACACATGGAGCCCTTGGGGGTGCTCTTCGTCGTGCTCGCGATCGCGTGGATCATCGAGGGCAAGGCCACACGCGCAGGCGCCGCCCTCGGCGCCGCGATCCAGGCCAAGCTGTTCCCGCTTCTCCTCGTTCCGGGATTCGCGCGCCGGATGAAAACGGTCCCCCTCCTCGCCCTGGTCGCGGTCGTGGCCATCACCACGGTGCCCTACGCCCTTCGCGGGCCCTGGTACGGGGCTGGGGTCCTCGCCTACGCGAACCGGTGGGAGCACGGCGCGGTGTTTTTCACAGGCGTGCGGCGATTCTTCGAGTGGGCCGATCTCGCGCCGCACCTGAAGGCTGCGATCGCTTGGGCCCAAGCGCGCTGGGGCACCGCCGAGACCGGCGTTTGGGATGCGATGTACCGCATGGTGTGGCCGCAGGGTTTGGCGCGGATCACCGTCGCCCTGGCCGCGATCGGGTTTGCGGTCGCGCAGTCGTTCCGGCGCGGGCTCGACGCAGCGCATGAGGCGAGGCTGGCGCTGGGCGGCGCCATTCTCTTGGCGCCGACGCTCCACCCCTGGTACGTGCTCTGGGTGCTACCGCTCGCCGCGGCCCAGGGGCCCGGAGGGTGGCTGCTGTTCGGCGCGCTGGTGCCCCTCCAGTACCTGGCAGGCGCGGATAGCGTGCCGTGGGCGATCCGCCTGATGATCCTCCTGCCATCAATCGCGTGGATGATTCGCGATGCGCTGGTACGATTCCGGCGATGAGACCCGACCCGTTCGACGCCCTGATCGCCCGCGCGAAGCAACGCCCCCTTCGCATCGTGCTTCCGGAGGCCGAGGACCCGCGGACGCTCGCTGCCGCTTCCAAGCTGCAACGCGACGAGATCGCGCGGCCGATCCTGGTCGGATCCAAAGGGGCCATCGCGATCGCCGCGCGCGAGGCTTTGATCGACATCTCCGGGATTCCCATCGAGGACCCCGCAGCCTCGGCGCACGTCGCTCTCGTCGCGCACGCGATCGCCGACGCGATTCGCGGAACGAAGGCGACACCGGATGAGGCGGCGGCCTGGATGTCCGATCCGGTGTTCTTCGCGAACGGGATGGTGCGCGCCGGCCTCGCGGAAGGGTGCGTCTCCGGAGCCGCGCACACCACCGCCGAGACCTTGCGCGCGGCCCTCAAGGTCCTGCGCCCCGCTCCGGGCGTCGCGATCGTGTCGTCGTTTTTTCTCATGGGGCTTCGCGAGCCGACGGCGGCGGGGGACGACCTCCTCGCCTTCGCCGACTGCGGCCTCGTCCCCGATCCCAACCCGGCCGAGCTCGCCGACATCGCGCTGCGCACCGCCGCGAGCTTCCGCGCGCTGACCGGCCGGGAGCCGCGCGTGGCCTTGCTGTCGTTTTCGACCAAGGGAAGCGCCACGCACCCCCGGGTCGAAAAGGTCGCGCGTGCCGTGGAACTGCTGCGGGCCATGGCCCCCGACTTTCCGTTCGACGGCGAGATGCAGTTCGACGCGGCGATCGTTCCGGAGATCGGTGGGTCGAAGGCGCCGGGGAGTGCGACGGCCGGGCGAGCCAATACGCTGATCTTCCCCGACCTCGACTCAGGAAACATCGGCTACAAGTTGGCCCAGCGCCTCGCGGGGGCGCTTGCTGTCGGTCCGATCCTGCAGGGGCTCTCCCGCCCGGCGAACGATCTGTCCCGCGGGTGCTCGGCCGAGGATATCGTCATGGTCGCCGCCGTGACGGCGTTACAGGCCGCGAGCTAGTATCGTGGTCCCGACGAGGAGATGAGAACCGATGGACCAACCCACGCCTCCGACCGACCGCTCCCCGAGGCGTTCGCCTCCGCCCGATGCGACCGGCGATGAGGCCGCCTACCTCGCCAAGCTGCGGGAGCAGCGCACGATCGTCGCCGTTCAGTTGCTCGACGGCACGGTGCTTCGCGGCCTGATCGAGTACTACGACCGCGACATGCTCAAGGTGAATCGCGTCGATGGGGGCGGGCCGAACGTGTTCGTCCGCAAGAAGTCCGTTCGCCTGATCTGGGAAGAACCGCCGGCGACGACTACCTGACCCTCGTCCCCGGCTTCACGTCTTCTTCGAACGTCGCGATGATCGGCCGGCCGTCGAGATCGGCTGCTAACAGCATCCCCTGGCTTTCCACCCCGCGGAGCTTCGCGGGTTTCAGGTTGCACACCACGACGATCTTCTTCCCGACGAGTTGCTCGGGCGTGTACGCCTTGGCGATCCCGGCGACGATCTGGCGCGTCTGACCCCCGAGCTCGAGCTGCAGCTTCAGGAGCTTGTCGGCCCCTTCGATGCGTTCAGCGGCCGTCACCAGGGCAACGCGCAGATCGATGCGGAGAAAATCGTCGATCGAGAGCAACTCGGGACCCGCGCTTGCGGCCTCCGCGGGCTTGGGAACGACTGCGGGCTTTTGCGCTGGTGCGGGCGTGGGTTCGGTCACGGTTTTCGTCTCCTCGAAGTAGCCCGCCTTGTCGACGCGGGGGAACAGGGGGCCGCGCTTCACGATCAACGCTTCGGCGGGCAACAACCCCCAGCGGAACTCGGAAAGATCCTCGGGGATCGCGGCGCCCAGGCGCGTCGCGATCTCGGCGCAGGCCGTAGGCATCGCGGGTGACGCCATCGCTGCGATCTGCAGCAGCGCCTCGGCGGCGCCTCGCAATACCGCGGCGTGGGCATCCGACTTCGTCGGGTCTTTCGCCAGGGCCCACGGGGCGTGGGTCTGGAGAAACCGGTTCAACTCGGCGGCCAGCTTCCACACCGCGGCCAGCCCGCCCGAAAAATCGTAGTCGTCAAACGCCGCGCGCCAGGCCGCGTGCGCCTCGGCTGCTACAGGCTTCAATTCCGACGCCTCGGGACGCGCTGAGGGCGGCGGAATCCGACCCGCAAAGCCCGTGTCGCACAGGGCGATCACGCGACTCGTGACGTTTCCCAGCTCGTTGGCGAGATCGCCGTTGTACCGGTCGAGGAGCTGCTCGTCCGAGTAGCTCCCATCGAGTCCGAAGCTCATCTCGCGCAGGAGGAAATACCGCAACGCGTCGGGGCCCACGGCGTCGAGCAGCGCCCGGGGGCGCACGACGTTTCCGAGGCTCTTCGACATCTTGGCCTCGTCCTTGAGCCACCAGCCGTGCGCGAAGATGCACTCGGGGAGCGGCAGGCCCGCGGACAGGAGAAACGCCGGCCAGTACACCGCGTGGAAGCGCACGATGTCCTTCCCGACGAGGTGGACGGCCGCCGGCCAGTAGCGCGCAAAGAGCGATTCGTCCGAGCTTCCGAAGCCCAAGGCGCTCATGTAGTTCGTCAGCGCGTCGACCCACACGTAAACGATGTGGGCCGGATCGTGGGGCCACGGGATGCCCCAGTGGATCGTCGTGCGCGAGATCGAAAGGTCCCTGAGGCCCGAGGCGATAAACGCGCGGACTTCGTTGCGCCGCGAGAGCGGACGGATGGCGTTCGGGTTGGCGTCGATCCACGCAAGCAGCGGTTCTTGGTATTTCGAGAGCCGGAAGAAGTACGACGCCTCGCGGACCGCTTCGACCGGGTGGCCCTGATCGGGGCACTTCCCGTCGACGATCTGAGAGTCCGGATAGAAGGCCTCGCACCCCGCGCAGTACATGCCGTCGTACGAGCCGAGGTAGACGTCTCCGGCGGCGGTCATCTTCTCGATGAGCCGGTCGACTCCTTGCCGGTGGCGCGCCTCGGTCGTCCGGATGAAATCGTCGTGGCTGATCGAGAGGCGTTTCCACAGCGCCTCGTAGCGAGAGACGACGCGATCGGCGAGCGCGATCGGCTCGATCCCGAGTTTGGCCGCCGCGCGCTCGATCTTCTGGCCGTGCTCGTCGGTGCCGGTCAGGAAGCGCACGTCCCAGCCCGTTGCGCGCCGGTAGCGGGCCACCGTGTCGGCCACGATGGTCGTGTAGGTGTGGCCGATGTGGGGCTCGTCGTTGACGTAGTAGATCGGCGTCGTCAGGTAGAACGGCTTCCGGCTCATCGACGCTTCTTTCCCGCGCCCGGTTTTGCCGGGCGACGCCCCGCGACGGCGGCCTGTTGGACCATGCACAGAGGAACGCCGTGCTTGCGGGCAGCGGCCGCGCAGTCTTCGTACTCGGGCACCGCGTGGACCTCCGCGCCGTCCAAGCGTCCCACCTTGACGTGGATCGCGCCGTAGGGCGTGGCGACCCGCTCGATCGCCCGTTCGAGCTCGATCCGCCCTTCGAGATGGAACCTCAGGCCGAACGTGGTGGTCTCGGTCAAGGCCGCGCGCGTGACCGTGTCGAAGTTCTCGACGTGCGTCAGCGCGGTGACCTGATGCCCGGCGCGCCCCTTCTTCATTTGAACCGGCGTCGTGTGGACGTCGAGGGCGCCTGCTGCGAAGAGTTGCTCGATCGCGTAGGCCAGAAGCTGGGGCGTCGCGTCGTCGACGGTGAACTCGACGACGAGGACTTGCGGGATCCGTGGCGCGGCGACGGTGAACTCCGCGGCCTCGCGCTCGCCCAGCAGCGCGCGGACGACGTTCGGGCGTTCGGGATACTCGCGCGTGCCCGCGCCGTGGCCGACGGCCTTCAACGTCATCGACGGCGGTCCGCCGTATGCGTTCGCGATCGACGTCAGGATCGCAGCACCCGTCGGCGTCAAACGCTCGCCTTGGGCCTCGATACCGGTCAAGGGCGCGCCACGCAATAGCAGGCTCGTCGCAGGAGCTGGCACCGGGTAGAGGCCGTGGGCGCACGTCACAGTCCCCGAGCCGGTCGTCATCGGCGAGACGACGATGCGGTCCGGCCCGATCGCCTGGAGGGCTGCGCACACGCCGACCACGTCCGCGATCGCGTCGGCGGCTCCCGCCTCGTGAAGATGCACGCTCTTGACGGTGACGCCGTGCGCCTCGGCCTCCGCTTCGACGAGGCGCCTGAAGATGACGAGGGCGCGGTCCCTCACGGAGGCTTCGATCGAAGCCTTGGCAATGATTTTTCGGATGTCGCTCAGCGTGCGGCCGTGATCGCCCCGCCGGTGTTTGGTGTGGACGTGATGATCGTCGTGCGGATACCCGGCGATTGAAACGTCGATCCTCGTCGCCGCGACGGCTCCGCGCACGACGGTGTGTCGGGTCAAGCGAACGCCGGTAAGTCCCAGCGCGGCGACTGCCCGCTTGGCCGCCGCAAACGACGCGCCGAGATCGACGAGGCTGCCGAGGATCATGTCTCCCGAGGCCCCGGCCGTCGCGTCGAACCAGAGGATCTTTTCGCGCGTGCTCATGCGACCTGTTCCATCGGGATTCCCGCAGCGTGGAGCAGTGCAGGCAGCACGACGCCCGCGGGGCCGGCGAGATGCTCACTCGCCTGGTCGGAGAAAGATGTCGCCTCCGGATTGATCTCGACGACGTACGCGCCCGCTTCGGCTGCTACCAATTGAAGGGATGCGGCCGGATACACCAACGACGATGTCCCCACGACGAGCACCAGTTCCGCCTGGCGCGCGGCTCGTTGGGCGCGACCGAACTCGATCATGGGGAGCGGTTCTTCGAACCAAACGACGGCCGGGCGAAGCATCGCCGAGCACGCCGCGCAACGGGGCGGGAGCGGCTCGAGAGTCGGCCGCAGGTCTTCGAGTTCGGTTCCGCAGGAGGTGCAGCGCAACCGCCAGAGGCTCCCGTGCAAGCGGACGAGTTCCTTGCTACCCGCCCGCTCGTGCAACCCGTCGACGTTCTGAGTTGCGAGGAGGAACGGCCGACCCGTCGCTTCGAGCGCTGCGATGGCGCGGTGTGCCGGATTCGGCTCGGCCTTTGCGGCATGCGCGCGCCGCGCGTCGTAGAAGCTCCAGACGAATTGCGGGTCCGCGGCGAATGCCCGCGGCGTGGCCACCCTCATGGGGTCGATCCCTTCCCAGACCCCCCCGGCATCGCGGAACGTCGCGATCCCGCTCTCGCGGGAAACCCCCGCCCCGGTCAGGACGAGGACGGCCCCGCGTCCCGAAAGGAGGGCGATGAGGCGTGAGGAGGGGGCGATCGAGGTCATGGGTGACGTCATCGTACCATCCGATTTCGCGCAGAAACAACGACATTCCCGCCCTGGCCAGCGTCTTGCTACACTCTTCGTTCGGCCGCCCGTCGGCGGCTCCATGAGGTGCTTCATGAGCGCGATCGTCAACGCCACCGACTCGAATTTCGACGCCGAGGTCCTGGCAAACGCGGGCACGGTGCTCGTCGATTTTTCCGCCGCATGGTGCGGTCCCTGCAAAAAGCTCGAGCCGATCGTCCACGAGATCGCGGCCGACTATGGGGCCCGTCTCAAGGTCGTCAAGGTCGACATCGACCAGGCCCCGGGTGTCGCCGCGAAATACGGCGTGCTCTCGATCCCGACTCTGATGATCTTCCACGGCGGCCAGGTGAAGGACCAGTACATGGGTCTTCTCTCGAAAAAGGCCCTCGCCGATCGCGTCGACAAGGTGCTCTGACGTGGGGCTTCTGGACACCATCAACGAATGGGGATTCGCGTTGAGCGAGATCCTGAAGGCGCAGCTTCAGGCGGGCTCGATGAGCGCGATCTTCGTCGTGTTCGCCGCGGGCGTGCTGACGAGTTTCACCCCGTGCGTCTACCCGATGATCCCGGTGACGGTGACGTACATCGGGGGCGCAGCGGCCGGGAACCGGCGGCGCGCGGTCGCTCTTTCGGTGACGTATGTCCTCGGCCTGGCGTTGGTCTACGCGGCGCTTGGCGTCGCCGCGGCCCTGATGGGAAAGATCTTCGGCGAGTTTACGCGCAGCCCGTGGGTGTTCGGCGGGGTCGGCCTGGTCATCGCGGGCCTCGGGCTTGCGATGCTCGACGTGTTCACGATCCCGGCGCTCATGACGAACCTGCA
>JAQBEH010000105.1:0-31911 GCA_032124015.1 Acidobacteriota bacterium
GCGGGTGCCGGGAGCGAGTGACATCGCGTGAAATTACATCGGAGACTCAGGCGCACACCACAGGAATGTGCCGCGCGCCGGACAGTGTCGCCCCATGCAGGCCGGAATCCATAGGCGGAGGGGGAACCCCGATCGCAGGAATGTTCGTAACGTTGACCCGTCGCCCCCGATTTCACGGCTTAAGATCCCTTTCCCGCAAGAGAGTGCCGGTTCGAGTCCAGCCTGTGCCTCGTCAAAACCCCATCGGCCGAACCCACGGCGCAAGTATCTCACTCACCAGCATAGGCTTTCCGCGATTTGGAGGGAGAGCTTCCGCGGGCCGCCCGTCACCCTGTATCCTCCCCGGATGTTCGCCATGATCCGCCTCCTGCCCGGCTCCCTCATCGTACTCTTCAGGTCTCGAGCCTCCATGGCGGCCGAGAACATGGCGCTCCGGCACCAACTCGGCGTCTACCATCGCACGGCACCGGCTCGACCTCGTCTCACGCGGTGGGACCGGGTCCTCTGGGCTCTCATCCTTTACCGATGGAGCGGCTGGAGGCGAAGCTTGATCGTCGTTCAACCCGAGACCGTCATCAAGTGGCACCGCCGCGCCTTTCGGCTCTTCTGGCGATGGAAGTCCCGAAGTGGCCGGCCGAGCATTCGCTCCGAAATCCGTCGTCTCATCCGCGAGATGGCTCGATCGAATTCGACTTGGGGCGCCCCTCGCATACACGCCGAGCTCCTGAAGCTCGGGTTCGAAGTGTCCGAGCGAACCGTCTCGCGATATCTTGCCCGCATCCGCCTCAAGCCCGCGAAGCCAGGATCTCAGACGTGGGCCTCCTTCCTCCGCAACCAGGCCAAAGGAATCGTCGCCGTTGACATGTTCACCGTTCCAACGATCCGGTTCCAAGTCCTGTATGTCTTCGTGATCCTGAGCCTCGAGAGGCGCCGGCTCGTTTTCGCGAACGTGACCGCGAATGCGACGGCCGAGTGGCTCGGTCAGCAGGTCGTCAACGCTTTCCCGTGGGAAACCGCTCCGAAGTGTCTGGTCCGGGATCGCGATGGAGCCTACGGATTCGAATTCTTGAGGCGAACAAAGGGCCTGGGCATCCGCGAGGTCAAGACTGCCGTTGAGGCACCTCTGATGAACGCCCATTGTGAGCGGCTGATCGGCACCTTGCGCAGAGAGTGCTTCGACCACGTCATCGTGCTGAACGAACGGCATGCCCGTCGCCTGCTTGCCGAGTTCTCCGCCTGGTACAACCAAGATCGTTGCCACTTGTCCTTGGCCAAGGATGCCCCTGAACACCGACCCGTCGAGCCGCCCGTCATCGGGAAGGTCGTGGCCCTTCCCCGGCTCGGCGGCCTGCATCACCGCTACACCCGCCGCGCCGCCTGAGGGGAGAGCCAGGCGAACCCGGATGCTGCACCCAGCCAAGGGCAGTGGTCTATCCTCGGGCCCGCTTTGCCGTGCCGATGCCGGCTTGCAGAGATTGCGAAAGGCACTTGGATACTTGGATACGGACTATCGCGCATCTCCGCCTTCATCCAGCATCCGCTAACGGCGAACTTCTGCCGGTGTCGCGGTTTTGGCGAACCACAGCCTACGGCACTCCGGCCGAGATGAGGTCGGTCCCATTCGATCTCGCGGACGCGATCGTTCTGCTGTTTGTCTAAAGCCGGGACGGCGGAGCCGATCCGGCGCCGGCTTGGCCTCTCGCTTCGCCGATTCGCCCCTCTTCGCCCAGTACGACGAGGACCGCGCCCGCCCGGAGCGTTTCTTCCGGAGCCGGGCCGTAGCGGAGGGGGGCGTCGGCCGCGTCCTTCACGGCGAGGGCCGTCAGACCAAAACGCCCGCGCAGGTCGAGGCCCGCAAGATCGCGTCCGGTCCAGGGCGAGCCTGCGGCGATGCGGATCTCCTCGATGCGCACCGTGGCGCCCTTCTCCTTGAGCATCTGATCGAGGAAGCCGACGACGTGCGGCCGCACGGCTTCTGAGGCCAGCCGCATGCCGCCGATCGCGGTGGGCGACACGGTGGCGTCGGCGCCCGCCTTTTTCAACCGATCCGCCATCGCCGCATCGACGTGGCGCGCGACGATGCGGATCCCTGGGTTGTTCTGGCGCACGAGCACGGTGATGACGAGGTTGTCCTTCTCGTGCGGGAGCGCGGCCACGACACAAGACGCCCGCAGGAGTCCGGCGCGCTCGAGCGTTTCGAGATCGGTCGCGTCCCCCTCGACCGTTGCGAGGCCCGGCCTGTCTTTGAGGGCGGCGAGTCGGTCCGCCTTCGACTCGACGACGACGGCCGAGGCGCCGGTCTTGCCCAACTCGTCCAGCACCAGCGATCCCGTCTCGCCCGCGCCGCACACCACGAAGTGCCCCGTGAATCCGGCGATCCTTCGCTCCATCCTCCGCCTCCGGAACAGCGACCCGAAGTTCCCCTCGACGAGAAACGCGGTCGCCAATGACAGGACGTACAGCATCATTGAGATGCCGCAGACCAAGATGACGATGTTCAACACACGAAGCGCGGGGCTGCGACTCGTGTCCACGATCTCGCTGTAGCCCACGCCCGTCAGCGAGATCACGACCATGTAGGTCGCATCGAGCCACGAGACGCCCTGGCCGAGCGTATGAAGACCGACGATCGCCGCAACGGCGAAAATCGCAATGGCCGTGAGGGCCCGCAAGAGTCGCCGCCGGAGTTCCATGGGCGCGGTCAGTTCGTCGTCGGGAAACCACGCTTCTTGAGAAGCGCCTGGACATCCGGATCGCGGCCGCGGAATTGCCGGTACGCCTCGGCACGATCGGTCGAGTTGCCGGGTGCGAGGATGTACGTGACCATCTTGGCGGCGGTTGCCTTGTCGAACACGTCGCCGGTTTCGGCGAACGCCTCGCGGGTGTCGGCGTCCATCACCTCCGACCAGAGGTAGCTGTAGTAGCCGGCGGAGTACGAGTCGCTCGCGAACAGGTGATTGAACTGCGGCAGCCGGTGCCGCATCACGACCTCGTTTGGCGCGCCGATGCGAACCAGCGTGTCGCGCTCGAATGCGTCGGGATCGACGACGCCGTCCGGCAAGGTGTGGAGCTCCATGTCGATGATGGCGGCGGAGAGGTACTCGACCGTCGTATACCCGGTGTTGAACTTGCTCGAGGCGTCCACCTTGTCGAGCAGTGTTTGCGGCATGGGTTGCTTGGTCTGGTAGTGGAGGGCGAACTGGTCGAGAACCGGCCTCGTGAGCACCCACATCTCGTGAACCTGCGAGGGGAACTCGACGAAGTCGCGCGGCGTGCCCGCCAGGCCGGGGTAGTTCACCTGCGACAGCAGGCCGTGGAGGGCGTGCCCGAACTCGTGGAAGAGCGTCTGGGCGTCGTCGAGCGAGATGAGCGCCGGCTCGCCCTCGGCCCCCTTCACGAAGTTGTTGTTGTTCGAGATGATGCTGGTCATGACCTTGCCCGTGAACGTCTCGTGCCCCTGGTAGCCGGCGGCCCACGCTCCGGAGCGCTTGCCCGCGCGGGCGAAGTAATCGCCGTAGAACAGGCCGACGTATTTGCCGCTCGCCTTGTCCGTCACCTCCCACACGCGCACGCCCGGGTTGAAGACGGGCACCTGGCCCGTGATCTCGTCGAAGCTCAACCCGTAGAGCTCGCCGGCCATGAAGAACGCCCCGGAGATCATGTTGTTCAGCTCGAAATAGGGTTTGAGCTCGCTCGCGTTCAGGTCGTACTTGGCCTTCCGTACCTTGTCGGCGTAGTACAGGTAGTCCCAGGGTTCGATCGTGATGTTCTGGCCTTCGCTCTTGGCAATCGCCTGCATGTCGGCGACCTCTTCGCCGACGCGCGCGACCGCAGCCGGCCAGACCTTCATCATGAGCTCTTTGGCTTTTTCGGGGTCTTTGGCCATGGTGTCGTCCATGCGCCAATGGGCATGCGATACGTAGCCCAGAAGTGACGCGCGCTCCGCGCGCAACGCCACGATCTTCGCAATCGTCGCGTTGGTGTCGTTCGCGTCGCCGTTGTCGCCCCGGCTCTTGAACGCCTTCCACACTTTTTCACGCAGATCGCGACGGGACGATGCCGCGAGGAACGGGTCGACCGACGAGCGCGTGTTCACCACCGCCCACTTGCCCTCGAGGTTCCTCTCTTTGGCGGCCTCCGCGTAGTTTGCGCGCAAAGAGTCCGGCAAGCCGGCAAGATCCTTGGGGCCGTCGAGCACGACCCAGGTGTTCTCGTCGGCCAGCACCTTGTTGCCGAAATCCGAAAACGCGACCGCGAGCTCTTGATTGATCTCGCCCAGGCGTTTCTTCTGTTCGGGTGAGAGCTTCGCGCCGGCGCGGACGTACTGGTCGTAGGTGCGCTCCAAGAGCCGTTTTTGCTCCGGCGTCAGGCCGGCCTTCTCGCGCCCGGCGTAGACCGCAGAGATGCGCGCGAACAACTTGTTGTTGAAGGTGATCTTGTCGTACGCCGCGGCGATCTTCGGCGACCACTCGCGATCGACCGCCTGCACCTCCGGGGTGTTCATGCTGCTGGTCAACACTCCGAAGAGTGTCTCGGCTCGGCCTTCGTGCCGTCCGGCGTCTTCGAGCGGAACGATCACGTTTCCGAACTGCGGCTTGTCGGGGTTATTCGCGATGGCGTCGACCTCGGCCAAGAGCAGGGCCGTACCCGTCTCGAACGCCTTCGGAAACAACTCGGCCTTCGCCGCGTCCCACGGCGGCACGCCGCCGTAGGGCCCGCTCCAGGCCGAAAGCATCGGGTTGGCGTTGGCCTCGGCGGTGAGCCTCGCGAGCTCGGGATCGGGCTTTGGCGTGGTGCCGCAAGCGAGCGTCATGGCGAGAGCTCCGGTGAATGCGAGGTGTCGTTTCAACGTGGAGGTTGGCATCATTTCTTGGGTGCTTTCTCGTCCGCGGCCTGCTGCTTCGCCGTCCACGGTGGGGTCACCCTGTTCGAACGCGCGTAGGCGATTTCCTGGCCGAGGTGCTCGTGGGCGTGAGTGAGGAGAAGGAGGAAGGCTCCGCGCTTGGTGGTCTTCATGCCGAAGAATTCCGCCGGCGCGTTCATGTCCTCATCGGACATCGCCTTCAACGCCCCTTCCATGTGCGCGAACGAATCCTTCAGGCTCTTCACGATGTCGGCCTTCTTGGTCAGGGTGTATTCGTAGGTGCCGAAGTCGAATCCCTCGGGTGCCGGGACGCCGATGAAGGTCGGTAGGCCGTAGTTCGCGGCTGAAACATGCATGAAGGTCTCGCCGACGGTGCGCACACCCTTTTCCGGACTCCACCCGTACTTCTTTTCGGGAAACGCCTCGGCGAGTTGCGTGAGCTTGTCGTGGGCGTCCTCGATCCACATCAGGATTTCGCCTTTGACCCCCGACGCTCCGGCGGGCAGGGCGTCGTCGGCGAACGCGGTGCCGCCGGACAGGAGAGTTGCCGCCGCTACGATCGGGGCGAGGGCGATGCGATACAGGCTGCGATGCGACATGGTGAGTCTCCCTGAAAAGTCCGGTGAGTTGGCTCTCACGCGACAGACGGGGAGGATTCTACCGTGACCGGGGTCGCGCGGCGTCAAAACACCAGGAGAAAGTGGGCGGACCCAGCGGCGGCGAGCTGAATCGTCAGGTTGTCGGTGCCGTGGTGGCTCACGGCCTCGACGACGGCTCCCACCGCTCCGCAGCAAGAACCGACCGCGCGAGAGCCTGGCCGGGCGCGAATCCGGCGCATGCGAGCCCTAAACTCGCGGAAGGGCTCCCGCCACACGGTGCCAACGGTCGGAGCCTTTACATCGCGAATTCCGTGAACTCCACGGAATACCTCTTCGACTCGACCCGCTACCCGGGGGCGCAGCCCCCCCCGCGTGATCCGACGAGCTTCAGAAGAAAAAGGGGAGTGTCCCCTTATCGACGCGCCGGTGACGGGCGAAGCCACTCGATCACCGACGAAAGAAGGACGACGATCCCGCAGCCGATGACGTTGTACCAAAGGAAGCCGATGTCGGAGGCGACGAAGAGGATCGCAACCACGCTCTGCGCCACGAGCGCGGCGATGAGAACCGGCGTCGCGCCGACACGACGGACAAAAAAAGCGACGGCGAACAGCCCCAGGATCGTTCCGTAGAACACCGACCCCAGGATGTTGACGGCCTGAATGAGGTTGTCGAGCATCGAGGCGAAGCTCGCGAACGCAACGGCGGCGACGCCCCAGACCGCGGTGAACAGTTTCGAGGCGATCAAGTCCTGACGTGGGGACGTTTCGCGTGGTCGAAGGCGCTTGAACAGATCGACGGTCGTTGTCGAGCCGAGGGCGGCCAGCTCGCTCGAGGTGGAGCTCATGGCGGCGCACAAGATCACCGCGATCAGAAGCCCGAGAAGCCCTTTCGGGACGTAACGCAACACGAAGCTCAGAAAGACGTAGTCGGCGTCTTTCGTCTCGGCGCCGGGGACGGCGCGTTTCACGAGGGTCTTGGCCTCGGCCCGGATCGCCGCCATGCTTCCTGCGGCCTTCCGCAGGTCGTTCCGCGCCGTCTCGCGGGCGTCGCGCGGAGTGGCCACGAATGCCTCCGCCGCGGCCCGTTGCGCGACGAACGCTTCGTCGAAGCGGTGCTCCAGAACCGCGAGTTCCGCCGCGTGAGGTCCGGCGGCGACGCGGTCGAGCGCGGGAGCGTTGAAGAAGATCGGCGGTCTGACGAAGAGATAAAAAACGAAGACCATGACGCCGATGAAGAGGATGACGAACTGCATCGGCACCTTGAACAGACCGTTGAAGAGGAGGCCCAGGCGGCTCTCGGTGACGGACCGCCCCGACAGATAGCGCTGGACCTGGGACTGATCGGTTCCGAAATACGCCATCGCCAGGAAGAAGCCTCCGGTGATTCCCGACCAGAAGGTGTAGCGGCTGTGGATGTCGAAGTGGAAATCGACGACGTTCATCCGCCCCAGAGCGCCGGCCAGCCGAACGGCCTCGAGCGTCGTCACGGCGGAAGGAAGCCTCCAGAGGATCAGCCCCAGGGCGACTCCGAGTCCGCCTAGCATCACGATCATTTGCTGCTTTTGCGTCTGACTCACCGCCCGGGTGCCGCCGATCACCGTGTAGGCGATGACCAGGCTCCCGATAGCTACGTTGGTGAGCTGAAGCGGCCAGCCGAGGATCGTGCTGAGGATGATCGATGGAGCATAGATCGTGATTCCGGCCGCGAGGCCGCGCTGGAGCAGGAACAAGATCGCGCCGAGATAACGCACCCGCACATCGAACCGGTACTCGAGGTACTCGTAGGCCGTGTAGACCTTGAGCCGGTGGTAGATCGGCACGAACACGGCGGCGATCACGATCATGGCGAGTGGCAGGCCGAAGTAAAACTGCACGAAGCCCATGCCGTCTTCGAACGCCTGGCCGGGCGTGGACAAGAACGTGATGGCGGAGGCTTGCGTGGCCATGATGCTCAGGCCGATGGTGGGCCACTTGAGGCTGTAGTCGCCCCTAAAGTAGGCGGCCATGTCGAGTGCGCCGCGCGTCTTCCAGGCCCCGTAACCCACGATGAACGCGATCGTGCCGATGAGCACGGCCCAGTCGAGTCCGCTCACGACGCCCACCGCGTCAGCGTGTAGAAAAGCGCGATCAAAACCGCAAGCACCGCCACGACGAGGACGTACACGTTGCGCCACGATCCCAGAAGCGGCGGCGGCCCCGGCCGGTCGTCGCGTTCTGGCGTCACCTGGGCGCCCCGATGAGGTTGACGAATAGACGGTAGGCGCCGGGGACACCGGCGGGGAGCTGCCTGAAAAACGCGAGGCCCGTATACACGTAGCGGCCCTTACCGTACCTCGCAAACAGCAGGCCGCCTTGAAGCGGCTCTTCGCCCAAGTCTGCCGCCTGGAGAATCGGCGTGTACAACGGGTCCCACGTCGCCGCGTAGTAGAGCCCGCGCTCTTGGATCCAGTCCGCGAAGTCGGAATCGCCGATACGGTTAGGCGTCGTCAACAGCTCGTGCCCGGGGTCGAGAAACGTCATCGACGCCCGCTCGTCGGTGACGCGGCCCCGCCCGATCTCGATCGGGTACGGACCAATGAGTCCGTCGAGGGGTCCGAGCCGGCTCTTCGTGTTGTATTGCACGACGACCGTCCCGCCGTTTTCGACGTAGCTCATCAGGCGGCCGTGCTGGCTCCGGAGAGCGTCGCGCGTGTTGTAGGCCCGGATCCCCACGACGATCGCCGCAAACCGAGAAAGGTCCCCGCTGCGCAGCGCCTCGTCGTCGAGAAGCTCGACGCGCATGCCGAGATGGGCGAGATCGTCGGCCACGGTGTCGCCGGAGCCTTCCACGTACCCGATGACACCAGCGGGCACCTGCGTTTGCAGCGGGACCACGCGAACCTGCGCGGGCTGAAGGACGACCTGCACGGGGAGGTGCGGGTAGTCGATGACGTGTTCCTTGAAACTCCACGCCGTGCCGTCGACATCGATCGCCGGACGCAACGACGCGGCCGCGGCCCCGGAGGGTGGGGTCACGGCGAAACGCAACGTCGTCTCGTCTCCGGCCTTTGCGAGCTCGACCGGAACCGCGGCGGGGTCCACCTGCCAACCCGCGGGAACGGGAAGTGTGACATTTCCCTTGACGCCGTCCTTTCCGGCGCGAACGCGCAGCACCACCGGGGCGGGCTTGCCGTTGACGGCCATCGCGGCGTCGCGCGCGGGCGTGACGGTGGCGGGAGGGACGACGAGGGTCTCGCGCACGCGCTCGCCCCTCACGGGATCGGTCGTGGAGTAGAGGACCGGAACGTCGAGACGGAACGCACGCCCCGCAACCTCGAACGTCGCGGTGATCGCAAGCGGTGCCGGTTGGCGCGGATCGCCGACCTTCTTCAGGTCAGAGACGTTCTGGCGCCCCGGGAGGGCGGGTGCGGCCAGCCAATACGGGGTCGAGATGGCGGCACCGACCGGGACGATGTTCTCGTGCTTGACGATCTTCTTTTCGTTCACGACGAGCGCGGCGTTGGCGCCGACCACGGAGCCGTCGGGAAAGTCGAGGCGTTTCAACGTCACTCCCGCCGGGCGCCGCAGGACGACCTCGACGGACAACTCGACGGTTTGCCCGGGCACGATGGACGGCTGCGGGGACGTCGCCCGCACGAACAACCCCGACGCCGCGGCGACGGCCCGCTGGACCGCAATACGGGCATCGCCGACGCGCGGATCGTCCTCGAGTTGATCGAGGGCCGTCAGAGCGGAAAGCAATGCAGGTATCGCGCGCTCGGGCTCGTCGCGCGTCAACAGCGAGCGGGCTTCGTCGATCGCGCGGCCCACCGGAGCACCGGCTCTCCCGAAGCGATCCCACCCGAGGGGTACGCCCTCGAGCAGGTCGGTTTGCGCCGGCGGCCCGGCGATGGTCACGAAGCGCTCGATGACGGAGCCGCGTTCTCCGGGGACGCCGAAGCCCTGGCTCTGGTGATTGCTGCGGGAGAGCGCCGCGAGCTCGCCGTAGGACAACCCGAGGCGCGTGTCGTAAGCGCCCACGTCGAGTTTCAAGGCCCCTTCGGGGGCAGGCTCGTCGCGCCAGTTGGGAACGTTGTAGACGAGACGCGTCGCCTGCCAGATCTTGGCACCGGTTGCGAGTTGGCCGGGGAACCGCGACGGATCGGCCGCCGCGGCGAAGGCCTCCCGGGCGAGTATCGCGGAGGCGGTGTGGTGCCCGTGGTTGGGAGGATTCTCGTCGAACCGCGTGATGATCACATCCGGTTGAAACGTGCGCACGACCCAGACCACGTCGGCGAGCGCTTCGTCGTGGCCCCACGTGTCCAAGGTCTCCGACGCGCTTTTCGAATACCCGAAATCCCGCATCCGCGTGAACCGCTGCTGCGCTCCGTCGAGACGGCGCGCGGCCAGAAGCTCTTCGGTCCGGATGACGTCCAGAAGTTCCGCCTGCTCGCGGCCGATGAGGTTTTGTCCTCCTCCTCCCCGCGTCATCGCGAGATAGGCAGCCGTCACATGCCGCGCGTTCGCCAGGTAGCCCAGGAGGCGCGTGTTCTCGTCGTCCGGATGCGCGGCGACGTAGAGCACACGGGCGGTGACCCCGATCCGATCGACCGCGTGGGCGAGGTGGGCTGCGTCCATCGGAACCTCCTGGGCGGCCACCGGGGAGGCGAGCGCCAAGGCAAGGAATGCAAAACGAAAAGTGCCGGTCACACGGCCTCCCTCGGCGCCGCGGAATGGGCGCGGCGGTAGTGGTCTTCGTAGCGGTCGATCGCGCGTTCGCGCCGGAACGAGTTGAGAACGCGGGCGCGCGCATTGGTCCCCAGCGTTTCGCGCAGGTTCTCGTCCGAGAGAATCGAGAGGGTCGCCTCGGCGAGCGCGTCGATGTCGAACGGCGCGACCAACCGGCCCACCTCCGGCGTGATGACCTCGGGCAGCCCTCCCACGCCGTACGCGACGACAGGCACGGCGCAGCTCATCGCCTCGAGCGCGGCCACGCCGAAGCTCTCGCTCTCGCTCGGCAGCAAGAACGCATCGGCGTGACGCAGGTAGTCGACGAACTCGGCGTGCGTGCCGACCGCGCAGACGCTGCGGTGAACGTCGAGCTCTCGCGCCCTTTGCATCAGCCGCTGCCGATCGGGTCCGTCGCCGACGAGCATCAGGCGCGCGTTCGTGCGACGGCGCACGCGGGCCAACACCTCGACGAGGTCGATGACGCGTTTGACCGGGCGGAAGCTCGAAACATGGAAGAGCACCGGGGCGCCCCGGTCTTTGGGGTCTCCGCCGGCGGATTCGAACATGGCGTCGAAGTGCGTCCGGTCGCGCCGCGCCGCCGGGGTGAAGTGCTCGGTATCGACGAAGTTGGGGATGACGTCGATCGCAAGTTCCCGCGGGACGCCGAGCCTGAGGTAGGCCTCGGATTTCAAGAACTCCGAGGGGACGGTGATGCCGTCCGATTGGGAGACCGTGAAGCGCGTGACCGAGCGGTAGCTCGGGTCGCTTCCGATGTGCGTGACGTCGGTGCCGTGCAGGGTCGTCACGACGCGGGGGGCGGCGCGACCCAACACCTGCCGGGCGAGATACGCCGCGGCGGCGTGGGGCACGGCGTAGTGGACGTGAATGATGTCCAACCCCTGGTTCTGGGTGATCTCGACCAGGCTCGACGCCAGGGCCATCGCGTACGGCGCGTACTGAAGCGCCGGATGGCTCGGCACCGACACCTCGTGCAGGAAGAGCCGTTCGAAGGTCGGGAGGGTGCGGCTTGGCGGTGCGCTCGCGATGACGTGAACGCGGTGGCCGCGCTGCGACAGTCCCACCGCGAGTTCGGTCGCGACGATGCCGCTCCCGCCCAAGCTCGGGAAGCAAACGATGCCGACGGAAAGCGGCGCGCTCATCGCGGGGTCGCAAACGCATGAGCCCCGGATCCGGGGTTGGCCCTAAAGTGGGCGAGCGGATCGACGAGGCCCAACGTCTGCGCGCCGCAAAGCGCCTCGCCGTGGCGCACGCCGATCTCGCTGCCTCGGTGCCTGTCCCGCGCCTCGATCGCCTCGATCGCCAGCGGCGAGCTGATCAGTGTGGCCGCAGCCTGGTCCTTGCGCGTGATCTGGCTGGCGTGGCACGCGATCGCCCGGGCCTTGCGGTCCCAGGCCCTAGAGGTGTCGACGATGAAGCTCGGCCTCATGCGATGGCGCATTTCGTAGTGGAGCGTTTGCCGTGGCGAAAACGGCGCCGCGCCCCCGGGTGCTGCGAACTTTCGCAGACCTGCCATGAACACCGCGCGCGTCAGTAGCGAGGCGGCCGCCACGTGGTCGGGGTGCCGTTCTTCGATCCACGGGATGAGAACGAGCTCGGGACGATGGCGGCGGATCGCCTCGACGACGATCGCGAGGTGCGGCGAATTCGGCGTGGGGTCGATGAAGCCGTCCGGAAGGCCCAGGTTCTCGCGGAGGGCGAGGCCCATGACCTTCGCGGCCAGCTCGGCTTCATGGGCGCGCTCGTCGACGGTTCCTTGGCTCGCCAGCTCGCCCCGCGTCAGGTCGACGACGCCCGTGCGGTAGCCGAGGTCGGCGAGAACGATCATCACGCCGCCGCAGAAGATCTCGACATCGTCGGGGTGGGGGCCGAACGCCAGAACGTCGATGCCGTAAGGCGTTGATGTGCTCATAGGTTGAGATCCTCGATGCCGGTCCGCAGGGGTGTAGCCACAGCCAGCACACGCTCGATGAACGCGCGCTGGCCGTAGCGGGCGGCGAACGACGAAAGGCCGAAGAATCGCTCCTGGGGAATGCCGCGCGGCTCCAACCGCGCCTGCACGCGGCGGACATCGTCGACGGCTTCCTGGTTTCGAAGCCGCTGCGCTTTGTCGAAGCTGCGTCCGAGCCTTTCAGCCGACCGCGCCATGCTGCGGCGGGTCTTTTCGAGCGACTTCAGGCCGCGCTCGCCGGCTTGCCCGACGAGGGGGGCGAGGTCGGCCAACAAGCGATCGACCCCCGCGGCGAGGCTCTGCGCGATGCGCTCGCCGCCGGGCTCGCCGGAGGCGCCGGTCTGCGCCAACGCCAAGACCTCCTCGAACGGGCCGCAGGCCTGCGTCGACGTGAGACCTAGGCGCGAAAGCGTCCGGCGGGTGGTTTCATCGACCAGCCGCAGGTGGGTGCGAGGGACGATGATCGGCATGGGGAAGTCGAACGCAGCGTAGAGCGGATCCATCTGCGCGAAGTAGGCGAGCTCTCCCGGACCGCCGACGTAGGCGACGGTCGGCAGCCACGTGTCTTGCAGGATCGGGCGCAGCAAAGCGCTGGTGCTAAACGCCGCCGGGCGCGTCTCGAGCAAGCCCAAAAGCTCGTCGATCGTGTGCGTTCGCCGTGTCCCCACCTCGACGAAGCCGCCGTCGGCCGCCGCGAGGCGGTACCGCGGGCCTTCGGGGCCGCTGGGATGAAAAAAAGACAGTGGCGCGTTCTCGCGCACGTGCACGGTCGCCCGAACACCCGAAGCCGCAAGGGCGCTCACGCGTGCGGCGAGCGCGCGGGCGATCGGCACGGCCTCGGTCAGCGCTCGGCGGTGCACGGGGGCCGCGAGTGGGGCGAGCACCGGATCGCGCGGATCGAGCAAAACCAGTCCTTCCTCGGCGAACAACGTGGCGAGCACGCCGGCAAAGGCCTGTCCCCATCCCGCCCCGGGGCGGTAGTGGGCTGCCAGACAGGCGAGGTGCTCTTCGCCGTGGGGCAGTCGGGCAATGGCCTCGGCAAGTTTCGAAAGCTCCGAGACGATCGAATTGGGGAGCACCCGGTGCGCGACCGAAACACCGTCGTTTTCGACCGCAATCGAGAGGGTGAGCGGCTCCTCACCGCCGCGGGCGATGTGGCAACTGGCGATCTCGGCGGCGTCGTGGTCTTCGGTCTGGAGCCAGAACACCGGCACGACCGGCGAGCCCCAGGTCTCGGCGAGATGGCGCGCGAGGCGAATCGCCGAGGCGGCCTTGTACAGCGTATAGAGCGGCCCGAGAAACAGTCCCGCCTGTTGACCGGTGCACACCGCGGTCGCGCCGGCGCGCAGCGCGCGCAGGTTCGCGTCGCGCGCGGAGCTTCCCTCGTAGCGTGCGTTTTGCGCTTCGAGGGCCGAGGCCAGGGCGGGGACGAGCGGACGCGCCACGCGGCGCGCCCGCTCCCAGGTCTCGGCCTCGAAGATGCCGCTCGTGATCAGGCTTAGCCCTTCTTCCAGCCGTCCACGGTCTTCTGGACGTCGGCTTTGAAGAAGTTCTCGAAGGTGTTGTCCCCCTTCCCCAGTTGCAAGGCCTTCTCCCCGGCGGCAATCGCATCCGCCGTGTTGCCCTTCTTGGCGAGCGCTTGCGCTCGCCACCAGTTGTTCCACCAAACGCTCTTGATGCCGATCGACTTGTCGAGATACTGGAGCGCGGTGTCGAGATTCCCTCCGTTTTCGACGACGTAGCGCCCGGCCTGGTAGTACGGGCGCCACGCCTCGGCCAGAGTCTCGTCGATGCCGGCCATCACCTGCGCGGACGTATCGACCTTGATCGGCACGGAAACGCGCACGGTGTCCCACTCGAGGTCGAGGCGCGTCGTGGATTCGGTCGAGTCGGTGAAGATGAACGTCATGCGCTCGCGCGCCCCGATCGCGGACGGCTTCACCGTGACGCGTGCCGCGTCGTTCTTGGCGTCGTATGCGCCGGTCGAAGCGTCGGCGTCCTTGTTCAGAATCACCGTCCAGCTCGAAGCGCCGGGGATGCTGAACACCGAGTACGTCCCCTTGGGAACGGCCGTCTCGCCGAAGGTGAAGTCGCGGCTGGCGGTCAATTTGGTAGACGCGTTGGCGCCGGTACGCCAGAGGTCGCCGTAGGGCAGAAGGCCTCCGAAGATCTTGCGCCCGCGCATCGCCGGGCTGGAGTAATCGACCGAGAAGTCGGTGATCCCCACGCGCTGCTCGACTTTGGCCTTGGAGCTGGGTGCTGGGACCTCGATGGTCTGGGCCAGGGCGGGGGAGACGACGGCGACAAACGCCGCGAAACTCATGACGGTCAGGGCTCGGGCTGGAAGCGATCGGAACATGGGGGTCCTCCTCTTAGTCGTTGAGCAGATGAGCGATAAGCCTCTGGATTCTACACAGGCCCCGCGGCCGCGCGCTAAAAGGTGGCCGCGACCTTGAGTTCGACCGTCTTGCCGTCGCGCAAAAGAGTGATCGCAAGCGGTCGGGCCTGGAACGCTTGGCTGAGATCGAACGGGCTCATCTCCGCCGCCACGCGGCCGTTCAGCCGGACGATCTGGTCGCCGGCGCGCACGCCGGCTTTTTCCGCCGGCGATCCCGGGACGACCTTTTCGACCGGGAGACGGCCCTCCTTCGGGCCGGGGGTCATGATCCCGAGCCGAGGGCGTTCCGAGGGCTCGATGGGCTTGCCGGTAGCGACGAGCCGAACCCGTGCATTCTTGCGATCCACGGTGACGACCAACGATCGCAAGAGGTCGAAGCCGATATTCGCGCTCGGCAAGTTCACAAAACGCAATTTGGGATTTTCGAGCACGATCCCGCCCACGTGCACGGAACCCTTCAGGCGTGCTTCGGACACCGGGTAGTCGCCGCTCGCGGTGCGGGCTCGTCCCACTTCGACCGGAGGGGCTTCGAGCGGTAGATCGTTCGCGGCGTCGAGGGGCAGCCCCAGAAAGCCGGTCGAGCCTGAGTCGAGGTGGGCGCGAAACGCGGTGCCGGCCACGTCGATCGGGAGCGACGGAATGCCGTCTTCAAATGACGCGACAAGGACGGTCCGTCCGTCCGGCTCGGGCAGTTCGCCCGATTCCAGGATGACCGCCTTCTTCCCCGCATCGAGGGTCACGAGGCGTGCGCCGAACAAGTCGAGCCCGACGACGCCGCGCGGAACGCCGGTTGTGCCCATCGACTCGCGGGCCCAGGAGATCGCCGAAACGTCGCGAAGCGTCAGGCCTGGGAGCTCAACGCGATCGACTCTCACGACCTGCGCCCTGAGGGCGTCCGGAGAATTCGGGTCTCCGATGCGTCTCGTGCCGGTTGATTTGAGCCCGAGTTCGTCCGCCAGGTCCTGATTGAGGATCAACCCGGCCCCGGATCCCGTATCGAACGACAACCGGTACGGCCCCTTTCCGTTGATCTTGAGCTCGATCGTCGGGTGGCCGGCGCTCAGCTGAAAGGGCACGACGACGGGCGTGTCGCCGCTCGCCACCGAGGCGACAAGAGCGGCCGAAAGACAGATGAGCACCCGCATTCGCAAGGGACACCTCCTCGTCACCGTACTCTAGTTTGGGCTACCCTGGCATCGAAAGCCCATGCGCTACGAAGAACCGGTCTTTCGCCCACCGAGCGAGGCGGACTCCTACATCCTCCAGGCCACGATCGGCTGCTCGTGGAACGCGTGTACCTACTGCGACATGTACCGCTCGAAGTCGTATCGGGTACGCGAACTCGGCGAGACGTTGGCCGATGTCGAAACGGCGCGCGCGCTCCACGGGGGGGCCATCGACAAGGTCTTCGTCGCGGATGGCGACGCGCTGGGGATGGACCTCCCCCATTGGGAGGCAGTCCTCTCGGCCTGCAAGACGGCGTTCCCCAGGCTCAGGCGCGTCAGCGCCTACGCGACGGCGATCAACCTGCTCGAGAAGACCCCCGAAGAATTGAGCCGCCTGCGAGAGCTCGGCCTGAGCCTCCTCTATATAGGCCCCGAATCCGGCGACGATCAGACGCTGAAGCGGATCGCGAAAGGTGCCAGTTTCGACGATCACGTCGCGGCGGCACGCCTCGCGCGCGAGGCGGGGATGAAGCTCTCGGCGATTTTTCTCCTGGGGGCGGGGGGCGTCGAGCGAAGCGAGGAGCACGCGATCGGCTCGGCTCGCCTTGCCACGGCGATGGACCCGCGGTTCGTTTCTCAGTTGACGTTGACGGTCATCCCGGGGACCCCGATCGCGAAGCTCGAGGCGGCCGGACGATTCGCCTTGCCGGCGATCGAGGGCCTGCTTCGCGAGCTGCGGATCTTCATCGCGGAGGCTCGACCCACGGACGCGATCTTCCGCACGAACCACGCGTCGAACTATCTGCCGCTGTCGGGCCGTCTGCCGCGCGATCGCGACCGGCTGCTCGAACTGCTCGACGCCGCCCTCGACGGCCGCATTCCCCTTCGCCCCGATTGGGCGCGCGGGCTGTGAGTCGCGACTAGCCCGCGACCCCGCGAAGCAGGAGTTCGCTGACGGCCTCGGAGCAGGCGACGAGCTTCGTGTTCTTCTTCGAGAGCACCCAGTCGGTGGCCATCTCGTCGACGAGGCCGAAAAGCGCCTTCGCCGTGAAGAGGGGATCGGCGTCCTTCCGGAAACTGCCTTCGTTGCGGCCCTGATCGACGACCTCGGCGATCAGTCCGAGGTACTCGCGGACCCGGCTGCGTGAGAACAATTCGAGGAAGTGGAGGCTGTGCCTGAGCTCGACCTGGACGACGACGGCCATGTCCCGGTCCATGCCGACGAGGGACAGGTGCAGCTCGATCAGGCGGCGGAGCTTGTCGGGGGCGCCGAGCTCGGAATCCTCTACGATCGGCCGCGCCTCGCCGATGATGCGCTGCATGGCGCGCTCGAAGATCGAAACGAGCACCGCCTCCTTATTCTCGAAGTAGAGGTAGATCGTTCCGTCCCCGATCCCGGCGCGGCGCGCCACCGCGGAGACCGTGGTCCGGTGGTAGCCACTGTGGGCGATCTCGACCGTGGCTGCGTCGAGGATCTTCTCGCGCTTGACCTCGCGTTGCAGGTCTTTCACCCGATACCCCTTGAGCGCCATGATGAATGGGTATTCAGAGCCGTCCGTCCAGGTTAGGTTAGCTCGGCGATAAGGTGCATTCAAGTCCAAGTTTTTTCCGAATTCTCGTTGACCGATGCGACGGATGACCCTAATATAATGAATTATCATTCAGTTTTAGCGACGGAGGGTGCGCCGATGAGACACCACGTCCGCAAAGCCGCCGTTCTGGGCTCGGGCGTCATGGGCAGCGCCATCGCCGCCCATTTCGCAAACGCAGGGATCCCTTCACTCGTCCTCGACATCGTGCCCAAGGAGCCCAACTCGGCCGAAACGGCCGAGGGATTGACGCTTGGCGACCGAGCGGTCCGCGATCGCATCGCCCGCGAGTCGGTGCAGGCTCTGCTCAAGACCAAGCCCGCCCCCCTGTTCTCGCCGGAGAGGATCGCGCTCATCGAGGTCGGCAATCTCGACGACGACCTGGCGCGCCTCGCGGAAGCCGACTGGGTCGTCGAAGTGGTCAAAGAGGACATGGCGATCAAAAAAGCCGTCCTCGGCGCGGCCGCGGCGCACATCGGTCCCGACGCGATCCTGAGCAGCAACACCTCGGGCCTCTCACTCGCCGCCATGGCCGAGATGCTGCCGCCGGGACTCCGCAAGCGGTTTTTCGGCACCCACTTCTTCAATCCCCCCCGTTACATGAAGCTCGTCGAGATCATCCCGACCGCCGACACCGACCCGGAGGCCCTGGCCCGCATCGAGGAGTTCTGCCGTGTCCGGCTCGGCAAGGGGATCGTGGCCGCCAAGGACACTCCGAACTTCATCGCGAACCGCATCGGCGTGCACGCGATGATGATCACGCTCAAGGCGATGGAGGAGATGGGGCTGACGCCTGAGGAGGTGGACGCCCTGACCGGCCCTGCGGTCGGCCGGCCTAAGACCGCGACCTTCCGCCTGGCCGACCTGGTTGGGCTCGACACGTTCCTGCACGTCGCCCGGAACGTCTACGACGCGGCCGAAAACGACGAGAGCCGCGACGTCTTCGTGCCGCCGGCGTTTCTCACGAAGATGGTCGGCAAGGGGCTGCTCGGCCGCAAGAGCGGAGGCGGGTTCTACAAGAAGCTCAAGGGAGACAAGCCGCAGGTTCTGACCCTCGATCTGCAGACGCTCGAATACCGAGCGGGACAGAAGGCGTCGTTTCCAGAGCTCGAAGCCCAAAAATCGATCGAGAACCCCGCGGAGCGCCTGCGCGCGTTGATCGCAGGAAAAGGCAAGGCGTCGCAGTTCGCTTGGAAGGTCCTCGCGGAGTCCCTCGTCTACGCCTCGCGGCGTCTGGGCGAGATCGCCGCCGACGCCTCGTCGGTGGACCGCGCGATTCGATGGGGGTTCAACTGGACGCTCGGGCCGTTCGAGCTTTGGGACGCCCTCGGGTTCCGCGCCACCTACGAGCGCCTGAAAGCCGACGGCTACGCGCTTCCAGCTTGGGTGGCGGCTCTCTACGATGCGGGCGCGGCGTCGCTTTATAACGAGGGGGAGGGTGGCGTCGTCTCGCCGACAGCCACGCCCGGAGTGTTCTCGAACGTCCCCGTCGATCCTCGGGTCCTGGACTTCACCATCCTCAAGAAGGCCGGTGGGGTCGTAAAGACCAACCCCGGCGCGACGCTTCTCGACCTGGGCGACGGGGTGCTCGGCCTCGAGTTCCACACGAAGATGAACTCGATCGGCCAAGACACGATTTCGATGATCTTGACCGCCTGCAAGGAGGCGGAAGCGAACGCCCAGGCCCTCGTCGTGGCCAATTACGGCGAGAATTTCAGCGCCGGGGCCAACCTCATGCTGTTGCTCCTCGAGGCGCAGGAGGGGAACTGGGAAGAGATCGACGGGATCGTCCGCGCGTTCCAGGGTGCCGCGAACCGGCTCGAACAATGCGCGGTGCCGGTCGTGACCGTTCCGCAAGCGCTCGCGCTCGGCGGCGGTTGCGAGATCGTCCTGGCGGGAAACGCGATCCGCGCCGCGGCCGAGACGTACATCGGCCTCGTCGAGGTCGGAGCGGGTGTCGTGCCGGCCGGCGGCGGCTGTATGCGCTTGTACAAACGCAACGTCGCGGCGCTGGCCGACGCGGGCGACGTCTATCCGGCTCTCAGGAAGACCTTCGAGACGATCGGTATGGCCAAGGTGGCGACATCCGCCGAGGAGGCGCGTCAACTCGGTTTCCTGCGGCCCCAGGACACATGGTCGATGAATGCCGATCATCGCGTGGCCGACGCGAAGGATCTGGCGCTCGCGATGGCGAAAACGGGTTTTGAGGCCCCACTTCCGGACCCCGCGGTGCCGGTGATGGGGCGGGCCGGTATCGCTCTGGTCGAGACCGTCGTCTACAACATGATGGAAGGCGGCTACGCCTCAGAGCACGACCGGAAGATTGCGCGCGAACTGGCCACGATCCTCTGCGGCGGCGACATTCCCGGGCCGACGACGGTTTCAGAACAGCACCTTCTCGATCTCGAGCGCGAGAGCTTCCTGCGACTGTGCGGCGAGCGAAAAAGCCTCGAGCGCATGCAGGCGATCCTCAAAACCGGAAAGCCTCTCAGAAACTGACGGAAGGGGGAGACGCCATGAGAGACGTGGTCATTGTCCTCGCGCTCCGGACTCCCGGCGGTCGCGCCAAGAAGGGCGCCTTCCGGCAGACCCGGCCCGACGATTTAGGCGCCGCGGTGATCCGCGCGATCCTCGCCAAGTCCCCGGCGCTCGACCCCGCGCGCATCGGCGACGTGATCCTGGGATGCGCCATGCCCGAAGGGGAGCAAGGGTTGAACGTCGGCAGGAACGTCGCGCTCCTCGCGGGGCTCCCGGATTCGGTGCCCGGCATGACCGTCAACCGGTTCTGCTCTTCGGGTCTCGAGACGATCAACCTCGGTGCGCTCGAGATCGCTTCCGGGCAGAGCGACATCGTGATCGCCGGCGGCGTCGAATCGATGACGCTCGTTCCCATGGGCGGCGTGCGGTACCTGCCGAACCCGCGCATGGCGGCCAACCAGCCCGGCACCTACCTGAACATGGGCCTCACCGCCGAGCGGCTCGCCGAGCGCGACAAGATCTCCCGGGAGGACCAGGACCGGTTCGCGTGTGCGAGCCACCGCAAGGCGCTCGCCGCCCAAGCCGAGGGCCGATTCGACGAAGAGATCGTGGCCGTCGACGTGGAGGTCGCCGAGCCCGATGCCAACGGCAGGCCCGTCGTCAAGAAGTTCGTCCTCGACCGTGACGAGGGCCCGCGGGCCGGCACGACGGCTGCGGCCCTCGCCAAGCTCAAGCCGGCGTTCAAGGCGGGGGGCACGGTCACCGCGGGGAACTCGAGCCAGATGACCGACGGCGCCGCCGCGGTTCTGATGACGACCCCGGAGATCGCGGCACAGCTCGGCCTGACACCGCTGGCGCGATGGGTCGGCTACGCCGTCGCCGGCGTGCCTCCGGAGATCATGGGCATCGGGCCGGTCGCCGCGGTGCCGAAGCTGCTCGCACGCACGGGTCTGAAGCTCGACCAGATCGACGTCATCGAGTTGAACGAGGCGTTCGCGGCGCAGTCGCTCGCGGTGCTCGCGGGGCTCGGCTTGGAACCCGACGACCCGCGCGTCAACGCCAACGGCGGCGCCATCGCGCTCGGGCACCCGCTCGGTTGTACCGGGTCTAAATTGACTGCCACGGCGCTTGGCGAACTGCGCCGCCGCAAGGGACGCTACGCCATGGTGACCATGTGTATTGGGACCGGTATGGGGGCCGCCGGCATTTTCGAGGCCCTCTGAGGAGAACGCGATGCTTCAGGAGAAATCCTACCCGACCGGCGGCCAGTTCCTGCTCGAGGCCACCGACCCCGACGACGTCTTCACCCCCGAGGACTTCGACGAGACCCAGAGGATGATCGCCGACACGGTGCGCGAATTCTACGAGCGCAGCGTCAAGCCGCATACCGAGGCGTACGAGTACGGCAAGGACAAAGGGCTCAACGTCGCGATGATCAAGGCCGCGGGTGAAGCTGGCCTCCTCTCGGTAGACGTTCCTGAAGCCTACGGCGGCATGGGAGCCGACAAGGCGACCGTCATGCTCGTCGCGGAAGGGTTGGCCTGGTCGGGAAGCTTCAACGTGACCCACGGTGCGCATTCGGGGATCGGGACGCTCCCGATCGTCTACTTCGGCACCGACGAGCAGAAAGCCAAGTACCTCCCCAGGCTTGCCACGGGCGAGATCATCGGAGCCTACGCCCTCACCGAGCCCGGCTCTGGATCCGACGCCTTGGCGGCCGCCACCACCGCCGTGCTCGACGCGGACGGGAAGCACTACCTGTTGAACGGCTCCAAGCAGTACATCACGAACGCCGGCTTCGCCGACCTGTTCATCGTTTTTGCGAAGGTGGGCGGTCGCAAGTTCACCGCGTTCATCGTGGAGCGCGACACGCCCGGCCTGTCGATCGGGGCCGAGGAGCGCAAGATGGGGATCAAGGGCTCGTCGACGTGCCCGATGGTCTTCGAGAACGCCCCGGTCCCCGTCGGCAACGTGTTGGGCGAAATCGGCAGAGGGCACGTCGTCGCCTTCAACATCCTCAACGTCGGCCGGTTCAAGCTCGGGGCCGGCACGGTCGGCGGGTGCAAGGTGACGCTCGAAGCGGTCGTTCCCTACGTCAAGCAGCGCCAGCAGTTCGGGAAGCCGCTGTCGGACTTCGGCCTGATCCGCGCCAAGCTCGCCGACATCGCCGCGCGCACGTTCGTCGCCGAGTCGATGGTCTACCGGACCGCGGGCCTGATCGACCGGGCGATTGCGGGCCTCGATCACGCCGATCCCCACTACGATCGCACGACGGTCGAGACGATCGAAGAATTCACGATCGAGTGCTCGATGATCAAAGTCTTCGGGAGCGAGGTCCTTGCGTTCGCCGCCGACGAAGGGTTGCAATCCCTCGGTGGGTACGGGTTTTGCGAGGACTACCCCCTGGAGAGGATCTACCGCGACGAGAGGATCAACCGGATCTTCGAAGGGACCAACGAGATCAACCGGATGCTGATTCCCGGCATGCTGCTTCGCAAGGCGCTGAAGAAGCAGCTCGCGTTCTTCCCGGCAGCGAAAAAGGTCGCCGACGAACTGCTCGGGCCGCCCGCCTTTGCCGAACTGGGCGAGCCCGGATTCCTCGAGAACGAGGCGAAGCTCGTCGCGTCCATGAAAAAGACGATGCTCGCGACTCTGGGCTTCGCCGCGCAAAAGGCGGGCCCGGGGTTGAAGGAACTGCAGGAGGTGCTCTCCGACGCGGCCGACATCGCCATCGAGATCTACGCGTGCGAATCCGGCCTGTTGCGCGCCTGCAAGAAGGCGAAGCGGGACGGGGTTGATGCCGCCGCCGGCATGGCCGACATGGTCACGCTGTACACGCACGATGCGATGGACCGTGTCGCCGTGTGGGGGCGCAACATTCTCGCCGGCGTCGCTGTGGGCGACGAGTTGAAGACGATGCTTGCCGGGCTGCGCCGGCTCGCCAAACACGACCCGGTGGACCGCGCGAAACTGCACGACGCCATCGCAGCGCGGATCGTCGAGGCCGACGGGTACACCTGCTGACACGATCGCCGGGATCGAGAGCGACGATTTCCGACTCGCTTTTCCTCGCACTCGCTACAATCCCCGGCGATGAATCTGACACCCGGACTCTCGCTGCTCCATTTCCGTCTCGTCGACAAGATCGGTGAGGGAGGGATGGGCGAGGTGTGGCGGGCCGTCGACACGACCCTCGACCGCGAGGTCGCGATCAAAGTGCTCCCGCCCGCGTTCGCCGAAGAGCCGGAGCGGATGGCGCGGTTCGAGCGCGAAGCCAAGGTGCTGGCCTCGCTCAACCACCCCAACATCGCAGCGATCTACGGGTTCCCCGATGCTGGGGGCGTGCGTTTCCTCGCGATGGAGTTGGTGCGCGGCGAGGACCTCTCGCAGGTCCTCGCGCGAGGGCCGATGCCGGTTCGCGACGCGTTGGACGCCGGAAGGCAGATCGCCGCCGCGCTCGAAACGGCGCACGACAGCGGCGTGATCCACCGCGACCTGAAGCCGGCCAACGTCAAGCGCACCCCGGAAGGCCAGCTCAAGGTGCTCGACTTCGGTTTGGCAAAGGCGCTCGAGAGCGCAGCGCCGGCCTCGGAGCGGTTGGCGACGGTGACGTCGGCGGGAACCGTCGCCGGGATGATCTTGGGCACCGCTTCGTACATGAGTCCCGAGCAGGCGCGCGGACAGGTCGTCGATAGGCGAACCGACCTGTGGGCGTTCGGCTGTGTCCTCTACGAGATGTTGACCGGAGCGAAGGTCTTCGACGGCCCGACCATCACCGATGTGCTCGCCGCGGTCGTGACGGGCGAGCCCGACTGGGAGAAGCTCCCCGCCACATGCCCGGCCTCGACGCGGAGACTGCTCCGGCGCTGCCTCGAGAAGGACCCCAAAAGACGCCTTCGTGATGCCGGTGATGCCAGCCTGTTCTTGGACGACGCCGCCGAGGATGAAAAGCCGGCGCCCGTAGAGCCCGTGCGGACGGCGAGGACCCCCGTCCTCGCGGCGATCGCCCTCGTCGCAATCGTCGCCGCCGGCGCCACGGGGTGGTGGCTCGCGCACCGGGACTCCGGCGCCGAGGCGGCGTCGGGCGTCGCATTCCACCGTGTGACGTTTTCCCGCGGCATGATGCGCACCGCGCGGTTTGCACCCGACGGCCGCACGATCGTCTACGGCGCCTCGTGGGACGGGCCTCCCGTCAAGCTCTATCTCGCGCGCGTCGAGTCGCCCGACGCCACGCCGATCGCCCTCCCTCCCGCCGAGTTGCTGTCCATCTCCAAGGCCGGCGAGATGGCGGTGGCGCTCGGGCTCGCGTACGCGGGCTGGATGGGGGAGGGCACACTCGCCCGCACGTCGCTTCTGGGTGGAAGCCCGCGCGAGGTCTTGGAGCGCGTTCGCGCAGCCGACTGGTCGCCCGACGGATCGGAACTCGCGATTGTCCGCCGGGTGGATGGCTTCGATCAGCTCGAATATCCGGTCGGGACCATCCTCGACAAGACCACCGGGTACATCGCGGACATTCGCATCTCACAAGACGGCGAGCGCATCGCCTTTACCGACCACCCCTCCTATGCCGACGATCGCGGTGACGTTGCCGTCGTGGACCGGTCCGGCCACAAGACCACGCTGGCCGCGGATTTCGGGTCGGTCCGTGGCTTGGCGTTTTCGCCCGGAAGTCAAGAGGTGTGGTTCACGGGAGCGCGCGGCAACGACGAGTTCGCGTTGCGCGCGGTCGACCTCGCCGGTCACGAGCGCGTCATCTATCCGAGCATCACGCCGATCGAGCTGTTCGACGTCGCTGCGGACGGGCGTGTTCTCCTCGGAAGCAACCGGCCGGAACGGCAGGCGCTCGCCCTGCTCTTCGGATTCACCGAGGCGCGTCCACTGATCGTCTCGGGCGAATCCTCGATGGCTCGGGCCATCGCCGCCGATGGGCGGGCGGCGTTGGTGATCAACAACCTCCCCAAGGACTACGAGACCTACCTCGTGCGCGCGGACCGGCCGGGCGCGACGAGGCTCTCCGCGGGTGAGGGCATGGCGATTTCTCCCGACGGCTCCCTCGCCCTCGTCCAGCCGGCCGACGCGAAGTCGATAATCGTCTCACCGCTCGGCATGGGACCGACGCGCACGATCCCCAACCCAGACGGCATCAGCTACGAATCGATTCCCGTCTGGCTTCCGGACGGCAAGCGGGTCGTCGTCGCGGGACGTCGAGGCTCCGAGCCTTCCCGCGGCTTCGTCTGCGATGTGGCGAGCGGAGCGGCGAAGCCGTTCGGCGCCCCGGGCGTCAACTGGACGTTTTTCGGCGCACCCCCGGTCTCGCCGGACGGCAGGTACGTCGTCCTCCAAGACGCGAACGGGACGCCGACGCGCTGGCCGATCGACGGCGGCGAACCGCTGCCCATTCCGGGACTGGGTCCGGACGACATTCCGCTCGCGTGGACGGACGATGGGGCGGCGCTGTTCAGCGGCGGCAGTTCGATCCCGATCCCGATCGTGCGCCTCGACCTCGCCACGGGAAGCCGCACGCCGTGGTTAACCATCGCGCCCACCGACAGCGCGGGATTGCGCTACGCCACGGTCGCGATCACGTCGAACGGAAAGTACTGGGTCCTCTCGACCGCCAAGCTCCTCACCGACCTCTACGTCGTGGACGGGCTGAAATAGGCGAAACGGCGGGTCGCTTCACCGCCCTTGGCCCGCACCCCCCACTCGCCGTACCTTCAGGTCCTCCCAGCCACGGGAAAGGAGTGGAGAGCATTCATGGGTCGTGCCGTCGTCTCCTCGGTCCTGGCGATTCTCCTCGCCGGACATGCCGTCGCCGGCACCTTGGACGCGCCCGTCGAGGTTCCGCTCTCGCTCTTCACGAGCGCGAGCTACCCGGACGGCGTGAACTTCGGCGGGACCATGGGAATCTCCTTTGGCGATTACGACGGCGACGGCTTCACCGACGTCGTCACGGGCTGGACCGGAAGTCTCTGGCGGAACGTCGGCGGAACGGACTGGCAGTTCGCGGCAGACCTCTCGAACGTGATGCCCCTCGCGGAACGCCGCTACGGATTCTCGTTCGGCGACTACGACAATGACGGACTCCCCGACATCGCCACGTCGCCGCGGGTTCCGGCTTGGGGCGACGACCGTATGCATCTCCTTCACAACGTCGGCGCCGGAGCGAACTTCGTTGACGTCGCTGCCGACCCTGCGATCGTCGACGTGCAGCCTTACGGCAACGGCGAGACCCTCTGCTGGGCCGACGTCAATGGCGACGGCAACCTGGACCTGTTCGTTCCGGCCTATCCAGGCTGGGAGGGCGGTCCGGGCAATTTCTTCTTGTTGAACCAGGGCCCGGCCGGACCGCAAGGCGTCTACCGGTTCGTCGAATCGAGCGAGGCGGCGGGCCTCGACAACCCGCCAGGGACTCGGCGCCCGGAGGGGGCTCAGTTCGTGGACGCGGACGGCGACGGCGACGTCGACCTCTACGCCAACGGCGTGCTCTACCAAAACGTCTCCGCGGAGGCGGTCGCGAGGTTCAAAGTGCTCGACGCCAGCGCCTCCGGCATCGACCTCGCGGGGTCCCTCGATGAAGGGGCGATGTTCTTCGACTACGACCTCGACGGCGATTTCGATCTCGTCGCCGCCTACTCGAACGAGGGGGTCCGCATCTGGGAGAATCGCGGCGACGGCACGTTCTTCGAGGCGGAGGCGGGGATCGTCGACGAGCCGATGACGGGTCTCAATCTCGGGATGTCGGCGGAGGACTGGGACAACGATGGAGACATCGACTTCACCACGCGCGGCGTGTTCCGGCGCAACAGGCTCGTCGAGGACGGCACGCGCCATTTCACCGTCGCCACGTCCGCGATTCCGTCGCCCGATCTTCAATCCGCGACCCCCGCGTGGGGCGACTGGGACCGGGATGGGGACCTGGACTGCGCCCTGGGGAACTGGGGTCGTGACGGCTGGCTCTACGAGAACACGACGTATTCATCGGCGACCCTGGCGTCGGCCAAGCGATACGTGAGGGTGCGCGCGGTGCGGGACTCGCGAACGATCGCGCGGGGCCTCGAGACAGAATACGGTGCCACGGTTGAGGTCAGCGCGGCGGCCGGGTCCCATACCTACCGGCGCCGGAAGTTCACGGCGAGTTCCCACGGCTATCTGAACCAGAACGAGTACACCTTGCACTTCGGCCTGCCGGATGCGTCTCGCGTCGACGTGAGCGTCGATTTTCCGGGCCTCTCCGCCGACGGCCCGTGGCGCGTCGACAAGAGCGTGAATCCCGCACTCGGCGGCATTTCCCCCGAAGCGCTGGCCGACCGCGAACTCACCGTGACCCGTTGCGGCGATGTCATCATCGGCGGCGTCGTGCACGAGGCGATTCCGCTCGCGACGCCGCGCCTCACGACGTCCGCCGGCCGGCTCGCCCTCCCCGGACCCACAGCCCTCCCCGAGCCGGTCGCCTCGCCGCAGGCGGATTGGTTCACGGGGCTCGCGTTCGACACGTTGGGCGCGAGCTATCGGATCGTCGTCAAAGAGATTCTCCTCGACGGGCAGCTCGACGCGCCTGCTTCCTGCGGCGGCGGGGAAAGCAGGAACATCTCCTTGTGGGATGTGACCGATCCGGCGCATCCGAAACTCGTCGCGGGCGGCGCTCTCGAGCGGACGACCTCGACCCGGAACCGCCGGAGCGCCTTTCCGGTGGACATCGCCCTCGAACCCGAGCACTCGTACCGGTTGGCGGCTCGCGTCGTGGAGGAACGGCCGACCACGATCGCTGCGCCCCTGGTGTCCGGGGGCGTCACGGTGCGGGGCGGCCTCTCGTTCAAGGACTCCAACCCTTGCAACGGAAAGAGAACTTCCAATGCGCCCCTCGATCCGACCCAAACGTCGCTCGCGATCCGTTTCGGTCCCGTCCCGTCCGACTCGCGGATCGATCCCGTGGGAGGTTCGCTCGAGCTTTCGCGCACGACAAACGGGAACCCACTCCTGAGCTGGGAGGACCTAGCCGCGCCCGGCTATCGGGTGTTGCGGTGCGCGGCGAGCGCAGGTCCGTGCGTGCCGCGAACGCACGCAAGCACGGCCGTCAACGCCTACACCGATTCGGACGTGACTTTGCTTCCCGGCGAGTCGTTCTGGTATGCCGTCAACGCGGTCAACGAGTGTGCCGCGGGAATCTAAATCTTGGAAAAGGGGAGTGTCCCCTTTTCCAAGATCTAGAGTAGGCGACGCCGGGCTGCTCCCGCTTCCAACTCTTCGCGGAACTTGGGGTGCGCGATGCCGATCAGCGCCTTGGCGCGCTCGCGCAGCGTCTTGCCGAATAGGTCGACCACGCCGAACTCCGTGACGACGTAGTGGACGTCGGCGCGCGAGGTCACGACACCGGCGCCCTCTTCGAGAACCGTGCTGATCCGCGAGACCGTCTCGTCCTTGGCCGTCGACCGCAAGGCGATGATGGCCCGTCCGTTCTTGGCGCGCGCTGCGCCACGGATGAAGTCCACCTGGCCGCCGAAGCCCGAGTAGATCGTGTCCCCGATCGAATCCGAGCAGACCTGGCCGGTCAGGTCCACCTCGATGGCGGAGTTCACCGCCACCATGTTGTCGTTCTGCGCGATGACGAAGGGGTCGTTGACGTAGTCGCTGGGGTGGAACTCGATGATCGGGTTGTTGTGGATGAAATCGAACAGTTGCCGAGTCCCCAGGACGAAGGACGCCACGATCTTGCCCGGGTGTAGCGTTTTTTTCTCGTTGGTGACAATGCCCTCCTCGACGAGTTCGACCATGCCGTCGGAGAACATCTCGGTGTGCACGCCGAGGTGCCTGCGGTCGCGCAGGAATTGCAGCACCGCGTCGGGGATCCCGCCGATGCCCAGCTGCAGCGTGGCGCCGTCCTCGATCAACGAGGCGACGTTTTTGCCGATATCCTCGAAGGCGGGCGCCTTCCCCACGCGCGGGAGCTCCGTCAGAGGGTCGTGCGACTCCACGAAATGCGTGATCTTCCGGACGTGGATGAAATTGTCTCCCAACACCCTCGGCATCGAGGGACTGACCTGCGCGATGACGACACGGGCAGCGTCCGCGGCCGCCTTGGTGCACTCGACGCCGACGCCGAAGCTGCAAAAGCCGTGCTCGTCCGGAGGCGAAACGTGGATCAGAGCCACATCCAGGGGCAGGTGGCCGCTCCGGAAGATCCTCGGGACCTCGGACAGGAAGATGGGGACGTAATCGGCGCGTCCCGCGTTGACCGCCTCGCGGACGTTCTTGCCGCAAAAGAGCGCGACGTGCCGGAAGTGCTTTTCCATTCCGGGGCGGACGTACTCGGCGCGACCGACCGACATCAGGTGAACGATCTTGACGTCTTCGAGTTCTCCGGCCCGCGCGACGAGCGCGTCGAGCAGCCGTGCGGGTGTCGCGCAACCGGGATGAACGTAGACGTGGTCGCCGGATTTGACGGCGCGCAGCGCGGTCTCGGCCGTGACCAGCTTGTCGTGAAAGATCCGCAGGAATGCGGGGTTGATCCGCACGGGCGACGGTTCCGCCGCCTCCGGTCGCGAGGTCATGATGCGACCTCCCGAAATGGCAGCGAGAGCGGTTCCGCGATTTTGCGCTGCAGGCAAAAACCGTCGCGAGTGTAAAAGCCCTGGGCCAGGATGCCTCCCTCCCTCAGGACCGCCTCGGGGCCGATTTTCGTGATCTGCTCGACGTACGGCAGCAGCATGTTCGACAGCGCCACGGTCGCGGTCCTGGGGACGAGCGCCGGGATGTTGGGGACGCAGAAGTGGATCACGCCCTTCTCGACGTAAACCTGATCGAAGATCGAGGTGGGCCGGGAGGTCGTCGAGCAGCCACCCTGGTCGATGGCGACGTCCAGGAACACCGAGCCGGGGCGCATGCGGGCCACGAGTTCGTCGTCCAGGAGGTGCGGCGTACTTTCCATCTCGATGAACACGGCGCCGATGAGCACATCGGCGATGGGAACGAACCGCTGGAGGTTGTAGGGGCTCGACGTCGCGGTGACGATGGTGTTGCGGCTACGCTCGATGAGGGTGCGCAGGCGGGCCACGTCGCGATCGAGCACGATCACGTGCGCACCCATGGCGGCCGCGTACAGCGCGGCGTTCGTGCCCACCGTGCCGGCTCCCAGAACGACCACCGCCGCCGGAGGGACACCCGGAATGCCGCCGAGGAGAAGCCCCCGGCCGCCATGCTGCGCCTGAAGGTAGTGCGCCGCGATCGGCACGACCAGCCGGCCGGCGATCTCGCTCATTGCGGTGAGCACCGGCCGGTTGCCTCCCGGTTCTTCGATGGCCTCGAAGCCGATCGCGGTGACCTTGCGGTCGAGCAGTAGCTCCATGCTCTTCTTTGTGGAATGCGAGAGCGCCAAAAACGAGAAGAGGATCTGGCTGTCCTCCAGTCTTTCGTACTCCTCCCAGGAGGGCGGCAAGACCTTGAGCAGGATTTCGGAGCGCGCGTAGGCCTCGTCGGTCGAGTAGGCGATGGTGGCGCCCATCTCCAGGTAGGATTGATCGTCGAATCCGGAGGCCGCTCCCGCCTCGGATTGGATCACGACGCGGTTCCCTTGCCGGACCAGCTCGCCGACCGCGAACGGGATCAGCGGGGCGCGCGTCTCGCCGACGTACGTCTCCTTGACGATGCCGATGTCCATCCGTTCCGCTCCCCTCGTGCCGCCACGAGTAGGATCTGCGAAATGAGCGGCACGACGGCAGAGTAGCAAATTGGTTTTCTTCCCGAAGCGGGGTATCGAAACGAATCTCGTCCCTTGCCGCGTTGGACAGGTGGCCCTTTGCGGTCGTAGGTTGCCCCGACGCGCAAGACCTTCATCGACGGCAGAACCACACGCCGGAGAGTCTCCTGTTCTACCGCCGGGTGATGGCGGGCGGCGTGCCGTACGAGCAGGTCGCCGACCAGTACGGGATCAACACCTTCTTCCTCAGCCACAAGTCGGCCGAAACGCGGGAGCTGATCGCGGAGCTCTACCGCGACGGCCAGCGGGCGCCCCACCTCGGCCGATTCCACGGTGGCCGCAAGCTTGTTGATTGAATGAGGGTCGGCAGCGTCCGCATCCGGACGGTACGGACACTCAGCGGACGACGAAGCCGCTGCATTTCGTCGTTTTCCGCTCGGCCTTCTGCTTGCTCCACCGGCCGGATATGCGCTGGCCGAAACAGCCCGTCCATAACGTGCATCCCTCGCGATTCATGCCGCCCTTTTGTCCATGGCGGGAATGTCGCGCCCACCGGTCGCGTGGAAAGGGCTTCCATCGCAACGGCTCCTACCGCACCAAGAACTCGCCGAAGCGGATCCCGCGCTTTCTCTGCCTCGATTGCGAACGCACGTGTTCCCGCCAGACGTTTTCGACGACCTACTACCTCAAACGCCCCGAGCTCCTCGTCGCCGTTGCCTCCGGCCTGGCCGCGTGCTCGTGCCACCGGCAGCTCGCCCGCTCGGTCCACTGCGCCAAGACCAGCGTCACCCGCCAGGCCGAGCGCCTCGGCCGGCACGCGATCCTCTTCCATGCGTGGTGTGGCGAGCAGCTCCCGGCTCTGTCCGAGCCCGTCGTCCATGACCACTTCGAGACCTTCGTCGGCCGCCAAGACCGCGCCCTTGGAATCGGGACCGCGGTAGGCGCGACGTCGCGGTACGTGTACGACACGGATCCTGCTCCGCACAGGGGAAGTGGGCGCCGTCCCGACCGGAAGCCCGAAGACGGGACGACGGTGCGCGTGAACCGATCGTACGTCGAGAGCATCCAACGTTCAGTTCGAAGCCTGATTTCTCATCTTTCGGAGGCCGATCGGCTCGTGCTCCGCACCGACGGGCGGACCGACTACCCGGTGGCTCTGCGCGAGGAGACGATCGGAGCTCGTGTCGTGCTGCAGGCGTTTCCGAATCCCGTGCGCGGCCCCAAGGGGACGCCGCGGTCGCCGGAAGCGCTGAGAAGAGATCTGGCGATGTTTCCGAACGACCAGTTGCACCAGCTGCTACGCCACACATGCTCCGATCACAAGCGGGAGACGATCGCCTTCGGGAGGCGGCTCGAGTCGATCATCGGCCGGGCCAACTTGATGGCGGTGTGGAAGAATTTCATCAAGGCGAGATCGGAGCGAGCGCCCGACCGGACCAC
>JAQBEH010000106.1:0-6407 GCA_032124015.1 Acidobacteriota bacterium
CGTGTACCGACAACAACGCCTGCACTACCGGCGACACCTGCCAGGCGGGCTCGTGCACCCCAGGGACGGCAACCGTCTGCACCGCTTCGGATCAATGCCACGTCGCGGGCGTTTGCGACACCGGAACCGGCCTCTGCTCCAACCCGAACGCAGCAGACGGAGCGACGTGTACCGACAACAACGCCTGCACTACCGGCGACACCTGCCAGGCGGGCACGTGCACCTCAGGGACGGCGACGGTCTGCACGGCCAGCGATCAGTGCCATGTCGCCGGAGTCTGTGACACCGGAACCGGCGTTTGCTCCAGTCCGATCGCCACCGACGGGACCTCGTGTACGGACGGCAATGCCTGCACGAATGGCGACACCTGCCAGGCGGGCACCTGTACCCCAGGGACGGCGACGGTCTGCACGGCCAGCGATCAGTGCCATGTCGCCGGCGTCTGCGATACGGGAACCGGGCTCTGCTCCAACCCGAACGCAGCAGACGGAGCGACGTGCACCGATAACAACGCCTGTACGACGGGAGATTCATGTCAAGGCGGAGGTTGTGTCGGAATTCCCGTTCCACCGCCGGCCGAAATCCAGGGGGTCCTCATCGACCGCCGGCAGCCCACAAAGCTGAGCTGGACCGCCGTGAGTGGGGCAGTCTACGACATCGCGTCGTCGACGTTGTCCAGCCTCGTTTCGGGTGGAACTGCGAACGCGACCTGCCTGTCCAACGATCATGGGACGGCGAGCTATAACGACAATCGCTCAGATCCGGCGCCGAGTGACGGTTACTACTACATAGTCCGGGCGCAGAGTTCGTGCGGCGTGGGGACCTACGGCCAGGACTCGTCAGGCGTGCAGCGCATACCGACGAACGCCTGTCCGTGACGCGGTGCATAGCTCATCTGAAAGGGTCGCTCCCGACCGTCGACGCGCTCCAGGGACCGAGTTCCAGGGCACGTGGAAGAGGTTATTGGACTTGGCCTGAGCCCAGGGTGCGGTTCCGGCTTGACTAGGGGCCTAAGGAACTGAGTCTGCTGCGCAGATTTCTGCCCCAGCCGGTGTGAGCTGGTTATTTCAGCATCGTGTCAAGCTGCTTCTCCAACCACGTCTCGCCTCGAAAATGCCGGTACTGCTCGGCGCGTAATCGATCCGCGAGTCGGTTGGGCGGAAGCTCCACATCGCCGTACGTGATAACGGCGTCCTTGTTGATGTTGCGATGCAGTTTGCAGCCTTCGACGAGACCTTCCGGCAAATAGCGCTCGCGGCACATCTCGTCGGTGTTGACCGCTTCGCCGTAGGTCATGTACATGCCGTAGTCATCGAGGGTCTCGCCTGCCTTCAGATCGCGCTTGGCCACAGCGCAGACCTCAACGACCGGTCCGGCAAGCGGCTTGGCGACGCTATCGCGGAACAGCGCCACGCGTGCGATACCGTTCGGCACCTCGAAGTGAACCAAGTGATAGGGAATGAAGAACGGGAAAAGCGGACCTTCTCCCATCTTGTACAAGCTGAGGTAGTGTCGTTGCTTGGGATCCGGGTGTTCCGCCAGACAATAGACCTTCGTAAGAGGGGTGCCGACGACGTAATCCACGACCCCGCCCAGCCGTCGAAGCTCTTCGATGTCGTAGAGCCGGCCTATCTTCATCACGTCGTCTTTGTACTCGGCGCCCCGCGACATGCCACGTGTTTTCACCACAAGGCCGGTCGCGTTGGCAACGATGGCTTGCTCGAAACTTATCTTCGAGCCGTCCGCGAAACTCGTGACCATCGCCGGGTTCTGTCCCCATTTTTCGGCAAAACCCTTTTGCGTGGTCGGATTCCGATAGGGGTCTTGAAGCCCTTTGATATTCCCCATCACGCGCGGCGTCAGCCCTAATCCTTTGATCCACCGGTACAAGTTGACCTGAATCCCCGGCTCGTCACCGTCGCACGCAGACAGAATCACGCCATGCTTTGCGGCATAGGTTTGGAGAATCGGGCCGATGGTCGCGTCGATCTCCGCGTTGAGCATCACCACGTCTTTGCCGTGCTTGAACGCCTCCAACGCAACCTGCGCGCCGAACTCGACGGAGCCGGTCGTGTCCACGATCAAATCCAGGTTCTCGGACTGCGCCAGCAGCATCGCGTTTTCGGTCACGACCGGCTTGCCGGCACGGATCGCGTCATTCAATTCAGACTGCGTGTTTGCGACTGTCACGTCGTTCAAGCCGGCATAGTTGTAGATGTGAAGACCCTTTTGGGGCTGCCGGCTGTACACCGCCGCCATCGTCATACCGGGCACGCTATTGGTTATCTGATTGGTTAGTCCTTGGGCCATGAAGCCGGCGCCGAGCATCCCCACGCGGATGGGCTTGTGTTGCTCTTCTCGAGCTTTCAGTGCGTTATCAACGAGGATCATTTTTTCGTCCTGAAAGGCGTCGTGAGGCGCCTAGGGCAGTGCCGGCTTCAAGAACTCATGCGGCGTTTGAATTCAGGCTCGATTTCGCTCAATGGCTTCCACACTTTGTCTTTATCGGAAATCTCAGTGACCGGCAGCGGCCACTCCAGTCCTAATCGCGGGTCGTTGTAGAGCAAGCCGCCTTCGACTCCGGGCGTGTAGAACTCGCCAACCTGATAGCTGGTTTCCGTCTTGTCCCGCAAAACTTGATACCCATGGGCGAAGCGTGGCGGCACGTAGAGGGCGCGACCGTTGTCTTCGTTCAACTCCACGGCAATGTGCTGGAGGTAGGTCGGACTTTCAGGCCGCGCATCCACGATGATGTCCAGAATCGCCCCTCGAACGGCGCGCACGAGTTTCGACTCCGGTGCGGGCGGATACTGAAAGTGCATCCCACGCAGCGTGCCTTTCTTCACGTTGAAAGCCACGTTGGCTTGGGCGATCACCGGGTTCAGTCCGTGCGCCTGAAATTCATTTTGACAGAACGCACGCGCGAAATAGCCGCGCGAGTCTTCCCGGCGTTCGAGGTCGATGATGTAGGCGCCCTTCAGTTTGGTTTCAGTGAAAATCAAGATGCCCTCTCACTTTCGGTCGCAAGTTTAGTCACGCATGAACCTGGGGCGCAACGCCGTCACGCACGAGGCTCAACGTCGGCCTTGGTCCACCGCAAATCGGCCCCTAGATCGCCGGATGCGATCAGAGACTTGACATGGTCGATCCTCTTGAACCGGGGGCCTTCGAACTCCTCGCGCGTGAAATTCGCCTTCCGGTAGGATTCGTAGAGTTCGGCGACCCCGGCGCGGGCCGTCCATCGGAGCCCGGCGTTCGGGAAGGCCGCGGCGAACTTCCCGAAATTGACCCGGTACGAGCGCTTGTCGGGGCCGGCGTCGGTCGCGAACTCGATATGGCATCCCGGAACCGTTTCGCCGACGAATTCCGCGAGCTCCCGGACGCGGTAGTTCTCCTCGTTCCGTCCGACGTTGAACGCCTCATTGTGGCTCTTCTCGCGCGGCGCCTCGAGGATCGCAAGAAACGCTCGAGAGATATCCTCGATGTGGATGATCGGTCTCCACGGCGTCCCGTCGCTCTTCACGAAGATCCGACCCGTGGTGTGGGCCCACGCCACCAAGTTGTTGAGCACCAGGTCGAAGCGAATGCGGGCGGATACCCCGTAGGCGGTCGCATTGCGCAAATAGGTCGGACTGAATGCGCCGTCGGCCAATTTCGAGACATCACGCTCGACGAAGACCTTCGACTCGGCGTAGGCGGTGACCGGGTTGAACTTCGCTGCTTCGGTGAGCATCTCCTCGCCTGCGGCCCCGTAGGTGCTGCAAGACGACGAAAAGAGGAATCGCTTCACACCGGCCTGCTTCGCGAGCGTCGCGAGACGAACCGATGCGCGATGATTGATCTCCATGGTCAGTTCCGGGTTCAGGTCGCTCAGGGGATCGTTCGAGAGCGCGGCGAGATGGATGATGGCGTCGAACCCACGAAGGTCGGACAGCTCGACTTCGCGAATGTCCTTCTGAACCCACGGGATGTCGGGCATCGATCCACCATAAGTGCAGCGCCGGTAAAGGTCGGTGTCGATTCCGTGGACATCGTGGCCCGCCTTGCTGATCAGCGGCGACAGAACCGCCCCGATGTACCCTTGGGAGCCTGTGACAAGAACTTTCATCGTGTAAGTGCCTTTCACCCTATGTTTTCGGCCCCGGGAGGTCCGAGCCGCTCGAGGCTCAGGGAGCCCCCTTCGACGTCGCCCACACCTGCCAGGGGGCGTGGCCGGCAATCTGCAACTCTTCGAGCTTTTGTCTGTCCTTGAACGTGTCCATCGACATCCAGAAGCCGTCATACGGATACGTCACCAGCTGCCGCTCCGCGATGAGGCGCTGGAATGGCTCCACCACGAGCTCTTCACCGTCTTTGATGTAGTCGAAGATGCGACGGCGAAAAACAAAGAAACCGCCGTTGATCCTCGTGTGCGTCATCGACGCATCCCCTATCTCCGTCACATCCCCGCCCGGCTCATACGAAACGTAATGGTAGCTGACGGTAGGGCGTATGCTGACGAAGCTCGCGATCTTTCCGCTCTTTTCGAAATGCTCGATCTGCGCGGGAAGCGGTAGGTCGCTGAGGCCGTCGGCATAGTTCGCCAAGAAGGTCTCTTCTCCTTTGAGGTGCCCTTCGACGGCACGAAGGCGCTGACCGAGATTCGCGTTCACGCCCGTGTCGACGAACGTCACCTTCCAGTCGCGGATGTCGACGCCCAGGAGCTCAACCGCATTCCCTCCTCCGGGAAGGATGAAATCGTTCGACAGGCACTCACTGTAGTCGAGAAAGTACTGTTTGACGACGTCGCTTCGGTAGCCCAGGCAGAGGATAAAGTCCTTGTGACCGTAGTGGGCGTAGTACTTCATCACGTGCCAGAGGATCGGACGATAGCCGATGGGAACCATCGGCTTGGGGATGTTCTCCGAGAATTCACGGATCCTCATCCCGAGCCCGCCGCAGAATAGAACAACCTTCATCGGACACTCCCTCCGTTCTCGGCCTATTCTGCCATGGTCCTTCGGTAGGTTGCCTCAATCGTCGCGCCGGCCGGGACCTAAACTTAGGCTGGCTCGCCCGAGCCACCAGGCTGTGCCGAGCCCCGCCGCGCCCGCGATCCATTCCCACGGACGAGCCGACGGGAGCTGAAACAAAAGCGGGGTGAGCCCTATCCCGAGGAAGAGCAGCAACCCACCGAAGGCTACGGCCTCGAACGTGCCGATCCCTCGCCCCATCCAATAGCCGGTCGGGAAGAGCAGAGCCGCGAGCCAAAGTCCGCTCCACAGGTCTGCGCGCGAACGAATCGGGGCTTCGAATGGCATCAGGAGACTCCAACCCCGGGAGGGCGTGACGGGTACAGCCTGGGAGAGGGTCTTCCCGGACGCGGTTGTTCGCAAGGAGATCAGGCCCCGGTCGAACGACAACGAGATCCGAATAGGCTCGCCGGGTGGGAGAGCGAAAGCACCAGGAAGGACGATCAACGGCGACCGGAGGCCCACCGTCGCAGCGTGCGTGCGATATCGGACGAACAGATCGATTCCCTGCTGTCCGACGACGAGCATCTCGCGCTGCTCGCCGTCGAAGATGCTGAACACCGAGCTCAGGTCAGAGGTCGGCTCACCGGTTGTGGCGTTCACGGTCAGAGCCCAGTGATCCTGGCGCAGCGCGGTGCGTACGCGGTCGGAGTTCGGGAGCCTCCCCTCGGGAAGGTCCAGGGAGTCCAACCGCACGGCGAGCACATGACCGCTGAAAGTGGCTGGGAACACCTCGTCCGGCGCCCACTGGCCGTACCAAATCGTCGGCGGAAATGCACGCCCGAGCAGGGCTGCCTCCCCCGCACAGAAGAGCAGCCAAAAGGCCGCACCGAGGAAGAGCAGGCGGCGAGTTCCGGCGTGGGAGGAGAACACCCACCGTTTCCAACCGTCCGCCAGGAGTACTCCTATCAGCGCACCCAGTGTGTTGATCAGGAAGTCACGGACGCTGCTGTCGCGGCCGGCGACCACGCTGACCTGCAGCAGTTCGATGACACCGCTCAGCGTCGCTGCGATTGCCACCGCACTTCTCCGGGAGTACCCCGTGAGCCGGAGTCCAACTCCGATGGGGATGAACAGCATGATGTTGAGCAGGATGTCGATGCCTGCAAAATATCCCCAGTCGAGGACGAATCGCGGCGAGGGCACGGCGGTGATCGCCCGCGGCTGAGGGAGCAGTGTCAGGCCGGCGATGAGCACCGCCCCTAGGCCGGTGAGGAACCATCCCAGCTGGTGTCGAGGCGATTTCACGGCACCGGCAAGCGTCGTCCCTTCCAGACCTCGAAGATTCCCGGGTAGACAACGAGCTCTAGGAGGAACGAGGTGAGAATCCCGCCGAGCATCGGGGCGGCGATCCGCTTCATGACATCCGAGCCGGCTCCCGTCGACCACATGATC
>JAQBEH010000107.1:0-50825 GCA_032124015.1 Acidobacteriota bacterium
CTGGCTGGTTATGGCTAGTTCTGGCTGGTTCTGGCTGGTTCTGGCTGGTTCTGGCCTGTTCTGGCTGGTTCTGGCTGGTTATGGTTGGTTCTGGTTGGTTCTGGCTGGTTCTGGCTGGTTCCGCCTGGTTCTGGCTGTTTCCGGCTGGTTCCGGCTGGTTCGGGCTGGTTCCAGCTGGTTCCGGGTCCGCGCGCGTCCACGCGAAGGCAAATTTTTCTGCAGGCAGCGACGAGCCCACAGCCCATAAGTCCAGATTTGCTTGTTGCAGCTTGTCGCGGCTTCCTCGACCCGTAAATCCGGATTTGCGTTTTCGTAATCTTGGATTTGCGGGTCAGCCGTAGTCTTGGGCCACGTGTTGTGTTTCATGAAAACACCGAAAACGCAAGAGAACACAAGAACGTGCAACAAAAACATAAGGGAAGCTTTTTAAACAAGTAGTGGCCGGCGGTGTCCAACACTTTTCAAATAAGTTGTTCCGCTAGTATTGTCAGCGTTGGCCGCTGGCGAACTGCATCAGAGGTAGTATAATCTCTTGTTTTTCCGGCCGTTAGTTTTAAAGGCTTTGGCGGTTATTTTGGCCAGGCGGCAAAAGCTTAGGCGTTACATTTTTGTTTTGTATTTCTTGACCTGTGGCCTAGTATTGGCGCTGGCGGCCGCTTGTTTTTTCGGCATCGGCGGAATGGCGGCTCCACTTGTTTTTTCGGCGCTGGCCGCTGCCGGGATGCATTCTACCTAGTCTAATCTTAGGAATTCATGGTATTAAAGGCCGCTTGTTTTAAAAGTTTCCCTGTAATTTCAATAAATATTGGAACCATTCAACCAGTATCTCGGTGTCCACGTCGCCCGCATGGAGGGCGGCGAAGCCGAAGCATCGATCGAACTCGCCCGCCACCACACCAACAACCGGGGGGTCGCCCACGGCGGGGTCGTGTCCTCGCTGCTCGACAGCGCGATGGGAGCGGCGGTCATCTCGGCGATCCCGAAGGAATGGTGGTGCGCCACGACCGGGCTGTCGATCCAGTTCGTCGCCGGCGCGCACGAAGGAACGCTGACCGCAACAGGCAAGGTCGCGCGCCGCGGGCGCTCAATCGCGTTCGTTCAGGGCGAGGCGAGAGACGCCAACGGCCGGCTCGTGGCGACGGCGCACGGAACCTGGCACCTCTGGCCTCACAAGCCGGGGCTCGAGCAGCCTGCTTCCGAACCCTATGTCGTCATGAAGGGGTCGGGCGAGCGCCTGCGCGTCGGCAAAATCCTCGCCGTCGGACGCAACTACGCCGAGCACAACGCGGAAATGGGGAACGCGCGATTGGTCCCCCCCGTCCTTTTCTTGAAGCCGCCCTCGGCCCTGGTCCACGACGGCGGGATCGTGACCCTCCCCACGGGAATGGGCCAGGTCCACCACGAAGTCGAGCTCGTCGTCGTGATCGGGCGCTCCGGCAGGGCGATCCCCGTGGACGCCGCCATGGAGCACGTGCTCGGGTACGCGGTCGGCCTCGACCTGACGCTGCGCGATCTCCAGGCCGAAGCCAAAAAGAAGGGTGAGCCCTGGGACCTCTCCAAGGGCTTCGATGGTTCGGCCCCTGTTTCTGACGTGGTCCCGCGAGAAGACGCGGGCGACGTTTCGGCCCTCGCGTTGACTCTCGACGTCAACGGCGCGCGCCGCCAGGAGGGCTCGATCGGGCAGATGCTCCATGGTGTGGCCGCGCTCGTCGCCTACGCCTCCTCGTGGATCACCTTAGAGCGCGGCGACCTGCTGTTCACGGGAACGCCCTCGGGGGTCGGCCCTCTCGTCGCGGGCGATTCCGTCGTGGCCCGCCTGTCGGAGTTGACCTTGGTGCGCGTGACGGTGGCCTGAGGCGCGTGCGCACCCGTTTCGACGCAACCAAGTGGGGCCTGGCGGCGCTCCTCGCGGCGTTCGCTCTGTTGGCTGCCCTGAGATTGAACGGATTTTCCCTCCTGGAGCCCGATTCCCCCGAGTACCTGTTCGGCGCCCGGTCGCTCGCGACGTTTCACGGCTATCGAGAGCTCGACCGTCCCGGCGAGCCCTTGCAGACACTGCGCCCGCCGGGGCTCCCGATCCTTCTCGTCCCTCTGACGTGGATCTCGCCCTACGCCGTCGTCGGCGCCAAGCTGATCGTCCTGGCCATCGCCCTCTGCGCGATCTTTCTCGTCGTGCGGCTCGCAGTGCGCGATGGGCCCGGAGCGGGCGGCCTCCTGGTCGGACTTCTCGTCGCGAGCAGCCCCTACGCGCTGCTGCATGCGACCGAGGTCGTCAGCGAGTTCCCCTACCTCGCCTGTTCCTTGGCCGCGATCCTGGTCTTGACCCGCACGACCGATCGCCCTTCGCGCGCCACGCTGCTCGTCGCGGCGGCGCTCCTTGCGTTCCTCCCGTTCCTTCGCACGATCGGGCTCGCGCTCATCCTCGCCACGCTCGCCTGGTGCGTTCTGGACAGGAACAGGCGCCCCTTCTGGCCCGCACCCGTGCTGGCGCTGGGCGTGAACGCGCTCTGGTTGCTCCGCAACAACGTGGCCTCAGGCCCGACCTACTTCGGGGCGATCGCGGCCGACCTCAAGCGTTTCGGCCTCTCGGGGTTCGCCACGAAGTCGCTGGCCTCGGCCTGGTATTACGTCTCGCGGTTCGTCGACGTGCTCCTTCCCGGCGTGAGGCCAGGCCGGCCGCTCTACGAGCGCATGACGATCGGGGGGACATCCGACCTCGGCGGCCTTTTCGGGGGCGCGCTCGTCGTGGGCTTCGCGATCGTCGCGCTTGCGGGCTGGGGCCTCTGGTCGCGGCGAAGGAAGGACGGCACCTTGATCGCGCTTTACGCAGCAGCGTTCCTGGCCGTGCTCGTCGTCTACCCGCCGCGGCACGAACGGTTGACCTGGCCTCTGATCCCGCTCGTATGGGTCATGGCTACCGCGGGACTCGCGGGGATCGGAACGCGCGCGCGCCCGCTGCGACTCGCGGCGATCGGTATGGCCGTCCTTCTCATCACCTGGCAGGGCGCCGCCAGCGTCGCGATGGCGCGCGACAACCTCGCGTGGGCTCGCGGGGGGGAGCGCTTTTACGCCGAGCGGGTCCCGCCGATCTACTTCGCCGATTGGCGGAAGGCCGGAACCTGGCTCCGCGAGCACGCCTCGCCTCGCGCGCGCGTCCTCACGCGGCATTCCGACGTCGGGTTCACGTCGGGCCTTCCGCAAGAATCCGTTCGCTTCGAGGAGCTTTCGCCGCAGGCGTGGCGGGCGCGCATCGCAAGATTGCACGCGCGCTACCTCGTGGTGCCCGCATCGCTGTACGGGAAGTTCTTTCCCCTCGATATCCTCCTCGCGGATCCCGCCTACACGTACGCGGTGAGGTGGAAGGCGAGCGACGTCGCCGTCATCGAGGTTTCGCCCAATCGAACCGGTCGCGTCGAGATCGCGGCGACGGAGTCAGGAGACGCCGCGGCCGCGTGCGAACGGGCGGCGGCACACGAGCCGCAACGCGTCGATCTCGCCACGCGTTGCGCGGAGCTTTCAGCCGAGGCGGGCAGGAGAGACGTTGCAATCGCCCGCCTGGTCGCGCTGGTCCGGCGGGGCGACGCGGATGTCCGCGTTCAGGTCGCGCTCGGGCAACTTTTGCTCGACGCCGGCGAGAACGACGACGCGGCGGCGGCCTTTCGCGCGGCGGGCCGGCTCCCGGAAGCCGAGCTTCTCGCCCGGACGATCGAGCGCGGCCGCGCCACGGCCGAGGGACGATCGGCGGGAAAGCGTGTCGACAAGGCGGCGCGTGCACGCGCTCTCATGGACGCCCTCCGCTGGGGAGAGGCGAAGGCCGACCTCGACGACGCCCTGGCCGAAGCCCACGACGATCCCGCCGTGCTCGCGCTCGCGGGCGAGCTTTACGCTCGGTTGGGAGCCTACGACGAGGCCCTCAGCTACTACCGTCATGCGGGGGAACGAGGTGACGCGCGCGCCGCGGCGCACGGGGAGGCCCTGGCCGATGCGCTCGCGGTCGAAGCGGCGCAGCGGACCGAAAGTCCCGACGCCATCGTCCGCGCCGCGGCGTTTTGGGCCGGAGACGGCGCCCCTGGCCGGGCGCTCGACATCCTGGAACGCGCGGCGGCGAGGCTTTCCGGGGAGCGCGAGTTCGCAACGCGCCTCGACGAGCTTCGGCGCTTCTACGGTCTCGACTAGAATCCCGATCATGGCGATCGACCTCACAGGAAAGCGTGTCCTCATCACCGGGGCCTCTTGGGGCATCGGTCGCGCCGCGGCGGAGGCGTTCGTGGCCGAGGGAGCGGTCGTCATCGCGGTGGCGCGATCGAAGGATCGACTCGACGCTCTCGCGGCGGAACTGGGCGGCCCGGCGCGGGTTGCGACGTTCGTCGCCGACGTCACCAACGGCCCCGCGATGGAAGGACTCGCCCAAGCGGTCATCGCCAGGCACGGCGTGCCCGACGTCATCGTCGCGAATGCCGGGCTCGGCATGGACGCCCGCTTCGAATCGACCTCCGACGACGACCTTCGCAAGGTGTTCGAGGTCAACGTCTTCGGGGTCGTCCGCACGATCCGCCCGTTTCTCCCCGGGATGATCTCTCGGGGGAGGGGCCGCATCCTGATGGTGTCGTCGGTCGTCGGGAAACGCGGCGTCCCGAACTACGCTGCGTATTCCGGGAGCAAGTTCGCGCTTCACGGGATGGCCGACGCGCTCCGCCCGGAGCTTCACGGGACCGGCGTGACCGTGGGGATCGTCTGCCCTTCGTCGACCACGACCCAGTTCGAATCCCGAAAACTCCGGGAGGGCCTGCCGCAGCTCAAGGTGCGGGTGCAGAAGCACTCGGCCGAGTCGGTGGCCCGCGCGCTGGTTCGCATGGCGCGCGGAACGCGCCGCGAGATCGTGCTGTCGGCTGAGGGGAAGCTGATGAACGCGGTGAATCGCATCGCGCCGGGGATCCTGGACCGGATACTCGCCAAGGCGCTGGTCAGGAAGGCGTGAGCCCCAAGCGGTAGAAGGCCGCGATCACCAGCGCGTGGGTGATCGCCCCGTCGCGGATCAGGCGCGGCACCTCGACGAGCGGAAGCGTGACGATCTCGAACGCCTCGTCGCCGTCGGGGGCGGGGTCGCCGGCACGCACGACGTTTCTCGCAAGAAAGGTATGGCAGCGGTTCGATTGAAGGGCTGGGTTGGGGTGCACCCAACCCAGGTCGACGAGGTCCTCGGTGTCGTACCCCGTCTCTTCGCGCAGTTCGCGGAGCGCGGAAACTCGCGGCTGCTCTCCCGCGTCGCACATGCCACCGGGGATTTCGAGGGTGAGGGCGTTGGTTCCGAAGCGGAACTGGCGCACGAAGACCACCTGCCGGTCGACCGTCAGGGGCACCACGTTGATCCAGTCGGGGGCTTCGATGACGTAAAACGAGCGAGGGTCTCGTCCGTCGGGGGGCGCAAAGCGGACGCTGTCGAGGTCGAAGACGCGGCAGTTCTGTAGCCGCTGGGCCCCGAGGCGGCGCCAGGGTTTGACGGTCCCCGGCCCGCCGGGTCCCCTCACTCGGCCTTGCCGCCCTCGTCCTTGCCCGCCAGCCGCTTGACGCGCACGTCGATCAAACGACGGCGGCGCTGAACGCGGCGGATGGTCTTTTTGGCCTTGCGGACCTTGACCGGGTCCATCGAAGCGGCTTTTTCGGCGAGCTTCTTCTTGAGGACTGCGGTTTTCTGCTTCAACTGCTCGGCGCTCTTGTGAGGCATCGTGAACTCCCCTTCTCTTCATTTGAAACGGCGGCAGATGCTAGCACGCGGGCCTGTTAGACTTCCCCTCATGCCGCCCCTCGAACGCCACGTCTTCGTCTGCGAGAACTTGCGGGACCCCGGAAGCGAGCGCGGGTGTTGCGCCGCCAAGGACGCCGGGGAAATCCGCTCCCGCCTGAGAATTCTCGCCAAGGACGCGGGCGTCAAAGGGCGCGTTCGGATCAACACCGCGGGCTGCCTCGACCAGTGCTCCCACGGGGTTGCGATCGTCGTCTACCCCGAGGCGGTCTGGTACGGCGCGGTCACGGTGGACGACGTCGACGAGATCTTTCGCTGCCATGTGCTCGGGGGTCAGCCGGTCGAACGGCTTCGCCTCGCGCACATGCGCTGATCCCGGAAGAGCTGCTTGATCCTCGACGGGCGGAGATTCCTGATCGTCGGGCACCGCGGCGCCGCGGCGCGCGCGCCTGAAAACACGGCGGCCGGGCTCGCCGCGGGACTCGCCGCCGGCGCGGATCAGATCGAGGTCGACGCGGGGTTGTCGAAAGACGGCCGTGTCGTTCTCCTCCACGACACGACGCTCGACCGCACGACCAGCGGCCGCGGGGCGTTGCGCGCTCGAGACTTCGCTCACATCGCCCGCCTCGATGCGGGATCGTGGTTTGCGCCGCGATTCGCCGACGAGCCGCCGATCGATCTCGACGATGCCTTGGCGATCGTTCGACCGCGCGTTCCGCTCATCGTCGAAGTCAAGCCGACCGGCCGCGAGCGCTCGCGCGGGGTCGATCCCGAAGACCGCGCCACGGTCGAGGCCGTTCTCGCCGCCTTCATGCGCACCGGCGGCATTCGGGGCGTGACGATGTCCTCCGCCGCCTGGACGCTTCTGCTCGAAGCGACGCGGAATACCCGCGGCCTCGACTGCGCGTTGACCGTCGGAGCGACGGAGACCAGGGACCCGATCGCCTGGGCGCAGCGCATCGGAGCGACCGCGCTTCATCCGAACCGGAGGCTGTGCACCCCCACATTCGTCGCGCGCGCGAGGGGCATGGGCCTCCTCGTGATCGCCTACACCGTGAACCGGGCCTCGGAGCTCGCGCCCCTTCTCGAGGCGGGAGTCGACGGCGTGTTCACGGACGACCCCGCGGCGATGCGGCGCCTGTTGTCGCGCCGGACCCCGGCGCGGGCGGGCGGCGGCACGCTGGCGTTGGGTATCGACCAAGGGAGCGGCGGGACGCGCGCGGTCTTGATCGACGCCGGCGGCGCCATCGTTTCGGCGCATGCAACGCGTGTGGCGAACCGGCGCGACAAGCACGGCGCGATCGTGCAGGACGCCGAGGCGATCGCGGCGTCGGTCGTGCGCGCCGCGGGCCCGCTGGTTCGCGACGCCGCGCGACGGGTCACGACCGCGGGGCTCGCCGTGCAGCGATCGTCCCTCGTGGTCTGGCGCGCCGCTGACGCGCGCCCCGTAACGCCCGTGATTTCGTGGCGCTCCGGGGCGCCGGGAACGTTCCAAGCGTCGCTCGCCCCGCACGAGGCGGAGATCCATCGATCGACGGGGCTGACCGCGCGCTATCCGTACGGCGCGATCCGCCTCGCCGCCTTGTGCGCCGAGTCTCCCGAGATCGCGGGCGGGCTTCGGGAAGGGCGGCTGGTCGCGGGACCGTTGGGGGCGTTTCTGGTCGCGCGTCTTTCGGAGGGGGGAACGGCCGCCTGTGACCCGTCGCTCGCCCAGCGCACGCTCGCCTACGACGTCGTCCACGGGGGTTTCACCGAACAGCTCGCCCGTTGGCACGGGCTCGAAGCCGAATTCTGGCCCGACGTGTCGCCGTCGACCGGAGAGCGGGGCCGCTTGCGCGTCGGGCGGTCCCACGTTCCGCTCCGCGCGCTGTTGGGTGATGTCGGTGCCGCGACGCGGGCGCTATTGGGCGAAGTCGCAGAGGCCGACGACGGGGCGCTCGTTTTGGGAACCGGCGGCTTCGTCGTGGTGGCCACCGGGAGAAGCCCGCGATACGTCGACGGCCTGCTGACGACCCTTCTCTACGAAGACGTCGACGGCCCGGTTTTCGCGGTCGAGGGAACCGTACACGGACTGGTCGCTTCGATCGTCGAGGCCGGCCGTCGAGGCGGTTGGGATGAGCTCGAACCGGAACGGATCGCCGCGCGCTCGAGCACGGCTACGCGCTCACCGCGTGTCGATGCGGCGATCGAGGGAACCGGTACTCCCGACTGGGATTCCCGCCGGCGTTTCGAGGTCGAGGCCGGCGATTTTTCGCCCGAAGAGATCGTGCGTGGGACGATGGACGACCTCGCCGCGCGCTTCGCACGCATCGCCACGCTCCTTCGCGCCGAAAACATCTGCCCCAAGCGGTTCGTCGCGACCGGCGGGCTCGCCTGGTCGCCTCACCTCACGTCCCGAATCGCCGATCGCATGGCCGCCGCGGTCGTCGTCGATCCGCAACCTCACCGGACCGCGGTCGGGGCGGCGCTGCTCGCCCGCGATGGCCGCTAGGGCGATCGACCCCGGTAGCGTGCGCCGCCTGCGCGCGCCGCTTGTCCGCTGGTACCGCTCTGCCAAGCGCGATCTCCCGTGGCGGCGAACGACCGACCCCTACGCGATCTGGGTGTCTGAGGTCATGCTCCAGCAGACGACCGTCGCCGCCGTGATCCCGTACTGGGAACGGTTCCTCCAGCGTTTCCCCGATACGGCATCATTGGCGGTAAGCCGCGAGGAAGACGTGCTCGCGCTGTGGAGCGGTCTCGGCTACTACCGCCGCGCGCAGGCGCTGCGCCGGGGGGCGATCGCGGTGATGGAGCGCCACGGCGGCCGCGTGCCGGAGGAAACCGATGCACTGCTCGGTCTTCCCGGTATCGGGCGCTACACCGCGGGGGCGATCGCGAGTTGCGCCTTCGGCCGGGAGACTCCCGTCGTCGACGGCAACGTCAAGCGGGTCTTGTCGCGCCTGTTCGCGATACGGGGAGGCGAAAGCGCGGCAGCGGAGCGGGCGTACTGGTCGATCGCGGAGACGCTCGTGCGCGGCGCGTCGCCCGGGGATCTCAATCAGGCGGTGATGGAGCTGGGGGCCACCGTCTGCACGCCCCACGCGCCGCGCTGCGAGCGCTGTCCTGTTTCATCGTGGTGCCGCGCCTTGGCGCTCGGGCGCCCCACGGCGTTTCCGGCACGGAAGCAGCCGGGGCCGGTGCGCGTCGTTCTCGTTGCGATTTCGTGGATCGAGCGGCGAGGCCGGGTCCTTCTGGAACGGCGCCAACCCGATGGCCCGCTTCGCGGAGCGTGGGATCTTCCGGCGGCCGTCATCGCCCCGGGCGAGACGCCGGGGCGTGCGATCGTTCGAACGTCGGCGACGCGCCACGGGCTGCACCTGCGCGCGGGCCCGATGCTCTTGCGGGCAAGACACTCGATACTCGCGAGTCGTCTCGTCATCGACGTCGTCGAAGCGACCGCTGTATCGGCGTGCCCACGGCGCGCAGCGCTCCGTTGGGTCGCGTTCGACCGCTTGGGCGAAGTCGCGATCTCGGGAGCCACGAAGAAAATTGCGCGCGACGTCGTCGCTCAGAAGCGATCCCACGATCTCCGATCATCTACGTCATCCACGTCATCCACGTCATCCGGGTCGAGAGGGCGCGTGAAGGCGTAGGACTTGCCCTCCATCAGAGGGACGGCGCCGAAGGCGACGTCGAATCCGCCCCAGTACGACAGGAACGCCGTGGCGACGATGCCTACGGGGCCGCGCTCGCCCGCGAGGGACAGTGCAGTCAAGGCCAAGGCCGCGACGAGCCCCGGAGGGTAGAGCGCCACGCGTAACGCCAAGGCATGCGTACGCCCCACACCGGACCGTGCCCAATCCCGCGCGCCGGCGCCCATCGTGAGCCCCAGCGCGATCCCGGCGCAAAGCGCCCACCATTCGAGCCAGCGCAGGCGTTCGGACTCGAGGCCACCCAAGTTGCGCCAGGGCGCGGCGACGGCGTAGAGCACGCCGCACCAGGCGGCGAGCCAGACGGCCCCCGCCGCGCGGCGCATGGCGAAACGCGATCGGATGTTCGGAAGATTCACCGGTTGCTCCGTTCGAGGAGCGAGGGACCCGGGATCAGCCTCTCACACGGAGTGCGGTTGACGGTTGTCGACGTCTAAGGTTGGGGTTGTCTCAACGCAACGGTCAGGAGTTCGGCCGCGGCGCCGGCGAACCGCGCAGCAGGCCTTCAGTACTCAAGTCTTCGTCGATGTCCGGCCAGTGGATACCGTAACCGGCGGCGCTGACACACCAGTTGTTTCGTTGCGCCTCGGTGGCGTTTAACAGCCGCGGGTACCAGGTCAGCGGAACTGTAATCGTCCGGCCGTCCATGAGGTCGACCGCCAGGGCGTTGTCGCCACACCGAACACCTTTGACCCGTTCATCAGCTTTGAGAGCGAGGATACCCATGCCAAGCCTCCAGCAGTGCCGCCCTATTCTGTACGATCAAAACCAGGATTCGTCGAAGTTCGCGCGGGTTGAATCCGGAGTTTACCGCCAGAGACACCGGATCGAGCCAGAACTTGGCTGAGAGATCGTCGCGATCGACGTGCACGTGAGGTGGCTCGACGATGTCGTGACTGAAGAAGTAGATCCGGAAAGGCCCATCTCGAAGAACCGTCGGCACGCGCCAAATCCACATTCCGGGACTCTTGTGGGATTCCAGTTTCCCGTCGATTCGAGATCCACGGCGCACCGGTCAGCGGTCCAACGGTTGCGGCGACGCAACCTACCAGCCGAAGGACACACGCATCTACGCACCGATTAGAATGCGGTCATGAGCGACGCTAGGACCGTGTGGATCGAAGGCCCTGTCGGGAAGCTCGAGGCTGCGTTGCGCGTGGCCGGTGAGCCGCGGGGCGCCGTCGTCCTCGCCCACCCGCACCCGCTCTACGGCGGCACGCTCCACAACCCGGTCATCTTCCACGCCGACCGGCAGCTGAACCGCGCGGGGCTGACGACGCTCCGTTTCAACTTCCGAGGGGTCGAAGGGAGCGACGGTTTTCACGACGACGGCCGGGGCGAGATCGGCGATGTCGCGGCGGCGGCCGGCTGGGTCCGAGCGCTCGCGCCGGCGGCGCCTCTGATCCTCGTGGGCTACTCGTTCGGTTCACGCTGCGTCATCGCCCATGCGACCGCGGATCGGACCGTCGCAGGGGTTGTCGCGATCGGGCTGCCGGTGCGCCTCTGGGCGTTCGAAGATCTCCCGTCGCTCAACCGCCCGCTGTCGGTCGTTCAGGGGACGAAAGACGAATTCGGGTCGATCGAGGAGGTCGCAACGGTGATTGCGCGCGCCGTGCCCGCCGGGAGGATCTACGAGGTCGACGGCGCCTCGCACCTGTTCCCGGGGCGAACCAAGGAGGCCGCGGAGCGCGTGGTCGAGGCGATCGAAGACCTCCTTCAGGGCTTGGGTGGAAGCGCCTCGTAGACGGACTTCGCGCGCGCCAGCGCGTCGAGCACGTTGTCGCAGATGTTCTCGCGGCCGACGACCTCGGCAAATCCCGCCCGGTCCATCAACTTGCGCGGCTGATCGCGCACCCCGCAGAACAGCAACGTTCGCCCAGAGGCCTGCAACAGCTCCGCCAGATCCTGGAACGCGAGGAGTCCGGTGGCGTCGATCACCGTCATGTTTCTCAGGCGCACGATGACGATCGGCGGCAGCTCGCCGATCTCGTCCGTGATCGCGGCGATCTTGTCGGTGGCCCCGAACAGGAACGGCCCGTGCACTCTGAAGATCGTGACGTAGCCCGGGATCTCCTTGTCCTGGAGCGTGTGGACGTACCCGTCCTTGACGTAATCCGTCGTTACCTTGGAGACCGTCGTGGTCGCGGTCACGCTGCGGATGAACAACAAGGCCGCGAGGATCATCCCGGCCTCGACCGCGACGCTGAGGTCCGCAAACACCGTGAGCGAGAAGGTGATCGCCCAGACGGCGATCTCAGGCCTTGTCAGCCGGACAAGCTCTGAGATCTGCTTCCACTCCCCCATGCCGTAGGCGGTCATCATCAAGATGCCCGCGAGGATCGGCATCGGAATGAGGCTCGCGAGCGGCGCCGCAAACAGCACGATCGCAAGCAGCGTCGCCGCGTGGATCATCCCCGACACCGGCGTCTTCGCTCCGGTGCGGATGTTCGTCGCCGTGCGCGCGATCGCGCCGGTCGCCGGAAGTCCGCCGAACATCGGCGAGGCGACGTTGGCGATTCCCTGGGCGATCAGCTCCACGTTCGGGTTGTGGCGGTCCCCGCTCATCCGGTCGGCGACGACCGCGGACATCAGCGACTCGATGGCGCCGAGCATCGTGATGGTCAGCACCGAAGGGAGCAGGCCGGGCACCAGGTCCAGCCGCAGCGCGGGGATCTGGAAATGTGGCAATCCCGCCGGGATGCCGCCGAACCGCGTGCCGACCGTCTCGACGGGAAGGTGCAGGGCCCAGGCGGCTGCCGTCCCGACGACGAGCACGAGCACGCTCCCCGAAATCCGGGGCGCGTACTTGCGCGTGAGGGCGATCGTCACGACCGCGGCCGACGCCATGGCGAGGGCAACGACGTTGACCGTGTCGAGATGGGCGCCAAGCGCCCGCATACGGCCGCTGAAATCGCCGGGGACCTGGTCCACGCGCAGGCCGAGGAAGTCCTTGATCTGAGTGGACGCGATCAGGACGGCGATGCCGTTCGTGAATCCCACGACCACCGGGCGGGGGATGAATTTCACCGCGCTGCCAAGACCCGTCGCGCCCAGAATGACGAGCAGGATCCCCGCCATCATCGTGCACATGAAGAGTCCATCGACGCCGTGCGTCGCGACGATCCCCGCGATCACGACCACGAACGCGCCGGTGGGCCCGCCGACCTGACAGCGCGAGCCGCCGAGCAGAGAGATCAGGAAGCCGGTGACGATCGCGCAGTAGATCCCCGATTGCGGAGTCAGCCCCGAGGCGATTGCGAACGCCATCGCCAGAGGGAGCGCGACCAACCCGACTGTGACGCCCGAGAGCAGGTCAGCGGCGAAGGTGGACCGGTTGTACGTCCTTAGGGCCTGGACCGATTTGGGGAGCCAGGCGGAGAAATCAGCCAAGCAACACCAGCTCCTGCTGGACGTCTCCAAGCACCTCGGCCTTCCCCGCGTTCGTGACAAAGACATCGACCTCGGTGCGCACGGCCATCGATCCCGCGAGATAGATTCCCGGCTCGATCGAAAAACACGTTCCGGGGACGATCAGGCGCTCGTCTCTGGTTTCGAGGTTGTCGATGTTGGCGCCGTTTCCGTGGACCGTCGTGCCGATCGAATGCCCCGTGCGGTGCAAGAAGTAGTCGCCGTAGCCGGCGTCTTTCACGATCTTGCGGCAGGCGTCGTCCACTTCGTAGCCGTGCACCGGCGTGCCCGCCGCAAGTCGACGCGACACGAAGGCGACCGCGGCGTCTCTAGCGTCGCAAACGACGCGGAAGATTTCGACGTACTTCGCCGGGGGCTTTGATCCCGCGAAGGCGCACCAGGTGATGTCGTAGTAGATCCCGACCGGTTCGATCCGCCGGGCCCACAGATCGAGGAGGATCGTGTCCCCCGGCTTCAAGGTGTAGGCGATTTCTGGCGTCGGCTCGAAGTGGGGATCGGCGGGATGGTCGTTGAACCCGACGATCGGGCTTTCCCCCTCGCAGGTCAGGCCTTCTTCCTCGAAACGCCGGACGATCTGCTCTTTGAACTCGTACTCGGTCACGTGAGCCCCGGACGCCAAGGCCTTCGCCATCGCGGCGAACGCCTCGTTCTTGATGCGCTGCACCCGCTCGCATGCCCAGGCGTGGCTTTTCAACCCAACGTCCCCGAATGTGGCCTCGAACTGTTGCACCAGATCGGCGCTGGTGTGAATAGCCGGTCCGAACGACCGGATCAGCTCGACGGTCCCGGCGTCCACCAGCCCGATATACGGGATGTTGTTGTCGGGCGAGTACTGCATGGCGATCTTCTTCGCGCCACCCACCATCGCCTTGAGCTTCTGGTGGAGCTCGGTCCACGCGAGGTAGTGCTCCTGCCGCCCCGGAAGCGCGTCGAGCATTCTGGGTTCGACGCGGTGCGCGAGCTTCACGGGCTCGCCCGCGGCCGGAAGCCAGTAGAACCATCGCCGGGAGGCCATGTGGCGCCCGGAGATCCCGAGAATTCTGTACGCCATCGGGTCCCGGCGGTGGTGATCGCAAAACAACCAGCCGTCCAAACCTTGCGCCACGAGCGCTCTCTGGATCGCTGCGAGATCCATCACTTGGCTCCTTCGAGTTTCGAGTTGCGCCCCACGACCTCGGCCAGCGTCGTCTGATCCAGAATGGCGGCCGCGGCGTCGCGCACCCCGATCAAAACCGAATAGAAGCCTGCCTGGCGCGGGTCGCTATTCATCAGTTCCTTGAGCTCCGCGGCGCTTCCCAGCGGGGCGAGCGGGCCATCCAAGACCCGCATCACCTGGCCGAGCATGATCTCTTTCGGCTCGCGGGCCAGCTCGTACCCGCCGTCGATGCCACGGCGCGAGCGAACGATCCCGGCATGCTTGAGTTCCAGGAGGATCCCCTCGAGGAACTTCCCCGGGATCGCTTCTTTCCGCGCGATCTCGCGGATCTGAACGACGCCGGAGCCGTAGGTCTCGGCGAGATGGCACAACGCCCGCATCCCGTACTGCCCCCGCTTGCTCACTTTCATGCCGCCGCCTTCGTCGCTTCCGCGAAAAAATTCTCGACGACGTCGAGAAACTCTTGGGGTGTCGTCGGCTCGCTGATCCGGGTGCGCAGGCGTTTCCCGTCGGCGAGACCGTGGGTGTACCAGCCGGTGAACGTCCGCAACTTGTGCATCGCGAACACCGGATCTTCTTGGGTCGTGACCATGTCGAAGTGAACCCGGATCAGATCGTGCCGGTCGGCGACCGTCGGCTCGTAAGGCGTCCGGCCGGCCAGAAGATCCGCGGCCTGGCGGTAGATCCACGGATTTTTCATCGAGGCGCGTCCGATCATCACGCCGTCGCAGCCCGTCTCCCTCAGCATCCTGACGGCGTCGTCCGCCACGACGACGTCGCCGTTTCCGACGACCGGGATGGAAACGCTCTGCTTGAGGCGGATGATCTCGCTCCAGTCGGCCTGGCCCTTGAACATCTGCTTCGCGGTGCGCGCGTGCATCGCGACCACGTCGACACCCTCGCCCTCGCAGATCCGGCCGAGCTCCGTGAAGTTCCTCCGATCGTCGCCCAGACCAAGCCGGAACTTCACGGACAGGGGGATCGTGATGGCGCGGCGCACCTCGCGCACGATGTCTCGGGCCAGGTCGAGATCGCCCATCAAGGCGCAGCCGGAGCAACCCCTCAGGATCTTGTTCGCAGGGCACCCCATGTTGATGTCGCAGATGTCCGCGCCGATCTCCTCGACGACCCGCGCGGCCTCGGCCATGTGGGAGGCGTCGCGGCCGTAGATCTGGATCGAGATCGGCCGCTCCTCTTCGGCGTAGCGCATCAGCGCGCGCGCGCGCTTGTTGTTGCGGAACAACGCCTCCGACGAGATGAATTCCATCGTGACGAGGCCCACACCGCCGATCCGGCGCAAGACCAGACGGAACTGGCGGTCGGTGATCCCCGCCATGGGCGCAAGGACGAGCGGCGGGTCGATGCCGATTCCACCGTAGCGAAGCACGCTCACCGTCCCGTGAACCGCGGGGGACGCTTTTCGGCGAACGCCGCCAACGCCTCCAGCCGGTCCGACGTGCCGAGCACCCCTTCGTAGCACTGCCACTCGAAGACCAGGGCTTCGCCAATGGCGAGGTCGAACCCCCCTTCGATCGCTTCCTTGGCGAGCCGCACCGCGACGGGACCGTTTGCGGCAATCGTCCCCGCCATCTTCAGGGCCTCGTCGTCCAGGCGGTCGCCGGGCACAACCGCCTCGGCGACGCCGTCCCGTTGCGCCTGTTCGGCGGTGAACAGCTCCGCCGTGAAGATCCACCTCTTGGCGACCGCCATCCCCGCGATCCGCGGGAGGCGGCATGTGCCGCCGGCGCCGGGGAGGATCGCCAGTGCCGTTTCGCGCAGGCCGATCCGCGCGTCGCCTGCCAGGATGCGCAGATCGCAGGCTAAGGCCAGCTCGCACCCCCCGCCCGCGGCCGTGCCGCGCACGGCGGCGATCGTCGGGAAAGGCAGCGCGGCGGCCGCATTGCAAACCGCGGCCAATTGCGGAACGAACGCGCGCACCTCGCCTTCGGTCATCCCGCGGCGCTCCTTGAGATCCGCACCCGCGCAGAAGTGGCTCCCTTCTGCGCGCACGACGAGGCAGCGCGCCTCGCGGTCTTCACTCAACGAGACGAAGGCCGTCCCCAAGGCGTCGACCAACTCGCGTCCCAAGGCGTTGACCGGAGGCTTGTCCATCGTGAGTACGCGCACGCCGTTCTCACGCGAGTCCACGCGGACGCAAGGCGAACTCACAACTCGCCCCCCGACTTTTTGGCGCCGGCGAGCCCGACGCTTCCAGGCTCGTAGTCGTCGGGCACTTCGATCAACATCCGCAACAGCGCCATGCCGTGGGTTTTTCCTTGGGCATCGGTCTTGAGGGACGCACTCCCTCCACCACCCAGAGAATCGTGCAGGATGAAATTGAGCCCGCGCAGATTGGGGAGGTCGTAGCGGTCGACGCGCCCTTTGACGATCTCGCCGAAGTGCGCCTTGATGCGTTCCGGCGTGAGCCACCCCTTCAAGAGCTCGTAGCCGCGGTCGTCGTAGGCGAGGATACCGACGTTGGATCCGTCCCCCTTGTCGCCGGAACGGGCGTGAGCCATCGCGTAGAGCGGGACGCGCTTCACGGGACCTCCTCGACGACGACGTGCGGGGTGACGAGGTGCTTCGGAATCAACGCCGGCCAGTAGCCCAATACCTCGGTGGCCTTCGGACGGCCGCCGGCAAACCCGGTGACGCCTGGGGGACCGGTGGTCACCAAGGGGGCGAGCTCTTTTCCGAAACGGTCGACCTTTCCCTTGGACCGGTCCTTGACGCCCACGCGCAAGACGATCTCGCCCGGGGTCGCGTGACCCCTCGTGAGGGGACCGTGACAGGCGTCGACGCCGACGAACTCGGTGAGCGTCTGCTCGAACGTCACGCCGGCACGGGCGAGTCGTCCCCAGATCGCCTCGGCGCAGATCCGTGCTTTGGCTTCCGCGTCGGGGCCGGAAACCGTCAGCTGGCCCACGGCCTTGTAGCCCTCGAGGTAGGAAATCGAAACCTTGTAGGTCTCGGTCGCCGGGCCGCCCTTGATCCCGCTGACGCGGACGCGGTCTTTACCGTCTGATGCGAGACGGATCGAGGTGAAATCCGCAACGCAATCGGGGGTGAGGTAGCGTGCCGGGTCGCCCATCTCGTAGACCAATTGTTCCCCCACCGTGTCGACCGAGACCAACCCGCCGGTCCCCGCGTGCTTGGTGACGACGAAGGTCCCGTCCGGGGCAACCTCGGCGATGGGATAGCCCAAGTGGTCCCAGCCTTCGACCTCCCACCATCGCGAGAAGTTCCCGCCGGTGCACTGCGCGCCGCACTCCAGAATGTGGCCGGCAATCGTCCCCGCGGCCAGAAGGTCCCATGCGTCGGCGCTCCAGCCGTACTCGGCGATCAGCGGCGCCAAGACGAGGCCCGGGTCGGTGGATCGGCCTGAAACGACGATGTCGGCGCCCCGGCGCAGCGCTTCGGCTCCGGGAAAAGACGAGATGTACACATTGGCGGAGAGCACGCGGTCGCGCACGTCCGTGAACGGCCGGCCGTCGTCGAGGTTGACGAAGGGAACTCCGGCACGGATCAGTTCGTCGAGCCGCGGGAGGATATCGTCGCCCGTCACGGTGCCGATGCGAAGGCCCTTGGCCCCTTGCTCCCGCGCCAAGGCGATGAGCGCGTCTCGGCAGCCGTCGGGGTTCACGCCACCGGCGTTCGCAACGACGCGGATGCCGTTCTTGCGGAGCGTCGGGAGGATGTTCCGGATGAGCTCGACGAAGTCGGTCGCGTATCCCGCGTGGGGATCGCGCTGCCGCGCCTTTTGCATGATCGACATCGTGACTTCGGCGAGGTAGTCGAGCGTGAGGTAGTCGAGCGGTCCTTCCTCGACCAGTCGACGCGGCGCATCGACCGAATCTCCCCAAAACCCCTGGCCGTTGGCGATGCGTAGCACTCGACCTGTCGCGGTCACGGGAAACCCCCGCCTCTTCAATAGGATTAGGGATTATATACGCGGCCCCCGGAAGGACGCGCCTAGTTCCGGACCGTAGCGAAGGATTTCGACAGGAGGCGCTGCGCGGTGGCCAGAAGCTCGTCGATTTCGAAGGGCTTGTGAACAACGGCGCTGACGCCCCGCTTCGCCGCATCGGCCTCGTCGAGGCTGGTGCCCCACCCCGTGACGAGGGCCACCGTCAGGCCCGGCTTGGCCGCGTTGATCTTCTCGGCGACGTCCCAGCCGGACATATCGGGCATGCCGAGGTCGGTGAATACCAGATCGTAGGCGGTCAGACCGATCATCTGCAGCGCAACGGCTCCCGAGATCGCGGTATCGACCTCGTGGCCCGCCATCAAAAGGACGTCTTTGACGACCGCCGCCACGTCGGGCTCGTCGTCGACCACGAGGATCCGGCCGGGACGCATCAGATGGGGAAGGGCCGCGCCGTCGAAGCCTGCCACCGGAACCTCGGCCTCGTGCGTGACCGGGAACATGAGGGTGAAGGTCGTCCCCTTCGCGAGGGCGGTTTCGACGTCGATCGTTCCGCCGTGGCGCGTGACGATGCCGTAGACGACGCTCATCCCCAACCCCATCCCGCTCGTTCCCTTCGTCGAGAAAAACGGATCGAAGATGTTCTGGCGAACGCCTTCGGTCATTCCCACGCCCGTGTCGGCGACTTGGGCGATCACCCGATCGCGTTCGGCTCGACACGACACCTCGAGGCGGCCGCCCTGGGGCATGGCATCGACCGCATTCAGGATCAAGTTGGTGAACACCTCGCGCAGCTCGGACGCGTTGCCGAGGATCCGCAACCCCGTGGACTCGTGGAAGACGGGCGTGATGCACACCTTCCGGAGCAGCGCGTCGTCCCTCCAGCGCGTCTTGGTGATCTCTAACGCGTCGGAAACGATTTCGCACAGGTCGATCGGCTCGAACTTCTTGTCGCGGCGCGTTCGCGAAAACTCCTGGATGCGCCGCACGGTTTCGCGGCCGTCGAGCGCCGCCTTCTCGATGACCGCGAGATCGTGGTCGATCTTCTCAGGCATCCCCTGGCGGCGCAGCAGCTGCGAGCGGCCTAAAATCGCGCCCAGGAGGTTGTTGAAGTCGTGCGCGACGCCCGAGGCCAGCTCGCCGAGCGCCCTCAACTTTTCGGTCTCTGAAAGACGCTCTCGCAGCCGCTTGGCCTCGGTCATGTCGACGAGCAAGCATTCGGCGGCGGGGTTTCCAAGGTATTCGATGCGACTGCCGCGAAGCTCCAAGTGGCGCGTGCGTCCCCTGGCGTCCTTGCCGAGCACTTCGGCGGGCCCCGGCGATTCACCGCGTTCCCACGCGGCGATCCGGCCTCCCGCCAACGAGGCGGACGACGGGTCGAAGATCCGGGAGAGGCGGAAGCCGGGATTCAAGACCTCGTCTTCCGGAATGCCGAACGTTTCGGCGAACGCCCGGTTGACGAACCTCACGGTGCCGTCTTGCACGATCAGGATCGAATCCGGGGACGACTCGACCAGGGACTTGTACTGCACCGTCGATTCTTCGAGCGCGTGCGTGCGTTCTGCGACCTGATGCTCGAGCGTTGAGTTCAACCGCTCGAGCGCATCCTGGAAGACCTGGGACTCGCATGCCTTCTCCTGGAGACGATCGGACATCGTGTTGAACGCCTGCGCGAGGTCGCTCAACTCCTTCGCACCGGAAACGGGTATGCGGTGGTTCAGATCTCCGGCTGCCAGCGCCTCCGTCCCCCGCGCGAGCTTGTGCAGCGGGGCGGAGATGCGACGCGCGAGCCAGCGCCCGCACAGCACCGCAAGGGCCGCGAGCAGCGCGCCGAGCAAGAACAACTGCATGCCCAGCCCCCGAAGCTCGGAGGCGACGATGTCGTACGACAGCCCGACGCACACACGGCCCCAGGGCACTCCGACCCCCTCGACGCGGACCGGAACGGACACTTCGACGACCTTCTCCCACGATCCCGTTCCGTCCTTGCGGCTCACCTCGGCGTCGCGTGACGTGACCTCGAACGAGGCCCTGACGTCTTGCTCTTTCACGTCGGCCGGGGCGCGCCCGGACAGCCCCGCGAGCGCTCCTTCCTTGTCGTGGATCGCAACGAAGACGACGCCGCCGTCGCCGGCGGCGCCCTCCGCGGCCATCTGCAGAGCGGCGTAGTTGTACGCGAGGAGGGACGGCGTAGCCACGGCGCCGATGCTCTTGGCGATCGCGGTGCCGCGCGCCTCGAGACCGAGCCGCATGTTGGCCCTCACACGATTCTGGATGACGACCATCGAGGCGCCGATCACACACAGCACGACGAGCGCCGTCGAGATCGAGAAGCTCTGCTCCAAGGTGCGGCCGTGAAAGGGCGAGCGCATCAGCGGTCGGTCCTTCCGGTTTCGAGCCACACGTGTTCGAGCTCGAGCGCGGCGATACCCATCGGTCCGCACTTCATTCCGTGGACGTTACGGCGCGAGGCGATCACGCCGATCGGGAAGAACAAAGGGACGAGAGGGGCCTTGTCGAGCACGGCCTTTTCGAGATTCCGGTAGCTGCGGGCGCGTTCCAAGGGATTGGTCTCGGAGGCGCCGCGCTCCAAGGACCGACCGATGTCCGCATCGAAAAAGTCGAAGTAGTTTGCCTTGCCGCCGGGCTCGAAGAGCGTCCGCAGGAACGAGTCCGGATCGGGGAGGTCGGCGACCCATCCGAGCTGGAACATTTGCGCATCGTGACCGGAGATCCGGTCGTTGAGTTCGCGCCAGGTCACCTCGCGGACCTCGAGGGTGATCCCGACCGCGGCGAGGTCCGCGCGGAGCTGCTCGTTGCTCTTGACCCCGGCAAAGCTGCTGGGCGGGGCCGTGAACAAACGCAAGGGCGCAAGGCCGCGGCCGCCGGGATAGCCGGCTTCGGCGAGCAGGCGGCTGGCGGCATCGCGGTCGTACGGGAGCGCCTTTTGTGCGGGAGAATACGAGGGAAGCCCCGGCGGGAGAATCCCCTGCGCCGCGCGGCGGGTCGAGGGGGAAAGCGCGGCGAGTGACTCCCGGTCGATCGCGTGGGCGATCGCGCGCCGGACCCGCGCGTCGTCGAGCGGAGGAACCCCGGTGTTCATCCCCATGAAGCTCAGGCTCAGGTCCTGATAGCGATGGACCTCGATCGTCGGGTCCGTCAGCATCGACGACAACGTGTCGGACGTCGGCTCGACGATGTCGATCTCGCCGCGCGAGAAACGCGCATTGCCGCCGTCGTGCTCGTCGGGACGGGGGAACTGGATCTCGATCCGGTCCAAGTAAGGCTCGCCGTGGAAATACTGGTGATTGGCGACGAGCCGCAGTTCGGTTTCGGACCACGAGTCGAATCGAAACGGCCCCGTGCCGATCGGTGCGCGCCGGAACGCGGCTTCGCCCAGGGCCTTGAAGGACCGCTCGGGGACGATTCGCGTGTCGTCCATCGCGAGCACTTCGAGGAACGAAATGTACGGACGCGTGAGGCGGAGTTGCACGCGCACGGGATCGAGCGCGACCACTCCGGGAAGCTCGCGGGAGCGCCCCGCGCTGTACGCCGGAGCGCCTTCGACGACCTTGAGGTACGACGCCCCGATGCTCTCGCTCGCGTGCTTTTCGTCGAGGAGCCGCCTCAGGCTGAACACGACGTCGGCGGCGGTGAGCGGCGTGCCGTCGTGGAACTTCACCCCTTCGCGCAGGTGGAACTCGTAGACCCGGCCGTCGCGCGAGATCGTCCACGTGTCGGCGAGCGCCGGCACGATGTTGAGCCCGGGATCGAGCGCGACGAGCCCGTCGAAGATCTGGCCGACGGGGAGGGCGTCGTACACCGAATCGACGGAGGCGGGGTCGAGGGCGTGCGGCGCCTCCACGAGGAGGCGGAAGCTCCCGCCGCGGCGAGGAGCGAGAAACGGCGCGCGATCGGCCTCGCTCGAGACGGCCTCGGAAGAGTTACACGCCGAAGCGAACGCGGCCGCGGCTACGACTGCGGCCACGGCGAGGGCGCCCAGACCGACTCGAATGCTAGGAAGACGCCTCACGATCCCCGGCCCCCCCCGCAAAAGGAGACAACGATCCGTCGAAAACAGCGAAGGGGAATCTGGGGAGCGCCCCCCGCTAAGTCAAGGAATCGGCGGGGTGGCGGTCGCGCCCGCCTGAAAATCCAGGCGATGCTTGAAACCACGTCTCGCGAGATCGCCCAACGTCACGCCCAGGGCAAAGAGCGTCGCCGCCAAGGCGATTCTCGGGCCGGCGCCGGAGAGGAGGGCCCACAGCAGAATGACACCGCAAGCGGCCTGGATGCCGGAGCGGACAAGGTCCGGTCCCGCGCTTCTGGCGTAGCCCATCTGGACCAGCGAGTTGTCCAGACCTCCTTGGGCAAACTCCGCCGCGAGAAGGCCCAAGATGGCAAACGTCGGATCGTCGGGTCGATCGAGCGCCGGGAGATAGAACACCGGCACGGCCAGTGACAACCCCAAGAAGCGGACGGCCTCGATCGGCGAGCGGACGAATCGCGCCCGCAGGACACCTCGCATCTCCCAGACGTATTCGGCCCCGGAGTAGAGCGTTATGGCTACGATTCCCGCCATCAGCGCGAAGATCGCTTGTTTCGGTGGCAGAACCCACCGCGTCGCCAGAATCGTCGTTCCACAGGCCGCCGACGACCAGGCCATCCACCCGGGCCGTCGCCCCCGCGCAAGCGCGACGAGGGCCGGCACGCTGAAACCCACGGCCGCGACCAGCAGGATCGAGCGAATGGTCCGATCCGCCGGGAAGAGCCAGATGAGCAGAATGAAGCCGGCGCCGGCCATCTGGACCGTCGTTTTCAACTTCGCGATCGCGCTGGTTTTGAACGAAAACCCCTCTTCGAGCGCGATGCTCCGAAGGGCGGTCACGGCCAGTTCGCGGATGAAAAGGATGAAAACGAGCGTCGTCGGCATGATCTGAAAATCGGCGAGCGGGACGAACCCGGCGACGAGGAAGATCTTGTCCACGACGGGATCGAGCAGAGCCCCGAGCGCGGTCGAACCGTGCTTTCGCGCGAGGTATCCGTCCAAAACGTCGGTGAGGCCGAGCACGATGTAGATGCCCAGGGCCCCGAGCATGTAGGCGTGGCTATTGCGATAGATCAGCGCCACCGGTAGCGGCAAGAGGACGAGCCGCAAGAGCGTGACCTGATTCGCGGTGATGCGCACGGGCACGATCCTATCAAGGTATCGCGCTCTTGAAACCCCGGCGGCCCGAGGGCGTGTGTTACAGTACCGCCGATCGCGCACCTGCCCCTGCGTGAGCGCTCGAAAGGCCCAAGGCGAGGCCCGGCGGCTCCGTAGAGAGGCAAACGTCGCATGGAGCGACGCGAAGCCAAGTCGGCGGGTCCGCTGGAGAACGTTTCACCCCATGTCCAAAATCATGCTCGTCAACGTGACGCACGTCGAAGAATCGCGCGTCGCCATCCTGGAAAACGGCGTCCTTGCACAGTACGAGATCGAAACGATCAACCGTACGAACATCAAGGGGAACATCCACAACGCCGTCGTCGAAAACATCCACCCCGCCCTGGACGCTGCCTTCCTGAGAATCAGCGGCGACATGAAGGGCTTCCTCCCGATGGACGAGATCAACTTCAAGTTGCTCCCGCAACGGACGGATTCGCGCGCCAAAGGACGAATCGGGCAGCACCTGCACCCCGGGCAGAAGTTGATGGTCCAGGTGGTGAGAGAGCCCTTCGCCGCCAAGCCTCCGACCGTGACGACCTATTTCTCGCTCCCCGGACGCTACCTCGTGCTCATGCCCGGCGCGGACTCGGCAGGCATCTCCCGCAAGATCCAGGACGAAGACCAAAGAGAGCGCCTCAAGAAGATGGTCGAGGAGCTCAACCCTCCCGAGGGGTTCGGGCTGATCGTGCGTACGGCCGGCGTAGGACAGAGCAAGGCCGAGCTGCAGCGCGACCTGCGCTACCTGCTCCGGCTCTGGGACTCGATCCAAAAGGCCTCCCGCGCGACCGAGTTTCCGGGGCGGGTGTACCGCGAGCGCGACCTCGTGATCCGGACGATGCGGGACTACTTCACGCAGGACATCGACGAGGTCTGGATCGACAGCCAGGACACCTACGATCGCGCGCTGGAATTCGTCTCGGACGTCATGCCCGCGAAGGCCAAGATCATCAAGCTGCACAGCGGCGACCGGCCGCTGTTTTCGAAATTCAACCTCGAAGAGCAGATCGAGAGCATCTACATGCGCCGCGTCTCCCTGAAATCGGGCGGCGAGATCGTCATCGACGGGACGGAGGCGTTGACCGCGATCGACGTCAACAGCAAGGGCGCCCCGAGACAAGGCGACGCCGAGGACAACGCCACCCAGACCAATCTCGAGGCCGCCGATGAGATCGCGCGGCAGCTGCGCCTGCGCGACCTCGGCGGCATCGTCGTCATCGATTTCATCGACATGATGGCCGCGCGCAACCAAAAGAAGATCGAAAAGGCGATACGCGACGCCATGAAACCCGATCGTGCGAAGTACGAGATCACGAAAATCTCGAAGCTGGGGTTGCTCGAGATCTCGAGACAGCGCATCAAGGCGGAAAAGATGGGGGCCTCGTACGCCACGTGCCCGGTTTGCGAGGGGTACGGCCTCATCAAGAACGTGGAGCCCGCGGGCTTGGCGGCGCTGCGCAAGCTTCAAACACGTTGCCTACGCAGCGACTTCGGCAAGGTGCACATGCGGGTGCCGACCGAGATCGCGAACTGGATCTTGAACCACAAGAGAGACGACCTGTTGGGGCTGGAACGGCGACATGGCGTCCGTGTGCTCGTCGAGTCGAAGGGCTCGCTGCTGCGCCACCAAAGCGAATTCGAGTTCTTCCCGCGAGAGAAGGTCGAGATACCGCCCGCACTGGTGACTGGGGATCGCCCGGCCCCGCCGACCCCGCCCGATCTGGTCGACATGGAACCAACGCCGCCCACACCGCAATTGGCGATGCCGGTCGTCGCGGCACCGGTTGCCGCTTCTGACCACGACGATGGCGAGGCGGGCGCCGAACGCCGGGCGCGCCGGCGGCGGCGTGGACGTCGAGGGGGTCGTGGACGCAACGGCGACGCCACGGCCGACCCCATGCCGGGCGCGGCTCCGGCGGAGCCGGCGACAGCGGCCCCGGCGGCGGTCGAGTTGTCGGACGTCGAAGACGATGCGGGGACACCCCTCAGTTCGCCAACCGATTCGGCGGAGGCCTTCGCCGAATCCACGGCGGCGCCCAGCGGACCCAACGGCGAACTCGACCCCGGCCAGCCTAAGCGCCGGCGGCGCCGCGGCCGTCGCGGTCGTGGACGCGGGGGCGCATCGACGGAAGCCGTTCCGGGCGACGACACCCAGGCGCTTCCATCGAGGCCCAAGATCTCCGCCACCCAAGACGATGAACCCGCGGTCCCGCGCGGGGTCGTCGCGCACGAGCTGATGCCCGCCGCGACGGGCGGGCGCACCCGACGTCGAGGCCAACGGGGCGGTCGCGCGAGACGCCTCGGGCCCGGCGGCGAGCCGGTCGATCCGCAGCTGATCTCACCCTCGAACCCGGTGCCAAGGCCCGGTTTCGACGAAGACTAGGAGACCCCACGATGCGCCGTCTCACGATCGGAGTGATTCTCGCGCCGGCGTTTTTCGGCGCGGCCTCGGCGGCCACGCCGTCGGCGGCGAAACCGGCGATGCCCGTTGCGACGTTTTCGATCGTGGCGCGCGACCCGGCGACGGGAGAGCTGGGCGTCGCAGTGCAGAGCCATTGGTTTTCGGTCGGGTCGGTCGTGCCGTGGGCCGAGGCGGGGGTCGGAGCGGTGGCGACGCAGTCGTTCGTCGAGCCGTCCTACGGCCCGAAAGGCCTCGCCCTCATGAAGCAGGGGGTCGCCCCGAAAGAGGCGTTGGCGCAACTCTTGGCGGCCGACGCGCAGCGCGACGTCAGACAGGTTGCTTTCGTGGACGCGAAGGGGCGCGTCGCGGTTCACACGGGTTCCAAGTGCATCCCCGGCGCCGGTCAGCATGCGGGAGACGGTTACACGACCGAAGCCAACCTCATGCTGACGAACGAAGTCCCGGAAGCGATGGCCAAGGCGTTCGAAGCCGCCAAGGGGCCGCTCGCCGAGCGGATGCTCGCGGCGCTTGACGCCGCCCAGGGAGTCGGCGGCGACGCTCGCGGCCGGCAATCCGCCGCGATTCTCATCGTGCGGGCGAAAGCGTCCGACAAACCGTGGACGGACCGGATCGTCGATCTTCGCATCGAGGATCACGCCCAACCGCTCGTGGAACTGCGGCGCCTGCTGACGCTCCACCGCGCCTACGAGTTGATGAACCGCGGCGACGAGGCCGTAGCCGTCGGGAAGATGGGAGACGCTCTCAGAGATTACGGCTCGGCCGCCGCGATGGTCCCGGACAACGACGAATTCGTCTTCTGGACCGCCGTGACCCTGGTCGTCAACGGGCGCACCGATGACGCGCTTCCGCTGTTCGCGAAGGCGTTTCGAATGAACCCGTCGTGGATGCTCCTCGTGCCGCGACTGCCGGGAGTCGGCCAACTCCCGGAAACCCCGGGGCTCATTCCACGGATCCTCGCGGTCGGGCCGAAGGCCGATCTCCTCGCAAAGTGATCGGTCGCATCGCCGCGGTCGCGGGAGTCGTCTCCGCAGCGCTTCTGGCGGCGGCGCTCATCGGGGCCACGGCGTTTCTGCTCGCACCCCTCCCGTCTCACCGCGGCCGGGTCGCCATCCCCGGCCTGTTCGCACCGGTTGACGCGCGCTTCGACCGGCAGGGCGTTCCGCACGTGCGCGCGGTGCTCGAGATCGATGCCTGGCGCGCTCTGGGTTTCATCCACGCCTCCGACCGCCTGTTCCAGATGGAGTTGCGCCGACGGGCGGCGCACGGGCGGTTGGCCGAGATCTTCGGCCAAGGCGCCGTTTCCATGGATCGCGTGGCCCGCACTTCCGGTTACGCGGCGCTGGCGCGGCGCGACTGGGAGTCCCTGACCGACCACGAGCGAAGGGCGCTTACGGCCTACGCCGACGGCGTCAACGCGTTTGTTAACGATCAGGCGCTTCCGCTCGAAATGCGGGCGCTCTCGTTGACCCCCGAGCCGTGGACGCCTATCGACTCGCTCGCGTTTGCGCGGCTCTTGCAAAACGACCTCTCGGTGGCGGAATCCGTCGAGCGCGGAGCGTTCGAAGACGCGCGCATCCGGGGGCTCGACGCCGCCGTCGCCCTCCTCGACGCGTCGGAGCAAGGCTCGTCCCGGATCGCCCCGGAGACCGCCGAGATCCTCGCCGGGCTGAGGCGAGCGACCCCCGTCGCCTGGGTCGCGACGGAGACGGCCCCGGCCGGGAGCAACGCGTGGGCGTTGGCGGGCACGCGAACCGCTTCGGGCAAGCCCCTCCTCGCCGGCGACCCGCACCTTCAGCCCGAGCGCCCCGGCGTCTGGTACGCCGCGCACGTTCGAAGCGCCGACGGCCTCGACGCCGCCGGCCTCACGTTGGCCGGGGCCCCCGGCATCGTCATCGGGCACAACGGACGCGTAGCCTGGTCGCTCACGATGCACCAGGCCGACGACTCCGACTTTTTCATCGAACGGGTCGACTGGGCGGCGGGGACCTACAAGAGAGGCGACGCCTGGGTGCCGCTCGACCGAACAAAAGAAACGATCAAAGTCAAAGACGGTGCCGATGTGGTTTTTGAGGTCGCCCGCACCATCCACGGACCGATCGTGCAGCGGTTCGACGAGGACTCCGGGGTCGCACTCGCTCGCGCCTTCGCGCCGGCAACCCTCCCCCAAGGGCCGCGGGCGTTCCTCGACGCGGCGCACGCGCGCTCCGGCTCCGAGCTCGTCGCGGCCTGGTCCCACTTCGCGGGTCCGTCCGTCAACGTCTGTTGGGCGGACGTCACCGGCGCCATCGGAGTCACGGTCGCGGGGGCGATCCCTGATCGCCGGTCCGGGGATGGGAGGTTTCCCGTGCCCGGGTGGTCCGAAAACTACGACTGGAACGGGACGATTCCCGCCGATGCGCTCCCCGCGATCACGGCGCCCGAAGACGGGGTGATCGCCACGGCGAACGACGACTGGAGCAGCGCCTCGCGCCGCCTCCCCTATCCGGGTTTTTTTGCGGAGCCCGATCGCGCGCATCGCGCGCGTGAGTTGGGCGTGGCGCAGAAGGCGGCGACCGTGGCCGACATGCGCGCCATGCAAGGCGACGTCTATTCGCCCTACGCCGCGCGCACCGTTGCCGTCCTTTCCGGCCTGACGTTTGCCGATCCGCGGGCCGTCAAGGCGGTGTCGGTGCTTTCGGCTTGGGACCGGCGTGTCGACGCGCTCGGCCCGTCGCGGCTGTTTTTTGCGTTCATGAAGGAGCTTCGGAAAGAGGTGGGCGGATCCGCGACGCGCGTCACCTGGTCGATGCTCGATCGGATGATCGACGGCTGCTGCGCCCAGTCGTTCTGGGACGAAAAGAGCACGACGCAGGTCGAAACGCGCGAAGGATGCATCGAGAAAGCGCTCACCAGGGCGCTCGACACGGTGGAGCGCGAGGACGGAAAGAACCCATCGCGTTGGTCCTTCGGAAAGGCCCACCGTCTCGCCTACGGCCACGTTTTCGCTTCAGCGCTCCCGCAATCGATCGCAAGACGGCTCGCCATCGGCCCGGTTGCGCTCCCGGGCGAATGGCACACGCTCAACGTCGCGGGTTTTCCGCTGCGCGGCGAACACTACGACGTGACGCAGATCCCTTCGGCGCGCCTCATCGTCGATCTTTCCGATCCCGACGCCACCCGCCTCGTGCTGCCGCTCGGCCAATCGGGGCAGCTTTTCGACCGGCACGCGAAAGACCAGCTGCGGGCGTGGGCTACGGGGAACGACTTCCCGCTTCCCTTCACCGCGAGAGCCGTCGAGGCGGCGACGATCTCGACGGTCCGCTTCGTCCCCGCCAACTGAGTTCGTTCGCGCGGAACCCCGACAACGCCAACGAGCCTCGGCGCTTTACGCATAGGCCGCAGTATCGGCATTCTTCCGGAGAGTATTCGTCAATTCTCGAGCGTTTCCGCGAGCCCTTTCCATGGACTTCGGGAGAATCCCGGCGTAACTTCAGGGCGCCTTTTTTGAAAGTGGAATCTTGGACAACCGATGAAAATACAAACCGTACTCGACGTGTTCCAGGAGCGGATCCCGAAGGCCTTCGCGTTCCTCGTCGATCGACACGGCTTTGCGCTCCACCGGAACGACGATTACGCATTTGTCGCGAAGTCGCACCATTGCGACGTCTTGATCGAGCTCGATTGGGGCTCGATCGTGGTGTCGGTCCGTCCGTTGCAGACCGGCCGCGCCGTGCGCCTTTCGTTCATCGTCGGCGCGAAGAATCCGACGATTCTCTTCCTCCCGCGGTACCCGTGGGGACCCGACGATGCGTCCGAAGAAATCGACCGGCAGGCGGACCTGCTCGCAAGTTATTGCGGCGACATCTTGAACGGAGACTTCTCCCAATGGGCCGCGCTCGAGGCTCACCAGCGGCAGGTCCTCGAACAGTGGCGCGGCGAGTCCGAACGCCTCGTCAAGGAAGCGCGCGCCAAGCTCGTAAGACGCCGCGCCGAGGCGGCGTGGTCGCGCCGGAGCTTCTCGGAAGCGGCCCAGCTTTACGCCTCGATCCGTGACGACCTGACTCAGGCGGAAATCGCGCGCCAGGAGTACTGCAGGCGCCGCACGCTGCTCGTCAGTGTGCCCCGCGCGCCGCGGGTGGCGGGTCTCGCATGATCGGCAAGCAGAACGACCCCACCCCGCAGTCCCCGCTCGCGTCGCGAGCGAGGTCGCGCGTGCGCCCGGGGGCGCCCTCGGATCCGCTGCTGACGCCTCGGGCTCGCGCGGCGCGCCGGAGGCTCACCGCGCATCTCGCCAGCCCCGGCCCCCTGCCGCTTCTCGAAGCCGTTTTGGAGATCGCCGCCGAGGAGCACGAGACGATGGACGTGCTCGCGCAGATCGCCCGCATCGAGACCATCGGCGCCGGTGCGAAAGAGCGCGTGGCGGGCCTTTCGAACCCCTTCGCGAGGCTGGACGCGCTTCGCTCGTTTCTCTTCGACGAGCTCGGGTTCAGGGGAAACAGCGAGAACTACGACGACCCGCGCAACTCCTATCTCGATGACGTGTTGGAGCGCAGGCTCGGCATCCCGCTCACCCTTTCGATCATCGTGATCGAGGTCGCGCGTGCCGCGGGCATCCCGGCCGAGGGCGTGGGACTCCCCGGTCACTTCGTGGTCCGTGTCGAGGAATTCGGACGCCGCCTTCTGATCGATCCGTTCCACGGCGGGCACGTCATCACGATCGAAGATTGCAAAGACCTCGTCGTCCGCACCACCGGGCGGGCGTCGCTGTTCCGCAAGGACTCCCTGGACGCGGCCACACCGCGGGCCATGCTGACCCGATTGCTCCTCAATCTGAAGCGGATCCACCTCGCTCAGGGGGACTACATCAGGGCGTTGGCGGTCGTCGAACGGCTGCTTGTCGTAGCACCCGGCGACGCGAAGGAAATCCGCGACCGAGGGCTTCTGCTGGCCCATCTCGGGCAATCCACCGCCGCCGTGCAAGACCTGGAATGCTACCTGGCCCTCGCCCCGGGAGCCCCGGACGTCGAGTCGGTGCGCGGGCGCCTCGCCTGGATTCGTCGACGGGCGGGAGCCGTCACCTAGCACTGCGGACGATCCCCGGTTTGATGCGCCCCCTCCGCTTCGCCATAATGCCGTTCGTTCGGGCCTGATTCGGCCCATCACGAAAGGCGCGCATGGACACCCTGAGTACCACCCCGAAAACCAAGGAGCCGGTCGAGACCCTCAGTTGCGTCGTCATCCGATTCGCAGGCGACAGCGGCGACGGCATGCAGTTGACCGGCACGCAGTTCACGGCGACTGCGGCAGCGATCGGAAACGACCTCGCGACCTTCCCCGACTACCCCGCCGAGATTCGCGCTCCCGCGGGAACCCTCGCCGGCGTGTCGGGCTTCCAGGTCAACTTCTCCTCCGAGGACATCTTCACGCCCGGCGACGCGCCCGACGTGCTCGTCGCGATGAACCCCGCCGCGCTCAAGGCCAACATCAAAGACCTCAGGCCCGCCGGCATCCTCATCGTCAACACCGACGAGTTCAAAGATACCGAGCTGGCGAAGGCCGGCTACGCGAAAAACCCGCTCGAGGACGGATCTCTCGCGGCCTTCAGGGTTCACGAAGTCGACATCACGCGCTTGACCCGCGCGGCGCTGAAAGAAACCGGCCTTCCGCAGCGAAGCCAGGACCGGTGCAGGAACTTCTTCGCGCTCGGGATGATGTACTACCTGTACCACCGCCCGCTGGACGTCTCCTTGAGCTGGATCGAGCACCACTTCACGAAAAAGCCCGAGTTCGTCGAGGCCAACAAGCTCGCGCTGAAGGGCGGCTACACGTACTGCGAGGCGACCGAGATCTTCCAGGTCACCTACGAAGTCCCCAAGGCCAAGCTCGAGCCGGGGACCTACCGCAACATCTCGGGGAACCAGGCGCTCGCGATCGGATTCGTCGCGGCCGCGCGCAACGCGGGGCGGCAGCTGTTCCTGGGCTCCTACCCGATCACGCCGGCTTCGGACATCCTCCACGAACTGGCGCAGCACAAGAACTTCGGCGTCATCACCTTCCAGGCGGAAGACGAGATCGCCGCCATCGGCTCGGCGCTCGGCGCGGCGTTCGCGGGCGACATCGGCCTGACGACGACCTCCGGCCCCGGCATGGCTCTGAAGATGGAGTTCATCGGCCTCGCGATCATGGTCGAGTTGCCGCTGATCATCGTCAATATCCAGCGGGGAGGCCCGTCGACGGGCCTCCCGACCAAGACCGAACAAGCCGACCTGTTGCAGGCGTTGTTCGGGCGGCCCTCCGAGTCGCCTTGCATCGTGCTGGCGGCGCGGTCGGCGGCCGATTGCTTCTCCGTTGCCTACGAGGCGACGCGCTTGTCCGTCAAGCACATGACACCGGTGATCCTGCTCTCCGACGGTTACATCGCCAACGGCGCCGAGCCCTGGAGGCTGCCGAAGATCGAGGACCTCCCGCCCATCGTGGCGAATTGCCCCGCCGGTCCGGAAGGGTTCCTGCCGTTCTCGCGCGACCCCGAAACGCTCGCGCGCCCGTGGGCGATTCCCGGAACCGCCGGCTTCGAGCACCGCATCGGGGGCATCGAAAAGGCCGAAGGAACCGGAAACGTGTCCTACGAAGCGCTCAATCACGAACGGATGGTCCACCTGCGAGCCGAAAAGGTCGCGCGGGTCGCGCGCGATATTCCACAGGCTGTGGTCGACGGCGATCCGAACGGCCTGCTGGTTCTCGGCTGGGGCTCGACCTACGGAGCGATCACCAGCGCGGTGCGCCACGCGCGAGCCGCCGGGCGCCACGTCGGCCATCTCCACCTCCGGTACCTGAATCCGATGCCGGCGAATCTCGGCGAAGTGCTCGCGCGGTACGAGCATGTGCTCATCCCGGAGATGAACCTGGGGCAGTTGGCGCTTCTCATCCGGGCGAAATTCCTGATCGACGTCGTGCAACTCAACAAGGTGCAGGGTCAACCGTTCAAAGAGAGCGAGATCATGGCCAAAATCGAGGAACTCGCTCCCATCAAGGAAGGGGCCCGCGCATGAGCGGCATCGTCAAGCTGACCAAGAAAGACTTCTCGAGCGACCAGGAGGTCCGTTGGTGTCCCGGCTGCGGGGACTACGCGATCCTCTCTTCGGTCCAAGCGGTCTTCCCGGAGCTGGGTATCCCCCGGGAGAACTTCGTCGTCGTCTCCGGGATCGGATGTTCCTCCCGCTTCCCCTACTACATGAACACGTTCGGGTTCCATTCGATCCACGGCCGCGCGCCCGCCGTGGCTTCGGGGATCAAAATCGCGAACCCCGAGTTGTCCGTGTGGATCGCAACGGGCGACGGCGATGCGCTCTCGATCGGCGGGAACCACATCATCCACCTGTTGCGGCGCAACGTGGACATCAAGGTGATGCTGTTCAACAACAGGATCTACGGGCTCACGAAGGGGCAGTACTCCCCGACGTCTGAAATCGGCAAGAAGACGAAGTCCACTCCCTTCGGCTCGGTGGACCGCCCGTTCAACCCGATCGCTTTCGCGCTCGGCTCCGGCGCGACGTTTGTCGGCCGCAGCATCGACGTCTACGCGTCCCACCTCAAAGAGGTGCTCGGTCGCGCCGCCAAGCACACGGGGACGGCGTTCATCGAGATCTTCCAGAACTGCAACATCTTCAACGACGGCGCGTTCGAGAACTCCCGCGACAAGGAACTACGGGACGACAACGTGGTCCACCTCAAAAACGGCGAGCCGTTGATCTTCGGCAAGGCCAAGGACAAGGGGATCCGGTTGAACGGCCCCTTCGAGCCCGAGGTAGTCGCACTCGGCAACGGCGTCTCCGAAAAAGACCTGATCGTGCACAACGAGAAGGGCTCCGTGGTCTACGCGTTCATGTTGGCGCAGATGGAATCCCCGGCGTTCCCCGTGCCGATCGGAGTGATCAGGAACGTGGACGCCCCGGCCTTCGACATCGCGATGCGCGATCAGATAGCGGAGGTCACGGCGAAGAAGGGGGTCGGCGACCTCAAGGAGTTGCTCTACAGCGGGGACACGTGGGACGTTCGGTAACCCTTCCCGCATGAGGAGCATCGTTCTCGTCTGGACTCTGCTTGCGTGCGCCTTCGGGGCGTACGCCGTATCGCCGCCTCCCCCGCCCCGAGAGGAGATCTCGGCCCTCTTGAGGGTGCAAGCCGCCGCGTGGACCCGGGGCGACCTCGATGCCTTTTGCGCCGTCTACGCGGATGACGCGACGTTTGTCTCCCCTTCGGGTCTCACGAAGGGACGCCAGGCCGTCCTCGATCGCTACCGCGCGAAGTACGTGGACAAGGCCGGCATGGGAACGCTGACGCTCGAAATCGTCGAGGTGCGAGCCGGCGGCGCGGCCCACGCCTCCGTGATCGCTCGCTGGACGCTCACCTGGCCCGACAAGCCGAAGGCGGAAGGACTGACCCTCCTCGTCTTGTGGAAGACGGGGGACGCCTGGCGCATCGTGCAGGACGCGTCGATGTGAGCCCTCGCGCGCGCGCCCTCATCGCCCTGCTCGTCGTCACGATTCTATGGGGATGCACGTTCGTCTGGATGAAGCAGAGCTTGAACGCGGCGGAGCGCCTGCTCGGGCATCCGGGAGGCGCGCCGGTGGTGGTGCTCTGCATCGGGGTCCGGTTCGGGCTCGCCGCCGTCGTGCTCGCGCTGTGGCCGCGCGCGCGGTCCGCGCTCGACCGGGGCGCGTGGCGGGGCGGGGCCGTTCTCGGCGGAATTCTCTTCGTAGGGTTCGTCCTCCAAATGCTGGGGCTCGAAAACGTCGCGCCGCCGGTATCGGCCTTCTTGACGAGTCTGTACGTCGTCTTCGCGGCGCTCCTTTCCGCGTGGATTCACAAGGCCAGGCCCCACCTTCCCTTCATGATCGGCGTCGTGCTCGCGACGTTCGGAGCGGGGTTCATCGAAGGGCCTCCCCATTTGACCTTCGGCGCCGCGGAGTGGCTGACGGTCCTCTGCGCGTTCATCTTCGCGATCCATATATTGGCGACCGACAGGATCACCAAGACCAGCGTTCCGGTGGCCGTAACGCTCGCGATGTTCGTCTGGACCGCGGTGTTTGCCGTTGTCGCGCTCCCCGTGGTGATGATGCGCGCGGGAGCGCCGTCGCCCGCTACGCTCCTCGCGCTGCTGCGCGATACCGGCTTCGCCGTGCCGATTTTGTTGGCCACTCTCTTCGCCACGGTGCTGGCGCTGACGCTGATGAACCAGTTCCAGCGCGAGCTCGATCCCGTGCGCGCCGCGATTCTCTTCGCGCTCGAGCCGATCTGGACGACGTTGATCGCCATGGCCTACGGCTTCGGTCGTCCCGGCTTCTGGCTGTTGATCGGCGGCGGCGCTCTCCTCGCCGGTAACCTGGTCGCCGAGTGGGGCGCAGCGCGCGACATCCCGGCGGACTGAAATAGGGGACTGTCCCCTATTTCGACTTGGCGGCGAAGTCGGAGCGCAAGCGGCCGAGCATCGCCTCGCGGCGGTCGTACAGACGACGCAACGGTCGAGGCGCGTGGCGCGTCAACGCATAGGCGGTCAAGAGCGGCGCGATGATCGTCGTGTCGCCGTACACGACGACGGTACCGGGGAGTTTCTCGGGATCGACCTTGCCCCACGATACCGCCTCGCCCGGCGTGGCGCCGGAGAGTCCACCGGTATCCGGGCGCGCGTCGGTCACCTGGACGAAGTAGTCGTGCCCGGCGTCGTCGAGGCCCAGAACTTCCTGAATCTGCGGCTCGGTCTGCAGGATGAAGTTTTTCGGAGAGCCACCGCCGAAGATCAGTACGCCCGAGGTGCCGCCGCTTTTTTTCGTCTCGTAGACGATCGCCGCCGTCTCGTTCACGTCGCGGCAAACATCCAGGCGCGGCCCACGGTCGTCGAGCCACAACTCGGCGATATTCATTCCGATCGACGAGTCGCCGGGGGATGACGTGTAGCAAGGCACTCCGCATCGATACGCGGTCGATAGGACGCAGGTGTCTTTCACCTTCAATTCGTCTTCGCGCGCCGCGAGGTACTTCCCGAGCAGAAAGTGGAGCTCGGCCGTCGACATGTCCCGCTGGAACTCGGGCTCGCGCATCACCCGGCGGAAGTACGCGTCGGTTTCGAGCAAGACCTCATAGTCGAACAGGATGTCGTAGATCCGAACGACGCCTTCCGCGCGCAGGATGCGGTCGTCGACCTCGTGGCTCCCCTGGTGCAACGCCAGCCCGAGGCCGAAGTGGACGTCGTGGTAGAGATTCGCCCCCGTGGACACGATCCAATCGACGAACCCGGCGCGGATCAGCGGGATGATCACCGAACGTCCCAAACCCGCGGGCGTCAGCGCCCCCGTCAAGCTCATGCCGACGACCGTCTCTGGGGCGAGCATCTTCTCGACGTACAGCCGCGCCGCCTTTTGCAGCCGGCCCGCGTTGTAGGCCAGAAAGGCGGTGTCGATCAGGTCGGCGGCGGTGACCCCTTTTTCGATGGGTTCAGGGTTGATGCGGGGACCGGACAACCAGTTGGACTTGGACACGTTGGGACCTCCGGTGATGACGGCGGTGGATTGTGCCACGGCGGGGCTGCGCCGCGCCTCATGCGATCGCGCCTTCTTTCCGAAGTGCTGCGATCCGCGTGTCGTCGATGTCGAGCAGCTCGCGCAAGACCTCGTCGGTGTGCTCCCCGAGGCCAGGCGGCATCGAGCCCGCCCGGGCCGGCGTCCTCCCTAGCTTGGGCACCGGGGCGACCATCGGCACGTCCTCCACGCGAACGACCATCTCTCGCTCCACCGCCTCGGGAGAAAACAGCGCCTCGGGGACCGTACGCACCGGCCCCGCCGGGATCCCGGCCGAAGAAAGCGCATTGAGCCAATCGGCCGCCGGGCGCCGAGAGAAACGCTCCTCGAGCATCGGGACGAGCACCTCCCTGTGGCGAACACGCGCGGGGTTCGTCGAAAAGCGGGGATCGTCCGCCCACGCCGGCTGTTCGAGGATCGCGGCGAGCGCCCGGAACTGAAGGTCGTTCCCCACCGCCAGCATGAGGGGCGAATCGGCCGCGTGCAGAACCTGATACGGCACGATCGAAGGGTGCGCGTTGCCCCATCGCCGCGGCTCTTTTCCCGACACGAGCGCGGAGCTTGCGACGTTGGCAAGAAGCCCCAGCGAGGCGTCGAACAACGAGACGTCGACGAATTGCCCGGCCCCCGTCGCATCGCGATGCCGGAGCGCGGCGAGGATGGCGACGGCGGCGTGCAAACCGGCGGCGAGATCCGAGATCGCGACGCCGACCTTGTGCGGCTCGCCATCGGCCGGCCCGGTGATGCTCATCAGCCCGCTCGCCCCCTGCACGACGTTGTCGTAGCCGGGTCGCGACGCGTAGGCGCCGGTCGCGCCGAACCCCGAGATCGCCGCGTGGACGAGCCGCGGATGGCGGCGGCCCGTCTCCTCGCCCGAGAGCGCAAACGCCTCCCGTGTAGGTGCCTTGAAGTTCTCGATCAAGACGTCGGCCCGGGCGAGCAGGGCCTCGAACACGCCGCGCCCCGCGTCCTTGCGAAGATCGATCGCGACGCCGCGCTTGCCTCGATTGACCGCGAGGTAGTACGCGCTGACACCCGCCTCCGTGAAGGGAGGCCCCCAGCTCCTGGTGTCGTCGCCGCACCCCGGCCGCTCGACCTTGACGACGGAAGCGCCCAAATCGCCAAGGAGCATCGCCGCGTAGGGTCCGGCGAGCACCCGCGAGGCGTCGATCACGAGCAAGCCTTTGAGCGCTCCGGGGGGAAGCTCCGTCACGATTCGTCCGACAGCAAATCCCAAAAGCCCGGGTCGAGCGCGAAGTGAAGATGACCGAAAATCCCGGACGCCGCGATCGCCGCCACGGATTCTCCCGTGCGATCGGCGAGATCGGGAAGGGCCCACGGGAACGCAGTACAGGCGAGCAGCGACGCTTGCGCCATAACGCCTGAAGGCCGCTCCACGCGGTGGTGTTTCGCCTGGAAGAGACGCCATAGGCCTGCCAATGGGGTCAGGCCGCGCACCGGATCCCGCGGCGCCACTTCGCGGTTGTCGAACGGGAGCGCCGGCGCTGCCCAGCCCCCCTCGAAAGGCAACGCGATCGCGAAGTCGTCCCCCAGGCTTTCGGCCGTCGCCGACAGGCGCACCGCCGTCGTCTTCCCCGAGCGCGAGGGCCCGGCGAAAATCCAGGCCCGCGATCCGCGCCGCACCCCGGCGCCATGAACGGCAAGGCCCCCCCGCAAGAGCGCGAGCCGGGCGGCGAGGTAACGCGCCGCGTTGTCGAGGATCCGTCCGACGGGCTCGGCGTCTTGCTCTTCCACGGCGAGGCGCCACGCGCCGGAAAGCTCCGGGACGAGGGCGAAGTGGTACGAGCGCACCACGAGTGGCCCCGCGGTGGCATCGGCCTCCAACCGGTAGCTTTCCCCCGGTCGCCAGCGCGGGAGCCACCCCGCCCCGTCGCCGCGCACCGTGCGCACGACGAGGCTCGCCTCGGCACTGCCCACGGCTGAGAGGAACCCGCCCCACCGCGCGTCGAGGATGGCGGCGAGCCCGTCGGTCAGGCCGACAAAGCGAATCGTATCGGCGCCGATCGTGAGGTCGCGCGAGGCGTTCCCCGCGGAACGGTCGAGGCTGTGAAGGCGGGCTCGCGCTTCGTCGATGCTGTGCACCCTCGAAGTCTAACAGCGGTGGGACCGTGCTCTTTCGCTTACAATCGCCGCCCCACAACTGGAGTTCCGATGCCGCGAATCCAAAGGTACAAGCTGACCTGCCCGCAGCTGGCCGACTACTTCAGGCAGGCGTTCCGGCCGCGAAACGAGTGGATGGTCGGCATCGAGGTCGAAGCGATGGGGCGGGACGCGTCCACCTCGCGCCCACTTGCCTACGAGGCAGAAGGGCCCAGCGTGCGCCGCGTGATCGAGGCCTACGCCGCGGCGCGCGGCGGCGCGCTGGTCTTCGAGGGGGACCGTCCGGTCGGGATCGACGCCGCTTGGGGAGGGATCACGCTCGAGCCCGGCGGCCAGGTCGAGTGGTCGTCCCGCCCCGCGCGCGATCTCACGGAACTGGCCGGAGAAATCGACGGGCACCTCCGCGCGATGCGTGACGTGGCATCGGCGCTTAACGTCGCTTGGCTCGACGTCGCCGTCGAGCCCACCGCCCCGCTCTCCGAGATGCCCGGGATGCCGAAGGCGCGCTACGGGATTATGCGCGAGATCATGGGCCGGCGCGGGCGGCTCGCCCACCGGATGATGACGCAAACCGCCAGCGTCCAGTGCGCGTTCGATTTCGCCTCGGATCAGGACTGGGCGAGGAAGTTCCGCGCGGCCGCGCTCCTCACGCCGATCGCCGTCGCTCTTTTTGCAAATTCCTCCCATGTCGACGGCGCCGACTCCGGTTGGGCCTCGTACCGGCAGGCGATCTGGCGCGAGACGGACCCCGACCGGTGCGACCTTCCGGACGTCGTGTTCGATCCCCAGTTCGGAATCGACGCGTGGGTCGAATGGGTCTGCGACGTCCCGACGCTGTTCCTGCGGCGTGAGAGGGGGTTGATCGCCTCAGGCGGCCCGCCGCTTCGCGCGCTCCTCGCACAGAGCGGGTGCGATGCCGTCACCATGAACGACTGGGAGCTGCATCTGTCCTCGATCTTCACCGAGGTGCGCTCGTACAGCTACATCGAGGTGAGAAGCGCCGACTTGCAGCCGGGTCCGCTGGTCCTCGCGATCCCGGCCTTCTGGACCGGCCTGCTCTATGACGACACCGCGCTCGACGCGGCGCTCGCTCTGGGCCGGCCCTTCGACACTCCCGCCGCGTGGCGGCGCGGGATGGACGAAGCCTCGCGACGAGGGCTTGCAGGGGTCGTGAACGGGACGCCGATCGCCGAGCTCGCCGCTGCCGCCGTGGCGCGATCGAGCGACGCGTTGAGCTCGGGGGCGGCCTGCGCCGGAAAGGGCGAGGGGGTCGAGGCGCTATCGCTCCTGGCGCGCGCCAAGAATCTCCCGCAGGTCGTGCGATGATCGGCGCGATCGTGCTCGCCGCGGGATCGTCGTCGCGCATGGGCCGGGCCAAGGCCGACCTACCGACCGGGCCCTACGGGCGCACCTTCGTCGAGACGATCGAAGAGACACTCGCTGGATCCGGCGTTTCCGCGGTGAGGCTCGTCGTGGCCCCCGGGCTCTCCCGCCTCCCGCGACATGCCGTCGTCAATCCCGACCCGTCCGCCGGGATGCTCTCTTCGGTGCAGTACGGCCTGGGCGCGTTTGGGGAAGAGCTCGACGCGGTCTTGGTCTGGCCGGTCGACCATCCCCTCGTGGAGCGGGACACCGTCCTCGCGATGATCGCCGCATTCCAAAGCACGGGCGCACCGGTCGTCGTCCCGACCCACGGCGGCAAGCGCGGCCATCCCGTGCTCTTCGCCGCGCGCGTGTTTCCCGAGTTGCTTGGCGCCGACCCGTCCCTCGGGGCGCGATCGGTCGTTCACGCCCACGACGACCGGCTCGAGCTTCCGGTCGAAGATGGCGGCGTCGTCGTAGACGTCGACACGCCCGAAGACTACGCGCGCGTTTTCGGGGAGGTGGCGCCGTGAAGCGCTGGGTGTGGGCACCCGTGGCGGGTGCGCTTCTTTTCGCAGCAGGGTGTGCCGAGCAACCCCGGAAGGCCGAGGCCGAGCAGACCGTTACCGACAGCGCTCGTAGGGTTCGCTACGTCGTTCCCGCCGGTTGGAATTTCTCGGACGCGGAGATCCGCTCGCCCCACGGAACTCTCCTGACCCTACGCGTTTATGACCTCGTCGAGGCCGACAAGAAGTTCGTCGCCGGGCTCCCCGATACGCTGATGCCGCAGCTTCTGGAGTGGGCCGACCTCTATTACATCGTGGAGGGTCCGCCGATTCGGACGGAAACCGCCGTCGCCGGAGTTCCCGCGACGGAACTTTCCTATCCGGTTCGCGTTCGGCCGAAGGACCCACCCTCGAAGGTCATCTACTGGGTCGTGATCCGGGAGACCCGGCTGTTCGTGCTGCGCGCCGCCTTCCCGCCGATGGGTCTGGCCACCGACGAGCCGCTCATGCGCAACGTCGTCGATCGATGGGTCTTCCTGGAACCAGGCGCCGACGAATAGGGGACACAAGAGCGGGGCCTCAAGAAAGGGGACACTCCCCTTTTTCCTACAAAGCTCCTCGGATACCGCTTTGTTACGAAAAAGGGGAGTGTCCCCTTTCTTGAGTCCCCGATCTTGTGTCCGCTATTCGCTAGCCGAGTTCTTCTTTCTTGACGGCGACGCGATAGAGCACGTACGCGAGCCCGGCGAAGATGACGCCGGCGACGAGTTGCCCGAACGCCGCCTCGCGGCCGTGCTCACCCCAGAACTTCAAGCCGATGTCGAGGGTCTCGGTGAGCTTGAACCCGGCCACCGCGGCGACCGCAAGGCCGGCCAAGGCGCCTCCGGCGATGAGGCCGGAGCTGAAGAGCATTCCGCTCGAAGCCTCGGATTCCGAGTCGTCCTTGGCGCCCGTCTTCCAGTCCACGATCTTTTTGATCAGGCCGCCGATAAAGATCGGGCTCGTCGTCGACAGCGGCAGATACACGCCCACGGCGAACGGCAGCGATTTGATGCCGCACAACTCGAGCGTCACCGCGGTGAAGACACCCAGGAGGATCAGGTTCCACGGGAGTTTCTGCGTCAGGATTCCGTTGATGACGGTTGCCATCAACTGGCCTTGAGGGGCGGGAAGATCTGCGCTCCCGATCCCCCGCTGCACCACGAAGTGGACCTTGTGATCCTGCGCCCCCGCGAGATACAAGCCGTCGGGAAGCTCCTTCGAGCCGATCACGCTCTTGCTGACGAGCCCTTGGCCCGTCGCGGTGAACGCCTCGACCGCCAGCCTTGCCTCCGCGCTCTTCGTCCGGATCGCGTCGAGCTGCGCGGGCGTCATGACCGGCGCCCCACCCATCTCGGCGTCCGAGAAGGAGTAGTCGATCGACATCGAAGCCGCGGGAACCGTCTTGGTGAAGGCGGTGTCCATGGCCGACATCGTGAACCCGATGATCAGCGTCGAAAACGTGACACCCAGCATCAGTCCGATCTGCTGGGATGAAGGCGTGGCGCCTAGAAGAAAACCCGTCTTGAGGTCCTGCGACGTCGCGCCGGCGTTGGCCGAGGCGACGCAAACGACCGCCCCGATCGACAGCGCCACGGCCGCGTAGGCGCCACCGGTCCAGCCAACCGCGAGGAAGATGAGGCAGGTGGCGATCAAGGTGGCGATCGTCATCCCGGAGATCGGGTTCGAAGACGATCCGATCTCGCCGACGAGCCGCGACGAGACCGTGACGAACAGGAAGCCGAAGATCACCATGAGGACCGCCGCCGCGGCGTTCGCGCCGGCGTGGCCGGGGTTCATGAAGAACTGGAGCAAGACCCACAAGAACGCGACGATCGCGAGCGAGCCCCCGGCCACGATCGTGATCGGCATGTCCCGGTCGGTGCGGAGGCGCGTCGCCCCACCCGTTCCGGCACCGCCGCGCATCTCTTTGATGCTCGACTTGAACGAGTCGACGATCACCGGCATCGCGCGGATGACGTTCAGGATGCCACCCATCGCGACCGCTCCGGCCCCGATGTAACGGACGTAGGCGCCGCGGATCTCCCCTGGCGCCATCTCGATGATCGGCACGGTGCCGGGGAAGATCTTGACCCCCTCGGTCATGTACTCGCCCATCAGCTTGATCAGCGGGATGAAGACCAAGTAGGCGAGCACGCCGCCCGCGACCATGATTCCGGAGACGCGGAACCCGATGATGTACCCGACGCCCAGAAGCTCGGGCGAAACCTCACCCGACACGGAACCGCCGTTGTAGACCTTCTTGGAGAAGCTGTATTCGGGATCGGTCGCCCAGAAACCGAAGATCCTCATGAACCAGGCGTAGAGGAACCCCAGGCCCAAACCCTGGAGGACCACCATCCCCATCCTTCCGCCACGCTCGCCGGCGATCAGCACCTCGGCGCAGGCCGCACCTTCCGGGTACTTCAGGTGCCCGTGCTCGCGCACGATGAGATAGCGGCGCAGCGGGATCATGAACAACACGCCGAGCCAGCCGCCCGCGAGGGCGATCCCCACGATGCGCCAGTAGCTCGGCTCGAACCCGAGGAACACGAGGGCGGGGAGCGTGAACACGACGCCTGCCGCGATCGACTCGCCGGCGCTCCCTGTCGTCTGGACGATGTTGTTTTCCAGGATCGACGAACCGCCCAAGGCCTTGAAAATCACGATCGAAAGAACGGCGATCGGGATCGACGCCGATACCGTGAGGCCAACCTTCAGGGCGAGGTAGACGGTGACCGCGCCGAAGAACAGGCCGAAGAAAATGCCCATAAGGACTGCGCGTGGCGTGAACTCCGCCGGGGATTGATCCGCGGGGATGTACGGCTTGAAAGCCTTCGGGCCGCCCTGCGGCATGGTGCCGTTGCTCATCGGTCGTCTCCTGTCAGACCCGGCCGGAGGTGGCCGGAAGCGTCGGAGCATAGGCTAGAATGACCCTCTTTCAACGTTCGATTTGAGGTCAGGAGGCCCAAAACGCCATGAGCGCAGCCGCCACCTTCGTCCGTGAGAACCGCGATCGCCACTTGAACGAGCTGATGGAAGTCCTTCGCATCCCGTCGGTTTCGACCGATCCCGCCCGCGCGGGGGAGGTGAAGCGTGCCGCCGCCTGGGTCAAGGCTCGCCTGGATCGGGCCGGCTGCTCTAAAACCGAGATCTTCGGAACCATGCGCCACCCGATCGTCTACGGGGAGTGGCTGGGTGCGCCCGGAAAACCGACGATCCTCATCTACGGCCACTACGACGTGCAGCCCGAGGACCCGGTCGAGCTGTGGACCAGCCCGGCGTTCCAGCCGACGGTGAGGGACGGCCGCCTGTACGCGCGCGGAGCCTGCGACGACAAGGGACAGTTCATCATCCACATCAACGCGTTCGAGGCGTATCTGAAAACGGGCGGTTCGTGCCCGGTCAACGTGAAGTTCCTCATTGAAGGCGAAGAAGAAATCGGCTCCCCGAACCTCGAGCCGTTCATCGCCGCGCGCAAAGACCTGCTCGCCTGCGACGCGGTCGTCGTTTCCGACACGGCGATGTTCGACAAAAAGACCCCGTCGATCGTCCACGGCCTGCGCGGCCTCTCCTACATCCAGGTCGACGTTCGCGGAACCGCGAGAGACCTGCACTCGGGGACGTTCGGCGGCTCGGTGATCAACCCGGCCTTCGCCCTGGCCCACATCATCGCGGGACTCAAGGACGCGAAGGGCAAGATCAAGGTCCCCGGCTTCTACGACAAAGTGCGCAAGTTGACGGCCAAAGAGCGCAAGGGGTTCCTGAAGCTCCCCCACTCCGACACCGCCTGGAGGAAGTCGATCGGCGCGAAGGTCCTGTTCGGCGAGCCGGGCTTCACGACGCTCGAGCGGGTCTGGGCCCGGCCGACGCTCGAGGTCAACGGCATCTGGGGCGGCTTCCAAGGGGACGGTGCCAAAACCGTCATCCCGGCCGAGGCGCACGCGAAGATCTCGATGCGGCTGGTCCCCGATCAAAAACCGAAAGAGATCGTCGCGAAGGTGACGAGCGCGATCAAGAAGCTCACGCCCAAGTCGGTGGACGTCACGGTGACTCACATCCACTCAGGGGAAGGCTGGCTCGCCGACACGCACCACGTCGCGCTCCAGGCCGCCGCCCGCGCGGTCAAAAAGGCGTTCGGCAAGACTCCGGTTTTCACGCGCGAGGGCGGCTCGATCCCCGTGGTCGCCACGTTCGATCGCATCCTCAAGGTTCCCTCGGTCCTGATGGGGATCGGCCTCCACGACGACAACCTCCACGCACCCAACGAAAAGATCGACCTCGACAATTTCTTCAATGGCAACGAGGCCGCGGTCTACCTGATGGACGAACTGGGCACCTCCGCCGGCCGCTGAGCGGCCGTTGATGGATGCCGGAATGGCCGCCGTGCTCGTCGCCGCCGCGATCAGCCTGAAGGCGCCCCTCGAGGACGCCGCCGGGTGGTTCGGCGCGACGAGTCCCGGCGAGTCTATTGCGTTCACGTTCGGAAGCAGCGGGCAACTGGCCGCCCAGATCGAACACGGCGCGCCGGTTGACCTGTTCATTGCCGCCTCGCCCGTCGAACTCGAGCGCCTGGCAATCGGCGAACACATCGACCGCAAGACGCGAACCACGCTCGCGGGGAATCGACTCGTCCTCATGGTCCCAAAAGGTGCAACGCTCCCGGCGGATTTCGCCGGCCTCGCCGCCCCCCGCTTCGCGAGGATCGCCATCGGCAACCCGCGAACCGTTCCCGCGGGCCGGTACGCGCGCCAGGCTCTCGTGGCGACCGGCATCGCCGACCGGGTCGACTCCCGCCTCGTCTACGCTGAAAACGCGGTTCAGATCGTCGACCTCGTGAAGCGCGGCGAGGCGGACGCCGCGGTGATCTACGCCACCGATGCGCGGGAAGGCGGAAACAGCCCGGGTCCGACCCTCGAGATTCCCGCAGCGCTCCACGCTCCGATCCTCTGCGAGGGAGCGGTCGTCGATGGTGCCGTCGCCGGAGCGCGCGCGGCGGCGTTCCTGAAGTTTCTCGCCTCGGCCGCGGGGCGCGAAATCTTCGTCAAGCACGGCTTCGTCGCGCCGGAGAGCACGGCGCCGCTGTGATCGCGTCCGCGCTTTTTCTCTCGATCGTCGTCGCGACACTGGCGACCGCGATCGCGGTGGCCTTGGGCACGGGGGCCGGTTGGTTCCTCGCGCGTCGCGCGTTTGCCGGCCGCGAGCTGGTCGATGCCCTGCTGAGCCTGCCGTTGGTCCTCCCCCCGACGGTCACCGGCTACTACCTGCTCGTCGTGCTCGGGCGGAAGGGACCCTTGGGAGGCCTGGCGATCCCGTTCACTCTCGCGGCATGCGTCGTCGCCGCGACGGTCATGGCCTTCCCTCTCGTGGTGCGAGCCGCGCGCGTGGCCTTCGAAGAGATCGACCCGCGCCAGCGCCTCGCCGCGGCGAGCCTCGGCTCAGGCTCCGTCTCCACCCTGTGGCGCGTCGAGCTTCCGCTGGCGCGGCGGGGGTTGGCCGCAGGAGCGGCGCTCGGGTTCGCCCGCGCTTTGGGCGAGTTCGGCGCGACGCTGATGCTCGCGGGGAATATCCCGGGCCGCACGCAGACGCTTCCGCTGGCGATCTACGAAGCCGCCATGACCGGCGAGAATTCCACGGCGTTGGCGCTCTCGATCGCCCTGACCGCCGTCTCCGTCGTCGTCCTTCTCATCGTGGGACGCTTGGGCCGGGGGCGCACATGAGTACGCTAACCGCCGACATCGCCCTGACGCGAGGAGAGTTCCGGCTCGAAGCCGCGTTGTCCGCCCCACCCGGAATCACGACCGTCGTTGGGGTCAGCGGAGCCGGAAAATCAACGCTCCTGCTGGCTCTTCTGGGAGACCGGACGCCGTTATCCGGACGGATTGCTTTGGGCGATCGCACATTGTTCGACGCGGCCAAGAGAATCGACGTTCCGGTCCACGAGCGGCGGATCGGGATCGTCTTCCAGGACGCGCTCCTCTTCCCGCACCTCAACGTACGAGACAACGTCGCGTTCGGTCTCGCCGCGGGCGACGACGCGAACGCCTGGCTCGATCGTGTCGGTGCTTCGACGCTCGCGGCGCGCCGTCCCGTGGATCTGTCGGGCGGCGAGCGCCAGCGGGTCGCTCTCGCCCGCGCGCTGGCGGCAGGCCCCGAGGCCCTTCTCCTCGACGAGCCCTTTTCCGCCCTCGACCCTGCCGCGCGCGCGTCGTTGGGCCAGCTTCTCATTGAGCTGCAGCGCGAATCCGGCGTCCCGTTCGTTCACGTGACCCACGATCCCGGCGAAGCGTTGCGCATCGGCGAGCGGACGATCGCTCTCGAGGGTGGACGCGTCGCGGCCTTCGGTCGCACGTCGGAGGTCCTATCGGGAAGCCTCGGCCGCATCGCCGCCGTCGGCTCGGACAACTGGCTGCGCGGCACCGTCCTCGACGACGGACCCGACGGGTCGCGCGTCGATTGCGGCGGGACGGTCGTCGTCACCGGGCGGCTCCATCGCCCACCCGGAGATACGGTCGTCCTCATGCTTCCCGCGGAGGACGTGCTCGTAGCCCGTGGCGAGATCCACGGAACCAGTGCGCGCAACATTCTCGCCGGCCTTGTCGTCTCGCTCGACGAGGTTGATGACGCCATCGACGTCATCGTCGCAACCCCCGTGGAGCTGCGCGCGCGCGTCACGCGCGCGGCTGTTTCGGAGCTGGCGCTCGCCCCGCGCGCGAAGGTCTGGCTGCTGGTGAAGGCAAACGCGTTTCGAGTGGCGGGCTAGAGCGTCGGACTCCGGTCGTACGCAGCCTCGACGCCTTAGCGGCGCCGCGAACGGCCGGCCTTCGGAGCGCTTGTTCGGCGCGCCTTCGGAGCTTCAATGCGGCCGCCCGATCATCTCGTAGGACATGGGCCACAACCGTGAGGAACAGCAAGCGCCCCGCCGGCGTGAACCGAATCTTCACTTGGCGGTCGCTCCGAGGATCTCATCCGCTTCGGCCAGGACCGCGTCGAGATCGAACCCCTTACCAGCCGTGATCTCTTGTTCGCCTCGCGGGATGAGCCTCAGAACCTGCCGCTCGTGTTCACCGCGCTCGTACTCCTCTGAGTAGCACCGCCGCCGCCCGGCCGCGCTCAGTGATGACCGCCGGCTGCTTCGAGGTCTTGAGGCGCTTCAGCGCCGCCGCGGCGTCCTGTCTAAGACCCGTGACCGGAATGATGTTGGGGACCTTGGCCATGAATGTATCCTCCAAACGTACGTGTGAACGCACAGCGACTCGCTACCCGGGTCAGGAATGATGGCGGCCGCTCCGGTTCCGGCCCTCTCGGCGTTACACTTCGTTCGGGTTTTCACCATGGATATCGGACGCAACGAGCCCTGCCGCTGCGGCAGTGGAAGAAAGTACAAGCGGTGCTGTGGGGCGCCGAAGTCCGACCCCCTGGAACTGGCTGCGGGAGCGATCCGGGGTGCGCAGGATTCCGCCGAGATGAAAGCCTTGCGCCTCATCCGCGGCGAGTTCGGCAAAGATGCGTTCGGCGCCGCGTGGGACGAGTTCGATCTCACCGAAGGGAGCCTCGATCCCCTCTGCGACGAAGAAGATCTTTTCCCCTCCTGGCTTCTCTACGATTGGGAGCCGTGGGACGAGGATCGCCACAGCCGGCGCCCGCTGGAAGTGCGCCTCACGCCCGCGGCGGGCGCTATTGCCGAGCGCGGTGGATCGCTTTCTCCCGAGGAGCGCAACTACCTGCTCAAGGTGGCGATGGCGCCGACGAGCTTCCATGAGGTCATCGCGTCGCAACCCGGACGTACGACGACCCTGCGCGACATTTTTCTCGGCACCGAGGTCACCGTGTTCGAGAGGCTCGGGTCGTCGAACGTGCGGCCGGGGGACATCCTGTACGGTCGGGTCGTGGACTTCGATGACGTCGCGCTCATCATCGGCTCGGGCCAGTACCTCATCCCGTCTAGCGGCACGTCGATCGTGCTCGACGCCAAGGCGGGGCTGCGGCGACGACCGGGGAAGCTCACCGCTGAGAAGCTCTGCCGAGAAGAGCCGATCCTCCGAAGCGTCTACCTCGACCTGCGCGAGCAAATCGTCCACCCGCAACCGCCCGTGCTGTCCAACACCGACGGCGACCTCATGGAACTCCACACGCTGTCGTATCGGATCGACGATGCGGAAGCCGCGTTCGCCGCGCTGTCACCGCTGGCCGTCGGCATCGCCCGCGACGAACTACTGCTCGACGCCAAGCGCGATCGCGGCGGGAAGCTTCGCCAAGTCACGATTCCATGGATGCGCGCCGCCAACGCGACGAACGCAGTCCTGCCGAACATGACCCTCGCCGTATTCGAGATCAACGGGACGGACTTGACCGTGAACGTGAACTCCTCCGAACGGGCGGCGACCGCGAGAGCCGAGCTCGTGAGGCGCCTCGGAGACCGGGCGGCATTCCTGCGCGACGAGGTGGAATCCATCGACGAGATCGCCGAGGATCGTGCGGCACGCCGACGGGATGAGGAACTCGAGGCGGCGCCCGAGGTCCAGGCCCTGATTGCGAAGATGAACGCCGACCACTACGCGACGTGGCCGGACGTCCCACTTCCGGCGCTGAAGGGAAAGACTCCGCTCGCCGCGATGCGCACAGCCGATGGTCGCGAACGCGTCGAGGCGCTCATCGCGGACTTCGAACGCACGCAAAACGACGGGCGCAGCACGATGCCGCGCTACGACTTCAACCAGCTGCGCACGGCGCTGGGTCTGCCGCGGAGACAGCCGCGGGGCCCTCGGTCGATCGTTCCGCCGTCGGACGGAGCGCCGTGATCGGAACGAAGTGGCGAAATGTCCGCGTTTTTGTTCGAGGTGGACTGGTCATGGCAACTCGCGAGGCGTTCCGCGTGAAAAACGGCCGCGCAGGATCGGCCAGGATCGACGATCGGCGCCCCTTCCAAGCTTTCGGACCCCGGGCATTATCGAGAGTGTGACGAAAACTTCCGGCGGCTTTTCATGCGTGCGATCCTTCGTTGCCACGGCGTGTACGATGCCGTATGAGTCCGCCGACGAGGTCTCGATGACGCGCCAGGAACTGCTATCCCGAATCACGATCGACCCCAGGGTCTGCTTCGGCAAACCCTGCATTCGTGGGCACCGGATCTGGGTTGCGCTCGTGCTCGATTTCCTCGCCAGCGGGATGAAGAACGACGAGATCCTTTTGGAATATCCCGACCTCGAAGAGGCGGACATCCTCGCGTGCATCGCGTATGGCGCCGAGATGTCGCGGGAGCGGTACATCGACATCCCTGCCGAGGGCGCCGGTTGAGGATCAAGCTCGACGAAAACCTCGGTGCTCGTCGTGCCGTGGAGCGACTCCGGTCGGCAGGCCACGACGTGGCGACGGTGACCGATCAACAACTTGAATCGGCATCGGACGATAGGCTTGCAGAGGTCTGCCGGGACGAGGATCGCTGCCTCGTTACGCTCGACCTGGGATTCGCCGACAGCGTCCGCTTTGTGCCGTCGCGATTCAGGGGAATCGCTGTTCTCCGACTGCCTACGAAGCGAACGCCGCCCGACCTGTATGCCGCGCTCGACACGTTCGTCACGGCGATCGAGGGAAGAGACGTGAAAGGAAAGCTCTGGATCGTACAGGGAAGGCGCATTCGCGAGCATCAGGAAGAGTGAATCGTACCCGACTAGTGACCGGTCTTCTTCGTCGCCTTCCGCTCCGGCGTATAGAACCACCACGGACGCGGCGGCGCGCCGTTGGCGTGGGCGACCAGCGACGCAAAGACGTCGATGACGCACGGATCGTGACGGACGCCGTCGATCTTGCAGAGCTTGGCGTACAGCGTGTCGGCGTTTTGTTTCTTCAGCGCCTTCGGCTCCAAGATGCCGAGTCTCACAAGGTCGAGGGCGGTGGCGGGGCCGACGTTGGGAAGCTCGAGGAGTCCTCTCGCGTTCGCGGGGACATCGGCGACACGGGGGGCGCGCTTCTTGGTTCGCGGCATGGTTTCTACTCCACCCACCGGTAGACCGCGTCAAACGGTGTTTTGCCCGGGGCTTTCGCGATGCCGCGGCCGGGATTCGCGGCGAGGTGCTCGAGGATCTTGAACGCGGTCTCGTCGTCGCCTTCGGCGGCTTCTGAGGCGAGCTGCTCGGCGGTCGCACCGGTTTTGCCGCGTGCCTTCAACGCGGCGACGAGCTTCAACTGCACGTCAAGCACGCTGCCTGCCGCTTTCTTTCCCGCCTCGACGCCCGGCTGGTGGTAGGCGTTGACGTTGACCAGCGTCGCGTAGAAACCGACCGCCCTCTCGTAGAGCGCGATCAACATGCCGACATTGCGAGGAGAGACCTCGGGAATCGTGATCGTGATCGATGCGCGGCCGTTCTCGTACAACGCGCGGCGCGTGCCTTGGAGGAGGCCCGAGAGGTAATCGCCCGACGTGACACCGGGCTCGACCTCGAGCGGTGAGCCCGCACGGTCTTTCGTCACCTCGATGAAGGTGGCGAAAAAATTCGGCACGCCATCTCGCAGCTGCTGCACGTAGGCGTGCTGGTCGGTCGAGCCCTTGTTGCCGTACACGGTCAGCCCCTGCTCGACGACGTTGCCCGCCCGATCGTGCTCCTTTCCGATCGACTCCATGATGAGCTGCTGGAGATAGCGGGAGAACAGGAGCAGACGGTCCTTGTAGGG
>JAQBEH010000108.1:0-9031 GCA_032124015.1 Acidobacteriota bacterium
GACGGGGACGTCTGCACGAGCGGTGACCGTTGCGGGCCGCAGCTTGGCGAGAACTTCGACGCCGAGACCGTTCCGAACCTGCCCGTAACCTGGTTCACGAGCGTCACGGGCGACGGAATTCCGTGGACGACGGTGGACACGAGCAGCGACACGGCGCCGAACTCGGCGTTCGGTGCCGACGGTGCGGGTCCGCTGGCCGCCGATGAATTCCTGATCAGCCCGCCGATCAACATCACCACGGCCACGGCGACCCTGACATTCAGAAACCGGTGGACTTTCGAGGGCACGACGACCTTCTACGACGGAGGCGTCCTCGAGATCGATATCGCCGGCGGCGGTTTCACGGACATCGTGACCGCCGGCGGAAGCTTCGTGAGCGGCGGCTACACCGGCACGATCTCCGCTTCGTTCGGCAACCCGCTGGCCGGCCGATCGGCTTGGACCGGTGTCTCGACCGGTTACCCAGCCTACCTCACGACCGCCGTCAACCTCCCGGCCGCCGCGGCGGGACAGACGATCCAACTCCAATGGCGCATCGGAACCGACACGACCGTGGGCGACGCGGGTCAGAACATCGACTCGATCGTCGTTTTGGACGGCACCCACATCTGCACCCCGGGCACCGACACGCTCGACTGCGACGACAACAACCCCTGCACCGATGACTCCTGTGATTCGGTTCTGGGCTGCCAGCATGCGGACAACACCGACACGTGCGATGACGGGAACGCGTGCACGATCCTCGATGCCTGCAGTGGCGGCGCCTGCGGTGGAACCGCGATCGTCTGCAACGACAGCAACCCGTGCACGATCGACAGTTGCAGCCCGGCCACGGGTTGCAGCTTCGTGCCGGTCCCCGCTCCTGGGGAAGTCCAGAACTTGACGGCTGCCGCCGACAAGGTCACTTACAGCTGGACCGCGGAGGCGTCCGCGACGGAGTACGACGTGGTCCGTGGCAGCGTGAGCGCGTTGCCCGTCGGCCCCGGCGGCGGCGACGAGTTCTGCTTCAACAACCTCCCAGGAACGACTCTCGTCGACGCCGCGCTTCCTCTTCCCGACACTTCGTTCTTCTACCTCTCGCGAGGAGCAAACAGCTGCGGGGGCGCCGGAACGTACGGCAACCAAGGGGTCAACGGCGCGCCCGGCGCACCGCGGGTCACGACCACCTGTCCGTAAGAAGCAAGACGAACTGAACTCGGTTCAAGAAGGGGCCGGTCGACCGCGAGGTCGGCCGGCCCCTTCTCTTTGAGTCAACAGGAGTCCGGTCACCGTGTAGGATTGGCGGCATGACGGCAGACAACGCGACTCTCGTCGAAAGAATCGAACTCGACCCGACGCTCATCATCTTCCGCATTCGGCCCGATGCGGTCCCGCCTTCAGGCGAGCCCTGGTTCCTCCCGGGGCAGTACGTCACGATCGGTGCGGCCGGGGTCCAACGCGCCTACTCGATCGCGTCCGAGCCCGGAGAGCGCCGCTGGCTGGAGTTTTACATCCGTTTTGCGCGCGAGCCCGAGACGGTGTCGCCGCTGACACACATGCTCTGGACGATGCCGGTCGGTACGCGCCTGCACGTCGGCGACAAGATCGCCGGGCGCTTCACGCTCGAGCGGACGGTCGCCGCCGGCGACACGCGCGTCAAGGTCTTGGTCGCGGCGGGCACGGGGCTGGCGCCGTTCGTCAGCATGGTGCGGCACGCCGAGCGGACCGGAGATGGCGTCGGGCTCTCCCGTCTCGCGGTTCTCCACGGCGTGAGTCATCCTCACGAGCTGGCCTATCGCGACGAGTTGACCGACGCGGTCTCGCGTTTCGGGCTGCGGTATCACCCGACCGTCTCCCGCCCGGCGGGGCATCCCGAGTGGACCGGACTGACGGGCCGCGTCGAGAGCCTGCTCGAGGACGGGCGGTTGGACTCTTTCGATTTGCGCCCCGATCACGCGACGGTTTACGTGTGCGGATTCCGCAACACGATCGCGGGGTCGGTGCGTGGGTTGCTCGGCCGCGGCTACATCCCGGAAGACCGCCGCCTTCGACGGATGCTCGCAATCCCGGATCAGATGCCACCGAGCCTCTTCTTCGAGCAGTACGATCTCGAGCCGGTGTTCGACGCGAACGATGCTGAGTTGATCGCTTCCCTGCGCGCGGCCCGTAACTAGGGACTGTCCCTAATTACGGGCAGGTGCTCGAGTGGTTCCTCGTGGTCAGGCCGCACTGGCCGGAGGCGCTCGCGCCGCCGCGCTCCCCGCTGGTCATCGTGCCCCAGCTCCCCTCGAGCGTCAGGTTGTTGTCCCCGACGACCACGAACCAGAGGTCGCCGGCGGGAACGCCGGTCCACACGGCGGTCCCCGTGGCTCCGAGATTGCACGACGCGCCGCCCACCGTGGAGGTGGCGACGTCGGCGAGAGCGCCGTAGAGCACGTGATGATCGTTCGAGGTGCAGGTCGCCACGTCCCACGTCAGGTCGATCGTGGTGCCGGGAACGTCGGCACGCGATCCCCGCATCGCGGCGCCGAACGACCCGTCGGCGACAGGCTTGGCGGCACCCGGCGGAGCCGCGCAGACTTTCTGGCTGCAGCTCCCGGGCGAAGTGGTGTCGACCTTGACGTTGTCGACCTGCCAGTAGAACTCGTACTGGGCGTTGTAGTAGTGGAAGCGGACCTGCACGTTCGACCCTCCGGCCGCCTGGGCGCTGATGTCGATCGACTCGTGGTCCGGGTTCGGGCTCGAGGTGGTCTGCTGGCGCAGCACGTTGACCCACGTGTCCCCGGTCAGCGTCGAGCGGACGTCGACATCGGCGACCTCGGCCAGGCCGAGCGAGTACCGGTTGAAGTACTGATCGAACTGGAGCGTGACGGTCGTTGCCGTCTCGAGGTTCATCGCGGGGGTGATGAGTTCCTCGTTTTGCGTTGCCGTCGGTCCGGCGAAATCGCTGTCGACGATGGCGGCGGGGGCGACCATGGGCGATGCGAGGACCCTTCCGCCGGGGTTCGCCGTCGTCCAGGTCGCGGCAGCACCTCCGCCGAGGCCGCCGTCCACGATGGTCCACGCCGCGGGGATGCCGGCGGTGAAAGTCTCGTTGAGAGGGGTGCCGCTTCCGGGGATCACTTGGCCGACGCCGTGAGTGAACGACGTGTTCCAGGTGCCTTGGTCGCAGGCGACCGTGATCTGGAACGAGACCAGGTCTCCGCACGCCAGGCTCGTCGGAAGGAAGGCGGTGAAGTGAGGTGCGAGTGACTCCGCGGCCGTTGCCGTTACGAGATCCGGGTAGCTCGCCGTCCCGTCGACCATCACGACCCCGGGGGTCGAGGAGGTGACGGTTGCGGTGACATGGGTCAGAGTCGCGGTGCCGTCGTTGTTGACGCTGACCTTGAAGTTGATCTGTTCGCCGGCGTCCCAGGTCGTGTTTCCTTCGCCGATGCCGCCGGTGGCGCACGTGTCGGCGATGGACGCGTGAGACTGATAGGCGGCGTTCGGCCCGCAGGCGGCCGACGGGTAGACGAGGGACAACGTCCAGCTGTCGATCGTGCCGACGTCGACGTTGTCCGAGTCGACGACCTTGAGTTGCCAGTTTCCGGCGGCGGTGATGCCGTTGGCCGTTGCGAGTGGGGTTTCCGGACGGAACGGGCCCGTGAAGGGTGCGGTTCCGGTCGTGATCGACGTCGCGGCGGAGTCATCGAAGACCGTGCCGGCGAAGTCGTCTCCGAAGCCGCCCCGCTTGGCGGACAGTGTGATCGGCGCGCCGATCGGGGGGATCAGCGTCAGGGTGAGATCGCCGTCGTACGTGTGCGTGATGTTGACGGTGACCTTGACGTTTTGAACGGGCTTGTTGTCGGGCACGGTGATCGTGCTCGCCACTCCGGCCGGGTTGTTGTCCGGGATCGCGACCGGAGTGTCGGTGCTTCCGTAGTCGGGCGCGACGTTCTGGCCGGTCGTGAACGTGTAATAGGCGCCGCCGTTGGTGTCCAAAGCCGGGTTTCCCACCGCGTCGGTGGATTCGACCGCATAGACATACGACGAACAGGGGACGAGCCCCGTCAGGTCGACGGTGTGCCCGACGACCTTCGCCGCGAGCGCGGTCGTGGAGCCGGGAGGAGGCGTCAGTCCGTAGCGGACGACGCTGGTCGCGGCCTCGTCGGTGTCCCAGGTCACGCGGGCCGAGTTCCCGGTGACGAGGCTGGCGGCGACGTTCGTGATGATCGGGAAAGCGCAGTCGGTGGTCGCGGTCGTGGTGCGGGTGAGGTTCACGCCGCCCTGGCCGTCGTTGGCGTCGAGGTAGGTCGCGGTGATCGTGTCGCCGTTGACGACCGAGATCAGCCCGTCGGCGGCCGGCGGGTTTCCGGTTGCCGCGAGGGTTCCCGCGTAGTTTGCCGAGCCGGGAGAAACCTGCGTCAGAGTGATCGTCTCGCCCGTAGGCTCCGTCGTCGAGGTGATCGTGACCGTGGTGGTCGGGCCGCCGATATTGGCGTCTTTGACCGACACGTCGATCACGCCCGAGCAGCTGTACGACAAGGCACCGAGTTTGACCGTGCCGGCGAACGGCTGAGGGATCACGGCCTGGCAGTTCGAGAGCCGGCCGTCGCACGCCGCGTTGGCCCCAACCGCCTGCACCGCGTAGTACTCGGCGAAACCGTTGGCCAGTCCGGTGTCGGTGAAACTCGTTCCCGGAACGGTCGCGATGATCGTCGAACCCGAAGCACACGAGGCGTCGTTGCGCAGGACGTTGTAGCCCGTGGCGCCCGCGACGGCCGTCCAGTCGAGTTGCGCCGCGGCCGAACGGGCCGTCGCCGTCAGGACGGGCGTGCCGAGCGCGGGGCAGGTCGAGCTGTTCTGGTTCGAGGCGTCGCCGGCCAGGCCGCAGGCGATCTTGTGCCGGTTGAAGGCGGCGTAGATCGCTGCGGCGTGCGGCGTGCCGTTGGCCAGGTTGCCGTCGTCGTCGTCGATCGTGCGGAGCTTCGTAAACCAGGAGGTCGCGCCGCAACCGTCGGAGTTGGGGAGAGCGCAGTTGTAGGCGTTGCCGCCCGATCCCAGGCGCGACTTGTACCAGAGTTTGTCGGCGAGCTGCCACGACGAGGCGGGGTCGAGTCCCGACGCGGGCAGGTCGCGGACCGCGAGATCCCAGAGCGTCTCGGCCCCGACGTACCCTTCGCAGTGAACTTCCTTGCCACAAGGCCCGGACCCGCCCTGGCAGTAGGTCGTCAAGAATCCCGACGGCGTGGCGGGCGTGTTGCTCGCGCGCGCCGCGTAGTCGACGTCCCTGATTCCCGTGCAGTTCAGGCAGGCGTCCCCGTAGCCGCCGCAGTTGTTCGTCATGTCGAAGCCGCGCCCGATGCACGACACGTGAGTCGACATGAACGCGACGACGTCGGCGTAGGCCTCGCTCGGGTTGTCCAAGCCGCCGCCGTCGTTTGCGTCGAGACCGTGACCCCACTCGTGGAGGAAAATGCCCGCGATCTCGCCGGTGTTGCGGCAGCCGCCGCCGGACTTGAAGAAGTTGACGCTCGTTCCGTCCCAGTAGGCGTTGCAGGTCTGGTTGAGGTTCACGTTGTCGGTCAGCTGCGCGGCCAGCCAGGTGCGGGTGGGCAGCCAGTAACGCCCGTGCTCGGCGATCCGGTTGAGGTGGTAAAAGCCGGTGCGCGCGGCGTGCGTGTTGCCCGCGGACGATCCCGCCGGGACCGCGCAGTCGGTTCCCGAGCTACCCGACAGGTCGAGATCGTCGTCGCACGAAACCGACTGCGAGATCGCCCCACACGTGTCGACCACCCTGACGTACTGGCCGGCCAGTGTCGTCGTCGCGGTGGCGCCGCCGGGCGTGCAGCTGAAGGCGCCCGACGAACTCGTTGTCTGGGGAGCGGCGTTGATCGTGATGTCCGTGAACGGCATCGGGTAGTCGGCCTGCTCGACGCCGTCGGGGGGAAGCTGGTCGTTGGACACGGGGTAAACGCCCCCCTTGGCCTGGGCGTAGTCGTTGACGTCGCGGAACGATCGGATCGCCCCGGTGTGGGCGTCGATCAGCGCTTCCCACGTTCCGGGCTCGCCTTCGACCTTGAGCGCCAAACGCCAGACCAGGGCCGATCCGTAGCCCGCGCCGAGGGGGCCCGAGTACGCTCCGCCCGAGGCCGCCCCGGCGCGCAACGAGATCAGCTGCAAGCTTCCCTTGTCGATCATCCTGACGCCGTCGGCCACGTTCAGGCCCATGTAGGCGGTCAGGCGCGAGAGGGCCTCGGTCGCCTCGATATCGGGAACCGGATTGGCGTCGATGCGGCTCCACCTCGTGGCGCCGAAGGAGATCAGGTTGCCGTGGCCGATGGTGAAGACGTAGCGCTCGCCCACGACGGGAACGCCCGCGATGGCGCGGCGGAAGGCGATCTGCCACACGTCGGGGGACAACGACCCGGAGGCCGGACGATCGAGGACCAGCTCCGCGTTGTCCGCGAAGAGCAGCGTCTTGCTCCCGGCGATGAACGTTCGCAAGGACGCCGCGATCGATTCGACCGTGGCGCCTTTCGCGATGGGCCAGGGGAGGCCTCGCCCTTCGACGAGGAGCGGCGCACCCGACCGGCGATCGAGGTAGACCGACCAGGCCTGTCCATGCACGGCACGGAACGCCTCCCAGGCCCCGCGCGAACTCTCGGTCGACGGCAGGGAGGCCACGGGTGTCGTGGCCACGTCGAGCGATTGGGACGGATCCTCGACGACCAACGCGTCGAATCGGCTCGGCTCTTGTCGAACCTGGAAGGCGACGGCCGAGCTTGCCGTGACCAGAAGGAGGGCAAGAAAAACCGCGACCGCTGCTCGCCACCTGCGAACCGAGTGCTTCATGGAGCTTCCCCGGCTACGGACATACTCCCGAATCGTCCCTCGCCGTCATCCCGCATTGTCCGGACGCTGCACCTGCACCGCGCTGGGCGCCGGCGCCGTTGGTGCCCCAGCTCCCCTCGGTAATCGCGCCGTCATCCCCGACGACCACGAACCAGAGGTCCCCCGCGGGAACGCCGGTCCACGACGCGACGCCTGCGGTCCCCAGATCGCACGAGGCGCCGGTGACCGCGGCCGAGGCCACGTTCGCGAGCTCGCCGTAGAGGATGTGGTGATCGGCCGAACTGCAGGTGGCGACGTCCCAGGTGACGTCGATGATCGTGCCCGAAAGGTCGGCCCGAGAACCCGTCATCGCCGTGCCGAACGACCCGTCGGCGACGGGCCTGGCGCCCGTGGGCGCGCAGGCCGCCGTTGCCACGGCCACGCGGGGGATGTTGACGCCGCCCCCACCGTCGCTCGTGTCGATGTAGGTCGCGGTGATCGTGTCGTGGCTCTTGACCGAGAGCAGCCCGTCCGCCGCGACGGCGGCGTCTGATGTCGTCGTGATCGTTCCTCGGTAGGTGGTCGATCCGGTGGCGATGCGGGTCAATATGACCGTTTCCGCCACGCCTTCGGTCGTCGAGGTCAACGCGGCCGTCGGCGGCGCGCCGACGTTTCCGTCGGTCATCGTCACCGTGATCAAGGACGAGCAGTCGTAGACGCCGGAATCCAGGGAGATGACCCCGGCGAACGGCTGGGGCGTCACCGCCACGCAGTTCGAGAGGTTCCCGTCGCACGCCGAATTCGCCACGGTCGCCTGAACGCTGTAGTACATCGGAGATCCGTTGGGGAGGCCTCCGTCGAGGAAGTTGGTGACCGGCGTCGACGCCAACCGCGTCAACGCCGCCTGGCAGCCCGCGTCGTTGCGCAAGACCCTGTACGTCGCGGCGCCCGGGACGTTCGTCCACGCCAGCGTTACGGTGCCGGAGGTGGAACCGGGCTCCGCCGTCAACACCGGGGCGCCGAGCACCGGACAGGTCGTGCTGCTCTGGTTGGACGGGTCGGAAACGAGGCCGCAGGCGATCTTGTGCCGGTCGAACGCGGCGAAGATCGCGGCGGCGTGCGGCGTGCCGTTTGATAGGTCGCCGTCGTCGTCGTCGACCGTGCGGAGCTTCTGGAACCACGACGTCGCCGAGCACCCGTCGGAGTCGGGCAAGGAGCAGTTGTAGGCGTCGCCGCCCGAGCCCAGGCGCGACTTGTACCAGAGCTTGTCGGCGAGATTCCACGCGGTGTTCGTGTCGAGGCCGGAAGCCGGCAGATCACGGACGGCAAAATCCCACAACGTCTCCGCGGCAAGGTAGCCTTCGCAATGTTCTTCCCGGCCGCAGGGCCCGCCACCGATCGGGCAGCGGGTCGCCACGAAGCCGGCCGGGGTGACCGGGGTGTGGGACGCGTGCTTGTCCCAGTCCAGGTCCCTTACGCCCGAGCAGTTCAGGCAGGCGTCGCCGTAGCCGCCGCAGTTTCCCGACTGCCTGAAGCCGCGCCCCATGCACGAAACGTGGGTGGCCATGAACGCCGTGACGTCGGCGTAGGCCTCGGACGGAGAGTCGAACCCGCCGCCGTCGTTTTGGTCCAGGCCGTGCCCCCACTCGTGGAGGAACACGCCGGCGATCTCTCCGGTGTTGTTGCAGCCGTTGCCCGATTTGTAGAAATTGACCGCGTTGCCGCTCCAGACGGCGTTGCACGTCTGGTTGATATTCACGTTGTCGGTGAGCTGCTGCGTCAGCCACGTTACGGTCGGGAGCCACGTGCGGGCGTGCTCGGCGATGCGGTTCAGATGATAGAAGCTGCTGCGTGCCGCGTGCGTGTTCCCCGCGCTCGATCCCGTGGGCACCGTGCAATCCGTACCGGTGCTCACCCCCAGGTTGAGGTCGGCGGCGCAAGATAACGACTGCGAGATCGGCCCGCAGTTGTCGACGACCCTGACATACGGACCGGCGAGTGTCGTCTTGGCGATCGACCCGGCGGGCGAGCAGTTGAAAGCACCCAGCGTCGACGCCGTTTGGGGAACGGCTCCGATCGTGACGTCCGCGAACGGCATCGCATAGTTCGGCTGCTCGCAGCCGTCCGGGCAGGTCTGGTCGTTGGAAATCGGGTAGACGCCGCCCTTGACCCGCACGTACCGGTTGTCGTCGACGAACGAACGGATCGCGCCGGTGTGGGCATCGACCCGCGCGAC
>JAQBEH010000109.1:0-3188 GCA_032124015.1 Acidobacteriota bacterium
TTGTCGACGTAGACCCAACTCGCGATGAGGGACGATCTGAGGTTCATGGTTCGTGTGAACTCCCACTTCCGCCACATGTGTTGGTAGCCGAGGTACCAGCCCAGCACCGGAAGCGCGTGGAGGGACCCGTCCGCCGGGTCGAATACCGCGTCCTCGCCCCCGAGAGAATTCAGGTCCTTGATGTAGCGCGCGATACCGACGCCGCCGTTCACCTGGAACTCGACACGATCCGTGAGCTTCCAGCGTTGGAACGGCCACGCAGCGCTGATGGACGCTCCCCATCCGAGAACGTTTTCCGTGAGGTCGGGATTGGCGTTCGACTCGCCGCGGATCTGCCGAAGCACCGCGCCGAACTGAACGTGCGCTTTCTCTTTCGGCCGCCAAATAGTCCGCCCTACGAGGTCGGGGACGAGGTTGACTCCCTGGCCGCCGGTGATCGAAACCGCAGGGGTTTCGGCGGCCACGGCGAAGCTGAACTTTTGACCGCTCCTCCAGGTGTAGCGCAGCTGCGGCTGCCGGATTTCGTTCTTGGAGCTGACCCCTTCGAAGTCGATGTCTTCTGGGGCTGCTTCGGGGTCGGCGAACGTCGACCAAGTCTGCCCGACGAGGGCCCCCTTGAATTGCGCATAGGCCTGGCGGAGGTAGAAGGTGTTGTTGGGCCCGGTGAAGTCCCCCTCAATGAAGGCCCGGATCTGCCCAATGCCTGTCGGTGTGCGGAAATCGATGTTGAAGCGGCTCGTGTTCGCGGTGAAGGCCGTCCTGGCCCCTTCACCCGCTGGAGGCGGGCCGACCGGGATCGTATGGGTCAGGAAGCTCGAGTCCGACCCTAACGGTTGCAGCGTGAAGACGAACGCGGTGCGGATCAGCGCGCCGAATTTCACCGCGGCGTCCGAGCCCGGAATCCGGATCGAGCCTGGGAAATCACCGGCCGATACGACATCCGCCGGCAACTCGGGATCCGAAGGCGATTCGTCGGCCTTCGTCGCAACGTCGGTCGGACTGGGCGGCGGCGCTCCCGCCGCCTCGAGTTCGTCCAAGCGCCGCTTGAGGGAGAGGAGCGTCTGCTCCATGTCGGCGAGCTGTTGCTGGAGCGCCTTGATGTCTCCGTCTTGGGTCTCGATGCGCTTCTTCTGATTCTCGATCAGAGTCAGTTGCCGCTCGATTTCCTTTTGCTGCTCCGCGACATCGACGGTTTTTCCGGCGGCGGACGCGGGAGGCGGATCGGCGTCGGCCCAAGCGGGGATGCCGGCGAAAGTCAGGAGCGCGACGAGGACCAGACCGAACCGCACCGTTCCTACTTCTTCGCTGCTGCCTTCGCGATCGTGAACTTCCCAAAGTCCGCGCCGATGGCCCAGCCGTCACCGGTCCCGGCCAGCGACAAGGAGACCTCACCCTTGGTCATCGCTTGAGCGGTGGACGATTTCACGGCACCCGCGTCGGCGTTGGCGTACCCGTACGACCCGAGGACGTCTTCGATCTTCGCGACCCCCGAAAACGCGCCCGTCCCGTTCTTGACATCCGACTTGCCGAAGGTAAGTCCGCCGCCGTCACTCTTGACCGTAACGGCGAGACTCTCTCCGTTGGTGCACTTGACCGTGCCCTCGCCCTTGGAGGTCTTGTAGAAGACCGACCAACCCTTCAGCGTAAATTCCATCGAGCAGTCAAGAAGCTTTGTGTCCTCCGCGTAGGCCGGCGGCACGACCGCTGCGCAGGCGAGAACCAGGGTGGCGAGTGCGATCGTCGAGAAGGACTTCTTCATGGGGAAACTCCTTTTGGTGTGGAAACGAGCGGGAATCGACCTCGGCATTCTAGCGAGCAACGGAATGAGGTGCCCGTCAGAATCCTACGGACACTCCGATTTGGAACTGTATCGGCGAGTTGTAGAAATTGGCATGGTCGCCCTTGTACGTAAAATCGTAGAGCACGGAGAAATACATGCCGGCGTTATTGGAAAACGGCATCGTGTATCCGACGCCGGCCAGGAACGCATTATTGGTGGAGCGTGTCGATCCGCCCGTCCCGTTGGCGTATTCGTAGCTCGTGAACTGGTAGTCGGCTTCGGCGAAAAACCGCGCGACGATACGAACCCGCGCGAAGAGCCTGGCGCCGTAGTCGGTCGTTTCGAGGCTCGGAGAGTATCGACCGTCGTTGATCCAGCGATAGAACGGCTGGAGGCCGAGATCGACGCGAGGCGCGACCCGGAACCCCAGAAGTGGTGCGATTTCGAGGTAATCCACCGTGCCGAACGCCAGGCCCACCCCTCCTCCCACGAAGAACTTGTTCTTCATCGACGAGCGGGGTTTGGCCGGCGGAACCTCGGGCTCCGGAGCCTGCGCGAACGCGGGAAGCGCCAGGGCGAGGACGGCGGCGGCCAGGGGGAGCTTTTTCAACGCAAAAATCTCCGGTCAGGCGAGTTCGCTCGGGATTCTAGCAGCGGCATCGGGAGAAGACTCCGTCCCCGCGGGAGCCGTTGCAAGCCGCGTGACTCCGGTGCGGCCGGAAACTATGTTTTCCGGGCCGTCGCTCGCCGAAATTCGGGGGGTCCATGCACATCCTGATCATCACCAAGAGCGGGGGCGGTGCCGAGAGTCTGGTCGCTAGCTTGCGCGAGGCGGGTCACGCGGTCACGACCGCGGCCGGATCCCCGGACGTCGCACGTCACATTCGGGAAATCCCACTCGGCGCGGTCATCGTCGAATCGGTCAGCGGTGCCGCGGCCGACGACTTCCGGCGCCGGGTACAGCGCGTGCGACCCGGCTGCCGAATCCTGTTCGTTTCCAATCTCGAGACGCCGCAAGGCCGCGGGAAGTTCGTCTCGACGCGTCCCGGCGAGATCGGCGTGCAGGAGAACGATCTGGCGGCCCTCTTCGCGGAGTCGCCGTCGTCGGCCTCGCCGGCCGCCGACGAACGAAAAGTCCAAGCGCTGATTCAGTCGCTCGACGTCGTCATCTCCCTGATTGAATCGGACGACCCGTACTTCGCCGGCTATTCCCATCGCGTCGCCGAACTGGCGCGCGAAGTCGCAGAACGTCTCGATCTGGGCACGAATGCCCGGGAAGAGATCGAAGTCGCCTCCCTGCTGCACGACGTAGGCAAGACAGCTCTGGAGTCGGCGATCCACCTGCACGCCGGCACGCTCGGCGAGCCCCAGGTGATGAAGATGCGCGAGCACGTCAGCTGGGGGGAGC
>JAQBEH010000110.1:0-20631 GCA_032124015.1 Acidobacteriota bacterium
CCATGGCCCCGGCGACGGCGTATTCGTCGACGACCCCGCCTGCTTTCAGCTCGTTCAATGCGCGAAGAGCCCCTGCGAAGGACGCCATGACCGCATCTTACCCGATGATGTGGACGGAGGCTGGGGGCCAGCAGGCCCATCCTCCTCACTTCCAATCCCCCGCCGCGACGAACGCCGCCCAATGGAAAGGATGCGCCGACTCCCGGACTCCCGGCGGGCGCGTAGGACGGAAAGTCCCGCGGCACGCCCCGCCTCGAGGGAGACGAAGTGAGCCCCGAGTCAGCGCCGTCTCCAACATGTCTCCAGGACTGTGGTGGACTCCAGGAGACTCGGAATCGGGACTTGGCAACGGCTTGACCGCGAGATTCAACGGAAGTCGCGCGCCGTCTCCGTTTGTCGTCAACACGGACGCGGGTTCGATTCCCGCCGCCTCCACCAACCTGCATCACAATGCCTCCTTTCGTAGGATGCGTGATTTGCTGGGAAAAAGTGACGTCTGAGAATTCTGCGTCTCCGGGGACCCCCTGCCGGCAGGGCACCGTCCCGTCTTCTTGAGGGCGCGGACCAGCTTCCGGACCTCCTCCGAGTCCAGTTCGGCCCGCGGGATGCGCCACGGCGCGAAGTCGGTGACCTGATGGGTGTGCACGACATCCCGTCGGATCAGGGCTAGCAACCCGTTGTAGCCGATGCCGAGGTACTCCCTCGCTTGTTGCCCCGTGAGAACGTCTTCGGGAGCGGCTCGTCTCGCCGTGCGAATACTGTGATTCGCGCGGAAGCTCTTGACCCGATCCATGGTCCAAGGCAGATCGCGCGGCGTGAAGAGTTTCTTCATATTCAGAATGCGTGCGATCTCGCCGTCGCCGAGCGTCTGACTCAGCTTGGTGACGAGCTCGATAAGAGAGCCGTCGGTTGTTGAGCCCACGGGCGTTGCGCGCTTCTTGACGGTCAGCTGAGTGCAGACATCGCCTTCCCAGTGAATCGTGAACTCGAGCCGTTGGTCGTCGGACTTGTGGATGACGACGATCTCGCGAATGGAAGTACGCAGCAACTGTTTGCGCAGCGTTGCGGGGGTGTCCGGGTGAGACCAAAGGTCCGGGAAGTCCCGAGCGAGGTTGTGGATCGCTTGCCTTTGCTCTTCTGTGAGTGGTTTATCATCTTCGAATCGATGCTCGAGGTGCACCCGCGCAGCTTGCAGTTCCGCCAGCTTCTCATTCAAACGCTTCTCGAGGTTATCCACGACGAGTCGGTTCTTGGGATCCGCCAGATCGTACTGCCCGAAAGCACGGTCCGCTGCATACTGAGCTGACTGGACACGCAGGCGCGCATGCTCGACGGCTTGCTCGTGCTGCTGTTGCTCGCGCGCAAACGCTTCCTCTGCCGCCTCGATAGCCATCGGCTCAACCACGCGGCACAACTGCTCGCCGACGTTGTCGTCGACGAGCTTGGAGCCAAACGACAGGCAGCGTTTGACGTTCCTTGGCCCCGGGCCGTCACAGTAGTACTGCGCACTGCTCTTCTTGCTGTAGGTCACGCGGAGTTTGCGCCCGCAATGCCCGCATCGCACAAGGCCTGCGAGTAACGCAGGCCCTTCTCGTACCGCTCCACGATTGTCATTCATGGGCCACCGGGGTCTGGCCTCGGCCAACTTGGCCAGGTTGCTTTCGTGCTGCTCCCACGAGACATAGGGCTCATGATGATCCTTTATACAGACTCTCCATTCCTCTGGGGAGGGGATCCTCTTGATCCGTTTCAGGAGCTTGCCGTCCACGCAGTCGACGAAGCTCTGCGTGCGTCCGCGTGTATAGACCCCGGCGAAGATCGGATGGCTGATGAGCTTGTGCAGGACGGAGGGCTTGGGGAGCTCCCAGACGATGGCGCCATTCTTGCCCGGCTTCTTCATGGGGAACAGCATGTGCGAGTCGCGATACGACAGGGCCAGCTGCCGAATACTCGTCGAGCGGCCAAACCTCTCGAACATCGAGCGGATGGCCTGCTGAACACGCTTGTCGGGGTCCATCACGAGTTGGTCATTTGCGTCGTAGACGTATCCCGGTGGCAATAGAACCTTGAGCTCTCCGCGTGCCGCCTTGGCCTCGATACCCGCACGGAGCCGGGTCTTCATGCTGGACAACTCGAGCTCTGCGACCGTGCCTTTGATCTGCAGCACCAGTCGGTCGTTGGGGATGGCGACGTCATAGACCTGCTGCGGATCTGCAACCAGGGTGTCGAAGTAGCCACACATCTCGAACAGGTGAGCCCAGTCCCTGGAGTTACGCGAGAGCCGCGAGGCTTCGATGCAGAGAATGATGCCGACCTTGCGCAAGGTGACCTGAGTGAGCAGCCATTGGAACCCAGGTCTGTTTGCGAATCCACTCGCCGTAATCCCCTGGTCGTCTTCGATGAGAGTTGGATTGGGCCATCCCAGGGCGATGGCTTTCTCGCGGAGGCCGCGTTGGAGTCGCGTGCTCTCGGTGTGCTCGCGGACCTGCTGAGGATCCGACTGGCGGACATAGACGATGGCGCCGCGCTCGAGATGTCGCGGGGCAATCCGATGCTGGTCAGCGGGATTCACGGTGCACCTCCTGTCCCTGCCGTGCCTTTGCTCTGAGCACGTGCAACAGCATCCGCGCGATAATCTCGATGCTCTGTTTGCGGACGTCGGGAGGAAGAGGTTGTCTGAGTGGCTGCGGGTCGCGTAATAGTAGTAACTGGAGTCGGTCGGTTCTCACGGGCATCCTCCTTTGCTTGGTCGCTTTGGAGAATGCCTTGCGGGCAGCCGATCGGCTCCAGTTTGTCTTCGAGACGCGCCACCAGCTCGAGCAGCTTGCGAATGTGGAGCCTCGGGCTGTCTTCGAGGCGGAGCTTGGCGGTCGACTCCTCGGTCATCCACACGGGAACGTTGAAACACTCGCCAGCTGGGGCTTCCAGGGTATAGGTCGGGGGTGGTCCCTTGCGGCGTTCCCGGATCCACAGGAACTGGCCGGCGAGGGGGTGAAAAGGGTAGAAAATCTGGACGCGTCGATTACCCGTAGTCTGTTGTAGGCCTCCACCGACCCTGCGTTTCGGAAGACATTCAGGGCCATCAGAATCGCTGGCGCTTCGCAGATCGGCCTGATCTACGGGGTACCGTGCCAGTCCTCGACCCTACGAACGGGCGCCGGGAAGCGTGCCTACGCGCTACCCGGCGCCCTTTCGGTCATGAGCCGACAGCGGTGCCGGCTATCTCACCATCTCGCCTAGGGTGCCTCGATGGGAGTCTCTGGAATGGTGGAGCCAAGGGGCGGATTCGGAGCATCCGCCAAGCGATCAACCGGGCCCTTCCGCATGAGAGTTGTGGCGGCTGTCGCCTTGTTCAGGATGTGCGCGACGTCCTCACCGGCGATCGGTCCGCCGCTGTCGAAGCTCTCAATGAAAGTGCCGGTAAGGTGCAGCACGGCGCAGGAGCCGTCCGCGGGCCCACCGAGAGTCGCGACGACCGCTTCGGTGTCAAACTTCAGCATCAAGTCCATGATGCCGTCAGGGCCGGCGTCGTTGCAGTCCATCGAGCAGTCGAGCTTGCCGACGTAGGGGGTGAAGGGCGATCCGGTGTCCTCCATCGACGACCGCAGCGCTGGAACACCATTCAACCGGATCGAGGCCGGATCGATGTTCATCACATCGAGCGTCCCGGTGCCGAGGATCGCGACCGGCAGCACGCCCTTGCTCTTGAGGTTCAGCGGATTGGGGCAACTGCCGGGCTTGAAATCGACCGGGACCTGCTCGGGCACGCGGCTGATCGTCATCTGGGCGTACGCGATCTCCATTGCGTCGGCAAAGCCGTCGAGCATCGTGAAGTAGTAGCTCGACAGTCCGTCGTAGTCGTAGGTCCCGACCGCATCGTAGATGTCGAGAGACGGAAGTCGGTCTTGCGGGTAGGTCACCTCGAAGGTCTGCTGGAAGAAGGGAGCAAGACGCCCCGGCTCATCGATCCACAAGTAATCGAACGGGAAGTCGACGCTACCGGTCGAGACGAAAAACCCGTCGACGCCTGGGTCGTTGTTCCGGATGACGAAATAAGGAGTGTAGCCGGTGGGGTTCGGAACGGCCAAGGGCTCGATCACCGGGCCGGTCGCCGCATCGAACGTCAGGGTGTACGAATCCTGGATGACGTCGTATCCCCGCGTGGGGAAAAATGAACTGTCCGTGAAAATAGCGGAGTCGACCAGGAATGACACCAACACCGGATTACCCGAGCGTACGATGTCGCGATTGAACGAGGCCGGCGCACGGACCTGATTGAACTCCACGGCGCCGCTGATTTCGACCCGGACCAACCCCGCCTGCACGGGCAGACTCACGACGAAGGCGAACAGAATCACAGCCATCAACTTCTTCATAATCCTCTCCTCTGCCATAGAATTTCTATTGTCACGATCACGGACCATTCTCATGCTCGAGGCCCGAGCCTCATCGGGGACGCTGCGCATGCCACCGATGGCTAGTCTCGGCGGGAGCAGGGCGGAGATCGAACTCGAATTCCGTGGGTGGGCGATCGCTGGATCACCACGGAGACCTCTCCACGCTGGCGACGTCTTCTCTATGGACGCGCGCAAGCAATCGGAACGTGTTCGACGCGACGACCGAACAGGACCGCCGCGCAGCCCACTTGCTTCTTCACGAGGACACCCGTTCGGCTCCACGCTCCCCGTCCGGCCTCTCAATGTCAAGGGAAAAGTCGACCCAATTCAGTATGTAGACGGGTGGTTTTCCCCGCGGCTCACCGCCGGCGAGCGAGCCCCAGGGAGAGGATCCGGCCGAGGAGATCCGGGTACGAAAGACCGGCGTGTTGCGCTGCGGAGGCGAACTCCTCGCTCTCCGCGATCTCCGGGTTCGGGTTCGCCTCGAGAAAAAAGAGGGTGCCATCCGGGCTCAGGCGGTAGTCGATGCGCGCGTAGCCGTCGAGCTCCAAGATTCGGTAGATCCTCTTCGTGGTGCGGATGATGTGCTCGACCAGCGGGGCGGGAAGATCCTCGGCCGGCTTCTGGTTGATGCCCCTGCGCTCCTGATAGTCCGGGTTGTGCTTCGCGGCCTGGGTGGCGATGGGCATGCTGCGCGGCGCGAGGTTCTCGAAGACGAGCTCCCAGATCGGCAGCAGCTGGACGCGGTGGTTCCCGACCACCCCGACGTAAAGCTCCCGGCCCTCGATGAACTCTTCGACGATTGCATCGTCTTCGAGCCGCTCGTGGACGAAGCGCACACGCTCCACCAGCTTCTCATGGCTCTCCACGATGGAGGACTGGGAGATCCCGAGAGATCCCTCCTTGCTCAGGCACTTGACGATCAGGGGATACGTGAGCGTCGCGGAGAGGCGGGGCCTGCGGCCCATGCGCACGATTGCGAACTTCGGCATCCGGATCCGGTGGTAGTGCACCAGCTTCTTGGCGAGCGCTTTATCGCGCGCGAGGACCAGGCCCCGCGGATTGCAACCGGTATAGCGGGCGTGGAGCAGCTCGAGGTAGCTCACGACGTGCTGGTCGAACTCCTGCTGATGGTGAAACTCCTCGAGGAGGTTGAAGACGACGTGCGGCTTCCATTCCTCGATCGCCCGGCGAATGGGCGCCAACTCCTCCTGGACGCCGAGCGGGCGTACCTCGTGACCGGCGCGGCGGAGCGTGGTGACCACGTCGTACTCGGTCTTCCAGGTGTAGGCCTCCTTTTCGGAGTACCCCTCGCGGCTCTCCGGCGGGACGAGGTCGGGGTGCATCAGGACGAGCACGCGGAGCTTTCTCATAGCGCGATCCAGTTTCGACGGCTGTACAAGTAGTGGACCGTCTTGACCGCGAGCAGCATCGCGAAGTCGGCCCGCAGCTGGTGCGCGGGTCCCGCGGCGCGAAGCCGGAGCTCGCGACAACGGCCGATCATGTCCTCGAGCACCTGGTCCAGGGTGAACTGATACTCGCCCGTCCACCGCGACACCAGCCGGCGGATCTCCGTGCGGTTGCGGCGCAGAAAGGTCGAGGCCAGCTCGCGGTGGCGGTGGGCGGGGTCGTCGGAGAACAGGCGACGTAGCTCGCGGTCGTAGATGTCGGGTTGCCCGGCCGAGTATTGCTCGCGTTTTTGCGTGTAGTACTCCCGGAGCGTCGTCCGGATCGTGTGCGACGGATCGACGCGCGCCCGCGTGCGTACGAGCGGTCGGACGTCCTCGAGTTCCTTCATCAGCTCGTCGACGTACTCGAGCTTCTGGAGTGCCGGCCATCCCTCGTAGCGCTTGCGCCAGGCCGCCCGCGGCTGCATCCAGACCGCGAAGGTTTCTGCGAAGTCCTCGGCCGGGTGGCTTTGAGCGTAGTAGAGGCGCAGGTGCTGTACGAAGCGACGGCTAGCGGGATTGGGCCGATAGACGTCCGGGTAGCTGCGCGTGGCGTTCCCGAACAGCTGCTGCCACCGACGCCGGCGATGGAGTCGCCATGCGTGCTGCACCGCATGACCGCACTCGTGGCGGAGGATCCTGCTGCACTCCTCCCGCGAGCCGCCCTCGACTTCGAGCATCTGGCTGCGCTCGAGACGGGTCAGCCGCGGATGCGCCAGGTAGAACGGCATCGCGAACCCCGGCACGCCATCCGGAGAGAACCAGTCGTACGAGAGCCACGCGTGAGGGCGCAGGGAGACCGCGCGGCGGTCGAGATCGGCATGAAGCTCGAGAACGCACTCTTCGAGCCACGTGCCGTCGAGCCGGACCTCGAGATCGCAGATCCGCATGTCGAGGAGCCGCTCGTCGCTATAGCGACTCCAGGTCAGGCGTGCGCGCGGCGTGACGGGGCGCTTCTTCACGGTCCTGGTACCTCCAGCCATGGGCTGCGCACGTGGCGCCCATTGAAGTCTACATCCAGGCTTTGGTCGATGCCGCCCGCGGACAACGCGGACGGACAATCCGCGAACCACTATGAGGTTTTCGCGGTACGTTCAATCTCGACGCGACTCGGGGGATCAATGGGAGGCACTTGCCGGACGTGGGCTGTGGTCCTGGGGGTCGTAATCTTATGGACGTCCAGCCTCGCCGCGCGGGCCGAGACCGTTACGTTGTGGCCGGCCCAGGACAACACCTTGTACGAGAGCCCGGACGGCGGCCTCAGCAACGGTTCCGGCGACCACCTGTTCGCTGGCGTAACCGCGGTCGGGCGGATTCGAAGGGCGCTTCTCGCATTCGACGTCGCGGCACAGGTCCCCCCCGGGGCCACGATCACGGGCGTCTCGTTGTCGCTGCACGTGTCGATGACCATCGCGGGCACTCATCAGATTGCACTCCGCACCGTATCGTCGAGCTGGGGTGAGGGCGCCTCGGTCGCAGCCGGCGAGGAGGGCGGCGGCGCGCCGTCTCAAGTCGGCGACGCGACCTGGTTGCATCGTTTCTATTCCACCACCACGTGGATCCAGCCGGGAGGGGATTTCTCGGCATCCGACAGCGCCTCGAGCGTCGTCGATCAGATCGGCGCCTACGCCTTCGCCTCGGCTGCGATGGCGGCGGACGTGCAGGGCTGGCTGAACGATCCGGGATCCAGCTTCGGCTGGATCCTGATCGGAGACGAGAGCCAAGTGGCGACCGCCAAGAGGTTCGACTCTCGGTCGAATCCGGATCCTTCCTTGCGGCCCGTGCTCACGGTCGAGTACACCACCCCCGTCGGCCTGGCCGGCGCGGTTCCGGATGGGAGCACGATACCGGGGTTGCCGTTGACTCTGGAGCGGAGCGGAGACCTGCTCTCTCTCGCGTGGGGCCCGTCCTGCAATCCGGCGGACGGCGATTACGCGGTGTACGAAGGCACGATGGGGAGCTTCGTAACAATTTGGCCGCTCCTGTGCAGCACGAACGGGGGAACGACCGCGACCGTCGCGCCGGCCTCGGAGAATCAGTTTTATCTCGTCGTTCCGCAAAACGAATCGAACGAGGGCTCCTACGGCACGACCGGGGCAGGGGCCGAGCGGCCCGCGTCTTCTTCCGCGTGCCGGCCACAGGCGATCGGGGTTTGTTCATGAGGAGAAACGCCGTGCGCATCCTATTCGTCCTGTCTTTGATGGGCGTCTGGTCAGTCGCGGGAGCCGCGCCGCCACCCGAGGTGACCGGAGTCGGGTTTCAAGACCGCACCACGCTTTCGTGGAGCGGGCTACCGCAGGCGGCCACCTACAACATCTATTACGCCGCGCTTGCCGAGCTTGCGCCCGGATACGGCGGTCGGTGTCTCGGGCACGCCGTTCCCGTGACCTCCTTCAGCAGTGCCGCCGAGCCGGCGCCCGGCTTGGGGTTTTTCTACCTCGTCACCGGCGAGTCGGGGACAGCCGAAGAGGGATCCGCCGGCACGAGTTCCGCTCTCGCGCTCCGCAAGCAGGACGGCCGCTGCACGCCGGTCATGCGGGCGCACGTTCTCGATCGGACGGGCTTTGGGAAGGACGAGTGGGCTGCGTCGCGAATCGCCGCTTTGGGGTTGGCCGGCTACATCAACGAACAGCTCGATCCCGCTTCGATCGACGACGCTTCGAACTCCGCGCTCCAGACACGGCTCGCCGGAATCCAGCCGCCCGACGACATCTACGATCTCCTCGCCTTGCAGGTCGTCCGGGCCGTGTACTCTCGCCGGCAGCTCGAGCAAGAAACCGCCGCGTTCTGGGCGAACCACTTCAACACCGATTGGTCCAAGGTCGCGGAGCTCTACCAAGGGGCGTTCCCCGATTGCACCACGGGCTTGCCCCAGTGCGATCCCTACTATCCGGAGCGCGCCTATCGTGAGGCCAGCCGGGCGCAATTCCTGGAGACGGAGTCGTTTCGGTACTTGGCGTTTGGGGGCACGTTCCGTCAGATTCTCGAAGCCAGCGCGAAAAGCCCCGCGATGATGATCTACCTCGACACGTTGAGTAATCAGGCGCCGGTGGCCAACGAGAACTACGCGCGCGAATTGCTCGAACTGCACGCGATGGGCGTCGACGGAGGCTACACGCAAACCGACGTTCAGGAACTCGCCCGGGTCTTCACCGGCTGGACGCTGTGCAAGAAAGAGACTGCGCAGGTCAACGACCCGCTCGCGCCGTGCCTTACGTACTGGGAGGCATTACCGCCCGGACGGATCGTCGCCACGTTCGTCGACTCTTTGCACGATTGCGCGAGCAAGACGCTCTTCGTCGGTACGGCCCAGCAGGTCGTCTTGCCGTCCACGTGCGCGGCGCCGCCGGCCGGAGTGGGCGAGCTGGAGACGGCGCTCGACGCGTTGGCCGCCCACCCCTCGACGAAGCGGTACATCAGCAAGAAGATCCTCCAGCAGTTCGTCACCGACGAGCCGACGACCGAGATGATCGACGCCTTGGTCGCCACGTGGAACAACCCCGCGAACCCGCACGGTATCGGCGACTTGCGCGAGGTACTCGAAGCCGCCTTGTCCCTCCCGGAATTCCTCGATCCCACCCGGACCCGGTCGAAGATCAAAACGCCGCTCGAACAGTTCGCGAGCGCGTTCCGGGCCATTCGCGGCACGACCGACGGGCAAGGGTACGCCATCAACTATCTGGCCAGCGCCCAACACCTTCCCCATTTCAATCCGATTCCCACGGGGTATGAGGAAACGGGCGCATTCTGGATCGACACGACGAACACCCTCACGCGGCAGAATTTCTCTCTTCACTTGGCCGCGACGTCCCCGGGGCTGTTCGGCTCGGATCCGATCGGGCTGTTGCACGACAACTCGGTCTCAACGGCGAATGGCAACGCCGCCGCGATCATCGATTTCCTCGCCGAGTACCTCTTCGCGGGGAGGCTGACTCAAGCGGATCGCGCCGCCGCCCTCTTCTACCTGACCACCGACAACGTCGGATCTCCGGCCCCCTACGATGACTACAAGGTGCGCAAGACCGTGGGCCTGATGCTCGGCTTCGCGCAGTTCCAGGAACAATGACGAAGAGGTTCGACATGCGAAACCGGGATGATTGTTCGTGCTCCAGGCGATCCTTCCTGCGGGGGTGCGGGATGACCCTGGCGGGATTCGGCGCCTTTTCGATGCTCCCCACGTCGCTGATCAGCCACGCCCTGGCCGGAACGAGCGGCAACGGACGCCGGCTCTTGTTCATCTTCCTGCGGGGGGGCAACGACGCGTTGAACGCGGTGATCCCGCACGGCGATGCGCAGTACACGTCGTCGATCCGTCCGACTCTGTACGTCCCGCCGGCCTCGGCCATCAACCTGAACGGATTTGCATCCCTTCATCCTTCGCTGTCGGCGATGATGCCTGCGTATAACGCCGGAGAGCTCGCCGTCGTGCACCGGGTCGGCTACCCAGGAAACTCCCGCTCGCACTTCGACGGCCAGAGGATCTGGGAGAACGGAAACCCCGGGGAACCGTATCTGTTCGAGGGCTGGCTGTACCGCTACATTCGCGAGAATGCGTTGTCCGCGGGCGTCAACCTTCCCGTGCTGACGGCCCAGGGCCATGCGCCGCTCCTGGTGCAAGGCTCCGAACGTTTCGTCAACATCGCCGCCCCAGGCAGCTTCGATTACATCTTCGCCAATCCGGATGAGAAGGCCAAGGCCAGCCTCCTCTACCGGAGTCAGTATGCCGGGCTCTCCGGCCTCGAGACGTACCGGCCCATCCTCTCTCAAACCGGCGTCAAGCTCGTGGACAGCCTGGACGAGTATCGGTCGTGGAGCCAATCCACCTGGGACCCGAAAGATCCGGACACCGGCTGGTCGCTCTTCCCGGTCAGCGCGGCGACGAACCAGGCCGGATTCTCGACCGCGTCATTCAGCTTCTTTGCGAACCTGAAGATCGCCGCCCTGGCCCTGCTCGAAAGCGACGGTGTGAACAACAACGGGACGAGGATCGCGGGAACCGAGCTCAACGGTTTTGATACGCACGACAATCAGGGACAAGTTGCAGGGACGCAAGCGCAGCTGCTCTCCTGGCTCGCCCATGGATTCAAGTCCTTGCGGATCGTGCTCTCGGGCGCTGCCGTCGACCCGCGCAACTACGCGTCGATCTGGCAGGACACGGTCGTCATGACGATGTCCGAGTTCGGTCGCACGACCGTCGAGAACACCGCCGGCGGCACGGACCACGCCGCCGCAGGCTGTGTCTTCGTGTCGGGTGGGAACGTCAACGGTGGCGTCTACAACTGCGACGCGACGACCTGGCCGGCCGGCGTGATGTTCGGAGTCAGAAACCGGTACCTCCTGCAGCGAACGGACTACCGCTCCATCTTCTGGGACGTCCTGAGAAACCACATGGGGGCCGATCCGCTCGGCGCCGACGTCGTGTTTCCAGGCTACGACGCTTCGGGCCTCGGGGGCCAGGAACTGGGACTGTTCGGAGCCTAGCTTCAACGCAAGCCGAGATTTCAGCCCGATCGTCCCCAACGATCTGCGGCCAAGGACCGGCTGACCTCCTTCAGCCAGGCCTTCCTGGCCAGAAGCATGGTCAGTGCTCCCCGAGCCACCAGATGGCGCGCCGGATTTTTCTTGCCCTTGGTCTCCTTGCAGTCGGTCGTTGCGGCTGCAATGTGGTTGTCGCTCGCCAAAAATTCCATCCGCCTTGAAAACAAAGAATTCGCACCCGGCAGAGTTTTCCGCCGATTCGCACCCCCGCTTCCCCGAGTCAGGTCGCTCGATTGGATTTTGGCGAGGCACAGCTCGATCGAAGCGGCGATGGCCGGTGGCAACCCGTTTTCCCAAGGGAAGTCTTGCCGTTCGTCGTTCAGGCGGGCGAGCTGATCTCGAAGGATGTCGGCCAGCTCGGTATTGGCGGGGGGAACGTCTCCGGACATGAGCGAATCCAGTTGATTCCCGATTTAGTTCAGTTCCGCTCTCCTTCCTGTCCCCGGTCCTAGGCGATCTCCCCGACGCTTCCGGCCACGGTGGAAGGAGGTCTTGGTCATCGTCCAGCCCGACACGGTCGTGCTTGGCACCGACAGGGGTTTCGGAGTTACTGGACCTGGAAGTCTCGGCGGCCCGCCGATCCCAACGCCCGCCAGCGGTGGCGCAGGTTCGAGACAACGCGCTATCGGTAGCCACCGGTCAGAACCAGGCGCCCACGCGCAAGTCGAATAACCAGGCAATCCATGCCGCGTAGAAGATCAACCCCATTACTGCGCGCACAACGAGCAGCGCGCGCACCTCCGATCCGCTGGCGCAACCTCGGCCGACGCGTAATCAGACGGTAGCGCCTCGACGGAGCCCCGCTCCGCGATGATGCAGTCAATCGTGGCAACCGTTCACCGCCGAGACGACCACAGCGATCATTTCTCGTTGGATTCGACGAAGAGGCCCCGGGCGCCGCATGACGCGCGCGCCCGCGACCATTGCAGTCTACGCCTGTGGGGGCGGGGCACGGTGACGGGGATAAGATGGGGAGCGGAGGGCACGGTGTCGCAGTCAACATCGACCGCTGCGCTCGACGCCGCGCTCGCCGTCTTGCAAGGCCGGAAGGACCACTGGGCCAGGCTGGCGGTTCGAGACAAAATGGCGGTGCTCGTCGCCGTCCGATCCAATCTGAGGCGCGCGGCCGCGAAGTGGATCGACCTGTCGGCACGAGCCAAGCAGCTCGACCCGGCGTCGCCTTGGGTCGGAGAAGAATGGATCACCGGTCCCTGGGCGCTCGCCGCCGGCATCAACGGATACCTGCGGACGCTGGACCTGCTCAGCCGCGGGCGTCTCCCGACGTTCAGGCGGATCCGAACGCGCGCCAACGGCCAGGTGGTCGTGAGGGTTTTCCCTCCCGATGGGCTCGGCTGGCTGCTGCTCAACGGTTGCTCTTCCGAGGTCTGGATGCAGCCGGACGTGACCAGGGACACGCTCGAGGAACGTCTCGCGGTGTTCTACCGCCAGCCCAGTCCGACCGGCGCGGTCGCACTCGTGCTGGGCGCCGGCAACGTCAATGCGATCGCCCCTCTCGATTGCTTGTTCATGCTGGTCGCCAAGGGCCGGGTGGTCATCCTCAAGATGAACCCGGTGAACGACTACCTGAGGCCGATTCTCGAGAACGTGTTCGCGCCGTTCGTCGGGCCCGGTTACTTGCGCGTGGTCTGCGGCGGCACGGACGTCGGCGCCTATCTCACCGCACACGAGGCCGTGGATACCGTGCACATCACGGGCAGCGCGAACAGTCACGACGCCATCGTGTTCGGGACGGGCCCTAAGGGTGCGGAACGGAAGCGACGCCGCCAACCGATTCTGAAGAAACCGATCACGAGCGAGCTGGGCGGGGTGGGGCCATGCATCGTCGTCCCGGGCCCCTGGAGCGACGCCGACATTCGGTTTCAGGCCGAGCATATCGCCACGATGAAGCTGCACAACAGCGGCCACAATTGCGTGGCCACGCAGGTCCTCGTGCTTCCCGAACGGTGGGACAAGAGCGATCGTCTCCTCGAAGCCGTCAGGCAGGTGATGCGCTCGCTGCCGCAGCGCCCCGCCTTCTACCCCGGATCCGCGGAGCGACAACAACGCGCCGTCGCAACGCATCAAGACGCCCAGAGTCTGGGCGGTGGCTCCGTGGCGCGCACGCTCGTGACGGGATTGGACCCCGGGAATGCGGGCGAGCTCTGTTTCAAAGACGAGATTTTCGGTCCCGTGCTCGCTCAGACGAGTCTCCCGGGCGAAACGGCCGCGGAGTTCCTCGTCCATGCCGTGAGATTCGTCAACGACAAACTGTCGGGGACTCTGGGGGCCACGCTGCTCGTGCATCCGCACACGCTCCGGGAGCTCGGACCCGCACTCGATCAGGCACTGGCCGACCTGCGATACGGCGCCGTCGGCGTCAACCTCTGGAACGCGGCCGCGTTCCTGCTCGCGGAATCACCGTGGGGTGCGTTCCCAGGCCACCCCCTGGAGGACATCCAGAGCGGTTCCGGGTTCGTCCACAACACGTTCCTGCTCGAAGGCGTCGAAAAGACGGTCGTGCGCGGATCGTTTTACCCGTTCCCGCGCAGTTGGGCGCACGGCAGCCTCGCGTTCCTGCCTCGACCGCCGTGGTTCGTGACCAACCGCACGGCGCAAACGACAGCGCGTCGTCTCGCCTACTGTGCGATGTCTCCGGGATACCGACACCTGCCGGGCATCTTCGTGTCGGCGTTGTTCGGCTGACCTAACCCTTTCGGGCGATGGCTCCCGCGACCTTTCTCGCGAGCGCCCGGCCAACGAACCGAATCCGGTCGCTCCAGGGCAGTCGGCGCAAATTCGTCGCGACGACGCCTCGCGTGAAGAACGTCTTCTCCGAATAATCGATGGCGACGTCGAGGGCGACGGGGCGCCCGGACGACGCGATCTCCGCCGCGCGCGTCAGGACCGTGTCGATGTCGGCCTCCGTCGCGAGCGACAAGCACGCAACCCCGACGCCGCGGCAGATCGAGGCCAGGTCGTAGCCGGGAAGCTCGCTGCACACCTTCCGGTCGAGGGCGACGTGCTGGAACTGTGAAATCTGCGCCAGCTCGCCGTCGCGCAGGACGACCGCGACGATCGAAACGCCGAGTTGTGCCGCGGTGAGAAGCTCGAGCCCCGTCATCAGGAACGCACCGTCCCCGGCGAGCGCGACCACGGCGACTTCGGGACGCGCGAGCTTCGCGCCGATCGCCGCAGGAATCGCGTAGCCCATGCACGAAAAATCCACCGGGGCGAGGAGGCGTCCCGGGCGGTCCAGCTTCAGCTGCTCGATCGCCAGGAACGTCCCGTTCCCGCTGTCGGTCGTGAAGATCGTCTCGGGGCCAAAGCGCGTCTGGAGCGCGCGGAAGAGGAGTCCGGGCGCGACGCCTCCTGTCTCGCTCGGCGCGAGCGTGGCGGTCGCGACCTTCGCGCGCCCCGCCGCGATCTCCGCGCGGAGCGAGGGATCCTCGCGGCGCGCCGGAAGGCGCGTCAGCAACGCATCGACGAACGCGCCTGCATCGCCCACGACGCCGACCTCGGCGGGGTAGTTTCTCGAAAGGACGTGTGGCGCCAAGTCGACGTGAACGAGCGCGCCGGGCGGGATCGCCCCGTAGCTCCCGGTCGCGACCTCTCCGAAACGGCACCCGATCGCCAGTGTCGCGTCGCATTCGCGAACGACGTCGCGCACGAAGGGCGGAGCGGCCGCGCCGAAGCCGGGCCAGAGGAAAAGCGGATGCGACTCGGGGAAGACGCCCTTCCCCTGAAACGTGGTGCTCACCGGAGATTCGAGTCGTTCGGCGAGAGCGATCAGGTTCGCGCCCGCGCCGGACGCACCGAGCCCGACATAGAGCAAGGGTCTTTTGGCCCGCGCGAGGACCGCGGCCGCGCGGTCGATATCGGCGGCGGGGATCGTGGGCAATTCGGCCGGTTCCGCCCGGTAGGTCTCGAAGGCGGGCTCGTGCCGGAAGAAGTAGAGGTTCGCCGGGATCTCGACCATCACGGGGCCTGGGACCCCGTCGCGCGCGATGCGGCACGCACGCCGGATCGCGCCGTAAATCTCCTCGCCTCGTTCGGGGCGCAGCACCTCTTTCGTCACCGGTCGGGCGATCGCCGCCTGATCGACGTCGTGGAGCTGGAATCCCATGCCGGTGTCCCGACGAATCCCGCAAGCGAGCACCAGCATCGGCACGTTGTCCATGTACGCTTCCGCGATCCCCGAGAGCGCGTGCGTCAGGCCCGCGCCGGGTACGACGTTGACGCAACCGAGGCGTCCCGAAGCGCGCCAAACCGCGTCCGCCATGAACGACGCGCTCTGCTCGTCGGTCACGAGAATCGGCCTGACCCTGCCGGAGGCCGCGAGCGCGTCGTACAGCTCGATGTTGTGCGTCCCCGGGATGCCGAACGTGAAGGGGATCCCTTCGTCCTCGAGTGCGCGGATCACGATCTCGGCGCCGGGTCGTTTCATGGGGTCCTCGCCGTGCGGGCTACCGCGAAGAGGTCGGAAGCGTCCGCGCGGACGGCTTCCGCCGCGCGGTCCGCAAGAGCCATGATGGTGAGGTACGGGTTGATCTCGAGCGAGTCCGGGAAAAGGCTCGCATCGGCCACGCGAAGCCAGGGGATGCCGTGCACGCGGCCCCACGCGTCGGTGACCGAGTCGTGCGCTCCGCTTCCCATCCCGCATCCGCCCATGGGATGCGCGGCGGAAACAGAGGTCCTTCCCGGAAGGAAGTGCTTCTCGAGCACGAGGTCGTCGATTCGCGCGGCCTCCGACCTCTCGATGTACGGCGGGTCGGCGCAAGGCGCGTGGACGCGCAGGGCCCGCGCTGCAAAGAAGATCTTTGCGGCGGTCCGGGTCGCCAGCACGAGAGAGCGCACCACCTGCGGCGTGAAGCGGTAGTGCACGACCGGGTGCCCGTCGCGACCGACCGAAACCCGGTTTCCCGGCGTCGCGTGATCGCATGCGAGAACGAGGATCATCTGGAGCCGCGGGAACGCTCTCATGAACCGGCTGTGATCTTCCCCGAACCCAACCAGGTTCTTCGCGGTCACGAACGGGAAGTACATGCACGTCTCGAGAATGAAACCCTCTTCCGACGCGCGGTCCAGGTAGTAGCTCTTCGGATGGCCGACGTCGTTCGTGATCGGGTGCTCGTGCTCTGCGACCAGAATCTGTGCCGGGTGGCACGTGAAGCCGAAGCCCGTGCGCGCGGGGAGCGCCGGCAGCGCGGACCGCAGGAGCAGGGCGGGGGTTCCGACGGCGCCTCCGGCAAGAACCACGATTCCGCCGCGCACGCGATACTCCCCCGGCGCCCATTCCGACGGGAGTCCCTTGGTGCCCACCGGCTGTTCCTTGACGCGGACGATGACGGCCCGCTCCTCGACGCGGAGCGCCTCCGCGCGCGTCACGACCTCCACCCCCTCGCTCTCGGCGCGCGGGAGCTGCACACGGTTGGTTCCCTGCTTGGCGGCGTTCGGGCATCCGAGATTGCACAGGCTGGATCCCCGGCATCCTTTGACGTTGACGGGGAACTGCGAGGCGGCGTAGCCGGCGCCTTGGCACCCTTCGACGAATAGACGGTTGTTGTCGTTGATCTCGTCATCGGGGAGGAGATGGACGTTGTTCTCCGCTTCGTAGCGATGCGAACGGGCGACGACGTCGGCGTGATCGAGGCCGGGCACTCCCCACGCGCGGATCACGCGTTCGGGCGCCGTAAGCGACGTCCCGGTGTACACGACGGTCGAGCCGCCGTAGGCCGATCCGAGGGCGAGCGTCAGGGTGCCATCGGCGGTCAGGAATCCGCCACCGTCTTCGTAGAGTGCCGAGGCCATCTCGAGCTCGCGCCCAGTGAACTCGTCGTCGCGGAATCGCGGCCCCTTGTCGAAGACCACGACGCGCAAGCCGTCACGGACCAGCGGCGCCAGAGACTGAGCCACGGTGCCGCCCCCCGCTCCGGAACCGACGATGATCACGTCGTAGCTACGCTCGATCATCGGCGCGCACACCAGCCCGCAGACCGCGCTCGGTAGCCGATCGCGACCGCCGCCTCGGGTCGTGTCCAATATCCGAGGAAGACGAGCGCGCGCAGCCCCCAGAACCCGCGCCTGAAGAGCAGCAGCTGGGAGCGCTCGAAAGATGAGAGGAATCTCGCGCGGCGAGCCCCGTCGAGCGACGCCAAGCTCTTTCCAAACCTCGCCACCGAGATCCATCCGAGAAGGCGAATGAAAAAGAGGAGCTGGCGACGCAGCGACGCGGGCCGCGACGCGAGCGCTTCGTCGACGACGGCCTCCACGGCGCGCCATCCGGCCTCGTCGAGACCGGCCGCATCAGGCACGATCGTGGCGGCGAGGGCGCGGAAGTCGTCCTTGCGCGTGCCGGGGAACCCGGAGCCGGGGAGAGGTCGGTGTCGCACGGCTGAATCCTACTCTCCCTGGCCAACCTTCCATTTGCCGCGCAGCGGGGGGTCGGTGAGATAAGAGACCGAGCCGGCCAGGCGTATAGAAGCTCTCGTACGAACTTATTTTCGGACGCGGGTTCGATTCCCGCCGCCTCCACCAAAAAGGGGACACTCCCCCCTTTCTTCTCAATTCGATTTCTGTGCTCATCCCGGCCGAAGGGGAGTGCCCCCTTTCCGATGAGCGCGGCGGTCATCGGTGTCGTTCGTGGCGCCCTGCGCGCGCGCGCTCCTGATAGCGATCGCTCTGCTTCGCGTCGCGACCGCGCGACGGCGATTCCCGCCGCCTCCACCATCGGGTCGTGGAACCGGCCCGCCGATTCCAAGCGTGGTCCGATTCCAGAGGACGTGAATGTGGAATCTAGAAACCCATGGCGACCAAATCAAAAAACAGTTTCGCGGACAGATCATTCGGTTACTCGACAATCGACGCCGAAGAGCCGCCGTCAGAAACGGCCTTCTTCTATCTGGTGCGGGCGACCAATGCGTATGCGGAGGGCAGTCTCGGCGCCGGCTCGAACGGTTCGCAGCGCACCGGCGTCGCGTGCGGCGGTGGGGGCTCGCAACGAGCGCAGTGAGTGTCCGAGACACCGCTCAAGGGTTCTCCGTGTGCGCGGCCACAGCGCAAAGCGACGCGACGGCCGCCCTCGGGTCGTTCGGGATCCGGAGCGCGGTGAGCTTGGGAGCGGCGCGAAGATTCTCGATGAAGCGCGTGAGCGTCATCGGAGCGCTGATGGCAGCCTGAAGCTCTTGCAGCGGCGGACAATCGAGTGCCTCTCTGGCGAGCCGGAGCCGTCGCTCGATCTCCTCGTCGGAGACCGTGAAATCCTCGGGGGCGTAGCGAGCGAGCGTCCAGACGTCGTCGAGGCGTTTCTCGTGGCCGGGGCGACCCCGTGCCGAAATCTCGGCCCGGCCCACGACCGGGTCCGCGAGGCCGGCTTGATCGATGATGTAGACGTTCGTCCCGGCCACGAAGCCGGCGACACCGATCGAGGGCATCGCCGCGTAGACGGTCGCGCGGGCGTCGGCGCGCAGCGGTGCGAGCTTGGCGGGATGCTCGAAGATGTTCAGTACCAGGCTGCGGCGCCCGTCGTGGTCGAGCCCGCTGAAGATCGTGCCGGCCTTTCCCCACCCGCAGTCAAGGTAGTCATCGCTCGTCAGGGGGTTCGCGCGACCTGCGAATCCGGCGTAGAAGCCGCGCTCGTCCGCGATTCCCTCGTCTCCGATCCCGGCGTACGGTAGGCGCAGCATCGCCGCGCAAAGAGCGGCCCACGCGATCACCCCGGCGCCCACGATCCAGCGCTTGCCGTGCACGGGGACCGCGCTCACGGGCAGCAGCCCGCAGAACAGGGGAATCAGGAGCATGCGTCCGTGCATGAAATCGCCGCCCACGCGCGTGATGAAGAGCGTGTGGAGCAGCGCGGCGGCGACCGCGGCCCAGCTCAGCAATCGAAGCCTGGTCGCGTCGAGTCGCGGCCGATCCCCCAGGCTGGGCACAAGAAAGAGCGCCAGCAGAAGGAGGAGGGGGAACGGAAGCCAGTAGGGCGCAGCGAAGTCCACGAGATAGCGCCATCCCTGAGCCCAGTAAGGGAGAGACGCCTCCTTTGCGATCGCTGTGTTCGGCACGAGCGACGCGTAGTAGCCCATGCGCAGGAACTCTACGAGGAGCGGAAGTGCGAGCGCGGCAACGAGGGCGCCGAGGCTTCGCCATGGAGCGCGCCGAACGGAAGGAAGCACGAGGACCAGAAGGAACGCGGCGCTTTCGATCGCGCAGTCGGGCCGGACCAGAGGGCCGAGCCCCAAGAGGATCGGAAGCCAGAGCGGCCACGACGTGTCCTCCCGCCTCGCGAGCGCGAGCCACACGGCGCCCAGCCATGCCGCCGCGAGGCCGTTCTCGAGACCCGACGTCGCGAAGTCCCACGCGGGGGGCAGCGCCGCATAGACCAGAGCACCGAGAGGTAGCAGAACGACTTGTCCTCGGCCGGTGCCGACGGCGAGCCGCCGGGAACCGAGGATGGCGCACGCGAGGCCGGCGATCGTGAGCAGCAGGCCGAGCACGCAGGCGTCGTGTTCGATCCGCAAGGGAGAGATACGGTCCGCGACGGTCACGAGGCCGACCCAGAGGGGGCTGGTGGCCGCATCGACGCGTTCGCCCCGGTTGAACACCGGCCCGTTCCCCGCCTCGATCTGGCGCACGATTCTCAGATTGATGAAGCCGTCGTCACTCGTCCATCGCTGCTGCCAACCCAACGTGGCCAACAGCAGGACGGGGATCGAGAGAAGGACGGCGCGGAGCAACCGGTGATTGCCGCGAACCTCGGTTCGCGATGGTGGCGCGATTCCTTCCAGAAGCGCGCTCTCGACCGGTAGTCCGCTCATCGGCGGCTGAGAATAGCCTACGGCTCGCCTCGAGCCAATGCGCTCGTTACCAAACCTCGCTGTACGAGTCTTCCTAGGTCCACCCGATACTCGCCCGGAGGAACGGCGTGTCCGGACCCGCCGGAGAGCAGCTTCCGTCTCCAAATTGTCTCCAAGACTGTGGAGGACTCCAGGGGACTGTAGGGGACTCCAGGGGACTCGGAGGGGCAACACATTCGGCCGAGAATCGAGCACTGACAACGGAAGTCGCGCGCCGTCGCTCTTTTCTCAAAACCTTGGACGCGGGTTCGATTCCCGCCGCCTCCACCAACCTGCATCACAATGCCTCCTCTTGGAGGATGCGTGATTTGTCGTCCGCCGCAATCATGTGAAGCTTGGTGCTTGGCGCGAGGGCGGTGAAGATTTTGTCGCCCTGGAGGAATGAGGGGGAGAGAAGGT
>JAQBEH010000111.1:0-32987 GCA_032124015.1 Acidobacteriota bacterium
ACCAACGGGTCCACGGCCGCCGTGGGGTGAGCGAAGACGAAGTCCTGTCCTCCCGTCTCGCCGACGCCGCGCGGGTAACCCTGGGAGCGGGTGATGTTCGCACCGATCGTCCGCCACATCTGCTGGAAGACCGCGGTCGAACCGGTGAAGTGGACACCCGCGAGCTCCTCGCTTGCGAGCACCGGATCGCCGACGTCTCCCGCGGAACCGGGGACGAAGTTGATGACGCCCGGCGGCAGGCCGGCTTCCTCGAGCAGTTCCATCACGAGCCCGGCTGAGTAGACGGCCGACGACGCGGGCTTCCAAACGACGGTGTTTCCCATCAGGGCTGGGGCCGTCGGGAGGTTGCCGGCGATCGAAGTGAAATTGAACGGGGTCACCGCGAAGACGAACCCTTCGAGGGCCCGGTACTCCATCGTGTTCCACATGCCCGGGGCCGAGGCCGGTTGGTTCGCGTAGATCTCCCGCATGTATCGAACGTTGAAACGGAAGAAGTCGATCATCTCGCAAGCGGCGTCGATCTCAGCCTGGTGGCACGTCTTGCTCTGGCCGAGCATCGTCGCGGCGTTGATCCTCATGCGCCAAGGACCGGCGAGAAGATCCGCGGCCTTGAGAAAGATTGCGGCGCGGGATTCCCACGGCATCCGCGACCACGCGGGGTGCGCCTCGCGCGCCGCGGCGATCGCGCGCTTGACCTCACGGGCGCCGGCCTTGTGCCAGATCGCGAGCACGTGTTTGTGGTCGTGCGGCATCACCGACTTCGCCATGTTTCCGGTTCGCACGCGGCGCCCACCGATAACCGGCGCGATCTCGATGGTCCGTCGCGACATCGCCGCAAGCATGTCGGCGAGCTGCGCTCGCTCGGGGCTTTGCGGCGCGTAGCCGAGAATGGGCTCGTTGATCGGAACCGGGATGTCGACGATGCCGTTGGGCATGACCGCCTCGCGAAGACCGCGACCGCGCGATTGCGGCCGGGGGAGGCGTCATTCTAGCTGGCGCGTTACTCGGACTGCGAGAGGGCGTCCTGAACGGCGGCGGAGTGGTCGGAGGTGTTCTTGTCCATCGTGCTCAGGCTTGGGCGCGACGGCGGGGCTGGGGTCCACGAATCGTCGGTCGCAGAGGCGGCAGGGGTCTCCGCCCCGGTCTCGCGGGCCTCGTTGTGCTTCTGGATCTCAACCACCGCCGGAGCGGTCGACTTGAAGTTGTTCATCGCGAGGTAGAAAACCACCACGAGGACCACCAGCATGACCACCAAGCCGAAGCCGCCGCCTTGTCGTCTCATGCCGGGAATGTGGGGCGGGCGGAAGCCTCGGGCAACCCCTGGGGAAAAAGGTAGTCATGACGCGCCGGCTGGACCGGTGTGGCATCTTCTCGGGTGATGACCCCGCGCGGCCGCTTTGCCCCAAGCCCCACCGGGCTGACCCACCTCGGGACCGCATCGACCGCCTTGTTGGCTTGGCTATCGGTTCGCGCGCGGCGCGGCGCCTACGTCATGCGGATGGAAGATCTCGACAGGCGTCGCGTGGTGGCGGGTAGCGCGGACGGGATTCTCGGCGATCTCCGCTGGCTCGGACTCGATTGGGACGAAGGGCCCGACGTGGGCGGCCCCCACGGGCCGTACGCACAAAACGAGAGAGGACCGCGGTACGCCGCCGCGTTTGAGAACCTCCGCGCTGCCGGACTGGTCTACCCGTGTTTCTGCAGCCGCAAGGACATCCAATCGGCCGCGAGCGCGCCCCAGGCGCCGGGTGACGAAGCGCACTACCCCGGGACGTGCCGAGACCTTTCGCGAGACGAGGTTGTGCGGCGGCTCGCCTCGGGGGCTGCTCCCGCTTGGCGATTCCGCGTCGATCGAGACGGCATCCTCCCGTTCGCGGATCGTGTGCGCGGCCGCTACGAGGCCGACCCCGAATCGATCGGCGATTTCGTGGTGCTCCGCGCGGACGGCGTTCCCGCCTACCAGCTCGCGGTCGTCGTCGACGACATCGCGATGAGAATCAGCGAGGTCGTCCGAGGGGAAGACCTCCTCGCGTCAACGGTCCGCCAACTTCTCCTCTATCGCGCGTTCGAGGCCGCTCCGCCCGCGTTCGCGCACGTTCCGCTCCTTCTCGGGGACGACGGCGCGCGGCTGTCGAAGAGGCACCGCGGGGTCACCCTCCGCGAGTTGAGAGATGCTGGGGAGTCGGCGGAGGCGATCGTCGGACGCCTCGCCCATCGGCACGGCCTTCGCCCCACGGCCGCACCGATCGCCGCGCGCGAACTCGTCGATGGGTTCAACCTCGCACATTTGAATCAATGGGAGACTTGACCGCAGCCACTACTGACGGATGCCGGGAGGCTTGGTGGTGTCCTCGGTCTTGGGCGGAACGTTACGTGGAAGGGGCGGGTCGAGGTTGGCGAGTTGCCACGCCATCACCGCCATCGCGGTTGCGTTCATTGCCAGGTCGTGCGCATCGACCTTGTCGAGGGTGTCCGCGATCGTGTGATGGATGTCGAAGTAATGCGTGCTGTCTTGTCGAAGTCCCAGCTGGGGTACGCCCGCAGCGGCCATGGGGGAGATGTCCGCGCCCCCTCCGCCTTCTTGCACGTCATCCGCGTCGAAGCGCGCGAACGGCGCGGCGAGCTTCTTCACGATGTCCGTTCCACCCGGCCCCGCGCTGACCCCGAACCCGAGCGGCCGCGCTCCCCCCGAGTCGGACTCGATCGCGGCGACGTGCTCGCCGAGCTCCGCAGCGTGCGTCTCGGCGTACGCTTTGCCTCCCCGTAGCCCGTTTTCTTCATTGGTGAACAGCACCGCGCGGATGGTTCGCTTGGGCTTGAGCCCGAGGGACCGGATCAGCCGGAGCGCTTCCATCGAGATCGCGCACCCGGCCCCGTCGTCGTGGGCTCCGGTGCCGACATCCCACGAATCGAGATGCCCACCGATGACGACGATCTCGTCCGGCGCTTCGCTTCCCCGAATCTCGCCGATCACGTTGGCCGACTCCGCGTCCGGGAGGGTCTTGCAGGACAGCGTGAACGTCACTTTCACGGTCTCGCCGGCGTCGAGAAACCGGTGGATCAGCTCGGCGTCCTCGGGCGCAATCGCGGCCGCCGGAATGTGGGGGACGCCGTCTTCGTACGCCATGGCTCCCGTGTGCGGAATGCGCAGGTCGGCCGTCGCGAGCGAGCGGATCATCATGCCGACTGCCCCGGCCTTTGCAGCAGCTGCAGCCCCGCTGTAACGCAGCCCGACGGCCGAGCCGTAGCCGCGATCGGCGCCGCCGTTGGCGTAAATCGGCTTGTTGAAGAGGACGATTTTCCCCTTGGCCCGGTCGCCGATCGCCTTCAACTCGTCGAAGCTCCTCACCTCGACGACCTCGGCGGTGATCCCCTCAGGTTTCGTCCCGTCGCTCATGCCGAGCGCCAGAATTGCCATCGGATGCGGCGTGGGAGTCACGATCTGGCCACTTGCCTCACCGCGAACCCAGTGCGGCACCATCACCTTTTCGGTGTGGACGTTGTCGAGGCCGTCGCGCTTCATCTCGTCGGAGCACCACGAGACGGCCTTTTCGAGATTCTCGGAGCCGGAAAGTCGCGGGCCGATGCGGTCGCACATCCACGCGAGCTTGCGATAGGCGCCGTCGCTGCGGAGCCCGGCGTCAAGGATCTTTTGGACGGCGTCCGGGTCGGCCGCTCCGATCAGGGCGAACACGAGGCCGGCAAACGCCAAGGATGGGATGACGCGCTTCATCGAGGCCGCATGTTAACCTCCGCCACGGAGATTTCGGGATGAATGTGAAGCCGTTCCGCGGCCTGCGCCCCCGCGCCGATCTCGCCGCGAAGGTCCCCAGCCTGCCGTACGACGTCCTGGATTCGAGCGAGGCGCGGGCGTCCGCGCACGGCGATCCGTACACGTTCTTGCATGTGGTGAAGGCCGAAATCGATCTCGATCCCGCAATCGACCCGCACGACCCGCGCGTTTACGCCAAGGCCAGAGAGAGCTTCCTCGCGATGCGCCAGAAGGGGTGGCTCGTTCGCGATCCGCACCCCGCGTTCTACCTCTACAGGCAGCAGATGGGCGACCACGTCCAGACCGGAGTCGTCGGCGCGGCGGCGGTTTCCGACTACCTCGGAGGGCGGGTCAAAAAACACGAGCACACCCGGCCCGACAAAGAGGACGATCGCACCCACCACGCGGATGCGATCGGCGCCCACGCGGGGCCGGTGTTTCTCGCCTATCGGGGCCGTCCCGCGATCGACGCGCTCATCGCCGACAGGACCCGCCGCGACCCGGCCGCCGAGTTCGTCGCGGGGGACGGCATCGGCCACGCGCTGTGGGTTGTCGACGATTCCTCCGACGTGGCCCGATTCGAGTCGGCCTTCCGCGAGGTGCCCGCGAGCTATATCGCCGACGGCCATCACCGCGCCGCGGCGTATGCGCGCGTCGCGCGGATGCGGCGCGAACGGGCTTTTCGCGCCACGGGGGACCAACCGTTCGACCGCTTCCTCGCCGTTCATTTTCCCGCGGCCGAGTTGCGCATCCTCGACTACAACCGCCTCGTCCGCGACCTCAACGGTCTCGACCCGTCCGGACTCGTGCGGCGGATCGACGTCGCGGGATTCGATCTCGTGACACCGTGGCCGGGAAAGAGCCCGCGGGAGTCGGGAGCGTTCGGGATGTACCTCGAGGGAGTGTGGCGCCTGCTCGTCGCGCGCGCCGATACCGTGAACCAGGACGACCCGGTGAAGCGACTCGACGTTTCCGTACTCCAGGATCGGATCCTCGGGCCGATCCTGGGTGTGGGCGATCCGCGGACCGACGCGCGTATCACGTTTTGCGGCGGGATTCGGGGTGTCGCCGAGCTGATGCGGCGGGTGGATTCGGGAGAGCATGCGGTCGCGTTCTCGATGCACCCGACGAGCCTCACCGACGTCATGCGCGTCGCCGACGCCGGTGCCGTCATGCCTCCCAAGAGCACCTGGTTCGAGCCGAAGCTCCGCTCGGGCATGGTCGTGCACTTGCTCGACCCGGAGTGAACCGGTGAGAGACGATGCGGCGGACGGCCGTCCCGGTTGGTTGAACCGCACGGTCGCGGCCTTCGGTTTGACGAGCCTCCTTTCGGACGTCGGTCACGAGATGGCGACCTCGGTCTTGCCGCTTCAGCTCGCCCGACTCGGTCTCGGCGCGACCGCGCTGGGCGCGATCGAGGGCATCGCCGACGCCGCCTCCGGCCTGGCAAAACTCGCAGGCGGAGTGGCGGGCCAGCGGATCGCGCGCAAGAAGCCGTGGACCGCGGCCGGATACGCGTTGACGGCCGTTTGCACCTCGGCGCTCGGGTTCGTGACGGCGTTGCCGGTGTTCGTCGCGCTTCGCTCTGCGGCGTGGGTGGGGCGGGGCTTTCGAGGGCCCCTGCGGGACTTCCTCGTTTCCGATTCCGTCGAGCCGCGCTTTTACGCGAGAGCGTTCGGGGTGGAAAGGGCGGGGGACATGATCGGCGCCGTCGCCGGTCCCCTCCTCGCGCTCTCGCTTCTCGCCGCCGGGATCGCGTTCAAGAACGTGTTGCTCATCGCGATCGTGCCGGGATTGCTCGCAGCGGCGTGCGTCATCTGGCTCGTGAAAGAGCGCGCACACGATCCGGCGGCGCCCGCCGCGACGCTTCGCCCGACAATGCCTCGCGGTTACTGGCCCCTCGTGGGGGCGGTCCTGGTCTTCGGTCTCGGTGATTTTTCCAGGTCGTTTCTCATCCTGGCGGTTGCGAGGGCGGCCCCCGCTGCCGACAACGGCAAAGCGATGCTGTTCGGCCTGCCGGTCCTGCTGTACGCGCTGCACAACGGGGTGAGCGCCCTCGCGACGTTCCCCTCGGGGCATCTGGCGGATCGATTCGGCCGTCGCCGGGTGCTGGCCGTGGGGTACTTGTTCGGTCTCGGCGTGAACCTGACGCTGGCGTTCGGGAGTCGCTCCCTGGCCGCGGTCTGCTTCGCTTTCCTGCTCTCCGGCATCGCCATCGCTGTCGAAGAGACGGTCGAAAAGGCGTGCGTCGCCGAGATGCTGTCGCGCGATTGCAGGTCTTACGGCCTCGGTGTTCTCGCCACCGCTAACGCGGTCGGGGACATGGTCTCTTCCATCGGGGTCGGCGTTTTGTGGGACCGGATGGGCGCCGGCGCCGCGTTCGGATCGGCCGCAGGCTGCTCTGCGGCGGGACTGATCTTGCTCGTCGCGATTGCCAGGCGAGGCGGTCGCGGGGTTCCTAGCGCGGCGTCGTCCTCCTGAACAGCTTCTCGCGGAGGATCTGGTTCAGGCCTGGCTTGGCCAACAGCTTCTTGATCTGGGGCGCTTTGAAGCCGGCGGTGACCTTCTCGGCGGTGGACATGGAGACCCGAGGATGAACGGCGATGGCCATGCGCAGTTCTTCGTCGTCTTTGAAGCGTGGGTTGTTCGAGAGGGAGTCGAGCGTCCCCGACATCAGGAAGGTGGATCCCGCGAGTGCGCGCGCTTCGACCACGCCCAAGGTCGGATTGTGCGAGAGCGCCTCCAGCACAGCGGGATTGGTGTCCAATCGCAGGTACTCGCGATCTTTGAGGCCGGTTCGCGACGAGAGGGCGATGCGCTGGGGGAGCGGGATGGCTTCGAGCGCGGCCTTGATCTCCAGCGGTGACGCTCCGGGTTTCAGGCCGTCAAACGATCCGCCCGCCGGGGTCTCGAGGATCCGAGCGAGGAGCGCTTCGAGCGCGTCGCGCCGGGAGTCGTCCATGTCCACGAACTCGAGCGCGATGCTCAGGCCGCCGCCCTCGGCGCTGGGCTGGCTCCTGATGACCTGCCCCCTGAGGCGAACCGTCAGGCTCCCTGTGGGCGCGTTGAGGGCGAACTCGACGGTGTCCGCCGATGGTGCCGGGAGATCCCCCACCAGCAGCACTCCGCTGCGGCTGAGATTCTGGGCTTCGCAAGTAAAAGTCCGACCATTGTCTTGGAGTTCGGCGGGAACGCCCGTCCGGAATCTGTACCCTTGGCGCTGGCTGTCGTCGTGGTGGCCGCTCATGATCGTTCTCCACCTGGAAACGGGCCGATTGCCGATCCTTGGGACTAGAATCTGGGGATCGTCTATCATCAGTGCCACTATGCCTCACGAGTGGGACATGACGCTGCCGATCTCCGCGAGGGGAGACGGGCGAATTTGGGTGGAGAATTGGGTGAAATGGACATAAGAATTCCCGTCAACCCAGAAATCCTCAAGGCAATTTCCAGGATCGACCAGTTCCGCTCTTTTTGGGCGGGGGGCACTTCGGTCCTTCCCGAGCAGTTGGCTCGGATGCGAGAAACGGCTCGGTTCCATTCCGTGGCGTCGTCGTGCCGCATCGCGGGCATTCGCGTCAGTGAGTCCGATGTCGTCGCCGCACTGGCCGGCGTGCCGTCGTCCTCTGCGGAAAGCAACGATTTGGTCGGGTACGCAGCCGCCATGGACCGGACGTTTCCCGCGTTGGGTCCGATCGCGACCTTCGACGAATTGGCTGCGTTGAATGCGGTCGTCGTGGGCAAGCCGGGAAATCCTCCCCCGCCGAGCGTTCTGCGCGAGACGCCGCTTCACCTCGAGGTCTTCGATGCTGAAGGTCGCGCTCTGGGGCGGGTCCTCCAGACTCTACCCCCCCGCCTCCTGCATGACAAGATCGAGGATCTCGTGTCGTGGCTGGAGTTGGAACTGCGCGGTGGCGAGCAACACGCACTCCTCGTCGCGGGCACATTTTTCATCTACCTCACCTCGATCAGCCCGTTCGAGACCGGTAACGGCCGCACCGCTCGCGTGATCCTTCCGCACCTGCTTCGACGCGCGGGGTACGGATTCGTCGATTACTCCAGCTTGGAGCTCGTTTTTGACGAAATGAGGTTCGCCTACTACGACGCGATCGACGAGGCGGAGACCAAGATCTGGACCGAAGAGGCGGACCTGACGCCGTGGATGTCGTTCTTCTTCGAATCGTTGCAAGCTCTGACGATGCGGTTGCAGGGAAAAATCGACCTCGAATCCCGCGCTCGCGAGTTGCCACCGTTGCAGCGTGCCATCCTCGATACGATCCGCGAAAACGGGACGGGTGCGGCCGCGTTGTTGATGGCGAAAACCGGGGCCAACCGCAACACCCTGAAGGACAACCTCAGGCGCCTCGTCGACCGAGGGCTTCTGGAGCGCATCGGAAGCAAGCGCGGGACGATCTACCGGCTGTCGGTGGGCGAGACGTCAGACGTCCAAGGCTGAACTCGGCTTGCCAACCTAAGCCAGCACCCGGTCTACGGCGTGTCGCACCTTTTCGGCCAAGTCGCGTGCACGGGCGAGCGCGCCGGCCTGACGGGCGATGTACTCGTCGGCCACCGTTCGATCGGTCAGTGATGGTGCGTTGATCCGCACGTTGAGCGCGGCCCCCTCGGCGGCCGCAAGAGCCACCGCACCGGCCACGCCGGCGTCGGAAATCGAGTTCGGATTGCCATCCTTGACGGCCTGAAGCGCAAGCTCGAGCGCTCGAATCGTCGCTTCAAGCACATCGAGGGGAACTTTCGTCGCGCCCTGGTTGGCGCACTCCACGGCGCCCGCGCGCGCGGCGAGTTCTTCGGGGGTCTTCTTCGGCATGCGCATGGCGGTCAAAACCGAGTTGAAGGCCTCGGTGTCGCGGTCGACCGCCCCGAGGAACCAGTCCTTCAACGCCTGCGCTTCGGTGCCCACGGCCTTCATCCCGGGGCGCGCGGCCTCCATCCCCTTCTTCGACCACGTGAGCGCGGCGACCATCGCGACGAGCGACGCCGACAACGCACCGCACAGCGCGGCGACGCTGCCCCCTCCGGGGGCGGGGGAGCTGCTCGACAGTTCATCCGCGAAATCGAGCACGGTCATGGCGACAAGCCCCGACGGCCGGCCCGCGTAGCGATATTCGATCACCTTGAGGTCCGGATCGAAGGCGCCCAACTCGGAAAGGCCGAGGGATAAGACTGCGGTGTGCACGCGCTCTTTCTCGGGGACCCCGTTCGTTTTCCCCTGCTTTGCGAGGTAGTGGTCGCCGGCGGCCAGGAGCGCCTCGCGCGGGATCAATCCGACGAGCTCGCTCCCGGTGACACGCAGGCCCAGCTTCGCCGCTTCTTCGCAAGCCGCGTCGAAGACCTCGTGCAGTGGCGTCACCTTGTAGTTGGTCAGATTGATCGACACCTGCGCGCGCCCGAATTCCTCGATGTACCAGCCAACGGCACGGCATTCCTTGAAGCGGCCCGGAATCTTCGTGATGGTGCCGTCGGCGCCCTTTGTCGACTTGCCGGCCTCGCGGAGCGCCTGGGCGATCGTGTTGGCGAGTTTCTTGTCCCGGGTGTTCAGGTTGATGTTGTAGGCGATCAGGAACTCGCGCGCGCCGATCGCCGTGGCGCCGGATTGCGCGTTGAATTTCGCCGGGCCGAAGTCGGGGGCGAACGCGGGGTCCTTCATCTTTTCGGGGAGCGCCTCGTACTCCCCCTTGCGGATGTCGGCGAGCGACCTCCGCTCCGGGCGCGTCGCCGCGGCCTCGTAGAGGTAGACGGGGATGCCGAGCTCTTCGCCGACGCGTTTCCCGAGCTTTTTCGCGATCGCGACGCAGTCGTCCATCGTCGCGCCTTGCACCGGGATGAACGGGCAGACGTCGGTTGCGCCCTGGCGGGGGTGCTCGCCCCGGTGCCGGGTCATGTCGATCGTCGCGGCGGCCTTCTTGATCGCCCGGAAGGCGGCCTCTTCGACCACGTCGGGCTCGCCGATGAACGTGACGACCGTGCGGTTGGTCGCGGCGCCGGGGTCGACGTCCAGGAGAACGGCCCCGGGAGTCGATACGATGTCCGCGGTGATCGCGTCGATCACGGCGCGGTCGCGGCCTTCACTGAAGTTCGGAACGCACTCGATGAGTTTCATGGCGGAGATTGTAGCGTCTGCCGGGTGCATCCCGTGCCATTCCGGCGATAATCGGCCGCCGGAGGTTGCGCCATGTCCAACAAAATCTCGCGTCGTCAGTTCGTCAAAACGGGAGTGGGTGCGGGCGTGGCCGCCGCCGTCGTCCGTTCGAAACCGGCCCGCGCCGTCGTCATCTCGTCACGCAACGGGAACGAATTCAAGAATGGCGGCCCGCGAACCGCGGTGCAGGAGGCCTACTTTCGGATTGAGCGCGGCGAGGACGTGCTGGACGCCATACTCGCGGGGGTCAACATCCTCGAGCTGGATCCGACCGAAGACAGCGTCGGCTACGGGGGTATCCCGAACGCGGACGGCGTCGTGCAGCTCGACGCGTGCGTGATGCACGGACCGAAAAAGAGGGCCGGTGGGGTCGCGGCGCTCGAGGGAGTGAAAACGCCGAGCCTCGTCGCCAAAGCGGTGATGGAAACCACCGATCATCACTTGCTCGTAGGCGCGGGGGCGCAGTGGTTCGCGCGCCGGATGGGGTTCACGATCGAAGACGACCTGAACACCGACCACTCGCGGAAGATCTGGCTCGAGTGGAAGCGCCGCATCGATCCGGGCCACTACCTCGATCCCGAAAAACGAGTCACCGCGGGCGACCGAGCGCGCGAGTCCATGCTCGCCGAAGGGCTCCTGTCCCACGATCGGTTCTACGGCACCATTCACATGAATGCGATCAATACCCAAGGGGCGATTTGCGGTGCGACGACCACCAGCGGCCTGTCGTTCAAGATCCCGGGGCGGGTGGGGGACTCGCCGATCCTGGGCGCGGGGAACTACGTCGACGGCGACGTGGGCGCCTGCGGCTCGACCGGACGCGGCGAGGCCAACCTCTACGCCCTGTCGTCGTTTCTCGTCGTCGAAGAGATGCGCCGCGGCGCGCATCCGAAAGACGCGATTGCCGAGGCCCTGCGACGCATCAAGGCCAACACGGTCGAAAAGCGCCTGTTGAAGCTCGACGGCACGCCGAACTTCGACGTCAAGTTCTACGCGATGAACGTCCACGGAGACCACGCCGGGATGGCGATGTACGCGGGGAAGGAGCCCAAGTACGCCGTGTGCGACGAGGCCGGACCGCGAGTGGTTGCTATGGACGGGCTTATTCCGGGGACGGCCGCCGACTAGCTACCAGACCTTGCAGACGTCCTTCGGCTTCTTCTTCAGCGCCGACCCGTCCTTGCACTGGAACGCCTCGGCGAATTCCGGGATGTTCGCGACGCTTCCATTGATGCGGTACTTGCCGGGAGAGTGGGGGTTGGTCGCCGCCATCACCCGCAGGTTTTCCTCGCGCGTGTTCTCGCACGCCCACTGTGCGAGACCGACGAAGAACCGTTGCGCGGGCGTGAGGTCTTCGATCGGTTCGAGCTTCAGGCCCTTGGTCGCTTCCTTCCAAGCGACCCACGCGAGGATCGTGCCCCCGAGGTCGGCGATGTCTTCGCCTGAAGTCAGCTTGCCGTTGAGCTTGATGTCGTCGACGATGATGTAGCTCGAGAACTGATTGCGAACGCAGTCCGCCCGCTTCTCGAACTCGTCTCCGTCCTTTTTCGTCCACCAATCGCGCAAGTTGCCGTCGCCGTCGAATTGGCGCCCCTCGTCGTCGAAGCCGTGCGTCAGCTCGTGACCGATGGTGGAGCCCGTATCCCCGTAGTTGGGAGCGTCGTCGATCTTGAGGTCGTACAGGGGGGGCATCAGAACGCCCGCGGGAAAGTTGATGTCGTTCATCGACGGGTTGTAGTAGGCGTTCACGGTGGGCGGCGTCATCCCCCACTCACCGCGATCGACGGGCTTTCCGATCTTCGCCATTTGGCGGTCGTTCTCGAAGACGATGGCTCGCGTAGCGTTGCCGAAGAAATCCCCGCGCGTGATCGTGAGCTTCGAGTAGTCGCGCCAGACGTCCGGATAGCCGACCTTGTTGCTTACCTTGCCCAGTTTCTCGATCGCCTGTTTCTTGGTCTTGTCGCTCATCCAGTCCAGATCCTGGATCCGCAGCTTCATGGCAGCGACGATGAGGTCGGTCATTGCGATCGCCTTGACCTTGTTCTCCGGGGGGAACACGCGGTCGACGAACTCCTTGCCGAGGGCCTCTCCCAGGTCGCGATCGACCCAACCGACGCACTTCTTCCAGCGAGGCCGATCTTCTTTCACGCCGCGGAGCGTGGCGCGATAGAACGCGAAGTGTTCATTGACGAAGCTCTTCGAGAGGTAGTCGGCCTTCGCGCTGACGAGGGTCCAGCGCATGTAGGTCTTGATGTCTGCGAGCGGTTCGGACTTTAGGCGGGCTCCGAGCTCCTCAAAGAACGCCGGCTCGGATACGTTGAGCCAGGCGCCCGGGCGTCCGCCGATCGCGGTGAAGTAGCCGTCCCAGTCGAACGAAGGCACGAGCTTCTTCAGCTTCGCGGGGGCGGTGTGGTGGTAGACCTTGTAGGGATCCCGCCGTTCCACGCGCGTGAGTGAGGCCTTGGCGAGCGCGGTCTCGAGGCGGATCACGGTCTTCGCCCCCGCCTTGGCCGCCTCCGGCGTGTCACCCAACAGTTCGAGCATTTTCGCGATGTGCTCGACGTACTTGGCGCGGGTTTCTTTCGACTTGTCGTCGTCCTTCAAGTAGTAGTCGCGGTCCGGTAGGCCCAGGCCTCCGGCGTAGATCGCGAAGATCTGCTGGGTCGACTCTTTCGCGTCTTGCTCGACGTTGGCTCCGAAGAAGATGGCGCCCGTCGTCGCCTTGGCGTGGATCGACCCGAGGATCGGGCCCAGATCTTTGACCGATTTCATGGCGGCGATTCGCGCAAGATCGTCCGCGAGCGGCGCGGCACGGGCCTTCTCGACGGCATCCTCGTTCATGCATGCCTCGAAGAAATCGCCGATCTTTTGCTGCGTCGCATTTCGCGACGGATTCGGCTTCGCGGCGTCCAAGAGCAACCCCCAGAGGTAGCGCTGGTTGTCCTGGTAGAGCTTGCCGTAGACGCTCCAACTGGCCTGATCGTCCGGCATCGGATTGTTTTTCATCCAACCGCCGCACGAGTACTGATAGAGGTCCTGGCACGGGTCGGCCGTGCGGTCCATCGACGCCGTGTCCAAACTCGGGGTGTAGGGGAGCTTCGTGAACGGCGTGTCCTCGGCGAGGGCTGGAGCAAATGCGGCGAGCATGGAGAGCGCGAGGGCCGCGACAACGCTGGAACGAGGGATCATCGGGAGCTCCTTTGAATAGGGAAATGCGCGTGAATACGTTCGGCGGCCGCGCGTAGTTTAGCGGGCGGCCCAAAAAGCTCCCCCGGCGCAGTCGCAGCCCTAGAACTGCTCCGTCTCCGTCGACTCTTTCAGCGCGACGGTGGATGACGTCCCGCCCGAGATGACCTGGGCGACCTCGTCGAAGTAGCCGGTGCCGACTTCGCGCTGGTGCTTGGTGGCGGTGTAGCCGTCGCGCTCGGCGGCGACCTCGGCCTGTTGCAGGCGCGAGTACGCGGTCATGCCCTCGCCGCGGTAGTCCTTCGCGAGCTCGAACATCCCGTAGTTCAAGGCGTGGAAGCCGGCCAGCGTTACGAACTGGAACTTGAATCCCAACGCACCCAGTTCGCGCTGGAACTTGGCGATCGTTGCCTCGTCCAGGTGCTTTTTCCAGTTGAACGACGGCGAACAGTTGTAGGCGAGCATCTTGCCGGGGAACTTGGCGTGGATGCCTTCGGCGAAGTGCTTGGCCTCGTCGAGATTGGGAGTCGAGGTCTCGCACCAGAGGAGGTCGGCATAGGGGGCGTAGGCGAGGCCGCGGGCGATCGCCATCTCGATGCCGGAGTTGATCCGGTAGAACCCTTCGGGGGTGCGCTCACCCGTGCAGAAGGTCTGGTCGCGCGGGTCGACGTCTGAGGTGAGGAGCTTCGCCGAGTCGGCGTCGGTGCGCGCGATCACGAGCGTCGGGACGTCCATCACGTCGGCCGCCAAGCGCGCGGCGATCAGCGTGCGCAGGAACTGGCTCGTCGGGACGAGGACCTTGCCGCCGAGGTGGCCGCACTTCTTTTCCGAGGAGAGCTGGTCTTCGAAGTGGACGCCGGCGGCGCCGGCCTCGATCATCCCCTTCATCATCTCGAACACGTTCAGCGGCCCGCCGAAACCCGCCTCGGCGTCGGCGACCATGGGCGCCATCCAATGGTGCTTGGCGCCGCCTTCCGCGTGTTCGATCTGATCGGCGCGGAGGAGGGCCTGGCTGATCCGGCGCACGAGACGCGGAACCGAGTCCGCGGGGTACAGGCTCTGGTCCGGGTAGGTCATTCCTGCGGTGTTGGCGTCGGCCGCGACCTGCCAGCCCGAGATGTAGATCGCCTCGAGACCCGCGCGGACCATCTGCACCGCCTGGTTGCCGCTGATCGCGCCGAGAGAGTTCACGTAGTCGCGTGTGTGCAAGAGCTCCCACAGGCGGGTGGCGCCCAACCGGGCGAGCGTGTGCTCGATCTTGACGCTGCCGCGCAGTCGCTCGACGTCGGCCGCGGTGTAGGGGCGCACGATGTCGCGGAAGCGATTGGCGGGAGAATGAAGGTTCGCGTCGGCCATGGCGGGTCTCCTCGAAGGTCAGGCGAGCAAGAGCTCGTAGGCGGGGACGGTCAGGAATTCCTCGAACGTTGGCGAGAAGATGAGGCGTTCGAACAGTGCGATGGCATTGGTAAAGCGACCGCCATCGTAGCGAGCGGGTCCCACTTCGGCGCGCACCGCGGCCATCTCGGAGGCGAGAAGCTCGCGTACCAGAGCGGTATCCACGGTACGGCCGTCGTCGAGCTTGGCTGCGTGGTGAAGCCATTGCCAGATCTGCGTGCGCGAGATCTCGGCGGTCGCGGCGTCTTCCATGAGGTTGTAGAGGGGCACACAGCCCACCCCGCGCAGCCAGGCCTCGAGGTACTGGACGCCCACGCGGAGGTTCCAGCGGAGGCCCGCCTCGGTGCGCGTTCCGCGCGGCACCGCGAGGAGGTCGCTCTCGCCGAAGGTGACGTCCTCGCGCAATTTCGACAGCTGGTTCGGCCCCGCCATCGCGGCGTCGAACACCTCGCGCGCGATGGGGACGAGCCCCGGGTGCGCCACCCAGGTGCCGTCGTGGCCGTCTCCGACTTCGCGGCGCTTGTCGGCGACGACCTTGGCGATCGCGGCGTCGTTGGCCGCGGGGTCGCCTTTGATCGGGATCTGCGCGGCCATGCCGCCCATCGCGTGCGCGCCGCGGCGGTGGCACGTCCTGATCAGAAGCTGTGCGTAGGCCCGCAGGAACCCCTGGTCCATCGTGACCTGCGAACGGTCGGGAAGCACCCCGACGTCATCGTTTCTGTGGACCTTGATGAAGCTGAAGATGTAGTCCCACCGGCCGCAGTTGAGCCCCGCGGCGTGATCGCGCAGCTCCCAGAGGATCTCGTCCATCTCAAACGCCGCGGGGAGCGTCTCGATCAGCACCGTCGCCTTGATCGTGCCGGGGGGGAGGCCCAGCGCGCCCTCGGAGTGGACGAAGACCTCGTTCCACAGGCGCGCCTCGAGGTGGCTCTGCAGCTTCGGTAGGTAGAAGTACGGGCCGGTCCCCTTGGCGATGAGGGCCTTCGCGTTGTGGAACAGGAAGACCCCGAAGTCGAACAGCGCGGCCGAAATCGGGCGCGCGTCCACCTCGAAGTGCTTTTCGAGGAGGTGCCAGCCGCGCGGCCGGACCATCAAGACGGCGGTCGTTTCTTTCAGGCGGTAGCTCTTTCCGGTCTCGGGGTCGTCGTAGGTAATCGTCCCCCGCACGGCGTCCATGAGGTTGACCTGGCCGTCCAACACGTTGGTCCAGGTCGGCGAGTTCGAATCTTCGAAGTCGGCCATGAAAACGGACGCCCCGGAGTTCAGCGCGTTGATGATCATCTTGCGGTCGACCGGGCCGGTGATCTCGACGCGCCGGTCGGCAAGGTCGGCGGGGAGCTCGGCTACGGTCCACAGGGACTCGCGGATCGTCCGTGTTTCCGGGAGAAATCGAGGGCGGTAGCCCGAGTCGTAACGCGTCTGCATCGCCCGACGGGCGGCGAGGAGCTCCAAAACGCGCGGTCCGTAGCGGCGGGAGAGGTCGGCGATGAACGCCATGCACTCCGGCGTCAGCACCTCGGGCTCGTTGCCGGGCGAGAGGGGGGGATTGGTCGTCATCTGGGCTCCTGGGGTCGTAGGTTGAGTAAAGGTATCCTCGACGGGGGAATTTTCCAGCCTTGGCGCGAGGTTTCCATATCGGCGATCATGGGAGATGACCACGCAACGTAACCTCGTAACTGTGGCAGTTCTGGTGTTGATCGCCGCCGTTTCGGCGTGTGGTGGGAGCGACGCCGCGAGCCCTCCGGGGAAGACCGAAGTCGCGATTCTGGCCGGCGGGTGTTTCTGGTGCACCGAATCGGCCTTCGACGACCTGCCAGGTGTCGTCGAGGCGGTCTCCGGGTACACCGGCGGTGCGGAGCCGAACCCGACCTATGAAGACGTCTCGGCGGGGGGCACCGGGCACCTCGAGTCGATCGAGGTGCGATTCGACCCGACGAAGATCACCTACGCGCAGATCCTGAACATTTTCTGGCGCCAGATCGATCCGACCGATGCCGGCGGGCAGTTCGCGGACCGCGGCTCGCAGTATCGCGCGGCGATCTTCGTTCGCGACGATACGCAAAGACGGATCGCCGAAGCGTCGAAAGCGGAGCTCGAAGCGAAGCACTGGTTCGACAAACCCATCGCAACCTTGATCCTCCCGGCGGGTCCGTTCTACCGCGCCGAGGATTACCACCAGGACTACCACAAGAAGAATCCCTTGAAGTTCAAGGCGTACAAGTGGGGATCGGGACGCGGGCCCTACCTCGACCGCGTCTGGAAGGACAAGCCGGCGATCGAGGTCGCCGAAAAGAAACTTCACGTGAAGCCGAGCGACGAGGAACTGCGGCGCCTTCTCACACCGCTCCAATACGATGTGACTCAGCGTGGCGGTACCGAGCCGGCGTTCGCCAATGAATTTTCCGATACTCACGAACCCGGGATCTACGTCGACATCGTCTCGGGCGAGCCTCTGTTCAGCTCGACCGACAAGTTCGACAGCGGCACGGGATGGCCGAGTTTCACGAGGCCCCTGGCCCCGAACAACGTGGAGCAGACGAAAGGTGGAATGTCGGCGCTGTTCGGTTCGGAGGTACACAGCGGCCTCGCGGGCAGCCACCTCGGACACGTCTTCAGTGACGGCCCCGCACCCACCGGCTTGCGCTATTGCATCAATAGCGCCGCCCTCCGCTTCGTCCCGGCAAGCGAGCTCGAAGCCCAAGGGCTTGGCGAATTCAAGACGCTCTTCGGCGAGTAACCGACCGAAGCGCTCCGGAGTCGAGCTAGCTTAGCGCGAATTAGCCTGGTTCCATGACAGGGAACGGAGTCCCCCATGGAACTGCGCGACGAAGTCGCTGCCCGTTACCTCGCGGTACGACACGTCATCCCACCGATCGAATGGCCGGTCTACGCAGGTGACGTGGCGGCGATCCTCGATCTGAAACGAAGGCTTCGCGCCGTGATTCTGGCCCACAACTATCAGGATCCCGTCATCTTCCACGGGGTTGCCGACGTGACCGGCGATTCGCTCGCGCTGGCCGAACAAGCTGCCGCGCGCGACGCCGACGTTCTCGTCGTCTGCGGCGTCACGTTCATGGCGGAGACCGTCAAGCTCCTCAACCCGAACCGGACCGTTTTGATCCCGGACCTTTCGGCCGGTTGCTCGCTCGCGGCCTCGATCACCGCCGCCGACGTCCGGGAGCTGAAACGGAAGCACCCGGGCGTCCCGGTCGTCAGCTACGTCAACACGACCGCCGAGGTGAAGGCCGAGAGCACCATCTGCTGCACCTCCGCCAACGCCGTCGAGGTCGTCCGCTCGCTCGGCGTCGATCGCGTGATCTTCCTCCCCGATCAATATCTCGCCGGGTACGTCGCGACGCAGACCGACGTCGAAATCATCCCGTGGCCGGGGAAGTGCGAGGTCCACGAGCGCTTCACGGCCGACGACATCCGCGAATTGCGATCGCTCTTCGACGGAGTCCTCGTCCTCGCGCACCCCGAGTGCCCGGCGGAGGTCCTCGCCGAAGCCGACTACGTCGGATCCACGTCAGGAATGATCCGAAGGCTGCGAGAGCACCCGCCGTCCTGCGCCGCCTTGATCACCGAGTGCGCGATGAGCGACAACGTTGCCTCCGAGATGCCCGGCGTCCAGTTTGTGCGCCCCTGCAATTTCTGCCCCTATATGCAAAAGATCACCCTGCCTTCCGTGCGGCGGTCCCTCGAGACCATGACGTACGAGGTCGCCATCGATCCCGTGATCGCCGGCCCGGCAAAGCGCGCCATCGACCGCATGCTCGAAGTCGGGCGCGGGCTCTCGGGATGAACGGCGAGACGCGCGGCGCGCCCGAGGTCGACGTCATCGTCGTGGGCTCAGGCGCCGCCGGTATGGTCGCGGCGCTCGCGTTGGCGCCGCTTCGCGTCGCGCTCCTGACGAAAACCCACACGCTCGCGGGCGGATCCAGTCCTTACGCTCAAGGCGGGGTGGCTGCGGCGGTTGGCCGCGACGACACCCCCGGCCAGCACGCCAAGGACACGCTCGTCGCCGCGGCGGGGCTCGCGGATCCGGCGATCGTCGACGCGATGGTTGCCGACGGGCCTCGGGCCATCGCGCGGCTGATCGACCTCGGCGCCCGATTCGATCGCGACGATTTCGGCCAGCTCGCGCTGAGCCGCGAGGGCGCCCACTCACGCTCCCGCGTCGTGCGGGCCGGCGGGGACGCGGCGGGCGCGGAGATCGTCCGCGCGCTCTCGGCCGCCGTCATGGAAGCGCGGGCGATCGATCTCCGAACGGAGTCGTTCCTGGAAGATCTCCTCCTCGAAGAGGGGCGGGTTGTCGGGTTGACAGCGACGTCGGCTTCGGGGGACGTGCTGGTCCACGGCGCGCGCGCCGTTGTCCTTGCGACGGGGGGTATCGGCCGCCTGTTCCCCGAGACGACCAACCCGCGCGAAGCGACCGGCGACGGCCTGGCGGCCGCGGCGCGAGCGGGGGCGCGCCTGGCGGACCTGGAGTTCATCCAGTTCCATCCGACCGCCTTGGACGTTGCGCGCGATCCCATGCCGCTCATCACCGAGGCTTTGCGCGGCGCGGGGGCGTTGCTGGTCGATGCCCGTGGGCGGTCCTTGCGTATCGAAGGTTGGGAGCGGGCTGAGCTCGCCCCGCGCGACATCGTCGCGCGCGAAATCGTCTCGCGCCTCTCGCGCGGCGAACGCGTCGCGCTCGACGCGCGCGCCTTGGGCGCGAAGCGGCTCGAAAGCGAGTTCCCCCAGGTCATCCGCACGTGCCTGGCCGCCGGGTACGACCCGCGCCGCGACGAGCTCCCCGTCGCCCCGGCCGCTCACTACCACATGGGCGGGGTGGCCGTGGACGCGCGCGGGCGGACGTCGATCGAGGGTCTGTGGGCCTGCGGCGAGGTCGCCTGCACCGGAGCGCATGGCGCCAACCGACTTGCCAGTAACTCGCTCCTCGAAGCTCTCGTCTACGGAGCGCGCGTGGCGCAAGACATTCGCACTGCCTTGGGGTGCAGCACGGTCGAAGCGGCCTCATCGACGTCCGATGTCCGGGCCTCGGACGCGACGGCAACTCCCTGGCGGCCTCCGCAGCGTCTGGAGAGCCGTCTCCGCGCCGCGGTCGGCCGCGGTTTGGGCGTCATCCGGGACGCCGATGGAATTCGCGAGACGATGTCGTCGCTCGATGTGCTGGCCGGCGAAGCGACCTTCGGTGAAGCGCGGAACATGATCCTCGTCGGACGCCTCATCGGCGCGTCGGCCCTACTCCGCGAGGAAAGCCGCGGCGCGCACTGGCGCCGGGACTTCCCGGAATCGAATCCGCGTTACGCCCGGCGAAACGCGCGCACGGCCGACGAACTTCTCTTCGCGTCCACCGTCGCGTAGAACTACTCGCCGTCGCCCCCGAGCTTGCGTTCCATCCCAAGCGCCCGCGGGAACAGGATGTTGTTTTCGAGGTGGATGTGGCTGTGAAGGTCCGCCTCGAAGATCTCGAGCCCCGCGTAAAGAGCGCGGAAGCTGCCGCAGGATTCGTCCGGTGGACGGAATCCGTCGGTGAGGCGGTGCATCGTCTTCAGCGCGAGCCCCGCGACCTCGTGCTCGCGCTCCATGACCCCGATCGCCCCCGACGCGAGGCCGAGCGGAATCGACATCGATGGCCTCAGTCCGCGCGCCGCCGTTTCTAGCTCGCGAACGTAGGGGAAGAGCACGTGCTCTTCTTTTTCGAGGTGAGAGTCGAGTTCTTCCTTCAGCGAGCGGAACGTGTCGCGCAAGGCCGGCAGCGTGTCGGGGTGGTTGGCGCCGTGAACCGTCGCGACCTTCTCGGCCAAGGCCTGAAGGCGCGGGAGCTCTTCCTTGAGGCTCGCGTGGTAGCGAACGAGGATGTGGTCGATGAGCGCGCCGAGCGGCTCGTTCGCCCAGTCAGTCTCGGATCCGGCCGGCTTCAGGCTCGCGGTTTCGATCTCGCCGACGATCGTCTCGAAGCCGACGCCCTTTTCGGAGCAGACCTCGGCCAACGCGCGACGTCCCCCGCAGCAAAAATCGATGCCGTGCTTTTGAAAGACCGGAATGGCGCGCGGCATGGCGCTCGCGATTTCGGCGATGGTCGTTTCGGGTGTGACGTTCATGAACTGTCCTCCTCGGCAACAGAATCTACGGGACGGTAGGGCTGTGCCGCTGTGACTTGAGTCACGTCCCCAAACTGCACCCCGGCGTGTTGACTCGTGGCTCGGGGGATGGCAGCCTGCCCGAATGAGAAGCGTCCTCGAGACCCTCCGTGGGGTTCCATTCCTCAAGGAGCTTCCGGAATCCACGCTCGTCGAGGTCGCCCGGCGTTGTGTAGAGAAAGTACACATGCGAGGCGACGTGATCTTCCTCGAAGGGGATCAACCTCTGGGGCTACTCGTCGTTCGCGCGGGTTCCGTCAAGATTTACAAGACCGGCGACGGGGGCCGCGAGCAGATCCTCGAGATCGAGGGGCCGGGACGCTCGGTCGCCGAGCTTCCGCTCTTCGACGGGCGCCCCTACCCGGCGGCTTGCGCCGCGGTACACGACACCGTCCTCTTGATGGTCCGGCCAAGGGATTTCCAGGAATTGCTCGAACATCACCCGGACCTGACCCGGACGGTGATCGCCTCGCTGGCGTTCCGGCTTCGCCGGATGGTGATGCTGGTCCAAGAGTTGTCGCTGCGGGACGTCCGCCAAAGATTGGTGGATTTGTTCAGGGAATCTGCGAAAGATGGGCGCTCGTTCGAGTTGGACCTCTCCCATCAAGAGCTGGCCGCGCGGATCGGCACCGTCCGTGAGATCGTCTCCAGAACGATGGCCAAGCTGGTCCAAGAGGGTGAGATCCGAGTCGAGGGAAAGACGGTCACCCTTCTCGAGCTGCCACGCCGGCCGATTTCGTCGCGTTGACGCCCGTTTCTCCGTGTGACCCAGGTCACAGCGGTGTGCCCTTTCGATCACGCATATTGACAGCCCAGCGCGGAAAGACCCGCGCGGATCAGGAAAGGGGGTTCCAGTTGATGAAGTACATCGGAGCGATCCTCACGGTGGCGACGCTTCTCGCCACGGGATGCGCGGGAGATAAGTCCGCCGCGCCCAAGGGTGGGGGTAGTGGCGGGGACAGCATCGAGTCGATCATGGCCGCGCGCAACCTGACACCCGACGACGCCGCGGCGGCGTTGAAGACGTTCGTGCCGAGCGGCCGCATGGACGACTACCTCATGTTCGCCTCGGGCGGCCATAGCGGACAGGTCTTCGTGATCGGTCTTCCGTCGATGCGCATTCTGCGTTCGATCGCCGTTTTCACACCGGAGCCCTGGCAGGGTTACGGCTACGGCGTCGGCGAGGAGATCCTGAAAGACGGCTACGTGAACGGCCGGGAGATCAAGTGGGGCGACTCTCACCACCCCGCGCTCTCCGAGACCGCGGGCGACTACGATGGCCAGTGGCTGTTCATCAACGACAAGGCGGACGCGCGGGTTGCGGTCATCGATCTCCGCGATTTCGAGACGAAGCAGATGGTGAAGAACCCGGTCTCGATCAACGATCACGGCGGTGCGTTCGTCACCCCGAACACCGAATACGTCATCGAAGGCGGCCAGTACGCGACGCCGCTTGGTTGGACGTACGCGCCGATCGCCGACTACGAAAAGTCGTATCGAGGGATGGTGACGTTCTGGAAATTCGACAGAACCGCGGGGCGTATCGACGTCAAGAAGTCGTTCGCGCTCGAGCTGCCGCCCTACTGGCAGGACTTGTTCGACTCCGGCAAGCTCGTCAGCGAAGGCTGGATCTTCGGCAATTCGATCAACACGGAGATGGCTACGGGCGGTATCGAAGACGGCAATCCGCCCTTCGAGGCGGGCGCGTCGCAGCGTGATACCGATTACATGCACATCATCAACCTGAAAGCCGCCGAGGCGGCCTATCAGGCGGGCAAGACGAAAATGGTCAACGGATTCCCCGTTATTCCCCTGGACGTGTTGGTGAAAGAGGGAATCCTGTTCTTCACGCCCGAACCGAAGAGCCCGCACGGCTGCGACGTCACGCCCAACGGCAAGTACATCGTCGTTGCCGGCAAGCTCGATCCGCACGTGTCGGTCTACTCCTTCGAGAAGATCCAGGCCGCGATCGCCGCCAAGAACTGGACTCCGGATCCTTTCGGCGTGCCGATCCTCGACCAGGACAGCGTGACCGAGGCCCGCATCGAGGTCGGCCTCGGGCCGTTGCACACGCAGTTCGACGACAAGGGCTACGGGTACACGTCCCTCTTCCTCGACACCGCGGTTGCGCGCTGGACGTTGGGGGGCGAGTACGCCGACAAGCATCCCGAACCGGCGTGGACGCTCGTGGGCAAAACGCCGACCCAGTACAACATCGGCCACCTCGCCGCGGCCGAAGGGGACACGGTCTCTCCCGACGGCAAGTACCTCGTCGCGCTGAACAAGTGGTCGGTCGACCGCTTCTTCCCGACCGGTCCGCTCCTCCCACAAAACCTCCAGCTCATGGATATCAACGCGACCGGAACCACCATGCCGGTGATCTACGACGGCGCCATGGGTATCGGTGAGCCGCACTACGCGCAGATCATCAAGGCCGACAAGCTGAAGCCCTGGACCGTCTATCCTGAGGTCGGCTGGAATCCGCAAACTCAGTCGGTAGACCCCTCAGCCCCCGTGGCCGGCGGTGAGAAAATCGTCCGCAACGGCAACCGTGTCGACGTGTACATGACCGCGATCCGAAGCCACTTCAACCCGGAACACGTCGAGATCAAGAAGGGCGACCATGTCTTCTGGCACATCACGAACATCGAGCGAACGCAAGACGCCACGCACGGTTTCGCGATTCCGGGCTACAACATCAACTTGAGTCTGGAGCCGGGGGAAACCGCAACCGTCGAGTTCGTGGCGGACCGCTCCGGCACCTACCCGTACTACTGCACCGAGTTCTGTTCGGCGCTGCACTTGGAAATGACCGGGCTCTTCCTCGTGAAGCCCTGACCGAAAGACCCATGAGAGGGGGAGCACCGTGACCAAGGCGACATTCGAGTCCATCGTTGGACCTCGGATTCCGGACGCCGAGCTGCGCGCACATCGCGCACGCTACGTCCTGCCTACCGCTTTGCTCGCCGCGGCTGCGGTGCTCCTCCTCGTTTCGCTGGTCCAGCCCTTCTGGCGGATGGTGCTTCATGCACCGCAGTACCCGAAGGGGCTGACGGTGCACGCGTATCTGAATCACCTGGAGGGGGACGTCGCGGAAATCGACGGTCTCAACCACTACATCGGCATGCGCAAGCTCAACGACGCGGCGAAGCTCGAGCGCGAGCTGTCGATCATGGCAGTGATCGCCGTTTCGTTGTTGGTGCTCGGCGCCATTTTCATTCATAACCGGCGAGCGGCATGGCTCGCGCTCCCGGCGCTCTTGTTCCCGGCCGGGTTCCTGATCGACCTCCATCTCTGGCTTGCTCACTTCGGACAAAACCTCGATCCGCGCGCTCCACTGTCGTCATCGATCAAGCCGTTCACCCCACCGGTGCTCGGCACCGGATACGTCGGTCAGTTCAGCACCGTCGCTATGCCCGACGTCGGACTGATCCTCGCGTTCGTCGCATCGGCGTTGATCCTCGCCGGCCTCTGGCTTCACCGCCGAGCCTACAAGCCGCTCGTCGATGCGGTGGCCCGGCGCGACGCCGTTTCGATTCTCGTCGCTGTTCTTGTGGTGGCCGGCGCCGCCGCGGATGCGCGGGCCGGGTCGCGTTTCGATCTGCAGGCCGCGATTCACGCGGCCGAACCGGGCGCCACGATTCGCGTGCCATCCGGCGTGCATCGTGGGTCGTTCGTTCTCGACAAAATGGTGGTCCTGGAGGGCGAGCCCGGCGCGATCCTCGAGGGAACCGGCGACGGCGATATCGTGAAGATCACGGCCGCGCACGTCGCGGTCCGTGGTCTGACCGTGCGCGGCACCGGCCCGAGCCTCGACAAGGAAAACTCCGGCATCCTCGTCATGGCCGACGACGTCACCGTCGAAAACGTCACGCTTACGGATGTGCTGTTCGGAATCTACGCGCGGCAGGCCAACCGCATCGTCGTGCGAAACAACACGGTCACGGGCAAGAACTTCGAGGTGACCCGACGGGGCGACTCCATCCGCTTGTGGTACTGCAATGACGGCCTGATCGAAGGCAATCGCGTGCGTCACGCTCGCGACATCGTGGTGTGGTTCTCGGAGCGGACGCGTGTGTTGCGCAACGACGTCCGCGACAGCCGCTACGGGTTGCACCTGATGTACGCCGACGGAACCGTCATGGAGGACAATCGCCTGGAAGGGAACTCCGTCGGCGCATTCCTGATGTACTCGGGTCACTCCGTGTTTCGTGGCAACCGAGTGATTTCCTGCCGTGGGCCGAGCGGCTACGGCCTCGGCCTCAAGGACAACGACGAACTCGTCGCCGAGGGGAATGAGTTCGTGGGCAATCGCGTCGGAATTTATGTCGACAATTCTCCGAGTTCGATCGATTCGCGTGGCACCATCCGGTCCAATATCTTCGCGTACAACGACACGGGCATCGCGTTTCTTACGGCCGCCAAGCGCAACGACGTCTCGTCGAATACGTTCGTCGACAATTTGGAGCAGGTCGGCGTGATCGGGCCTGGGGACTTCCGCGACAACGCGTTCACGGTTGACGGGCGCGGAAACTACTGGAGCGATTATCGCGGCTACGACCTTGCGGACGACGGCATTGGCGATCTGCCGTATCGCGCCGAGAGCCTTTTCGAGAATCTGATGGACCGGCATCCGGAGTTGCGCCTCTTCCAGTTCAGCCCCCTTCAGCAAGCGGTCGATCTCGCGGTGCGCGCGTTTCCTGTCGTGAAGGCCCGGCCGAAACTCACGGACGTCGCCCCTCTGATGCAACCGCTGCCGCCGCGCCCACGGGCAGGGCAGTTGCCGATTCGCGCGCCGTTCGCAGCGATGTCCGTCGCCCTCCTTCTGGCGTTTGGCTCCGCCGCGGCTTGGGCGCGGGGAGACAGAGTGCGATCTCCCGGTCCGGTACCCGCGAACCGGCCTCTGGTTGCCGTTCCGCGTTTGGCGTCGACGCAACCGATGCTTGCGGTGAAGGCGATGTCGAAGCACTACGGGAGGTTCGCGGCGGTCGACGAGGTTTCGTTCGAAGTGGCCCCCGGAGAAGCGGTGGCCCTGTGGGGGCCGAACGGCGCGGGGAAAAGCACCCTCCTCAAGTGTCTTCTCGGGCTGGTGCACTTCACCGGAACGGTCCGCATCGACGGCCACGACGCCGTCACGCAGGCCAAGACCGCGCGCGGTCGGCTCGGCTACGTCCCTCAGGAGCTCGCATTTTACCCCGAGTGGAGCGGTCGCGAGCTCCTCGCGTTTCTGGCGAAGATCAAGCGTGTGTCCCCCGAGCGCGTCGACGTGGCGCTTGGCGAGGTCGGGCTCGCGGCGCATGGCGCAAAACCGATCGGCTCGCTTTCGGGAGGGATGAAACAGCGGCTCGCGCTTGCCGCGGCGTTGCTTTCGGACCCGCCGCTTCTGGTGCTCGACGAGATCACCTCGAACCTCGACGCGAACGGGCGGGAAGGCCTGCTGCGCGTGCTGGCGCGCCTCAAGGAATCCGGCAAGACGATCGTGTTCACATCCCATCGCCGAGACGATGTGCTCCGCCTTGCCGACCGGGTGCTCGTGCTCGAGAGCGGGAGAGTGGCACGACACGCGCGGCCCGAGGACGTCGCGGAGGCCGAGGCCGACGCCTTGGAGGATCTCGCGTGAGCGACCCAAGAAATGTCGCCATCATCGCCGCAAAAGAGCTGCGTGACGCCGTCCGCAATCGTTGGTTCCTGCTGTACGCTGGGATTTTCACCGTGCTCTCGGTGGCGCTGTCTTTTCTCTCGTCGCTCGGTGCGGCCGCCTACGGCCAGGTCGGCTACGGGCGTACCGCTGCGGTCCTGGTCAACCTCGTCGCGCTAATCGTTCCACTGATGGCGTTGAACGTGGGAGCCGCGAGCATCGCCGCCGAACGCGAGCGAGGCACCCTCGCCTACTTGCTCGCCCAGCCGCTCGATCGCGGCGAGTTGCTCCTCGGGAAGTTCCTCGGCCTTGCGATCGCGCTCGCGGCGGCTTTGGCCGGCGGCTTCGGCGTCAGCGCCGCGGCACTCGCGATTACGGGCGCCCGTGGAGACGTGGGCAGTTTCGGGACCCTGGTTGCGCTGTCCATGGTGCTCGCGTTGGCGATGCTGGCGGTCGGCCTTCTGGTGTCTTCCCTTGCGCCGCGGGCGTCGGTGGCGGCCGGGGTCTCGGTCGCCTTGTGGCTGACGTTTGTGCTGCTGACCGATCTCGGGATGATGGGTGGCAGCCTCGTCTTCAAGCTCGGTGCCCCACAACTGCTGCACGTCGCCCTCGCGAACCCGCTGCAGGTGTTCAAACTCGCGGTGCTTTCGCGTTTGAACCCGACACTCGACATGCTGGGGCCGGCCGGAATGTATGCGACGGCGACCTACGGAAGAGGGCTGCCGTGGGTATTCGCTGGAGCACTGGCCGCCTGGATCGCGCTTCCGCTGTCCGCGGCGGCCGCGGTTTTCGCGAGGACGAGCCGGCCGTGAGGCGTGGGCTCGTGGCCGCGACCTTTGTGCTTGCGCTTGCTTGCATTTCGGCGTGCGGGGACGCGGTGCCCACCGGGCCACCGGAAATCCGTCTCGGGATCGACGTGTGCGACCGCTGCGGGATGGCGATCGCGGAGACGCGCTACGCGGCAGCCGCCCGGGTCGACGACGGTGCCGAGCGGCGCACGTTGAAGTTCGACGATATCGGATGCCTCGCGATCTGGGAGGCGAGCGCCTCGGGGGTTACGCTCCGTGATCGTTGGGTTCATGACCGGCCGACGGAGACATGGACCGACGCGAGCACCGCGACGTTTTCCCAGGTTCGAGAACTGACTACGCCCATGGGCTCGGGCATCGCGGCGTTCAAATCCCCCTCCGATGCCGACGCGCTCGTCGCCGAACGGGGTGGGGAAAAGCTGTCTTGGGAGGCTATCCTGGCCCGGGCCAGAGATGGAACACTCCAGGCCACACCTTTTTCTGAACACGAGGCCGCTCGATGAACGACACGCCGAACGAAGATCCCAAGTTCCAGGTGACACAGTTGACCGGCCCAGGCCCGGTCGGTCTCGGGCTTTTCCTAGCCTCCGCGGTGATCTTGTTCGGGGTAATTCTGACGGGATACGTGCTGCTCCGCGTCAACGATCCCGGCGCGTTCACGTGGGCTCCGAAGCTCCTTGACCGCACGTTGGGCCTGGCCACGGCGATCGCCCTGATCGTCGCTTGTCTTGCGGCCGCGGCTGCCCTTCGGTTCGCCTTTGCCGAGAAGCTCGGCTGGGCTCGCCCGTTACTCGCCGTTGCGCTGCTCGCCGGCACGGCGGTGCTCGCGGTACGCGCATTCGAATTCCCCTCGACGAGCCGCCGCGCGGGGTTCTTGCCCAAGCAGGCGGAAACGGCATCGCCTACGGTCCACGGCGCACCGGGCCCGGTCGTGGCGCACATCGGAGACGCCGCGGCGGGCAAGCGGGTTTATCTCGGAACGTGCGCCGCTTGTCATGCGCCCGACGGCTCCGGAGTCAAGGGGCAGGGGCAGAACCTCAGGGACAGCGTGTTCCTGAACGACAAGACCGACGAAAAGGCACTGGTCTTCGTAAAGACCGGCCGTCAACCTTTCGACCCCGAGAGTAAGCTCCACCTGTCGATGCCGGCGCGCGGCGGGAACCCCGCGCTCAGCGACGCAAGCCTTCTCGATGCGATCGCCTACGTCCGCGAGTTCCAAGCGCAGGCGGCCGTCATCGCCGCGGCCCCGGCGGCTGCGGTAGCGGTCGCGGCCGCGAGTCCAGCCGCCAGCGCCCCCTCGGCCGACCAGCCGCAGGTCGTTGATGGAGAGCTCTGGCTCCCGCACTCGATTCTGCCCGCCGCATCCGCGGGACCGACGGGGTCGGTGCACGCCACGATCGCACTCCAGACCCCCGGTGCGGAAGGACACGAGCCATTGAACGTGCGACGGTTCTTCTCGCTCGTTCTTCTGGTCAACGGACTGCACTCGATCTACCTGCTCTTCGGCGTGGCGCTAGGTTCTTGGCTGCTCGTCTCGACGATGCGAGGGGGCATTCCCAGGATTTCGCTCGCGATGGCGGCGGCCTATTGGGTCGTCATCGGCGGAATCGGGCTGCTGCTCATTCCCGCGCTCTACATCTGAGAACCACCCTCAAGCAGTCCCGATAGTCCATATCCCTGGACAATTCATAATTTTGGATCGAGGTCCCATTCACACCCCCATAGACTTACGGTGGCTATCGGTACGATGGCTGTTTTCCTGCTGTCTATTCAACAAGTTAGACTCAATTACAAATTCCGGCATGCGGGGCATGCCGTTTGCTGTTACGTTGTGGCGGGCATAAAGCCCATATACTTGGGGTAATAAACAGAGATTCATGAGATCACGACCGTAGCCGGGGATGGTCCCCGGACACCGTGCCCCGCGGACTCGGTACGGATCTCACAGCTGGGAGGCTGTTGATGAAGAAGGTGCTGCTCACGGTACTGGCCGGCGTGCTTGCCGGGATGACGTTCGTTCCGGCGCTGGCCCAGGACGACCCGGAAAAGATGTTCACATTCAACGGAGAGGTGCGCGCCCGTTACGAGTACCTCAACAACTACTACGATCTCACCGACAACCAGGGTTCGGGAGACGCGAACGACGACTCGTTCTCGATCGCGCCCTACCGCGTGATGATCGGAATGACGGGCAACTTCGCGAAGAACGTCACCGGACACATCGATCTCCAGTACATCGGCAATTTCGGCGACCAGCTGACACCCTATTGGGGATACAACTTCCCGCCGGACCAGGCTTTCGACGCCTACAACAACTGGTACGGCAACGGAATCAACCTCTACACGGGCTGGATCGAGATGGGCAAGATCGGCGGCTCCGATGTTGGACTCCGCCTCGGCCGACAGGAAGACACTTACGGAACCGAGCTGTTCCTGGGCGATTACGACTACTACGGTGGTCTGTCGTTCGACGGGCTCCGCGGCATGTGGCAGCACGGCAGCAACGACCTCAACCTCTTCTACTACAAGCTCGCCGAGCTCAACGGCGGTTACTGGGGCGGTATCCCCGGAGATGGCGGCGGAGCGAACGACAGCACTCTGTTCGGCGCGACCTACGACTGGAAATTCAAGACGATGGGCACGGTCGGCGGCTACCTGTTGTTCGGCCAGGATATGGCCGGCGCCGGCCCGGTGGGTAACAGCGATTCCAGCATCGTGACCTACGGCGCCCGCTGGAATCGCGGCATGATGAACGGCGACAAGCTCAACATGTTCGACTGGAACATCGAGGCCGCAGGGCAGAGTGGCGACATCGGCGATCCGTCGGCACCCAATCCGAGCATCGACATCGCCAGCTGGATCGTCGAGGGCTGGTTTGCGTTCAACTTCCAGGCGGGCGACACGCATGGCCGCGTGCACATCGGTACCCTGATGACGTCGGGCAACAAGACCCCGACGACGGGGCCGGACACCAAGGACGAGGACTTCTACACCTACTTCGGCGATTTCCACGCCTACAACCGCTTCGGCGACCTCGACTGGGTCGACGGCTTCGGCCAGCACAACATCACCGATTGGAACATCGGCTACGAGCACTGGTTCGGCGAGCAGCATTACGTGATGATCGCGTACCACATGTTCAACGAGACGGAGACGTTCACTGCCGGCGCCTCCGACAAGCTGGGCGACGAAATCGACCTCACGTACAACTTCCAGTACTCGAAGAACCTCGGGTTCCAGTTCACGATGGGACAGGCGAACCCGGGTGAAGCGGCGGAATCGTTTTATGGCGTCGTCCCCGGCGACGGCGATCCCGTTCAGCGCATCACGGCCCAGGCCAAGCTGACCTGGTAAGACTCCGAATCAACCTCCCTCCGGCCGGCTGCTACCCGCCGTTCGGCATGAAGCCCCCGCGGATTCCGCGGGGGCTTCGTCTTTTCGGGGGTCATGGGGTTGGACGGAAGCGGCGCAGTCGGAGACTGTTGGTGACGACCGACACGCTCGAAAGCGCCATCGCGGCGGAGGCGACGATCGGAGAGAGCAGCCATCCCGTAGAGGGGTAGAGAACGCCGGCGGCGAGCGGGATGCCGAGGACGTTGTAGACGAAAGCCCACCCGAGGTTCTGGCGGATGGTGCGCAGCGCGTGCCTTGAGAGTTCGAGCGCAACGGCCACCGTTCGCGGGTCCGAGCCCACGAGAGTGATGTCCGATGCCGCGATCGCAACGTCGCTCCCCGTGCCCACCGCGACGCCGAGATCGGCCGAGGCGAGCGCGGGAGCGTCGTTGACTCCATCGCCGACCATGGCGACGTGGCGACCCGAGGCGCGCAGTCGCGCGATCTCGTCGGCCTTTCCTCCTGGGAGAATCTCTGCGACGACCCGCTCGATGCCGACCTCGCGCGCGACGGCTTCGGCGACCTCGCGCCGATCGCCCGTGAGCAGCACGAGTTCGCAGTTCATCGCCTTAAGGCGTGCGACGGACTCTTTCGCCCCCTCCCGCAGCGGATCGGCGATGCCGATCAGCCCCGCGAGGACGCCGTCGACCGCGATCAGAACGGGCGTGCGGCCCTGGGCGGCGAGTCCGCGGGCGCTTCCCGCAAGGGGAGCGGTCACAACCCCGGCGTCCTCGAGCCAGTCGGCCCGTCCTGCGAGCACGGCACGGCCATCGACCGTTGCGACAACTCCACAGCCCACGATCGCCTCGAAACGCGACGCTGCCGGAAAGGCGAGGACCCGCTCCAGGGCCGCGGCCACGATCGCTTCCGCGAGCGGATGCCGCGAACCCGACTCGGCGGCGGCGGCGATCCGCAACAGCTCGCTCTCGTCGAAGCCTTGTGCGGCAACGATATCGGTCACGGCGGTTCGTCCCGAGGTTAGCGTCCCGGTCTTGTCGAAGACGACGGTGTCAATCCGTCCCGCTGCCTCGAGCGCGGCGCCGCCTTTGACGAGCGCGCCCAGTTCCGCCCCGCGACCTGTCGCCACGAGCACCGCCGTCGGGGTCGCAAGACCCATCGCGCACGGACACGCGATGATCAGCACGGCCACGGCGTTGACCAGCGCCAAGGTGAACCGGCTGTCTTCCGGTCCGAGCGCAATCCAGGCCGCGAACGTGGCGAGAGCGATGACCAGAACGACCGGAACGAAGACCGCGCTGACGCGGTCGGCAAGGCGCTGCACGGGAGCCTTCGATCCCTGCGCTTCCTCGACCATGCGCACGATCTGCTGGAGCACGGTGTCGGCGCCGATTCGGGTGACCCGCATCCGGAACGCGCCGCTCCCGTTGATCGTGCTCCCGAAGAGTTCGTCTCCCGGCGCCTTAGTCACCGCGCGGCTCTCGCCGGTCAGCATCGCTTCGTTCACGCTGGACCCGCCGTCGAGCACGACGCCGTCGAGCGGCACGGTCTCGCCCTCGCGGACCGCGAGAACGTCTCCGACGCGAATCGCATCGAGCTCTCGCTCGTGCTCGACGCTGTTTTCGACGACGCGCGCCGAGCGCACCTGCAGACGAGCGAGCTTCCGGATCGCGCCGGACGTCTGCGCACGGGCCCCGGTCTCGAGCAGCTTGCCGAGCAGCACGAGGACCAAGATCCCCGCGGCGGCTTCGAAGTAGACGGGAGGCATCGCGTGATGATCCGCGCTCCGCGGCGCGACGAGCGACGGGTCGATCGTCGCGATCAGCGAATACAGATACGCGGCGCCCGTTCCCAACGCGACGAGCGAGTTCATGTCGGCGGTGCCGTGGCGCAGTGCGCTCGCCGCGCGACGGAAATAGCCGCCCCCCGCGTACGTCATGACCACTGTGGTGAGCACGAGCTGGATCCAACGCTCTCCCGGAATCGCAAGTGCGCCGTGGCTCATTCCCAGCGCGAGCACGGGGAGGCCGAAGATCGCGGCCACCACGAACCGGCTTCGCGTTGCGGCGCGCTCCGCGAGACGGGCTCGCTCTTCCGCGTCCTTGACCCCAGGCTCGGGGAGAATCAGCCCGTACCCCGCGTGACGCAACGATTCGGCCAGTTGCGCCAACGACACGACCCCCGGATCGAGGACGATCGTCGCCTTCTCGGTCGCAAGGTTGACCAGAGCGCGCTCGACGCCTGGGGTGGCGGCCAAAGCGCGCTCGACGCTCGCCACGCATCCGGCGCAGGTCATGCCGGTGACGGGGAGGTCGTGCCGCTCGTGCGTCATCGCTGGAACGGGGCCAGCCAGGCCTCGCGCAAAGCCGCTTGCGCGGGAGTTGCACCTTCCATCGGAACGATCGCGACCGTATCCGCCGGAGGTTCACCCAGCGTCACCGGAACCTCGAGCAACTCGTCTCTCCGGAACACCGTCGCCCGCACGGTCGTTCCTGCGGGCCGCTCCGCGAGACGGGCCGGAAGGCGCGCG
>JAQBEH010000112.1:0-24422 GCA_032124015.1 Acidobacteriota bacterium
CCAAAAAAACCAAGACGCCTCCCGTTCGCCTGACGCTCACCGAAACGATGTCCGCACTCGAGAAGGCGGGCTCAGCGCAGACGCGCAAGACCTACGCGCGGCACGGAGCCGTGGAGCCGATGTTCGGAGTGAGCTTCGCCACGCTAAAGACGTTGCAAAAGCGCATCGGCGTCGATCACGAACTCGCGCTGGCCCTGTGGAACTCCGGAAACTTCGACGCGCTCAATCTGGCCGTGAAGATCGCCGACCCCGCGAAAATGTCGGTTTCCGACCTCGACCGGTGGGCCGGCTGGTCCCTCGTCGGCGCGATGGCGCTGGTCGACGAGGACACTCCCGACGCATGGTTCGAAAAGCGCCTCGCCGAAATCGAAAGATCGATCCAGAAATCGCCGAACGCCGAGCGCGAGGCGATGCTGCACGCCCTCATCGCAATCGGCTGTCGCAGCACCGCCCTACGCAAGTCCGTGACCGCCACCGCCAAGCGAATCGGGAAGGTCGTCATCGATCACGGCGACACCTCGTGCAAGACGCCCGAAGTCGCGCCTACGCTGGAAAAGACGTGGGCCCGTGCGACGTCGAAGGGCTTCGCGTCTCCCGCGGCGCAAGAGCGGGCGCGCGAGTCGATGCGCACGCGCTGCTGAGGCGGCGCCACAACTCGGATTTCGCGATTCCCGCGTAGAACGGGCAGCGTGCGCTGCAGACAAACCCATTCTTTTCCAGGTGAGGCGCCGGATCGACCAAGGCCTTGGCTTTGATTCTGGTCGTGATCCGAAAAAACGCATACATCACGGACAGGAGCACCCGGGCCACGACGCGTGTCCATCCTTTTGCCGGTAGGGTGAAATCGGAGAGCAACCAGAAGGCTCCGGGCGAGGCGGCGTGGGCGAGTTTTGCCACGATCCGTTCGATCTCGTCGCTCGGAAAACAGTCCAGAACAAAGTGGGTGACGAGGAGATCGTAGGAACGTGGCGGCGCCCACGAACCCATGTCCTCCCGAACGAATCGAACGTTTTTGCCCGAACCGGCTGGCAACTGGCGCAGCCGCTCGCGCGCGCGTTCGATCATGCGCGGGCTCGCCTCCACGCAGTCGATGTCGGCGTCAGGCAAAGCCTTGACCAGCTCACACAGGAAACGTCCGTCACCCTCTCCGAGAACGAGAACGCTCTTCGAAGTCGAGATCCTCCCGATCCAGTGGACTCGGCTGCGCTGCAAGGCCGCGCCGAAGACAACAGTCTCGAGCCAGAAATAGTGTCGGGCGATACGGTCGAAGCTCACAGGAGTCTCTCGAAAAGGAAGAAGCAACCGGGCGTCAGGAGAACCAGATCGGCCAGCGCGGTCTGCTCATCGATCGCCGCCGCTTTGGAAGTGTGCAACAGCGCCAGAAGAAAAAAGCTCGTCGCGAGACACATCGAAAGCGGTCCCAGACGCGTGTCGCAGGATGGAAGTACCGCGCTGGCCAAAGCGAGCACGATCGACGCGATCATGACGGGGCGCTTCATCCGTGGCCATCGCGTGGCGATGGAATGCCTGCCCCGGATGCGATCGAGCTGTTGCTCCCACACGGCGATACTCATGCAGTTCAGCGAACACAGGCACGCGAAGAGCGACGCCGCCCAGACGAAACCGTGGAATCGCGACGGAAGCGAAGGCATGAAGGCCAAGAGCGTTCCACCCGCGAACAGGAACCCGACCGCGAGCTCCTTCACGGGAATCGTCTTCCACGACCGGTTGAAGGCGGCGTTGACGGCCAGATAGATCGCAACGATCGTCGCGAGGACGATCCCGAGACGGAACGTCTCGCGTTCGATGGATCGCCAGATGACGATGCCATCGAAAAGCGCCACGGCGAAAAGCACGCCGACCCAGGCTCTTCGATGTTCTGAGCAGAACCGTTCGCGCAGGGTGGTCGCTGTTCCGGCCGACCGGGAGATCGAGTCGAACAGACGGTCGCTCAGATAGATCAGCCAGGCGGAAAGAAAGAGCGCGACGCGGTCGGCCGTCGACGTGCCGAGGTGGAAACTCCGAGCGAATAGCCATTGCCAAGCGATCGCGACGAGGGGTGCGTCCAGGCAAACCAGATTCAGCCACACCAGCGGTCGCCGCGCGATGGCATCAGGGCTGCGACTCGAAACGATCATGGCTCATCCTATATGCTGCGGAGCTGCACGTCGGACCGGAGGTTTCTCTGCGTTGAGGCGACGAATCATCGAGGCCCTGTGGGAACGGACCCCCCTCGGCATGCTCCGCGATCCGGCGTTGGGAACGAGCGGGCGCTGGATCATGCTCAGCGCGCTGATCGGCATCGTTTCAGGCGTTGGCGCCATCCTGTTCGATCTCGCTTTCCGTTTCTCGCAGTGGGCGCTCCTGGAAAAGATCGGCGGCTTCCGTCCACCGGCGCCGGGCAGCGAGGGCGGCGCCGGCTTCGGCCCGGAACACGTTTGGTTCCTGTCGCTGTCGCTCGTGATCGGCGCACTGATCGCGGGTGCGCTCGTCTTCGGGTTCGCGCCCGAGGCGGAAGGGCACGGCACCGACGCCGTCGTCGACGCGTTCCACCGAAAGCGCGGCAAGATCCGGCGTCGCGTGCCGCTCGTCAAGGCGCTCGCATCCGCGATCACGATCGGCTCCGGTGGCTCGGCGGGCCGCGAAGGTCCGATCGCTCAGATCGGCGCGGGCTTCGGTTCGGCCCTGGGCGATCTCCTCCATCTGACGAACGCCGATCGACGCGTGCTGATGATGGCCGGCGTCGCGGGAGGGATCGGCGGCATCTTCAAGGCGCCGCTCGGCGCGACGTTGTTCGCGGCTGAGGTTCTCTACAGCAGCACCGACTTCGAATACGAAGTGCTGGTTCCGGGTCTGATTTCCGCCATCACCTCCTATTCCATCTATTCGTCCTACGCGGGTTGGGGCTTTCTCTTCAAGGTGCCTCCGATTGCCTTCCATCGTCCGCGCGAACTCGCGATCTACGCGTTGCTGGGTGTCGTCTGCGCGTTTTTTGGTTGGATCTACCCCCGCGTCTTCTATGGAATTCGCGACAAGATCTTCCGGCCCCTGCCGATCCCTCGCTGGACCAAGCCCGCGGTGGGCGCTGCGGCGCTCGGGCTCATCGCCCTCGTTTTTCCGCAGGCTCTCGGGATGGGTTACGGGTACATCCAGGAGGCGATCCGGGGCGAGTACACGGCCACATTCCTTCTCACCTTCGCACTCGTCAAGATGGTCGCCACGTCGCTGACGATTTCGAGCGGCGGGAGCGGAGGTGTTTTCGGGCCCTCGCTCGTGATCGGTGGCGCACTCGGCGCAGCGTTCGGGAAGGTGGCGTCGGACCACCTGCCGGGCCTCTCTCCCGAACCCACCGCCGCACTCATGGTCGGCATGGGAGGCTTTTTCGCCGGCGTGGCCAAGGTGCCCTTCGCCTCCGTGATCATGGTGATGGAGATGACGGGGTCGTACGGATTGCTCGTGCCGTCCCTCCTCGTCGCGACGATGGCGTACCTGTTCTTGCCGCGCGGCACCACGCTCTACGAAAACCAGGTCATCTCCCGCCTCGACTCCCCCGTTCACGAAGGCTCCTTCGCGACCGACGTGCTGCAGCGCGGCCACCTCGGCGACTCTTGGGATCCGCGGCAAAGCGCTCCGCGCACGATTCGCGAGGACGCTTTGCTTTCGGACCTCGTGCAGTTCGCGTCGGAAGGCCCGCAGACGGTTTTCCCGGTTGTGGACACTCACGGTGCGCTCTTGGGCGAGGTCTCGATCGAAGATGTCCGGCGGGCGCTTCTCGCCGAGGGTGAGGGATCGCCTCCGCGCGCGACCGACCTCATGCGCCCCGTGCCCGAGCCGCTCATCCTCGACGACAACCTCGCGCTCGTCGCACGAAAACTCGCGGCTCATCAAGCCGAGGCCATGACCGTTGTTAACAACCGCTCCGACCGCACGGTTATCGGGATTTTCGGCCGCAGGGATCTGATCGTGGCGTACGGCCGGCTGCTGCAGCGGCTGCACGGCGCGGCGGAGTCGGAGACCTCGGCTTCCTCTCAGATCTGAGCCGCGCTCAGGCCAAGGGATAGCCGGGGTTACTCTTCCCGGGCCTCGCGCAGCATCTTCGACATCCGCTGCAGCAGCTTCCAGCCGATCACGCCGTTCGCCTCGACGAGCGGGCGGAAGTCCCAATAGGTGAGCCCGTAGCAGACGAGGTCGCTGGCGGCCGTGATCGTCGCCATGCGTTTGCCCTCGTCGATCATGGCGATCTCGCCGAAGAAATCGTCCGCCTTCAAGGTCGAGCGCTTCTTGCCCCGGATGAAGACCGTGGCCTCGCCGGATTCGATCACGAAGAAGGCGGCCCCGCCCGAGCCCTCCTGGATGACGGTCTCACCCTGCGCGAAGCGACGCTCCTTGAACAGGCGCGCGATCTGCTGGACCTCGCTCTTGGACAGATCGGCAAACAGCGGCACGCGCTGCAGGGCTTTGACGGGAGCGCCTCGCGTCGGCATCGATCCTCCTCCGTGCTCCGAGGAAAAGGGGAGTGTCCCCTTTTCCGAGCTCCCCTATTTTGTGATCGCCCGGCATTGAAGTAGATAAAGCGTACCGTCGGCAATCGCCCACTCGACATCTCGACCGGGTCCGTAGACGTGCTCGCACCGGCCGGCGAGCTGGTTCAACTTGTCGAGCTGGTCGTCGTCGAGGCAGAGCCGTTCGACGAGCTCGGGTGAGACTTTCTCCTCGATCGTGCCGCCCCCCGGAACACCGCGGACCGCGATCCTCTTCAGTCCCGGCTTCCGCTCGAGCACACGGCCCGAACGGTCGATGCGGAAGTGGTCCGGGATCACGATACCCGCGACGACCGCCTCGCCGAGCCCCCAGCTCGCCTCGATCAAGCGCTCGTCGGCCCCGGTGACGGGGTTCTTCGTGAACATGACCCCCGCGGTATCGGGGTTGAGCAGCACCTGGACGACGACGCCGACGCTCGGACGGGTGAACAGGCCGACGCGCTGCCGGTACGTGATGGCCGAGTCCGAGTTCGCCGACCACCAGATCTTGCTCAACGCCGAGGTCAGCTCGTCGACCGACGGAACGTTGAGCAGCGTCAGGTGCTGCCCGGCGAAGCTCGCTGCCGCGCCGTCCTCGTCCATGGCGGACGAGCGGACCGCGAGCGGGCCGCCGAGCGGCTCGACCCACTTGGCGACCTCTTTGATCGCCGGGCGCTCGCCGGCGGCGACGGCTTCGACGATCGCGCCGGACAGCGCGACCCCGGGGGGAACCGGAAGGCCGTCCCGGATCGCCTGCCCGAGCCCGACCGCCTTCGAGCCGAAGATCGTGGCGTCTGTCGTCTTCTCGAGCGGGAGGACCCGTTTCACCCGAGCACCGTGACCTCGCCCGCGTCGCCATCGACACGCACCCGCGCGCCGTCGGCGATGCGCTCGGTCGCCTCGCGCGTGCCGACCACGCCCGGAATGCCGTACTCGCGGGCGACGATCGCCGAGTGCGAGAGCAGGCCGCCGCTGTCGGTCACGATGGCCCCGAGCAGCGGAAGCAAGATGTTGAACGCTTCGGTCGTCGATTCGGTGACGAGGACGTCGCCCTTCATGATCCGGTCGAACTCGGAGGGGTGGGAGACGCGGCGCGCCGGTCCTTCGTAGATGCCGCGGCTCGCCGACAGCCCTCGCAGCATGTGCTCTTCGTGAGCCGCCTCGGAGCTTCCGAACAGCGCGTTCAACGCGATGCCGATCGCGCGCATCATTCGGGCGGCCGCGGGCGGCAACTCGGACGGGTCCGGCGGCTTTGGCGGTGTCGGGCCCAGCGTCGCCGGAGCTTCCTTGGAGCTGTGCGCTGCGCGGAAGGCGGATCGGCTCGCGAGTTCATCCGCTGAAGGGGAGGCGGCACCGGACAGCAGCGCTCGCATCTCCTCGAGGCCGGCGTCGATGAAATGGGCCGCGTCGTGGATCCGCCGCTTTCGGGCGAGTCGACGTCCGCCCGCGAGCGCGGCCCGTCGCATGAGCCCGGAAGCCCAGATGTCGCTGAACACCCCGCGCTCGTCGCGGATCGGATAGGTCAGCCGTGCTTCCTCGACCAACTCGTCGAACTGGGCACGGTGCTTCTCGGGGACCTTGCCGCGCACGCCGGCGATCTTGCCTTCGACGTCCGAGGAGTCCACGGCGGACCCGGAAACGGCGGCGCGAATGGCGCGGCGCAGCGAGTCCGGCAACTCGATCGCGCAGGGGTTGGAGATATCGAAACCGTCGAGGAGCCGGTACCCGACGAGGTCGAGGTACCCGGACACGGCCGAGCCCGTGCCGCCATCGAGCGCGCGCAGCGCCTCGAGCATGCGGCCGGGATCGTCTTCCGAATCGAGCAGCTGCTGCGCGCGCGGGTCTTTCCGTATCGCCGCGATCAGCGCGCCGAGCTGCTCCGACGCGCCCGCCGACGTGGGCGACGTGCCGCGCATCAAGCCCAGCAGCTCGGCCGGCGGGAGGCCGGTCCAGTCTCCGACGTGCGCGAGGAAATCGCCCGTCGGGACGATCGCCGCGGCGGTAAAGCGCATGTGCTGGTAGAGCATCTCCGCGTGGTGATCGCGGCAACGGGTCAGATGCGCGGCGAGCGCCTCGTCGGAGAGTCCGTCGGGATCGACCGACTGCAACTCCCGGTGAGCCTTGATCGCGGTCGGCTTGAACGTCTCGTTCCAGTCGCGAAGCTGCTCTCGCCAGTACTTCTTTTGGAACACCTCCTCGGCGCGCTGAAAGCGCCGCGGGACCTCATCCTCGGCAGCCGGGGTCGCGGCCTTGTACGCAAAGCCGTTGACGTACGCCATTTCCAGCCCGTCGATCAGCATGCCGTAGGAGCGGGCGAACTCGCCCGTTCCGCGTTTGAAGGCCGCGGGGTGAAGCTCGATCCAGTACCGCGTCGCGGGGCGCGGAAAGTGAACGGGGTCGAGCTCCCAGAAGCCGGGGCCCGGCGGCTCGAAGCTAAGCGGAGTCATCTTGCCTGTGGGCATCGCTGGAACTCCTCATTTCGGTCGGTTCTCGGCATGCGTCCGAAGATGTGTGCGCGGAAGATCATACGTTGGTCCGGTCGTGCCTACCAACGGGGCCACGACTGTGAGGTGGTCACCTGCCCGGGGGCCTACGCTTCTCCGCCGAGTTCGTCCTTCGACCGGGTCCCGCGAACGCGCATGCGCACTTCGCGGCCCTCGTCCTCGTACCGGACCTCATCCATGAACTGATTGATGAGGAAGACACCGCGGCCGCTGGTCTTCGTCGGCCCGGCGCCGGCGAGGGGATTGGGCACGGCGGAGGCGTCGAACCCCGGCCCGGGATCGCGCACGATGATCAGGATCTCGCCGTCGGCTTCCAACGCGAGGCAGCATTGGACATTCTTCGTGGGATCGTTCTTGCAGCCGTGCTTGATCGCGTTCGCGAGCGCCTCGCGCAGCGCGATCTCGATCTCGACGCTACGCCCTTCGGCGCCGAGCTTCTCGTGCACGAGTTGCATCACGCCATCCGCGACCGTCGAAATCGCGGCCACGTCGGCGGGGATCACGAGATTGAGCCGGCACGCGGTCGACAGGGGGATCAACGAGCTCAGCTTCGTGACGCCGTCCAGAGCCTGCCGCAGCTCCTCGATGAGACGCTCCCGCGCCTGCTCCTCGAGGTCTCGTTCGGAAAGAGCGCGCCCGAGCTCGTGGAGGTTGCGCCGCAGCTCGAGCTGCGCCACAACCTGACGCCGCAACGCCTCGAGCGCTTCGAGCTGCCAGGCGTCCAACGTGCGCGGCTTGCGATCGATGACGCACAGAGTCCCGAGCGCGTGCCCCTCCCTCGTGATCAGCGGCGCCCCCGTGTAGAACCGGATGTTCGGATCGGAGACCACGAGCGGGTTGTCGCGGAACCGCTCGTCTTGGAGCGTATCGCTGACGACGAACAGGTCCGGCTGGCGGATCGCGTGGGTGCAGAACGCGATATCGCGCGAGGTCTCTCGCGTCGAGATGCCGATCCGAGACTTGAACCACTGCCGATCAGCGTCGACGAGAGAGATGAGCGCGATCGGGGTGCCGCAAATCTGGGACGCGAGCAGGGTCAGGTCGTCGAAAGCCAACTCGGGCTCGGTATCCAAGATCCGGTAGGCGCGGAGGGCGGCTAGGCGGTCTCTTTCGTTACCATCCATGGGCAGCCTTTCATCATTATGGTCTCACGATACTCCATGTGCGGCCGGATCGGTCTCCGATGGCACACACCAGGGCGGCCAGTCAATGCGAAATCCCCACGCCGGGCCTTGAGCCAGGAGACGACGCTTGAATTTCAAGTTCAGCGCTCGCGCCGATTTGGTCGATTTCCGAGACCGCAGGTACGAGCCCAGTCTCACCGAGGTGCCAACCACGGTGTCCGCGAGCGCCGCGAAGGCGTTTGTGACGGCACTCCTCCGGCTCGGAGGATGGGCGACACAAGACTGACGTGCCGTGGGCTCGTCATGGAGGAGGTTCTTCGCTCACTCCCCAGCTGGGGACCCCCGACGAGAAGGTGGAAGCCCGCGCGGACGACGCAGATCGCGGGGCACCGCGACGGTTCCGACGCCCGTCCCTGTGTTTCCCGAGGCGTCGGTTGCTCGGTAGAGCGCGCTATAGGTCCGGCCGGGTCCGCGAGCGTCGCGTTCGGCCCGGAGAAGGATGTCGAAGTCCGGGGTTCCGGCCGCGGCGTCCTGGATGTCGTCCCTCGTCGCGCCGTCCCAGTTCCCCGACGCGTCGTCGGAGTCGCTGGACGCGACGGATTCCAAGAGCACCACGGGGGACGGGTCGCAGGCATCGACGGCGAGAACGGTGAAGTGAACCGGGCGCAGCGTGTGATTCGGCGGCCAGAGGGAATCGGGAGTCGCCTCTACGGTCACCACGGGAGGTGTCGTGTCAGCGACCGTGATCGACGTCGAAGACGAGGCGACGTTTCCGGCGCGGTCTCTGACCGTGAGCGTCACGTCGTGGACGCCGAGCGCGAAGGGGATGGATGCCGTAACCCCCGTCGCCAGCGTTTGGCCGGCCTCCATCCACGAGTAAGACACGATGTCGTCGTTCGTTCCCGGAGTCGAGTCGGGATCGGAGCTCAGGGACCCGTCGAGTAGGACCGTCGCCTGACCGAGCCCGGTGCATTCGAAAACCTGGTCGGGTCCCGCGTCGGCCAACGGAGGCTGGTTCCCGCAGTTGTCGGCGTGGATCAAAGAGACGGCGTCGAGCTCCGCGCCAAGCTCGTCGGACAGAGCCGTGATCCTGAGGTACGAGACCTGGGCGAGGCCCACCTCCGCGAGGTCGAGCGGACACTCGCCGCCGGGGCAGTCGCGGAGAAGAAAGTACTGATCCCCGTCGTCGCCGGCCTCGACCCTGAAGCTCGCGCCGGCCGTCTCGTGCACGATCAGATCCGTCCCCGCGCCGTTCTGGACCGCGCGGGACAAGCCGAGGTCGACGCGCCCGCCGATCCCCAAGGCGGCGGCCGTGTCGTCCGGCGGGCCGAGCGCGGCATCGGCCGTCGAACTCGCGCCGCCGCTTCCCGGAGCGAAGGCGATCACGCGGTTCGCGTCCCCGCACGCGGCGATGGGGCCGTACTCCCAGAGGTCGCCGAGGTAGGTCCCGTTGAATCCTCCGAACAGCAGCACGCGCCCCGACACGTCGTCGTAGGTCATCGTGTGATGGAAGCGGGCCGGCGGAATCGACGCGGCCGGCGATTCGGTCCAGTCGTTCCCGTCCCACTCCCACGTGTCGTTGGCCGGGCACGCCAGCGCACTGCAGCCGCCGAAGAGCGCCGTGCGCTCCCTCCCCGCATCGTAGGCCATCGCATGTTCGTATCGGGACGGGGGGCTCGTCGCGGGTGTTTTTTCGACCCAGCTCGTCCCGTCAAACACCCACGTGTCGGCGAAGACATCGGAGGCGTCGGCGCCGCCGAACAGCACGACACGCGAACGCGCGGCGTCGTACGTCATCCCCTGGCGGTAGCGGGGCGTCGGACCCGTCGGGGGCGTCACCTCCACCCAGTTGTTCCCGTCCCACTCCCACGTGTCCCCGAAGTAATCGAAGCTGTTGGACCCGCCGAACAAAACGACGCGCCCGCGCGCGGCGTCGTACACCATCGTGTGGCTGTGCCGCGCCGGCGGGCTCGTTGCGGGCGTCCTCTCGACCCAGGTGTTCCCGTCCCACTCCCACGTGTCGGCCACCGGGCCTCGTTGCCCGAACCCCCCGAAAAGAACCACCCTTCCCCTGGCGCGGTCGTAGGCCATCGCCGGGAAGATGCGGCTCGGCGGGCTCATTGCCGGCGTCTTGTCGACCCAGCCGCTCGCGTCCCACTCCCACGTGTCGGCGAGGAACGCGCTGCCCGCGTAGCCGCCGAAGATCACGGTCTTACCGCGCGCGTCGTCGTAGGCTGCGGCGTGATTGGATCTTGACGGAGGGCTCGTCGCGGGCGTCTCTTCGGCCCAGCCGCTCCCGTCCCACTCCCACGTGTCGGCGAGCGGCTGGTTCCCGTCGTACCCTCCGAACATCACGGTGCGGCTCCGCGCGCAGTCGTAAACCATCGCGGCCACCACGCGCGGCGAAGGGCTCGCGCCCGACGGCTTTTCGAGCCACGCGGTTCCGTCCCACTCCCAGACGTCGTTGTACGGGATGTCGCCGTCATACCCGCCGAAGAGCACCGCCCGCTCGCGCGTCTCGTCGAACGTCATCATGTGCCACGTTCGCGCCGGCGGGTGCGTGGCGGTGACGCGCAGGGCCCACTCGTTCCCGTCCCACTCCCACGTGTCGCCGAGATAAGAGACGCCGTCAAATCCTCCGAAGAGCACCGCGCGTTGGCGCGTGCGGTCGTACGCCAGCGCGCCGTACTCGCGAGCAGGCGGACTCGACGCCGGGGTGCGCTCGATCCAATCGCTCCCGTCCCATTCCCACGTGTCCCCGAGCTCGGCGCCATCGCCCACGCCTCCGAACAGCACGATGCGTCCCCGCGCGCTGTCGTAGGCCATCGCCGCGCCGAAGCGTCCCGGAGGACTCGTCGCGGGCGTCGCCTCGACCCATTCGTTTCCGTCCCACTCCCAGGTGTCCGCCAGGAGGCCCCCTGAAAAGAAACCGTATCCCCCGAAGAGCACGACGCGGCCGCGCGCGGCGTCGTAGGCCATCGCGTGCCCGAACCGCTGCGTCGGACTCGTGGCCGGCGACCGTTCGATCCACGCGTTCCCGTCCCACTCCCAGGTGTCCGCGAAGTCGGAGAAGTTGTACTCGTTGGCACCGCCGAAAAGCACGACGCGGCCCCGATCGGTGTCGTACGCCATCGCATGCGCATCTCGCGCCGTCGGTCCGGACGGTGCCTGCGCGAGGAGCCAATCGGGACGCGTGGAGACCCCCGCCGACGCGGGTGCAGGCGCGATTACGAAAAAGGTAACGAAGACTGCCAGGGACACGAACGCTCTTCGCACGGGGACTCCTGCGGGTTTGCCGATGGTGTAGTACGCAGTGCCGACCGGAGCGTCAAGCAATGACTGACCCTTCGGGCGTGAAGACCCCGGGAAATGCGCTATCTCTGGACCAAAAAGTGGATTCCCCAGGGGCGAGGCGGATCGATCGTCGTACACTTGGTGGTAGGCGGGATCATGAACGAGCAAGACCGCGCGACCGGAATACGCTTCATCCGTTCGATCATCGCGGTGTTGACCGTCCTATCGACGTCGCTTTTCGTAACCGGAACGATCCGGGCCGCCGAGCTGGCGGATCCCTCCGCTCCCCGAACGCTCGTGGTCGCGGTGGAAGTGGACCGTGAGGGCGGACGGCTCATCGCCTTCACCTCCAAGGAACGTGCATTCGCGCCGCAGACCTTCGCCGAAAGCGATCTCGCGCAGATCGAAGTCGTGCTGCTGGGCCCGGGGGGAGCTCGCCACACGCAACAGATCACCGTGGCAGGGCTGTGCCTGGACCACGGGCCCGACGTCGCGCCGGAGATTCAAGGAGACACGATCCGGCTTCACCGGGAGAGCTTCCTCGTCGAGGAGCCGGAGCTCGAAGGGTTCGACCAGATCGAGCTCGCCTACTACACAGGAGACGCCTTCGCGCCGACCCGCAAGGTGCTCGGGGTCGCCAACCTCGACGTCTCCCACTTCACGAGCGCCGGCACCGCGGCGCGCTTCGAAGAACTCGCCATCGCGAGACCGTCTCAGGCGCCGGCATCGTCGGGCTTCTTGACACCGGGAACCGTGCACTTCCCCGAGGAATACACGGACCCGGACATCATCAAGGTTTACGGAAGCACGGCCGAGACGACGAGACGGATCAACGTCGTCATCGTTCCGGATGGCTATACCTACGCGCAAAAGGCGACCATGGAGGCTCACGCGCAAGCCATGGTCGACGCCTTCCGCGCCAAGTCCCCCTACAAGGAACACGATCGCTTCCTCAACTACATCCTGGTGTATGCGTACTCGACGGAAGACGGCACCGACCAGTGCGATTGCTCCATCGTCCGCGACACCGCCATGAACACACGCTTCCCCCTGATCACCGCCAGCTGCGGGCACAACGACAATCGGTGCCTTTTCTACGGCAGCGGCAACGGGGGGCCGAACTGCGATCCAAACGTCTCTTCAGCGAACATCGCGACCACCGAGCTGCGGGCGCCGGCCCGGGACACGACGATCGTCATGGTCAACACCGCGAGATACGGCGGCTGCGGAGGTGCACGCGCGGTGTATTCCGCCGCGAACGCGGCGGCCACCGACGTCGCCATCCACGAGCTGGGGCACAGCCTGGGGAATCTGGCGGACGAGTACGGGGGAACCCCGAGCTGCGGCGTGAGCGCGGGGGGCATCAACACGTCCACGGATCCGATCAACGGGGGCTGGCCCGAGTGGATCGCGGACCTCGGCGCGCCCCGTCAGGGCGCCCAGTACTACGATCAGTGCGTCTACCGGCCGATCGCCAACTGCGAGATGCGCACGCTCGGACCTGAGTTTTGCCCGGTGTGCAAGCAGCAGTGGGCTCTGAAGTACTTCGGCCATCCACGCGTGAACCCGACCGCTCCCTTAGAGTCCCAGCACCCCGTATCGCCGCTGGACACCGGCATCGGAACGTCCGTGGCATTCGCCGTCAGCACGCGCCTGGCGAGTGGACCGGGGATCACCAACGATTTCACCTGGACGCTCCACGGGCCTGGCTTCCCCGTGCCGACCACGGTGGCGACCGGAACGGAAGCCCACACGCGGAGCTTCGCCCTCCCGGGTACCTACACGTTGACGTGCCAGATCATCGCCGATACGAACCTCGTCAAGCCCGTCAAAAACGGCGCCAACGTCGACACCGCGAGCTGGACGGTGAACGTGTACGACATCGGCGAGAGCTGCGGCAATGGCACTCTCGAACCGGGTGAAACCTGTGACGATGGCAACGCCACGGGCGGCGACTGCTGCTCGGCCACGTGCAGCCTCGAGCCGACCGGAACCGCCTGCAGCGACGGAAACGCGTGCACGGCCATCGACCTTTGCGCCCGAGCGCCTTTCGCCTACGTGGATGAGAACTTCGACGGGGCGACGGCTCCTTTGCTTCCCGCCGAGTGGATCACCGCGGTGACGCCGAGCACGGAAGAGTCTTGGACGACCACGACGACATTCTCAGGGTCCCCGCCGATTTCGGTGACGGCCAGCACACCGACCATTCGCACCGACAAGACCCTGGACCGGGATGCGTTCGTCGCCCTGCCGGGGTCGGTTCTCGAGTTCGACAATCGTTTCAATATGGATACGGGCTTCGACGGGGCGGTCCTCGAGATCAAGATCGGGGCCGGCGCGTTCACGGACATCCTCACCGCGGGCGGCAGCTTCGTCACAGGCGGCTACAACGCGACGATCTCGGCGGCTCGTAGCAGCCCGATTGCCGGTCGTGCGGCGTGGAGCGGCGCTTCCGCCGGCTTCGTGCATACGACTGTCAATTTGCCGGCCGTGGCGGCGGGCCAGACGGTGATCCTCCGGTTCCGCGTCGCGTCCGACCTCTTCGGAGCCGCAGCGGCGCCGAACGGGCAGTGGATCGATGACGTTCAAATCTCGATCGACGCGTCGTCCTGTCAACCCGGCGACCCGGTGACCGCCCCGACGGGAGCGCCCGTTGCCACCGTGGTCGAGTCCGGCGAGAACACTTTTGATTTGTCTTGGAGCGCGCTGCCGGGAGCGACCGAGTACGACATCGTTTACGGCGATCTCGGCTCATTGCGGGGAACGGGCGGTGACTTCCAGCTCGCGACCTCGACGTGCCTCAACAACGACGTCCCAGGTCTGACGGTTGACCTTTTTGGAGATCCCGCTGTCGGGGAGGGGTTGTGGTATCTCGTGCGTGGCGCGAATTGCGGAGGAAACGGAACCTACGACGACGGGCAACCCTCGCAAATCAACCCGCGTGATCCCGCGATCGCGGCCTCGGGGAGCGACTGCCCTTGAGGTGGACGGCGGCGTGGCACTGAAGCGCTGGTGGAAACGAACGTTGATCGGGGCGGGCATTGTGCTGATCCCGATTGCGGTGTTGATCGGCGTCTTCGTGCTGCGCTTCATCCCCTTCCCGCCGGAGGCCGACTATCCGCCACCGGTCGATCGGATCGAAGCCTTCCGGCAGGATCTCGATTTCCTGCGGCGGTATCCGGACTACGACTGGACCTTTACCGACAGCGAGGAATCGGCCTTCAGAGCCGCCATCGACGAGCTGGAATCACGGCTGGACACGCTCACACCTGCGCAGTTCGAACTCGGCGTCGCCCGGGCCGTCGCGCTGGCGAACAACGCTCACACCAACATCTCTCCCATCTCGCGCCGTGCCCGCGTCGACGCGCTGCCGCTCCGCTTGGCCTGGTTCGCGGACGGTCTTTACGTGGTGATGGCCGACGAGCCGCATACCGAGCTACTCGGCGCACGCGTCGTGCGCATCGAGCAGCTGACGCCGGATGAGCTTGTCGACGTGTTCCGGCCATACTTCGGCGGCTATCCAGGGCGGGCGCGCTGGATCAGCACGCTGAACATGGAATCGCCGGAACTGCTGCATGCGGCGGGCATCACGCCGCAGCCCAAACAGGTTGACATTACGTTCGCGCTCGAAAGCGGCGCCGAGGTCGTGCGCACCATCGCGGCCATCGAGCCCTTCACCGATCGGGCGATGCGCCGCTACGGTGGCGGTCTGCTGCAATACGTGGTCCCGGCGCCCGCTGAGGCAACGTGGCGCCACGTGATGCAGGGCGCAACGCCACCTACTTATCTGTCGCGGCCGGACGACCCGTTCTTCGCCGAGTGGATCGAAACCAGCGCCGGACCGGGGCTGTACATGAGTCTGGCGATGACGATGGACGTCGGCGAGCACAGCCTCTCCGATTTCCATGCCCGCGTGTTGGCGGACCTCGATAAGCGCCACGCGCAGTTCGTCGTCGTTGATCTTCGGCACAACGGTGGCGGCACCGTCGATCCTGATTTCTCCAAGGGGGTCGTGAGCCGGCTGGCATCCGATGGTCACGTGTTCATCCTGACTTCGCCGGAGACGTTTTCCGGCGGTATCACGGAGGCGGCCTATTTGAAGCATTTCGGCGGCGACCGGGCCCTCGTGATCGGTGAGCCGGTGGGCGATCACCTGGTCTTCTGGGCCAACGGCGGCACGCCGATGGTCCTGCCCAATTCGCGCATTTCGGTCTACGTCTGGGTTTCCAAGGAAGACTGGGAGAAAGGCTGCGACGACTGGTGGGAGTGCTTCTGGCCAACCATGCTCACCGACGTCGGCGTCGGCACGCTGGAGCCGGACGTTCCCGTGTCCTTGTCTTTCGCCGACTATCGCGCCGGACGCGATCCGGCGATGGACAATGTCATCGCGATCGTCGAGGCGCGTCACTTTCCCCTTGGCCTTTCGGCCCCGGCCATCGCAGAACCTTCGCTCCGGCCGAGCCAGCAGGCGTTTCTGGCTGACTCGCAACCCCCCGAACCACTCGCCCCGCTCGCCCCGCTCGCCGCCACGCGGTGCCGCAGCCAGGCCGCCACGCTGCACTGCCCGTAGCGCCGAGGCCTGCCGGCGCTACACTGCCGGCGCTCATTGAATAGGAGGAGACTCTGATGATGCGTTTGAGATCGATGATTGCGGTGTGCGTGATCGCCGCGGCGGCCGCCGTCGCTCCCGCGGCAGCGGCCGAGGCTGCGGCAGCAGTCGAGACCGGGGTCGGGTTCCGGGGTTGGGGCCCGCGGTTCGGGGCGTCCGCCGACGCCGATCAAGTGGTGGTCGGCGCGCAATTCGACCTGGGCGAGTTCACCAAGAACCTGCGATGGCAGCCGAGCGTCGAGCTGGGGTTCGGCGACGACAAGCTCTCGCTCTACGGAAACTTCATGGTGGCCTACTACTTCCCCGTGAAGGCCGCCGTCACCCCGTACGCCGGCGCGCAGGTGACCCTCTGGCTGTTCGACGAGGACAATCCCGACAACAACAGGAACGACGGCTTCGATGACGGCTTCAACGCCGAGATCGGGTTGTACGCGGTCGGCGGCATCGAAACGAAACTCAAGGCCGGGAGCCGGTTCCTCGCGGAGCTTCAAGTCGGCATCGGCGACGTTCCCGACTTCCGCGTGCTGGTGGGCTGGACCTTCAAGTAGGACACCTGGGGCCGGAGAGAAGGAGAACAACCATGGGTGCTCTGCCGGGCGCGCAAACGGAGTCGGCGCTCCGGATCTCGGGCACGGTCGGCGCCAACAAGGTCATGGAATCCGAGTTGCTCCGCCTCGTGATGCGCTCGCCGTTTCAGGTGCGTGTGTCGAAGCCGGCGCGTCAGGGTTCAACAGCGCTGCGCTACGCGTTCGATCCGGCGGTCGCCTGGGTCGCAGCTTGTTACCATCGCAGCTCCTCGCGTATCGGTTGGGAGCTGGCCTCCTCCCCCGCGGTCCGGCTCGAGCCCTTGGTTTCCGACCTGGTCCCGCTGCTGGCCGCGGATGATCGCCTGCCGCGCGGGCGTTCGGTTACGTTCACGGTGGAGGTGAAGGGCGTCGAAGACTTCGAGGCCGGCCCCCTCCAACTACGCGGCGCCGTGAAGAGCGCGTTCGAACAGGCGATGCAGCAGCGAGGCGGCCAGGCGGAGGTCCAGAGCGACGGCGCGGAGTGGAAGTTGCTCGTGCGCCGGGTCGGTATTGAAAATGACCGCCGCACGCTCGTCATCCTCGACCTCGGAGGAGGCCCACGGCACCTGCGCGGACAGCGCGTCGCCCAGGGGCCGGCCCCCATGCGCGAGACGCTCGCCGCCCAGCTCGTGCTGCTTTCGAAATGGATGCCCCACGAAGAGCCGTTGGTCGACCCAACCGCCGGCAGCGGCACCATCGCGGTGGAGGCGGCGCTTTTGGCCCGTGGCTTCGCCGTCCGCAAGCCTGAAGATCTTCCGGCGCTGCAATCGCCCGTGTTCGCGGGCTTCCCCGCCCAGGCGCCTCCGCTCTACCCGGACACGCGCCCCTACATCCTCGCCTCGGACATCAATGAAGAGTGCATCGCCTGGATGATCGGGAATCTACGCGCCTCCGGTCTCACCGGCCGCGATGTCGAGCAGTCGATCGTGGTGCGTTCGATGGACGCGACCGAGCTCACGCCGGAGCTTCTCGCTCAGATTCTACCCGGAGCACCGCGCGGCCGCGGCGTATTCGCCTTCAACCCGCCCTACGGGCACCGGATGCAGGGGGAAGCTGGCGACGTGCTCCGACTTTATCGCGACCTCGGCAGAACGCTCCGGCGCTTCGACGGTTGGCGGGCCGCGGTGATCGTTGCAAACGAGGGTTTCGAGCGGGCCTTCAATTTACGGCCCTTTCTGATCAAGCCGACCTCCGCCGCCGGACTCCGTGCGGAGTTTTTCTTGTTCGATCTGGGGGGGCGGCAGGTCGGCAGGAGAGCGTAGTTCTTCCGATTAGGGTTCCATCTCACCCATCGGCGTGATCATGCCTTCGAGGTTGCCCGCGAGACGCGCGGCGTCGGTCCGATCGAACTTCACGGACGGTAGTGCGGCCATGTCGACGGTCGTGGATCCCTGGAACAGGCGCTGGATGTCGACCCGGAAATCCAGCCGCGCGGTGCGGCCGTTGAGACGCTCGTCTTGCAGCTCGGTCGAAACAAGCCGGTAGCTTTCGTCGAATCCCACGTGATAAACGAGCGGGACGCTCGTACTTCCGCTCTCCAGCGTGCCTTCGAACAGCACGAATTTGTAGCCGACCTCCCAGGTCCAGGCCATGCGGCCGTTGGGGTCCAAGTCTCCGCGTTGCGCGAGCGACTTGTTGGCGGCCGCATCCACGCCGATGCCGAACTCGATCCGCTGGTAGTTCCCGCGCGGCACATCGTTCAGCACGATGCCGAAGGCGGGTTCGGGTCCGTCGAATCGCACCAGGTGATAGCTGTCGGGTTCGGTGTACACGCCGTTTCCTCCCGTCAGCCGGATGTTGCTGAGAAAGAACTGAAAATCGCGCACCTTGAAACGGCCGTCGCCACCCGGATTGGGATAGCGCGCTTCGTTGAGCACCAGCGGCTCCGGGCCGACGAAGGGATGAAAGTACAGCGCCAGTTCGATCGGCTGCGCTGCGCGATGTTGACGCCAGCCGATGAAGCCGACTATCGCGGCCAACGCGAACAGCACCGGAACGACGTACTTTGCTTTGTGCATGCGACTCACTTGCTCGCGAACGGATCGGAAAACCGTTCCGCGCTCACGAACTCCTGGTCCGTCAGCGTGCGCAGGAAGGCGATAATGGCCGCCTTTTCCGTTACCGTCAGCTGCAGGCTGATCCCTCCTGCCGCTTCCGCGCCGCGATTATTCGCCTCAACGATCACGGAACTCAGCGTGCTGCTGTTTTTGATGCCGCTGTCGTAGTGATCCAAGACGTCTTCAAGCGTCTTGAAACGGCCATCGTGCATGTAGGGCGCGGTCAGCTCGATGTTCCGCAACGACGGGACCTTGAACAGCCCGCGATGTGCCGGGTTGCCGGTAACCGCCTGCAAGCCGGGCTGAAGGTGGTCCTCGTCGTCGAGGCCGTTGTTGGAAAAGCCGTCGTAGCGCGCGCTGAAGCCGCCGGTGACGAACTGGCTGTGACAGTCGATGCAGTTGGCGCCGCGCAGGCTGACCTTGACGTCCGGGTGGGCCATGAACAGCTTGCGCCCCAGTTCCTCCTGCGGAGTCAGCGTGACCTCGCCGCGCAGGAACTGGTCGTAGCGCGAATGGGACGAGATCAAGGTGCGTTCGAACGAAGCCAGCGCCCGGGCGATTGCCGTTGCGCTGACTTTGCCGTAGGCCGTTTCGAACAGCTCCCGATAGCCGGCGTCGGCGGACAGTTCGGCAACCAGCCGCCCCAGGTCCTGCGCCATTTCATCCGGATGCTGGATCGGAACGAGCACCTGCTCCTCCAGCGTGGCGGCGCGCCCGTTCCAGAAGAAATGCTGTGGACCCCACATCAGGTTGGCCAGGGTCAGAGCGTTGAACGCCAGCGGCTTCCCGGTCACACCGACGCTTGTGACACGACCATCGGTGAAGGCGAGCGCCTGGATATGACAGGTCGAGCAGGACACGGTGCCGGCCGCCGACAGCCGCGGATCGTAGAAGAGGCGGCGGCCGAGCTCCACCGATTCTTTGGTCAGCGGGTTGTCGGTGGGCACCTCGAAGCGACCGAAAACGAACGGCGCCTCGAAATCGGATAGCGGGGTCGCTACCCGATGTCCCGAATCGCAGCCGCCGGTCGCCAACGCCGCGAGCAACGTGGCGACAAACGCCGCCGAGCCAACGCCCCTAGGCAAGCGCAGCCCGCCTCAGTGGTGGTGCACGAACCCTGAGCCGAACAGCGCTTCGAGGTTCTCGACGCCCTTCTTGTAGCGTTCCTTGAAGTTGACCTGTGCGATGCGGTCGCCTGTTTGCAGGTCGGACACGGTGATCGAATGGTCGTTGACCTTGGCGATGAAATCGACATCGGTCGGGTCGTTGTCGTCCTTGTTGCCGAGATTCAGCAGATTGTTCTGGATCGCGATGACCTTACGGCCGGCGGCGGTGGTGAAGAAGATCATGTGGTGAGCGCCGGCCTCGGCCTTGATGTCCTCGCCCGAGGGAACGAGCTCGGGAAGACTCGCGAGCTTGTAGCGTTTGACGACGCCGGGCAAGGCGTGACTGACGAACAGCTCGGTCGCGTTGCCATAGAACTCGAGCGGAACGCCGGTGCCGGATGTGACCCCGTCGTATTCCTTCACCGGTGTGCCGAAGCTCTTGTCCGCCTCGTTGTAGGGAACCTTCCAGACTTCGAATCCGAACATGGTGTTGACCAGCACCGCCGGCTGGACGCCAGGCACGATGCTGGGCCGCACGAACAGCACTTCGACCGGCGACGACGGGAAGCCCACCGGCTTCGCGTCTTCAACGACGATGTTCTGGATCGGCTCCAAGGTGTTCAGATCGATGACGGCGATCGCGTTGCCGATGCCGGTCTTGAGATCCGGGTGAACCGCGGAGCCGACCACCATGCGATCCCCGTACGCCGACATGCCGTGCGGGTACATGATGTAGGGGGCACCCTTGGCCACCTTGCTCTTGCGCGCCTCGATGATCTTGATCAGCGCGTTGCTCTGCGGATCGAATACGCCGATCGAGCCGCAGTCGGGCTGGTCCACGCCCGTGCCTCCCATGAAGGTCACGAACATGTAATCCTTGCCGTTGACGGTCTGCCAGATCATGTCCTCGCCGACCTGTTGCCCGCCGGTGTCGAGGCACGTGACGTCGCCGATCGTGGCCGTCCCTTGGGCGTTGCGCGACAGGCCGATCTCGGCCAGGCTGCACTTGAGATCGACGCCGGTGGAATACAGCCGTCCGGTGGGGCTGTAGTACAGGTGGTGAAGCGGCTCTACGAGGTCCGGCAGTTCGACTTCTTGCAGTATCGCGCCGAAATTCGCCGCGTCTGGATCCAGCTCGACGATGGCAACACTGTGGACCGTTCCCAGAGTCGGCAGACCGCGCAGCAGCACGAGGCCCTGGGCCTCCTCGACATTGCGTTGCGCGGGGGCATCTGATGGTTTGGTCGCGGTGTCTTCCGGCTTTCCGGAGCAGGCCGTGATACCCAAGAGCATCACCGCGATCATGGGGACGAAGGCAACTTTCATGGACTGGGTCATGACAAATCTCCACAAAAAAAGGTCGAGTTACGAAGGGCCTACCATTGTGACCCTGTTTTTGCTGATTCGTCTCTGAAAGTTTCCCGCGCGATCGCTCTAGGGGCAGCTCCCCGAGCTGTTGACGATGCGCGGTCCGGCCGTCGCGTTCCCCGCCGGTCCTTCGCCGCCGGTGTTGACCCCGGTGACCAGATATCCGTCCACCGGTCGGCCGTCAATCGTGATGATCGCGTGGTCGGCGCGCGCGAAGGCCTGGCCATAGTGGGCGCGCTGGGCGTCGAACTGCATGCGGAGAAAGGCTGCCTGCTGATCCGCCGGCGCGCCCCACAAGGCCATTTCGTCGTCGCGCGTGCTGCAATAGAGTTTGTAGAGGAATTCGTCATCGGCCGGGGTCGGTGGTCGACAGCTCCAAGTTGCGGACCGTGCGTTTTGCGTTGCGCTCATCGACCGCACCGGCGTCTGGTCTCGACGCGTCGACCGGTCAATGCGTTCTTGACCGAATCGGTCCGAATCTGCGATGGGTAGCCTTCGCGGACAAGACAATTGTGGGGGTCGGCGCCATGCGGGCCGACGCACGAGAGCGGGTAAGATCGGCGTTCTGGAGGAACTCACGATGGAGAAGGGCGTTTCCTACGCACGGCTCGAGATGACGGGCACGGAGCGGTTCGTGCTCCTTCGGCAACAGCTCGGCGTGACGAGCTTCGGCATGAACCTGATGCTCTTGCACGCCGGCGCGCGCGGCCGCATCCACACCCACGGCAAGCAGGAAGAGGTGTACCTCGTGCTCGAAGGCACGCTCTCGCTTGCAATCGACGGCGTCGAACGCGACCTGGGCGTCGGCGAGCTCGCGCGCGTCGCCCCAGAGGTCCGCCGCCAGCTCATCAACCGCGGCCCCGGGCGGCTGGCGCTTCTCGCCTTGGGCGGTGCGGGCGAACACGCCGGCCGCGACGGTACCGCGTATGTCTCGTGGGACGCCGCCGTTGGTGCTCCACCTCAAGAATCCCCGCTCCCTGAGGATTTGCCGGAGAGTGAGAGGCGGGGCGGGTGACGTCCAGAAAGCGCGCCCATTCTTCGAGAAGATGCTGGGCTACGCCAACGGCGTCGGGCGGCTAGGATTCCCACTGAGCCTCACTGTACGAGCCGATCGTGACGCACCGCGTATTCGGCCTGCGTCAATCACTACCATGACGAGGGCTTCGTGATGGTGCCGTGGTCATCACGTAGGGTCGTCGGGAGTTGGCTGGCGCGCAACACGCCCACGCGTATCGGTCGTACGAAATCCGCCTGGCGCAGGAGTACCTGACTCGGGCGCTTGTGCGGGCAACCGAGGCCGACATGAACTCCGAATTCTCGACGTACGATTCGCACGGGCTCGAGGAGATCCGAGTCGTTCGATATCACGAATGCGAACTCACAATCCTCGCGAAACGCATCCAAAAGAAGATGACTTGGGAGATTGACGTCGGAACCCTTCTCCTCCGTCTTGATCACGCGGGCAACGGTGGGCCCATTTGGCTTCGGTTGAACCAAAGGCATGTTGACTTCGGACGTCAGGAAGTGACCGAAAGCGATCGTCAGGTCCGGGATCGTCCGGAGCGCGCGGAGGTAGGTTTCCTGACGCCTCGGCGCATTCGGATTTCCGGGTCGTCCGCTAACGCGGGCCGTGTAGTAACGGACGCGATGAACGTGACAGTGTCGGGGCAACAGGAGTTCTGCGAGCCGCGCGGGATCGAGCCACTTGTACGGCGTGCGTTTGAGACAACCGTAGTAGAGGTTGAAGCCATCGACGTAGACGTTGGCGCGGGCCACAAAAAGCAGAGGCTGCCTTTCGGCAGCCTCGCGCCCTATCCGCGAAGGGAAAGGGGGGATTGGAACTTTCGTTCCGCCAGAAGCCTACGACCCTTGAACTGTGACGTCAAGGAGCGACCAAAGAGGAGCGGTAGATTGGGACCGACGACCTGAGTGTACGGCAACGACGAAGCTGCGAACCGCACAACGACCTCCGACTAGGTTGCCTACCTGCAACCTCGCGCGACGACGCGCTCGGTGCTCTCGGTCCGCTTGCCGCCGCGGACGCACGCAGTTGTTCCTCCGCTGACTATACTTCCGCCTACGGACGGAACCGCGCTCATGCAACAGGTTGACGTAGCCATCATCGGCGGTGGGATCGTGGGATTGGCCACGGCGTACCGGTTGCTCGAACGGTATCCGGGAAGGCAAGTCGTGATCCTCGAAAAGGAACGCAGGCTCGCCACGCACCAAACCGGCCACAACTCCGGCGTGTTGCATTCCGGCATCTATTACAAACCGGGCTCGCTCCGCGCGACGAACTGCCGCGAGGGGAAGCTGGCGATGGAAGCCTTCTGCGAGCAGGAGAACATCCCGTTTGCGCGCTGCGGCAAGGTCATTGTCGCCGTGAACAGGGAATGGCTCAGCGGATCTCGGAGGCCGGGGCTACGGTCAAAACGGGAGCAAGGGTGACGGGGATGATTCGCCGCGGCAACCGCATGGTTGTCGAAAGCGGCGCCGGCGAGGTCGAAGCCAGGCTGGTCGTGAACTGCGGGGGGTTACACTCCGACCGCCTGGCGCGGATGTCGGGGCAGCGGCCCGGTGCGAAGATCGTTCCGTTCCGGGGCGTTCACTTCACCAAGATGATTGGGGGCGGAGTCGAATGCGGCCCGAACGCGGTGCTCGCGTTCTCCCGCGAGGGGTACGACAAGACCAGCTTCAACTTGTTCGACAAGCTGGAGACACTCACCTATCCGGGCTTCCTGCGTCTGGCCTGGAAGAACTGGCGCGCAAGCATGGGCGAGCTGTGGCGCTCGTTGAGCAAACCGGCCTTCGTGGCGGCGCTGCGACGACTGGTCCCCGAAATAAAGGCCGAGCAACTCGTTCCCGCACCGGCCGGTGTGCGTGCTCAGGCGCTGATGCGCGACGGCCGTCTCGTCGACGACTTCCTGATCGTGGAAGACGACCTGGTCGTCAACGTGTGCAACGCCCCCAGCCCCGCCGCCACGGCCTCCTTGAACATCGGACGCCTGATCGTCGACAAGATCGCGCGTACCGGTCGAGCTGTGCCGGCCAGTTGAGGTCGCGCTTCGCACCACCATGAGAAAAGGCCCGGGCCGGTGCTCTCGCACCGGCCCGGGCCGAGGAACTCAGCTAGTAGACCCTAGGGCTCGACCGTGAACGTGACCTCGTACTCCCAGTTGTCGGTCCCTGAATTGAGATCGACGTAGGTCATGGCGGTCGTTTCCAAGATCTTCACGAACACAGCGTCGGCATTCAACGCCCGCCGCCAGATCGA
>JAQBEH010000113.1:0-40534 GCA_032124015.1 Acidobacteriota bacterium
GTGGGCGATCACGCCGAAACCACGCCCTACACCGAAAGTGATCTCACGCTCGTCGACCGCTGGATCCTCGCCCGGACGCACGCGATCATCGGAGAGGTGGACGGCGCCCTCGAACAGCACAGGTTCGATCGCGCGGCGGACATTTTGTACCACTTCGTGTGGCACGAGTTCTGCGATTGGTACATCGAGGTCGTGAAGCCCGATCTCGCCCCTGCCGGCGAGCCGATGAGTGGGCCTGCCGCCGGGCGCGAGGCCGTCGCGCGAACGGTGCTTCTCGAGGTGCTCGACACGGTTTTGCGCCTCTTGCACCCGATCATGCCGGTCCTCACGGAAGAGCTGTGGCAGAAGTTCCCGCACACGGGGGACTACCTGGCGACGTCCCACTGGCCCACGGCGCGCCCGGAGCGGCTCGACGCCCGCGCCGAGCGGGACATGGCGATGCTGCAAGAGCTTGTGGTGAAGATCCGCAACGTTCGCGTGGAGGCCGGCATCGACCCCTCGCGGCGGATCGAGGTCCTCGTTCACGCGGACAACCCGGAAGACGGCCAGCTCGTCGCCGATCAGTCGGTCCTCGTCGCCGCCCTGGTGCGCGCCGAACGGGTCGTCGTTGTGGAGGCGTTTGCGGCAGATCTGATTTCCGCACGCGGTGTCGTGCGCGGGTTCGAGGTCGCCGTTCCCCTTGCCGGCCTGCTCGATTTCAATGCGGAACGGACGCGCCTGGTCAAGGAACTCCGCAAGATCGACGCCGAGCTCACGGCGCGCAACCGCAAGCTGTCCAACGAGTCGTTCTTGGAACGCGCGCCGGCCGACGTCGTCGAGAAAGAACGGGCGATCCAGAAGGAGTTCCTCGAGAAGAAACGGCGCATCGAATCGACGCTGGCGACGCTCGGGGAAAACGGAGCGGGCGCGTGAGCCTCCGATCCTACGATGCCGAGGCGGCCGCCCGGTGCGTCGCCGCGGCCGTTGCCGAGGACCTGGGCGCTTCCGGGGACGTTACGACGGAAGCGGTCGTTTCCGTCGCCCGCCGTGCGAAGGCGACATTCGTGGCTCGTGAGGCCCTGGTGGTTGCGGGTCTTCCGGTGGCCGCGGAAGTCTTCCGTCAGCTCGACCCCTCGGTCATTTTCACCCCGCTCGCGAAAGACGGCGAGTCCGTCCCGGCGGGCGCGGTCGTAGCCGAAGCCGTCGGGCCGGCGCGCGCGCTCTTGCAGGGGGAACGCACGGCTCTCAATTTCCTGCAGCGCATGAGCGGCATCGCGACCTCGACCCACGCCGCGGTCGCCGAAATCGCCGGAACGAACGCCGTGATCTTGGATACGCGCAAGACCGCTCCCGGGCTCCGGGCGCTCGACAAGTACGCCGTCGCGGCCGGGGGAGGCGAGAACCATCGCCACGGCCTCTACGACGCGGCGATGATCAAGGACACGCACCTCGGCGCCGTGGAATCGTTAGGCGCCGCGATCCGCGCCTGCCTCGCCGCGGGTCTTGCGCCCGGATCGATCACCGCCGAGGTCCGCTGTGTCGAGGAATTGGACGAGGCAATCGCCGCCGGCGCGGGGCGGGCCCTCCTGGACAACATGACGTTGGCCTCCCTCGCCGATTGCGTCCGGCGCGGCAAGGGGAGGATCGTGCTCGAAGCCTCCGGGGGGCTTCGCCCCGGCACGCTGCGCGCCGTCGCCGCAACGGGCGTGGATTGCCTCAGTCTCGGCTACCTGACGCACTCGGTCCGCGCCGCCGATCTTGCGATGGACCTGACGGCGCTCCTCTGAGCTGCGGCATGCCGAGGCTCGACGCGAACCGTCTCGCCGCGAGCTTGACGCACTCGGCCTTCGTACGCCGGATCGTCGTGCTCCCAACGACCGGATCGACCAACGACGACGCGCGACGCCTCGCGTCCGAAGGGGCTCCCGAGGGGACCGTCGTTCTTTCGGAACACCAATCCGAAGGACGCGGGCGGCTTGGCCGGAGCTGGGATTCGCCCGAGCGGACGGGTCTTTATCTTTCGGTGCTGCTCCGTCCGACGGAACCACCGGGGAACATCGGCCACTACCCGATCGCGGCTGCCGTGGCGGTGTGCACGGCCTGTCGCGCGTTTTCGGGCGGCCGTGCCGTCCTCAAGTGGCCGAACGACGTGCTCGCCGAGGGAGGCAAGCTGGCCGGGGTTCTGTCCGAACTCCGCCACGGGGCTTCGGGCGCGGAACTCGTGCTGGGCATAGGAGTCAATGTGAACCAGACCGAGGAGGACTTCGAGGCGTCGTTGCGCGGGAGCGCGACGTCCCTGAGGATTCTCCGCTGCGGCGTCACGGTGGACCGCGAGGCCCTCGCCACTTCGTTGATCGAAGCGCTCGCCACCGCCATCGGGCTCTTGCGTGCGGGCGCCTGGCCGGAGGTGGCGGAGCAGTTCCTGCGCTACGCTTCCCAAGCGACCGGGCGGCGCGTCCGGCTCGCCGCGGGCGGAGAGGGGCTCACCGACGGGCTGGACGCGTCGGGGGCGCTGCGTGTTGCCACCGCGAGCGGAATCGTTCTCGTGCACGCGAGCGAATCCGTTGCGCTGATCGAGGAGTGACGATGCTTCTGGCGATAGACACGGGGAATACCCACACGGTGCTCGGGCTGTTCGACGGGGATCGTCTGGAGGCCGATTGGCGGATCGCGACCCGCAAAGGCGAGACCGAGGACGAACTGGGCGCCCTTTTTCGAGCGTTGTTTGCGGGCGAGGCGCTGGACCCGGCTTCGGTCGACGGCATCATCGTGTCCTCAGTCGTCCCCGATTGGAACGGGATTCTCGCGGCTACGGCACGACGCGCCTTCGGCCACGACGCGCTTTTCGTGGCGCCCGGCGTCAAGACCGGCCTGCCGATTCTCTACGAAAATCCTCACGAGGTCGGCGCGGACCGCATCGTGAACGCGGTCGCGGCGGTGCACTGTTACGGCGCACCCGTCATCGTTCTCGACTTCGGCACGGCGACGACGTTTGACGTCGTCAGCCCGAAGGGGGAGTACCTGGGTGGCGTGATCGCCCCCGGTCTCGGGATTTCCGCAGAGGCGTTGTTCCAGCGCGCGGCCCGGCTGATGCGGGTCGACGTGATCAAGCCGGCCCGAATCATCGGCAGGACCACCGAAGAGAGCGTGCAGTCGGGGCTATTTCACGGGTATGTATCGCTGGTTGAGGGGGTCGTGAGGCGGCTGCGTTCGGAGCTTGGGGTGGATGCGCCGGTGGTGGCAACGGGAGGCTTGGCGCCCGTGTTCCAGGAGGAGCTTTCCTTCCTCGAGGCGGTCGATCCCCACCTCACGCTCTTGGGACTCAGGTTGGTCTGGGAGAAGAATCGTCGATGAGAATCCTCTTCGTTTGCGACGGGAACATCTGCCGGTCTCCGCTGGCAGCCGAATACCTGAAGGATCGCGCGGTACGCCACAGGCTGAGCGGCATCGTCGTCGATTCGGCAGGATTGCTCGGAATCGAGGGCGCGCCCGCCGCACCCTATTCCGTCAAGGTGGGGGCAGGCGCCGGGCTCGACCTGACGGGACACCGTTCACGCGGCCTCACTCCCGCGGACGTTCAGAGCGCCGACCTTCTGCTTGCGATGACGAACACCCACTTGGAGACGCTCGCGCGGCGGTTCCCCAAGGGCGCTCCGACGCGGCTGCTCGTGCGCGCTTTCGAGCATGGCGAAATCCCGCGCGCCAACCCGCCCGGATTGGACGATCCCGTCAATGGGCCGATCGAGGGGTACCGATCGGCCTTCGCGATCATGAGGACATGCGTCGATCACCTGATTTTCCACCTCAAGCACCTGTCGTGAGCCACGGCGGAAACGAGCGCCGCTATGTCCGCGCCGTCGAGGCCGCATGGTCGAAACTCCTGGGAAGACAGGCGGTCGTTTCTCCCCGCGAGTTCGAAACGATCGACGCCTGGCGCCGGCGCGGCATCCCGCTGACCGTCGTCCTCGAAGTCATCGCCAACGCCGGTAAGCGACGGTCGGGCCGCTGGCCTCAGGCGATCACGGCCCTGGCGAAAGCCGTCTCCGAGGCGTGGGAGGTGGTTGCCGCGGGGCGGGCGGCGCCATACGTCACGGATACGCGACCCCCGCGTTCCGACGCGCGGCGCGCCTGGGAGGAGGCGGTCGTGCGCTGCCCGGAGCCGGGGCGATTGCGTACGCTTCTGACCGGCCTGCTCGCCGAGGAGGCGGATGGGGCCGCGCCCGAGACGTTGGACGCCTCGCTCGACGCGTCCCTTGCCGGCGCCGTTCCCGAGCAGACGTTGGATACCGCCACCGAGGAGACCGCCCGCGCTCTGGCAGAATTTCGCGGCCGCATGAGCGAGGAAGAGTTCCGAAAAACGTTCGAGCGGGCGCTCTCCGACCGGCTACGTCGCACGCTTGTCTTGCCCCGGCTCGCACTGACGCGCTGATCCGCCTCGCCAGCGGTCCGGTCCTCGACTAGAGTGACTCGCGGTCCCGCCTCCTTGGTGCCGTGACGATTCCTTCACACGGTCCCGCGCCCATCGTTTGGGTCGCGGCTGCGCTCATCGCCGGCGCGGCGTGCGGAGGAGCGCGCCCCACGCCCGGAACGGCCGGGCTCTTGGCGTGCGTCGCCCTGGTCATCGCTCTCCTCGTGAGGCGGAGCCCGACGATCGCGATCTCGCTCGTCACTGCGGCGGCCTTCGCGCTGGGCGCCGCCGCCCAAGGATGGGCGTGGCGGGACGCCGGACGCCGACTCGACGCCACGTTCGGCACCTGCGCGGTGCGGGAGCTCGAAATCGTCGCCCGCGTCGTCGCCGCTCCCGAGCGGGATCGCGAGGGCGGTAGGGCCCTCAAGGTCGAAACCGTTCCCGAGGGGACCGCGCCGGCGCTCCGCGTGCGCCTCGACATCGTTGACATTCCAGCTGACGACGGAAGTCGCATCGCCGATCTGAGGGGCGGTGACGTCGTTCGCGTGTGGTGCCGCTTGCGCGCTCCGATGGCGGGACCCGGGATCTCCGAGGACAGCGCGAGACGACGCCTCGCCGCCCAACGGCTCGACGCGACCGGACGGGTGAAAAACTCGCGGCTCTTGAGGTTGGTCTCGGCGGGGGGTTGGTCGCCGGGCCGTGTGATCGACGCCGCACGCGTTCACGCCCGAAACGCGCTCGACCGCGCCGTCGGGACGGCGGGGGAGACGCGCGCGGTGCTCGGCGCGATGCTCATCGGCGACCGTCTCCTCATGGATGAGGAGACCAAAGCGCTCCTCCGTGACGCCGGCCTCGTCCACATTCTGTCGATCAGCGGGCTCCACACCGCTCTTGGCGTGCTTGTCGTCCTTTCGATGCTCAAACGCGCGGGATTGGGCGCGAGGGGCCTGCTCGTCGCGGGCGGCGCCCTGCTCCTTGCGTTTGCCACCTTCGTGGGCCACGGGGCCTCGGTGTGGCGTGCCTGCGCAAGCTTGGGCGTAGGACTCGTCGCGCGCGTTTTCGGGCGCGATTGCGACCCGCTCGCCGCTTTGGCTCTCGCCGCGGCGCTGCTCGTTTTCGCAGTTCCAACGCTCGCCTTCAGCGCAGGATTCCTCTTGAGCGTCGTCGCCACCGCGGGACTCGTGGCGGCCGGAAGACGCGCTCCGTCCGCTCTTTCGCGTTCGCTGGCGGCGTCGCTTGGCGCCTACCTCGCCACCGCGCCCTTCCTCGCCTCGCTCTTCGGCCGGTTGGCCCCCGCGGCTCTTGGGGCCAACCTCGTGGCGGCGCCGTTGTGCGCCGCCTGCCTTGCGACGGGAGCGGCCACGATCGTGCTCTCCTCCGTTCCCCTTGCCGGCGCGGCCGCCGCCGCTGCCGCGAAGGCCGCCGTCGGATCGCTCATTTTCGCATCCCGCGTCGCGGCCGCCATTCCAGGGGGACACCTGCGCGTGGCCTCTCCCCCGCTTGGGCTCGTCGCGGCCTACCTCGCCCTGCTCCTCGCAACGGCGTTCGGATGCGGTGTTTCGAGCCGGAGCGGGCAACGCGCGATCGGACTTTTGTTCGCCCTGTGTGCGATCGCCCTGCACATGGGCCCGCCACCCCCCGGGAGCGGACCGACACGCGCGGAGGTTCTAGACGTCGGACAGGGACTCGCAGTGGTCTTGCGCGGCCCGGACGGCCGCTTTGTTCTGGTGGATGCAGGACCCTCGGGCGGCGGGCGGTTCGACGCCGGCGACCTCATCGTGGTTCCGGCGCTCGCCGCGCGAGGCTGCCGTCGCCTGGAGGTTCTCGCTCTGTCGCACGATCACGAGGATCACGCGGGCGGCGCCCGCGCGGTGCTGCGCGATATCGAGGTGGGGGAGTTATGGATCGGCGGGGGAGCCGAGCACGATCCACTCACCCGCATCGTCGCGGCCGATGCGGTCGCGCGCGGCGTGGCCGTTCGACGACTCGAACGAGGCGACGGGGCGGTCCGGGGCGGCCTCGATCTTCTGGTCCTCCACCCGGGCGCCGAGGATCGCCTCCGCTCGCTGAACGATCGCTGCCTTGCGTTGCGTGCGCGGAGCACCGGTGGCGCCTCCATTCTGCTGCCGGGAGATCTCGAAGCCGGCGGAGAGGCGGCTCTTCTCGCGGCCGGCGCGGACCCCGGGGCCGGGGCGCTCGTCGCGCCCCATCACGGTGCCGACGGGAGCAGCACACTCGCATTCCTCGCGCGGGCGGCACCGCGTTTCGTTCTGGTGTCGGCGGGCGCAGGAAATCGCTTCGGGCATCCGGGGCGGGGGGCGCTTTCCCGATTCGACTCCATCGGGCCACGCGTGCTCCGCACGGATCTCGACGGCACGATCACCCTCGATGACAACGGCGGCTCTTGGCGCGCGTCAGTCGAGAAGGATCGGCGACGGGATGAACGTGAGGGCGAAGATGACAGCGAGTGCAAACGCGAGCGCGAAACGTCCGGCCCCTAGAGGCTCCGATTCGTCGATGAGCCGCGGATGCCGGTCTCTCAACCCGAGCAAGATGAGGAGCCAAAGGCTGTAGGCGGAAGGGCTCCGCTGGACGATGCTCTGCGCGACGACGAGGAGCGCAAGGGCGCCGATGGTCGCGAAGGACGTGATGCGGTGCGCCTTGGGCGAGATTGCGAACAACGCGTGGCCGCCGTCCAACTGTCCCACGGGGAAGAGGTTCATCGAGGTCACGAGCAGGCCGACCCAGGCGGCGCCGTATACGGAGCCGACCTGAAGCGGGGCATCGCCGTGCATCAGGCGCTCGAAAAACCACGACACCAGGGGGGGGCCGAGGGCGAGGCCGTGCGATTCCGTCGTCGCCGGAAGCACCTTCGCGTTGGCCACGCCGACGATCAGGAGCGGTAGCGCTACGAGAAACCCAGCGATCGGGCCCGCCGCCGCGATGTCGAAGAGCGCCTTCCGCGACGGAATCGCCCCACGGATCCGGATCACGGCTCCGAGCGTGCCGATGAGCATGGGCGGCCCGGGGATGAAAAACGGGAGAGTGGCCGGCACGCCGTAATGGCGACAGGCGATGTAGTGCCCCATTTCATGGGCTCCCAAAATCAGAAGGAGAAGCGCCGCGTAGGGCACGCCGCGAGCCAGGCGGGAGACGTCGACGAGGGCGCTCCACGACGCGTCGAGGTCGAGCGTCCCCTCCCAGATCCAGCTTCCGGCCATCGTCGCCGTCAGAAAAGTCGCGATCAGGAGCCCCGCGTGGAGCCACAGTCTTGGGCGATCGCCACGCGGGGCGGCGTAGGAGTCGGTCATGAAACGCCTCGGGAAGAGTTGCCGGACGGGCGCGGAGTATACCAATCGGGATCGGGCCTCAGGCGTCCGCTCCTGCGGACAGGCGCTGCACTCCGGAGCGGACGCCTCGCCGCAAAACGCCTGGGCGGCAACGAGGAAACACGGTATGAATGTTGCTGTAAGCAAGGGTGGAGGATTTGGCCTTGAGACTCACGACCGGGCGCGTCATCCGCTTCTTCGGCCTCGGCACGATCGTCGTGCTCTTGGCGGCGGGACTCGCGACGTCGATCGAGGCCAGGTCGGGTCATTCGGCGCCCCGGTCCGGCGGGGGAGGACACCGCGCGGCCTTGCCGGGGAATCGCGGCGCGCCGCGTGCCTCCGCGCCGCGTGCCTCCGCACCGCGTACTTCCGCACCGCGTACTTCCGCACCGCGTGCCTCCGCACCGCGTGCCGGGGCGCCCGCGCGCGGGTATCCAGCCCCCCGCGGAACCGTACCCGCGCGCGGCTACCCGGCTCACGGCGGAACCGCGAACGGCGTCGCGCGTTACGGCTACGGATACGGATACGGCTACGGATATGGCTACCCGTATTGGGGTGCCGGTTGGGGCTGGTGGGGCGCGGGATGGTACGGAGACTGGTGGGGTTGGCCGTACTACGGGTACGGGGCCTACTGGCCGTATTACGGGTACGGGCCTGTCCCCGACTCCTACGTCTTGGCCGTCGAAGCGCCGCCACCCTCGGGTCCGGCGACCGTCGAGACCGGCGTCACCCCCTCGAAGGCCAACGTTTTGCTCGACGGTGACACGGTCGGGTTCGCGAGCGACTACAACGGGCGGTGGGACACGTTGAGCGTGGCACCCGGTCCGCACACGATCGCGTTCCAGGAGAAGGGGTATCGCACGCTCGTCGTCACCTTCGAAGCGCGCCCCGGTGCGACCTACGCTTTCAACGACACGCTCGTTCCCGGAGACGGCGAGGATCGCCGCGCGCTTCCCGCGGCCTCGACCGCAACGCCTCCTCAAATTCCGGCGCCGAGCCCATTGCCAAGCCCGTCTCCGATCACGTTGGGCCGGCTCCGCGTTCACGTCGAACCGCCCGACGCCGCCGTTTATCTCGACGGCGAATACCTCGGCCTCGGAGCGGAACTCAGCCGCATCCACGGCGCCTTCGCGGTCGCCACCGGCGGGCATCGTCTCGAGGCGGTACGGCCGGGCTTCGTCTCGGCAGATCGCCCGATCGAGGTGGGGGATTCCGACGTCGTCGTCGTTGAACTCACCCTCGAACCGCAGCGCTGACGCGGGCCGGTCAGCTGAGGTTGCGGAGGTTCTTGCCCGGCTTGAATCGGATCGTTTTCCCAGGCGGGATGCGCACTTCACGGCCCGTTCGCGGATTCCGGCCGATGCCCTTCTTGCGCGGCTTGACTTGAAAAACACCGAAGCCGCGGAGCTCGATCCGCTCGCCGCGCTGCATGGCCGCCTTCATCGCCTCGAACACGGCCTCGACCGCTTCGACCGCTTTCACCTTGGTGATCGACGCGTCTTCGGAGACCTTGGTGATGATGTCGGCCTTGATCATGAACGCCTCCCGTGCCGAAAAGCGGGGTGAGTCTACGAATCGGTGGCCCAGCTGTCAAGGCGACGACTCCGTCTAACCCGTTGCTGTTCAACAGTTACACATTAGGCTCGTTGAGCGCGCAGGCGGACGCGTGCTACGGTTCGACACCTCGAACGTCCACGTCATCGCCTGAGGGCCCCCGTGAACCGTCTTCCTCTCGTCGCCATCGTCGGTGCCCCGAACGTCGGAAAGAGCACTCTGTTCAACCGCCTGGTGAAGATGCGGTCTGCGCTCGTCACCAATCAGCCGGGTCTGACACGGGATCGAATCTACGGCGTCGTGCGGGAGAGCACGCGCCCGTTCCGCATCGTCGACACCGGCGGCCTGCGCTGGGACAACGTCGAATTCGGTCAGGAGATCCTGCTTCAAGCCGAGGCGGCGCTCCTCGAGGCGAAGCTCGTTCTCTTCGTCGTCAACGGCCGCGTGGGCGCGACCGCGCTCGACACCGAGGTCGCGTCCTATCTGAGGCGGCGAGGTGCCACCGTCCTGCTCGTGGCGAACAAAGTCGACGGCCCCGAGCAGGATGATGCGATCCATGAGCTCCATGGACTCGGGCTGGGCGAGCCCTTCGGCGTGTCCGCCGAGCACGCGCGCGGGATCGAAGAACTACTCCTCGCGATCGAAGCGCGGCTTCCGTTGGCCGCCGACGCCGCCACGGACGCCGACGAGAGCGAACCGATCAAGGTGGCTCTGGTGGGACGGCCAAACGTCGGAAAGTCCTCGCTTCTCAACCGGCTCGTCGGAGAAGAGCGGATGATGGTGAGCGACGTTCCCGGAACAACGCGGGACGCGGTCGACACGATGCTCACCTTGGGAGATCGCCGCTACCAGTTGGTCGACACCGCGGGCATGCGGCGCAAGGGGCTCCTTCACGAGGCCGCAGAATCGCTCTCCGTCATGCGCGCCCGGCAGGCGATCGAGCGCGCGGACGTCGTCGTTTTGGTCTTGGACGGCAGCGAGCCGATCGCCGCGCAGGACACGCACATCGCCGGCTTTGCCAAAGATGCGTCGCGTCCGATCGTCGTGGCGATCAACAAGTGGGACCTCGTTCTCGAACGGGAAGGTAAAGCGAAGGACTGGGAAGGCACTCTGCGCGAACGTCTCCGGTTCGTCAAAGAGGTCCCCTTCGTCCTTGTCAGCGCCAAGAGCGGGCAGCGCGTCGCCAAGATCCTGGATCGCGTCGACGAGCTTTTCGCGGACTCATCGAAGCGCGTGCCGACGCCCGCGCTCAACACCTGGCTTCAAGAGGAATCGGTCAAGGAGCGCCGGGCGCCCGCGAAGGGCGGGACCGTGCGGTTATTCTACGCGACCCAAACGGGAATCCGGCCCCCGCGCTTCGTCGTTTTTTGCAACGAGGCTCGCCGCCTTCACTTCTCGCTTCGACGCCATCTCGAAAACAGCCTGCGCGAGCGCTTCGGCTTTGGTGCGGCGCCGCTTCGGCTCACCTTTCGGAGCCGTCGCGAAAGGGCCGAGCGTTGACGGGACCGCTGATTCGATTCCTCCGCTTGCTCTGGCGCGCCCTTCGAAATTTCTCCACGCACCACGGGGTCAACCACGCAGCCGCGGTCGCCTACTTTTCATTGCTCTCGCTCCCGCCGTTTCTCCTGCTCGCGGGGCGGGCCTTGACGCTGGTCCTGCCGACGACCGAAGGGACCGACGCGATCCTCTCTGCCGTCGCGCCATTCCTGCCGATCGAGATCACCCCGTCGCTTCGTGTGATGGGACGGAGCCTGCGGCACGAAGGAGCCCTCGTCGCGTTCGCGGTGCCCGTGCTGCTCTGGGTAGCAAGCAACGCCTTCTCGTCCCTCGAGGTCGCGGTCAACGTCGCGTTCGATTCGACGCCGCAGAGGCGCTTCTGGCTGTCGCGCCTCAAGGCCTTCGGAGGGCTGTGGGGCGGCGTGCTCCTTTTGAGCGGGACCGTCGTGGCGGGCCACGTCGCGTCCTGGCTGGACGGCTACTACGTTCGAACCGGCGCGCCTCCGTCGCTGTCTCCCGGCGCGCACGTTGTTTCGGCGGCAGCGTTGCTGGTCGTGTCGTTCGTCGTCTTCACGCTGTTTTACAAGTGGCTGCCGAGTGGAAGAGTCCGGTGGTCCGCGGCCGCCCGCGCCGCCGTGGTCGCCGTCGTCTTGTGGGAAGGCGCGCGGCACGCCTTCGGCAGTTTGTTGTCGGGGTCGCCGGCGTTCGGGCTGTTTTCCGGGTCCCTCGCAGGCATTGTCGCCATATTGGGCTGGGTCTACGTGGCGGTCGCCGTGACGATCTACGGTGCCGAGATTGCGGCGCTGTTGAACGGCCGCCGAGGGCCCCTCATTACGAATTCTTGACCGCACGGCAACAGGGAATTATGTTCGGGCCGTTCCGCCGCCGGGGCCTGAGCGAGGGCGGCGACCGTACGAAAGGGGTGGTCCTCGATGGTGTTGTTCAATTACTCGACGCGCGAACTTACGGCGAAGGTCGTCTACTACGGTCCGGGAATCTGCGGAAAAACGACCAACCTCCAGTTCATTCACGAGAATCTGCCGGGCTCGGTTCGCGGCAAGATGCTCTCGCTGGCCACGAAAACCGATCGGACGCTCTTTTTCGACTTTCTTCCGATAGACCTCGGAGAGATTCGCGGAATGAAAACCCGCGTTCAGCTCTATACGGTGCCCGGGCAGGTTTTCTACAACGAGACGAGGAAGCTCGTGTTGAAGGGGGTCGATGGCATCGTGTTCGTCGCCGACTCGCAAGAAACCATGCTCGGCGCGAACGTGGAGTCGTTCAAGAACCTCGAGGAGAACTTGAGGGGCCATGGGATGAAGCTCGCGGACATACCGCACGTCATCCAGTTCAACAAGCGCGACCTCCCCAAGCTGTCTGCGATCGAAGACATGAATGCCGCGCTGAACAAGTACAACGCCCCGTTCTACGAATCGGTGGCCCCCACCGGCATCGGCGTCCAGGACACGCTCAAGGCGATCGTCAAACTGGTGCTGTTGAACCTCACGAGGAAATACGAGCCCAAGTCGGTCGGCGAGCCCGTCGCCGCCACGGCGCCACCCGTTGCGATGGTCGCCATGGCTTCGGTCGCGTCGGCTTCCGTCTCGGCGTCTCACGTTGGCGGAGCCGTCGCTGAATTCTCGACGGGATCGGTCACCACTCAGGAAATGCGACGCAGCACCGTTCCCCTGTCTCCGATGGAGCCCCCCCGCAAGTTTTCCCCACCGGCGCAAGAAGCGATGTCGGCGTTCGGGGAGGACGAAATCGACGGCCTCGTCGACGAAGTCGAGGAAATCGAAACGTCACCCGAGGCGGCTCCCGCGGAGGAAGGTGCGTGGATGGGTGCCCTGCCGGGGGAGGAAGAGGCATCCGTCGTGGAGGACGCCGCAGTCTTCGGATCGACCATCCCGATCGAGGATATGCTCGCGGAGACCGCTCCGGAACCGACGGGCGGGAAGGGCGGGGAGTTCGAGATCGACCGCGGATTCGACCCCGACTGGGCTCCGCCGGCCGCGACGGCGCCCGCCGCCTTGACGTCCCTCGACAAGGACGTCGTTCCGATCATGCCCTTTCCCATGCCCGATCCCGAGAGCGCTTCCGATGAGTCCACCGAAGACGACGTGCTGCTCACGGAGGTCGCAAACGATGAGGATCTCTTCTCGGATCCCAGCCTCGAAATCGCGCAGTTGGCTGCCGGTGAGACGCGAGAGATCCTCGTACCGGTAATGCTCGGGGCGGGGGCCTCCGCACGCCGCTTCAAGCTGGCCATCCGGTTGCGTCTCGACCCGATCGAGTGAGCGGAACCGGAGGCGCGTCGCGAGCGACCGCACTATGCTGATCGCGTGACACTTCGCGTTGCGCCCCGAGGTCTCGCTCTCGTTTTGGCCGTCGTTGCCTACGCCGGGGGAGCAGTCCTCGCCGTCACCGAACCGCCTCCAGCACCGGTTTCCTTGGGGCTTTACGACTGGATGGCAACAGCCCCGATCGTGATCGCCGCGGACATCGTCGCCGACGACTCGAAGTTCGTGAAGGCCGTCACGCGCGAGGCATTCAAAGGAGCCCTCGTCGTCGACGGCACGGTGTTGGTCGACTTGCGCCGGGCCAACCGAGATCGGGAGATGGGGGCGCCCGCGCTGGATCTGGAGAAGGGCCGCGCGTACCTGTTGCTTTTGCAGCCGTCGCGACGCGGAAAGAAGGAGCCGTACCCGGTCTTCGATCTCGTGCGTGGCGTACGCGGCGTGAAGCCGCTTCCCGTCGAAGGGAGCGCCGCGACGATCGCAGCGGTCGCCCGGTTGGCGGCGGTTCAAGAGAGGAACAACGACGCGTTCCTCTGGGCCACTCTTCCGGGGTTCCTGGAGGACGATAACCCCGTGCTCGTCGACGCGGCGCTCGATCTCTACGTGAAATTTCACCGCGAAACGGCGGCGTTGATCCCCGTCGTTTCTCCCTTACTCGAGCATCCGCGCCCTGACGTCCGCCGCCGCGCTGTCCTCGTCGTAGGGAGGGTCCTCGAACGGGCCGACTCGGCGAATGTGCCGGAACGCCCCGACGTGATCGCCGAATTGTCGGGACGTGCACGGCGGGACGACGACGTCACCGTGCGTCGCGTGGCGACCGCCGCTCTTGCCTCCTTGCCGGATGCTGGAGTCGATGAGACGCTACGCGTGATCGCGCGGGACGACCCGGACCAAAACGTTCGTTTCGAAGCCGAGAAGGCCCTTTTCGAACGGTCCCAGGCCGCGGCGCGCAAGCGTTCCGATTGACTTCCCCCACCCGAGCTTTCTAAGATCAGGGTGGACCGACAAGCATCGAGCACGAGGGTGGAAGCCGATGGCGACAAATCCGTTCCAGAACTTCATGGTGAGGTACGGCGCGAACGAGCGCATCTTCACCGAGACCGACCTCGGGACCACGATGTACATCGTGCAGTCCGGCAAGGTCCGCCTTTTTCGAGTCGTCGACGGACAAAAGCGGGTCCACGGCATGATGGAGAAGGGGGACTTCTTCGGAGAGATGTCGATCCTCGAGGGCCTTCCACGCACAATTTCCGCCGAGGCGGTGGAGGACGCGGAACTCATCGAGATCAACAGCATGACGTTCGACAAGATGATCAAGGGGAACATCGAGATCGCCATCCGCATGTTGAGGAAACTCTCGATCCGGCTCCGCGAAACCGAACGACGCCTCGAGGGCCTGCAGGCCGACGGACGCTCCGCAGCGCCATCACGCCCGGCCTCGGTGGTCAAGCCAAAATCTGCGGGGAGCGCCGGCACGGGCACGCGTCTCGAAGTCGACGAGGATGGGACGACGTTCGGCGTGCAAGAACCCGAGACGCTCATCGGACGGTTCGACCCCGTCACCGAACAGATGCCCGACATCGACTTGACGCAGGTCGACCTGAAACGGTCCGTCTCGCGGCGCCACGCTCGGCTCGTGCGTACCGACGCCGGGTTCGTCTTGACCGAGGAAGTCGGCGCGTTGAACGGCACCTTCGTCAACAGCACGAAACTGGTGACCGGCCGCGCGCATCCCGTGAACGACGGAGACCGCGTCAGCATCGGGATGGTCAAGCTCGTCTTTCGGGCATGAGCGGCGGCGTTTTCCGGCTCGCCGCAATGGCCTGCGCCGGCTTCACCTTCGTTATTCCTGCTGCCGCAGCGAAAGTGACCGCCCCGTACCGTGTGGCGCTCGATGTGAGTTGGCATTCGGGCGCGGGATCCGACGCGTTCCGCGAAGACCTTTCGAGATCCCTGGCCCAGACCCTCGCCTCGCGTTGTTTCACGGGCGTCGCGATCGCCGGCCGGGATTCCGCGGCCGAGGGCGCCGAACTTGCATTTGACGTCGTCTTGTCGGACGTCGTCGTCGAGACCCGCTTCGACGACCCGATCGCGGGAGCCTTGCAGCCGGGGGAACCGACGCAGGAACTGAGGCGCGTCACGCGTTACGAGGTGACCGTCGACGCGGCCTTGACCGCGCGGGCGAGCGGCGCGCTCGTGATGCGAAAACACCTCGTCGCACACGTCTCGCGGCGGCCGGTCTACGTCGGTGAAGACCCCCAGGCGACCGTCCGCGCGGAAGGGATCGACAACATCGTTCGCGATCTGACCCGGGCGCTGGGGTGCGGGGGAGACAGGCTCTCGCGGAAAATCCGAGGGGCGCTCGGCGATCAGGGGCCGGAGGCCTCCGAACCTCGTTGACCCTCGTCACCCCCGGTGTTACTCTCCCGCCGCGCGGGAGCCGGTGCGGCGGCGCGCACCCCCACGATGTCGATTCTTCGGTGATGCGATGACCGCCACGCCACGCCCTCGGGTTCTTTCCGGCATGCGACCCACGGGGCCGTTGCACCTCGGCCATCTGGTCGGAGCGCTGCGGAACTGGGTCGCGCTGCAAGACACGCACGAGTGCTTCTTCGCCATCGTCGACTGGCATGCGCTGACCACGGACTACGCGGACACGTCGGCGATTCGGGGATACGTGCGCGAGGTGACGCTCGATTGGCTCGCTGCGGGAATCGACCCGAATCGCGCGGCCGTGTTCGTTCAGTCCGAGGTCAAAGCCCACGCCGAGTTGCACCTGCTCTTGTCGATGATCGTCCCGCTCCCGTGGCTCGAACGCGTGCCCACGTACAAAGAGCAGCAGGAACAGCTTCGCGATCGAGATCTGAACACCTACGGGTTTCTCGGGTACCCGTTGTTGCAGGCGGCCGACATCCTGGCCTACCGGGCGCAGGCCGTCCCGGTCGGTGACGACCAGGTGCCGCATCTCGAACTCTGTCGAGAAATCGCGCGCCGATTCAATCACCTCTTCGGAGACACCTTCCCGGAGCCGCAGGCCTTGCTGACGCCGGCTCCGCGGCTCCCGGGAACCGACGGCCGCAAGATGTCGAAGTCTTACGGCAACGCGATCTATCTGAGCGACGACGCCAAGGCGGTCCAGGCGAAGGTCGACGCGATGCTCACGGACCCGCAGCGCACGCACCGTCACATCCCCGGGAATCCCGAGGTCTGTCCCGTGTTCGCGACCCACAAGGTCTTCTCCGACCCCGGGACGATCACATGGGCGGAAGAGGGCTGCCGGACCGCCGGGATCGGCTGCCGCGACTGCAAAGGACGCCTGAGGGAAGGTCTCCTCGCGATCCTGGCGCCGATCGCCGAAAGGCGCTCGGCGTTCGCCGCCGATCCGGCGCAGGTCGAAAAGATCCTCGATGACGGCGCCGTCCGCGCTGCGGATGTTGCGGGAGAGACCCTTCGTCTGGTGCGCTCGCACTTGGGTCTCGGGCGATGACCGCCGAGCCGATCGCCGGCGGCCGGGAGGCCTTGAGGATTCACCTCGCGTCGTTCGACGGGCCGCTCGACCTTCTTCTCCACCTCGTGCGTGTCAACGAGGTCGACATCACGAACATCCCGATTCTGGAGATCGCGGCGCAGTACGACGCCTTCCTCGAAATGATGCGCGAGTTGGACCTCGATATCGCGGGCGACTACCTCGTCATGGCGGCAACGCTCGTCCACATCAAATCGCGGCTGTTGCTCCCTCCCGACCCGACGATTCCGGGAGAAGAGACGAAGGACGACCCCCGAGCGGAGCTCACTCAGCAGTTGCTCGAGTACCAGCGCCTGAAGCAAGCGGCGGAAAATCTCCAGGCGATCGACAGCGTTCGCAGCTTGATCTGGACACGGGACGGGCGGGTCCCCGAAGAGTTCGAAGGGGAAGAACTCCTCACGGTCGAGCTGTTCGACGTGATCGCGGCATTCAAGAAGCTCCTCGATCGACTCGGCGAAGACGCGAGAATCCAGGTCACTCGGGATGACGTGTCGGTTGCCGACAAGGTCGTTTGGCTGACCGAGATTCTCCAGGAACGCGGCTCGGTCGACCTTCTCGAGCTGATGGCGGGATTGCCCAACCGCACCGAGCGCATCGCCTCTTTTCTCGCCGTACTCGAGATGGTGAGGATGCAGGTCATCGTATTATTCCAGCGCGCCCGGGAGGGCGATATCCGGGTCGCGTTGCGCAACGACGCCCCCGCCGCGGCCGGCCCCATTTCGGAGGAAGAATGACCGATCCTACGGGTCCGGTGGCTCCTGCCGCCGACCTCATCGCCGCCGTCGAAGCGGTGCTGTTCGCAGCCGCCGAGCCCGTCCACCCCAAGGAAATCGCGGCCGCTTTCGAGGGCGCGACCGAGTCCGAGGTCGCGGCTGCAATCGAGGCCTTGCGCGAACGTTGCGCGGAGGGGCAGGGTGGGTTGACCGTGGAGCAGGTTGCCGGGGCGTTTCGCCTCGCAACCAAACCCGCAGTCGGCGCGATCGTCCGGCAGTTCTTCCGCCAGCGCAACCGCACGCGGCTCTCCCCGGCGGCGCTCGAGACCTTGGCGATCATCGCGTACCGGCAACCGATCACGGTACCGGAAATCCAGGCCATGCGCGGGGTCGATCCCTCCGGCTCGTTGAAAGGTCTGCTCGAGAAATCCTTGGTGCGGATCCTCGGACGGAAAAAGGTCGTGGGAAACCCGCTCCTTTACGGAACGACGAAACAGTTCCTCGTCCACTTTGCTCTCAACCGCCTGGACGACCTGCCCTCCATCGAGGAATTCGACCAATTCCTCGGGGCCCTCCAAGGGGGGCAGGAGCCGCTGTTCCACGATCCGATGCCGCCGGCCCCGCCCGAGGACGAATGAGCGAACGCCTTCAGAAGGTCCTCGCCCACGCTGGGATCTCCTCGCGCCGGGCGGCCGAGCGCTTGATCGTCGAGGGCCGGGTCAGCGTCAACGGAGCCGTCGTCACCGAACTGGGCACCAAGGTCGATCCGGTTCGCGACGCCATCAAAGTGGACGGAAAGAGGGTCGGTGCTCCGCCGTCGGGGAGGACCTACCTCGCACTCCACAAGCCCCGAGGCGTCGTCACGACCCTGAGCGACCCCGAAGGCCGGCCGACGGTCAAAGACTTCCTGCGGGGGATCAAGGCGAGGGTCTACCCCGTCGGCCGCCTCGACTATCACAGCGAAGGGCTCTTGATCTTGACCGACGACGGCGCGCTGGCCCGGAATCTCATGCACCCGTCCCGCGGGGTCGAAAAAACCTACCTAGCGAAAATCAAGGGTCAGCCCGATCCCGAAGTGCTTGCCCGCCTGAGCCGGGGCATTCCGCTCGACGGCAAGCGCACGGGCCCCGCAAAGGTCAGAGTCGTTCGCCGTGGCGACAACGCCTGGATCGAGATCACGATCGGCGAAGGCCGGAACCGCCAGGTGCGCCGGATGTTTCAGGCGGTCGGCCACCCCGTCCAGAGGCTTCGCCGAATGGGGTACGGCGGTGTCCTTCTTGGCCGCCTCCCGGTGGGGACCCTCCGGTCGTTGAGTGACGCCGAAGTTGCGGCGCTCACCCGCGCCGCGAGTTCCGAGTCGGAGCCGCCGCGTCGCCGTCGGCGCACATCCTCGTAATCCTCTGAAAAATCGATTCTTGACAGCCCCGGAGCCGTTCTCTACGATGCCCCTTTGCCGGGTCGATAATTCGATACCGGCAGCCCGCTAGAAAGCGGGTACCAACGGGACTGGCGCTTCTCGGATCGGGGCGTTGGACCGCATCAGGAGGCCCGATCCCCACATGAGCATTCAGGAAGACGACAAGATCGAGATCGAGACGGTGGCCGGACACGACGCAATCGAGGATGCCGAAGATTTCGGCAAGGCCCTTGAGGTATGGGAGAGCGGCTTCAAGTCGCTCAAGGAAGGGGACGTCGTCCAGGGACGCGTCCTCAAGATCCTCGAAAAAGAAGTCGTCGTCGATATCGGATTCAAGTCCGAAGGCGTCATCGACATCAACGAGGTCAGGGGCTACGACGGGCAATTGACCGTGAAGGTCGGCGACCGGATCGAAGTCCTCCTAGAGCGAACCGAAAACAACGACGGCTACGTGGTCCTCTCGAAAGAGAAGGCCGAGAAGATGAAGGTCTGGGACGATGTCGAGCGCGCCTTCGAAACGGGCGAGCCGGTCCTGGGCCGCGTGATCGATCGCATCAAGGGTGGGCTCAAGGTCGACATCGGCGTCCCGGCGTTTCTTCCCGGATCGCTCGTCGACGTCCGGCCGGTGAGGAACCTCGACGCGCTTCGCGGCCAGGAATTCCGCATGCGCGTCATCAAGGTCAACAATCGGCGCGGCAACATAGTGCTTTCGCGCAAGGCCGTTCTCGAAGAGGAAAACACCGAAAAGAAGAAGAAGACGCTCGAGGACCTCGAAGAGGGGAAGATCCTCCGTGGAACCGTGAAGAACCTCACCGAATACGGTGCGTTCATCGACCTCGGCGGCATCGACGGCCTCCTCCACATCACCGACATGGCCTGGGGCCGAATCAATCACCCCTCGGAGAAGTTCCAAATCGGAGACGAGGTCGACGTCGTCGTCCTCAAATTCGACCGTGAGCGCGAGCGCGTCTCGCTCGGCTTCAAGCAGCTCCAGGACGATCCCTGGGAGACCGCGACCTCGAAGTACACGCCCCAGACCCGCATCCGTGGCAAGGTCGTGAGCCTCACCGACTACGGCGCCTTCATCGAAGTCGAAGAAGGCGTCGAGGGGCTCATCCATGTCTCCGAGATGTCGTGGACGAAGAGGGTCAAACATCCGTCGAAGATCCTGAACGCGGGCGAATGGGTCGAGTGCGTTGTTCTCGACATCGACCAGGAAGGCCGGCGGCTTTCTTTGGGCCTCAAGCAGACCGAGCCCAATCCCTGGGATCTCATCGACACGAAATACCGCGTGGGCGACATCATCCACGGCAAGGTGCGCAACATCACGGACTTCGGCGCGTTCGTCGAAGTCGAAGAGGGCGTCGACGGCCTCGTTCACATCTCCGACCTCTCGTGGACACGGCGCATCAAGAACCCCGGCGAGGTCCTAAAGAAAGGGGACGACGTCGAGGCCGTGATCCTGAAGATCGACTCCGACAATCAGCGCCTGTCGCTCGGGATCAAGCAGTTGCAGCCCAACGTCCTCGAGGACTTCTTCCGGAGTCACGGCGTCGGCGACATCCTGACCGGCAAGATCGTCCGCCTCACCGAGTTCGGCGCGTTCGTCGAGTTGTTCGAGGGGATCGAAGGGCTGGTTCACGTTTCCGAGATGTCCCAGGACCGGATCGAGAACCCCGGAGATCACTTCGCGGTCGATCAGGAAGCCCGGGTCAAGATCATCAAGATGGACTCCGTCGAGAAGAAGATCGGCCTGTCGATCAAGGCTGCTTTGGACGAGCCGGACGACAGTTCCCTTCACGCATACCAGCAGAGCCAGCAGGACGACGGGAGCGCGACTCTCGGGGATGTCCTCGGCGATGAGATGATGCACCGATCCGGCTCCGACGAGGATGACGAGCGCAGCGGCGCCTGAAACGGATTCGAGAGCGCTCCAATCGCTACCCGAGGAGAGGACCACGCATGACCAAGGCCGATCTGGTCGAAGAAGTCATCCGGGTCGCGGTCCTGAGCAAGAAGGACGCCGAAAGCGTCGTCAATACGGTCTTCGGGCAGATCATGGAAGCCTTGAAGGGCGACGACAAGATCGAACTCCGCGGCTTCGGGAGCTTCAGGGTACGACGCCGGCGTTCGCGACTCGGGAGAAACCCGAAAACCGGTGATCGTGTCGACGTGCCCTCCAAACGCATTCCCTACTTCAAGCCAGGCAAGGAACTGCGTGATCTGATCAACGAACACGACGGCGAAGACCCCTCCTCGAAAGACACCGGCGCGGAGCCATGAGCATGTCGGGGGAGGCGTCCACCGGCGGCAGGCCGGACCGCTACTACATCGAGACCTGGGGCTGTCAGATGAACGTCCTCGACGCCGACAAGATGGCGGGGGCGCTCGAGCGGCACGGCTACGTGCGGGCCGATGACGTGTTTGAAGCCGATGTCGTGATCTTGAATACCTGCTCCATTCGAGAAAAAGCGAAGGACAAAGTGTTCTCGGAGCTCGGGAGGCTCAAGCCGATCAAGGACCTCCGGCCCGACGTCGTACTCGGAGTCTGCGGCTGCGTTGCACAGCAAGAGGGCGAAGAGATCTTCGCGAGGGCTTCCTACGTGGATTTCGTAGTGGGAACCCGCGCGACCGGATCGCTTCCGATTCTCGTCGATCGACTGCGGGCCGGGGACGAGACCGCGCGACACTCGGTGGACATCGAGCTGCGCAACGACTCGATCCACTTCCCCTTCGATCAGATCCGGCGCGAGGTCACGGGCTTGGGAAAGGCCTTCGTCACGATCATCGAGGGGTGCAATCACCGGTGCACCTTCTGCATCGTTCCCCAGACCCGAGGGAGCGAGATCTGCCGCGACATGGACGGCGTCCTCGACGAAGTCCGTGCACTCGCGGCTAAGGGATTCCGCGAGGTCGAGTTCCTCGGGCAGACCGTCAACGCCTACCGGGACGCGCGGGGGCGCACCTTGGGCGACCTTCTCCTCGCCACGTCGGCGCTTGACGGCATCGAGCGCATTCGCTTTACGACCTCGCACCCGGCCCAGATGTCGGAAGCGTTGATGGATGCCATGGCCGCCGCGCGTCCGAAACTCTGTTCGTATCTGCACCTGCCCGTTCAATCGGGCTCGTCGGACGTGCTGCGCGCGATGAGGCGCGGCTACCACCGCGAGGCCTATCTTGCGAAGATCGCGGACCTCCGCGAGCGCATTCCGGAGCTCGCCTTCGGCACCGACATCATCGTCGGTTTCCCGACTGAAACGGAGGCGGACTTCCAGCAGACGCTTTCGCTCGTCCGGGAGGTCGGCTTCGACACGGTCTATTCCTTCACGTATTCGGTGCGCCCGGGGACAGCGGCCCTGACTCTCGGCCCCGATCTTCCCGATGACGTGAAGTTCGAGCGCCTCGCCCGGCTGAACGAAATCCAGAAAAGCATTCAGGCGCGAAGGAATCAGAGTTGGATCGGGCGGGATGTCGAGGTCCTCGTCGAAGGACCGAACCGGCGGAATGCCCGGGAATGGACCGGCCGAACCTCCGAGGCCAGGTGGGTTCATTTTCCGGGAGAATCGGCTCCCGGGCGAGTCGAACGGATCCGTGTGGCGCAGGTGAGCGCCTTTTCTCTTCGCGGTGAAATCGTCGTGGGGGCTTGACCTCACGAAAAGACGGCGCTTATAGTGCCGGAGTTCCCTGGAGCGCGCATGACGGTCGAGATGAAGGTCAAGGGGTTGATGTGGGATCCGGTGTCCCGCATGCCGATCGTTATTCTCAGGACGCAAGAAGGGGAGAGCGTCCTACCGATCTTCGTCGGCCTGTTCGAGGCCAACGCGATCGCGCAGCAGCTCGATGGCAGCCTCTCGCCGCGTCCCATGACGCATGACCTGCTCGGGAACCTGATCGACGCGCTTCACGGCCGCGTAGACCGCGTCGTCATCACTGATCTGCGGGACAACACCTTCTTCGCGATCATCCATCTCGAGCGGAACGGAGAGAAGCTCGCAATCGACGCCCGGCCTTCAGACGCCATGGCCTTGGCACTGCGCGTCAAGGTGCCGATCTTCGTCGAAGACGCCGTACTCGCGCGCTCTACGGCTTCCGGCGAAGAAGGGCAGGTCGACGAGGCCGAGCGCCTTCGCCGCTGGCTCGAGACGGTCGACCCCGAGGAACTCGGTCGATACGAAATGTAGTCTTGCGCAACATTTGCGTTGCTACCTTTTCGCCAGTTCCCACCGCCGACAATTTAGTCGTCTGACGGGTTGACTACCCACAGATCCGTCAGTAGACTCAAATCGTCGCAGGGCGGCACTACATCTTGCGACTCATCCAGCCGGATACTCAATATCCTGCGGTCTCCTCTGGCAAGCCCAGTGCAAGGAGCGGAGGGACTCGACGATGGCCGCCATGACGATCGTAGTTGCGAACCAGAAGGGCGGTGTCGGAAAGACGACGACCGCAATCAACCTCGCGGCCGCGCTCGCTCAGAAGAAACTGAAGACCCTCTTGATCGATCTGGACCCGCAAGGTAACGCCACCATCTCGTTCGTTACCGTCGACGGGACCGAAAAGACGGTCTACGACCTCCTCGTCGATCCACTCGTCACCGCGGAGCACGTGATTCGTACGACCTCGGACGAGAACCTCGACATCCTCGGCTCGAGAATTTCACTCGCCAAAGCAGAAGTAAAACTCGTGGGGGAGTTCGACAGCCATTTCCGGCTCAAGGACAAGTTGGACACCATTCGCGACCTGTACGACTACGTCGTGATCGACACACCACCGACGCTCGGCATCCTGACCGTCAACGCTCTCGTGGCCGCGACCCATCTACTCGTCCCGATCCAGTCATCGTACTTCGCCTTGGAGGGGACCGACGACCTTCTCGAAACCTACGAGAAGATCCGAGCCCGGCCCAACCCGTCGCTTGAATTCCTCGGCGTGGTCGTGACGCTTCACGACAAGCGAACGATCCTTGCGCGGGACATCCACCAGCAGATTCGAAACGTCTTCGGGGAGAAAGTCTTCCGGACGACGATCTCCAAGAGCGTTCGACTCGAAGAGAGCCCAGCCTACAAGCAGAGCATCTTCACATTCGCCCCGATGTCGTCGGGGGCCACCGAGTACTACAGCCTTTCGGAGGAGGTAATCGCCCGTGTCTAAGTTCCGAGGCCTACCCGAAGACAAGCGCATGCGCCACGACAGCCACTTCGTCGAAGAGATCACCTCGACCCGTTCGGAGTCGATCGGCCGGCTGATCGACCTCGATCGCATCGAGCCCAACCCCCATCAGCCGCGGAAGAACTTCGGCGATCTGTCGGAGATGGTCGCTTCTATCAAAGAAAAAGGCGTCCTCGAGCCGATCCTGGTTCGGGCCCTGGAGGGCGGGAGATTCGAGATCATCGCCGGAGAGCGCCGGTACCAGGCCTCCAAGCTCGCCGGCCTCCGGCACGTGCCGTCGATCGAAGTTGATGTCGACAATCGCGGCATGCTCGAGATTTCCCTGATCGAGAACCTGCAGAGAAAGGACCTCACTCCGTTCGAAGAGGCCGCGGCCATCCAGAGGCTCTGCGATCAGTTCCGGTACACCCACGAGGAGATCGCGAGGAAGCTCGGGAAGTCTCGCACGGTCATCACCGAGGCGCTCAGCCTCAACCGCATGCCGGAGACCGTCCAGGAGCGTTGTCGGCAGGCCGACATTGAGAGCAAGTCGATGTTGCTGCAGATCGTGCGTCAGGATTCCGAAGAGGCCATGCATCGGCTCGTCGACCGGATCACCGGCGACGGCATTACACGGGAGCAGGCGAGACGATTCAATCGGTCCGAGGCGAGCGACGAGCGCCGGCCGAAGCGGTACGTCTTTCGTTACGCGCCGGACGATGACGCCTTTCAGTTCAGCTTGAGCTTCCCGAAGCCGGACGTTCAAAAGGCGGAGCTGGTCACGGCATTGCAGTCCGTTCTCGAGCGGCTGATTCGGGAGCTTCGCGAGAATCCAGGGGCATCTGCGGTGGCCGCGACGAGCACGCGCAAGGCGAGGGCAGCCGAGACGACGGCCTAGGAACGGTCAGACTCTTCGGGCCCGGCGTCTCGTCCCTATTAGTTTACATAATATACATTATCAGACTCTAGGTGTTCCGCTCGGCGAGGATGCTTTGAGGCCGGGACTCCATCCTTTTTCGCCTCCCCGGTGCGTGCGGACCAACCCCAGCCTGCTACACTCCGCCGCCGATGCTCCGCCCCCGGCGTCTGACTCTCTACATCCTCTCAGAGCTCGGGATCGCCACGTTCGTCGGGATCGCGTTGTGGACTGCGATCCTCTTGATGAACGACTTCTTCTTCATCGCCCGGACGGCTATCCAGAAGGACTTGGGCCTCGCGCTCGTGGTCCAGATCTTGGCGCTGAGGATCCCCAGCTTCCTGGTCTTGGCGATCCCGATCGGGACCCTCCTGGGGTCATTGATTGCCGTTGGCCGGCTCTCGGCCGACGGCGAGATCGTCGCGCTCCAAGCGGCCGGGCTTGGCCCCTTCCAGCTCATCCGCCCGATGGTGCTTCACGGTCTCGTGACGCTCGCTGTCGCCTTTTCGATCTATGCGTTCGTACAGCCCTGGGCCAGCTACGAGCTTCGCGCGATGCAGGGGCGCATTCTGACAGCGCGAAATATCAGCACGGAGATCAAGCCCCGCGTCTTTTTCGACGCCCTTCCGGGATACGTGATCTTCGTCGACGAGATCAATGCGGGAACCCAAGGCATCCTGGAAAGGACGATTCTCTACCAGACCTCCGATTCCGGACGCAACGCCACCGAACAGCTGATCATCGCGAAGGATGCGAGCATCGCGCCGGCCACCGACCGGCAAGGCCGCCTCCGCCTCGTTTTCAATGACGGCGTGGCGCACTCGTTTCGCTCCGAAGATCCGAGCTCATATCGGAGCTTCCAGTTCGATTCGTTCGCCCCGCCACCGATCGTTCTCCCCCCTTGGATGCAGGCCTCCGACAAGCTCCCGGACAAGACCGTGTCCGACATGACGCCGGGGGAACTCTGGACCGAGTACCGTGCAGCACGGGCGTCCCCGGAGAATCCGATACGCGGATTCCGTCTTCGATCGGCGCTCGCGGAGGCCCACCGTCGTCTCGCACTGCCGCTGGCCAGCCTCTTGTTCGCGCTGCTCGCGCTTCCTCTGGGTGTGTCGCGCGTTCGCAGCGGCAAGGGGGCGGGGTTCGCACTGAGCTTGGGGATCATCTTGGTCTACTGGATGGTCTTCACGTCCGGAACCGAGCAGGCACGCGGAGGACGCATCCCGGTGGCGCTCGGGATCTGGGCCGCCAACATCATCGTGTTCGTGTGGATGATCATCGCGTACCTACGCATGCGTCAGGCCTCCCGGCCCTCGTGGTGGGGCGGCAGATTGAGACGTCTATGGAGTGTGGCGTTTTCTCCTCGCGGAGGCGCGTCGACCGAAAAGGACGCCAAGGAGTATCAGGGGCGGCGTTCCCGCGGCCTTCGCTTCCCTTCCGTGCTGGACCGGTACATCGCCGAGGCCTACGTGCGCATGCTGGGTCTCGCCCTCGCCGCGAGCTACTTGATCTTCATTCTCGTCGAACTGAAGGGGCTGCTCGACGCCGTGGTCGAGAGAAAGCAGCCGGGGATTCTCGTCCTCCAGTACTTCGCGTACTTTGTTCCCGGCGCACTCGTTTTCACGCTTCCGTTCGCCGCCATGATCGCGGCCGTTCTCGCCGTGACGATCTTGGCGCGACAGGGAGAGCTCACGGCGCTCAAGGCCTCGGGCATGAGCGCGCGCCGGATCTGCGTTCCGATCATCGTCCTCACCGTTCTCCTTTGCGGAGTTCTCCACCTGATCGACGATCGGATCGCACCCGAGACCAACCGGCGGGCCCAGTCGGTCAAGGACCAGATTCAAGGGCGCAGCCCGCGCACGTACGGCTGGTCCCCAGGCGGGCGCTGGACCTTCGGCGGCGACGGGCGCCTCTACCACTACCGGCTGTTCGATCCCGTGGAGCTGCGCTTTCAAGGGCTCTCCGTCTTCCACGTCGATCTCGCCGCCGCCCGCGTGCTCGAGCAGTGGTTTTGCGCTTCCGCGCGATGGAATGGTCACGCATGGGAATCGGAGAACGGTTGGTACCGCTCGTTTCCCGAGCCGGGGTCGAGCGGCGACTACCGGCGGTTCGACCGAGAGGAAGTCTTGGTGTTCGACCACCCCGATAACTTCACGAGGCAGGAACGAACGTTGATCGCCGGTAACGATCTTCCTCAGCAGGCCTCGATCGGCGATCTCGACGAGGAGATCGCCGGGCTCGCGAAGAGCGGCTACGACACGACCCGCTTGCGGGTGCAGTACTGGCAAAAAACAGCCGCGGTTGCGACGCCGCTCGTCACGGTCCTCCTCGCTCTCCCCTTCGCCTTCAAGGTTGGAAGACGCGGCTCGATGTACGGCGTCGGTGTGGGGCTGATCCTCGCGATCGTCTTTTGGGCCACCGCCGCGATCTTCAACGCACTCGGCCTCGAGACGATTCTTCCGCCGCTCCTCGCCGCTTGGTCGCCGAACGTGTTCTATTCCGCGGTCGGTATTTACCTGCTGCTCTATGTTCCGACTTAGTAAGTATTATTGATTATCAAGATTAGAAACGACGGACCTCACGCTGGGCTGATCAGGATCGATCGCCAGGGATTTCTTCAGAACCGCCAGCGCCTTCTTGCGGTCATTCAGGCGGGCGTACGACTCCCCCAGCGCGTTCAGGACATCCGTCCGATCTCCGAGTTCCTTGCGGGCCTTCTCGAGCTCTCCGACCGCCTGGTCGGGCCGGCCGGCCCCCAAATCCAGAAGCGCCAGTTCCATCCACGCCGTGCCGGCAGCGCGGGGGTCGCTCGTGGCCGCCACCAATTCGCGTCGAGCCGCTGCGAGGTCTCCCCGGCGGCGAAACAGGAGCGATCGGTTGATCCGGGCATCGCCGTAGTTCGGGTCGAGCGACAACGCTCGATCGAGAAATTCCGCGGCGGCGTCGATGTCCCCCTCCGAAAGAGCCAGACTGGCGAGATTGTTGAGCGGCGAGGTGTACGTCGGGTCCGCCTCGGCCGCCTGGCGCCACAACCTACGGGCCTCCCGGTTGTCCCCGATCGCGAAGTAGACCGCCGCGAGGTTGCTCATCACGACCGCGTTGTCGGGAGCCTTTGCGAGCGCCCTCCCGTAGAGGTCGATGGCGCGATCGATTTGTCCGCGATCTTGGCAGAGCAGCGCGAGGTTGTTGTAGGCCCCCATGAAATACGGGTCGGCGGCAATCGCCGCGAGGTACCATCGCTCGGCATCGTCGTCGCGCCGATCCCTCCTCGCGAGGTTCCCGAGGTTGGTCCTCGGTTCGGAGGAACTCGTGTCGAGTCGAGCGGATTCGGCATACTCTCGCGCTGCCGCTTCCGTGAGCCCGCGCTTTTCGAGTACGAGGCCGAGTGCGTTCCGCGCCTCGGCGGCGCCAACCTCGCGTTCGAGAATCGAACGCAGAATGCGCTCCGCGCCGTCGAGGTCCCCATCCTCCATCTCGAACTGCGCCAACTGTAGCCCGGCGGATCGCCGGCCCGCGGGCAGCACGAAGGCCTTTTCGAACCACGCCCTCGCCTCACTCCTCTCTCCGGCGAAACGCAACGCGATTCCCAGATTGACCATCAGGATCGAATTGTTCGGCTCGTCGGCCAAGGCCTCGCGGAAGAACGCCGCCGCCTCCTTGAACTTCCTGTCCCCGAGCAACAGCACGCCGCGGTTGTTGTTCGTCGTCATCGGCACCGCGTCGCTCGCGGCGAGGTATCCCAGGCTCTGGAGCTTTGCCCGAAGCTCGCGCGACTCGCGATCGTCGTCTGGGGGCGGCTCCGAGTTTTCGCGGCGGACCGGATCCGCCCTGATGAAACGTACGGGACTTGAGGCGAGCCACTCGGGCGTCAGGGCGGTCCCGAGGACGCGACCCGGCCACGAACTCGGGACCGGCTGCTGGAACAGTGCGAGAATCGTCGGTGCGACGTCGTAAATGGAAGCCTCCTCGAGGCGAATCCCCCGCTTCACACTCGGACCACTCATCACGAACAGACCGAAGCGCCGGTGCCAGTCCGCCGCTGCGCCATGCCCGATGCGGGAATCGGTCGTGAGCGGACGCGTGGCGTCGGAGGCGAATCCATGGTCGCTGAGGACGATGACGGTCCATCTCTCGCGCCCTTCGAGCAGGCGACCGAGCATCCGGTCGGCGTTTTCGTAGGTGCGGTCCACCACGGAGCGGAACGAGGCGAAGCCCTCGGCATCGACGTCGGTGAGCTGGGGCTCCCGGTACGACATGAACAAGTGCGAGGCGGTGTCGGTGCCCTCGAAGTAGACCGCCTCGAAGCTGGGCTTCTCGCGCCGGCTCATCGCGAGTGCGATGTCGAGGTACGTCTTTCCCGCCGCGAGGAGCGTCCGGAACTCATTGAGGCGCTCGAGTTCTCCGGCATCGAACTCGTCGGGTTGCGTCCGCGAGCCGTCGAGGTAGGGTTGAACCTCGCTCCAGGGGATCGCGTCCGTCGGCACGATGAGCGGCCGCACCGTGTCGTACGCCTCCTCCGGCCACGTTTTTCCCGCGGACGAGCGCGGATCGGAACTGTAGCCGAACAGTTGGTACGCCACCCGATCGGTCACCATGTAGCCGTTCACGTGATCCGCCGGCCACGTCGCCCACCAGCCGGTCACGCCGACGCGCACTCCCGCGTCCGAAAGAAGTTCCCAGAGCGCGGGGGTTCGTCGCGCGCCCGAGGTGACCGGCTCGCTCGCGCCCGTCGCGGAAGGGGCCAGAAAGTCCAAGACGCCATGCCGCCCGGGCTCGACTCCGGTCGCGATACTCGTCCAGATCACCGGGGACAGCATGGGCGTGATCGAGAGGAGGTTGGCTCGCACGCCGCCGTTCACGAGTCGAAGCAGGTTGGGCATCCGGCCGGCCGCCATCAGGGGATCGACGATCTTCCAGTCGGCGCCATCGAGCCCCACCACCAGGACCTTGACGGCGGGAGGAACCGGCGCGATCGCGCTCGTCACGACCAGATCTTCAAATCCCTGAAGCTTCAGCGACACGAGCGTCGCTCCGCGAGCGGCGAGTTCGTCGGCGAGCCGCCTTTCGAATCCGAGCCTGCGCGTCGACACCCCGCGATCCTCGCGATCGGCGTCACTAAAAACCGTCGCCGCCGCGCGGGTCGCCGACAGCAGCACACCCGCCACTCCCCCGCCCGAAGCCGCAGCCGCAAGCTCCCGGCCGCGTGCGGGGAGCGCAAGGACCACGGCCGTTCCGAGCAATCCGTACCGGCTCCCGTCCGCGCTAGGGAGCATCGCCTGGGCCGCGTTGGGAAGCGGCAGCTCCTCGGGGCTGCGTGAAAAAACCGCCAGTCGGAACAACCCGGGAGGCGCGACCAGGAACCGCTCGTTCCCGCGAACGCTCACCCCATCGCGCAGCAACGGCCCCGTGAGGACGCCAAACTGAGTCGCGGGATCGAGCCGACGCACTCCGGCTGCGATCCACACCGCCACGACGAGTCCAAAGACCGCAGCGACGACCCAACGATTCCGGCCCGCAATCCGACCAGGCTTTGCGCTCACGGGTTGACTCGCCGGCCCTACGCGCCGTCGCTCCCGGAGGCGAGGTCCCGTCTCTGTCGCGCCGTCAGCTCATCGATGCGAATCCCGAGGCTGGTCAGCTTGAGTGCGGCCACGCGCTGATCGATGTCCTTGGGGACGGGAAGAACCGTCGCGTCGAGGTGTCCGGCGTGCGCGACCAGGAACTCCACCGACAGCGACTGGTTGGCGAAGCTCATGTCCATGATCGTCGCGGGATGGCCGTCGCCGGTGGCGAGGTTGACGATCTTCCCTCCGGCGAACAGGTGAATCCGGCGGCCGTCGGCGAACTCGAATTCCTCAACGAGGTCGCGCACGGTGCGGCGCGCGACGGCCCGCCGGGCGAGAGCGCCAACGTCGATTTCTGCGTCGTAGTGACCGGCATTCGCCACGAGCGCGTTGTCGGGCATGACCTCGAAATGGTCCTCGCCGATCACGTTCGAGCTTCCGGTCGCCGTGATGAACATCAGACCTTCCTTAGCGGCGTCTCTCATCGGCAGCACACGGAAACCGTCCATGCAGGCCTCGAGCGCCGCCACGGGGGCGACTTCGCATACGGTGACCTGTGCGCCCAAGCCCCGCGCGCGCAGCGCAATCCCCTTCCCGACCCAGCCATAGCCGGCGACCACGATCGGCATCCCCGCGAGCAGGACATTCGTCGCGCGCACGATTCCGTCCATCGTGGACTGACCCGTGCCGTGGCGGCTTTCGAACAACTGCCTCGTCACGGCGTCGTTGAGCGCGACGATCGGGTAGCTCAGCTGGCCACGAGCGGCGAGAGCACGCAGGCGAATCACGCCGGCCGTCGTCTCCTCCGTGCCGCCGATGACGTCGCGGAGAAGGTCTCTCCGCCGCTCGTGGAGGGTCGAGACGAGTTCCGCGCCGTCGTCCAACGTGATCGTCGGCCGGCAGCCCAAAACACGGTCGCAGTTATCGGTGCGGCGCCCGGCCTCGTCGCCCTTTTGCGTATGGGTTGCGATCCCGAAATCCGCGGAAAGCGAAGCGGCGATGTCGTCGTCCATCGACATCGGGTTGCTCGCGCAGAGGCTCACCTCCGCGCCGCCGGCCTGCAGCGTGAGGGCGAGGTTGGCGGTGTCGGGACCCATCGGAAGGCAGGCCGCGATGCGCTGCCCCGCCAGCGGACGCTCACGCTCGAAACGCTCTCGGACGATCCGGAGCACGGGCATGCTGCGCTCGGCCCACGCGATGCGTCGCTGCCCGTTCGTCATGCTCGTCGGTTAGGCACCCGCAGCCGTTCGAAGGTTTTCAGCCGCCGCGGTGCCCTCCCAGGTGAATCCCGGCTCGTTTCGACCAAAGTGGCCGTAGGCCGCGGTGGCCTTGTAGATCGGCCGGCGGAGGTCGAGGTAATCGATGATGCCGCCGGGGGTCAGCGTGAAGTGCTCGCGGACGAGCGCGACCAACTGATCCTCGGGGAGCTTGCCCGTCCCGAAGGTGTTGACGAGCACCGAAACGGGCTCGGCCACCCCGATGGCATAGGCCAGTTGCACTTCGAGGCGATCCGCCAGTCCGGCGGCGACCAGGTTTTTCGCGATGTGCCTGGCCATGTAGCACGCGGAGCGATCGACCTTCGTCGGGTCTTTGCCGGAAAACGCTCCGCCGCCGTGGTGACCCATTCCGCCGTAGGTGTCGACGATGATCTTGCGTCCGGTCAGCCCCGTGTCGCCCTGGGGGCCTCCCGTGACGAAGCGCCCCGTCGGGTTGACCCAGATCTTGGTGTCCTTGTCGAGGAGATGAGCCGGAATCGTCGGCTTGATGACGGCGTCGCGCACCGCGGCCTCTAGTTCCGTGTTCGAGACCTCAGGCCCGTGCTGGGTCGAGACGACGATGGCGTCCACTCGCAGCGGCTCACCGTTGTCGTACTCGACGGTGACCTGCGACTTGCCGTCCGGACGGAAGAACGGGACGGAACCATCCTTGCGGCAGGCGGCGAGCCGTCGCGTCAGACCATGGGCGAGCATGATCGGCATCGGCATGAGTTCTTCGGTCTCCCGGCACGCATAGCCGAACATCATGCCCTGGTCGCCCGCACCTCCCGTGTCGACTCCCAAGGCGATGTCGTCCGATTGCTCGTCGATCGCCGAGAGCACGGAGCAACTCGCCGCATCGAGACCGTACGCGGCGTTCGTGTAGCCGATCGCCTCGATCGTGCGCCGGGCGATCTTCTGGATGTCGACGTAGCCTCGCGTGGTGATCTCGCCCGCGACGATGCAAAGTCCCGTCGTGAGGAGCGTCTCGCATGCGACACGTCCCCGGTCATCGATGGCGAGAATCGCGTCGAGGACGGCATCCGAGACCTGGTCCGCGACCTTGTCCGGGTGCCCCTCGGTGACCGATTCCGATGTGAACAAGTGACGGCTCTTGCGCGACATGGCAACTCCTCAAGGACATGAGAAACCCGAATCCTAGCAGTCCCGGCGTGTCTCCCCAAGTGGTGAGGTGATTCCGCCGGGGGCTTCTCCCTCTAGCGCTGCGCCCGGGCCCGGTAGCGGACGCGCCCCGGCCCCACGGCACTCTCCAAAGCGGCCGACAGCTGGGGCGACGGGTTCACCCGTAAGGACGACTCCGCGCGAGCAACGAGACGGAAATCCCCGGGGCTGACGACCTCCAGATACAAGGACACCTCGCCCCGATGGGCCTCGACGACGCGGCGGAGCCGCACGACCAGGTCACGATCGAGATCGGCGGCATCGAGCCGGACCTGCACGGCATCGGCCTTCTTCTCCCGCAGATCGTCGAGAGAAACCGCCTCGTCGGCGGTCAGTCGCACGCGGCCCTCGTCGGAGGCGACCCGCCCCGTGATCAAAACCGCGCGGTCGTTCTCGAGCAGGGCCTGAAACTGCTCGAAGGCTTTGGGGAACGCGAGAACCTCGATCTGGCCCTCGAGATCCTCGAGTTGGAACGCTCCCCACCAGGCTCCTTTTTTCGACTTCCGCTTCCGGAACTCGGTGACGATTCCTCCGACCGATACCTCCGTCCCGGCGGCCAGGTCTCGCAACGCGGCGGTGCGGTGGGAGGCAAAATCGTCGAGCAAGCCGCTGAGACTCTCCAGGGGGTGGCCGCTCACGTAGAACCCGAGCGTGGCCTTCTCGTGGGCCAAACGCGTGCGCTCGTCCCATTCGGGAACGTCGGGGAGCGGGGCCGCCGGCGCCTCCGCCTCGTCCGTTTCGGCGGCACCGCCGAACAGATTCCCCTGCCCCGACTCGCGGTCGGTGCGACGTTTTTGTCCCCATTCGAGCGCCGCGTCCACGGCCGCGTGAAGTTGAGAGCGCCGCGCGCCGAAGCCGTCGAGCGCGCCGGAACACGCGAGCGCCTCGAACACGCGCTTGTTCGCAAGCCTCAGGTCGATCTCTCCCGCCAGATCGAAGATCGAGCGGAACGGTCGCGCGATCCGCCGGCGCGCTTCGACGAGAGATTCGATCGCACCCTCTCCCACGTTCTTGATCGCCGACAAGCCAAACCGGACGTGGTCCGAAAAGACGGTGAAATCGAGGCTCGACGTGTTGACGTCCGGCGGGAGAACCTGGATCCCCATCTCCTTGCACTCGTTGACGTACTGCACGAGCTTGTCGGTGTTCCCCTTTTCCGTGGTCAGCAACGCGGCCATGAAGTGAACCGGGTAGTGCGCCTTGAGCCACGCGGTGCGATAGGCGACGAGGGCGTACGCCGCGCTGTGCGACTTGTTGAAACCGTACCCTGCGAAAAACTCCATCTGGTCGAAGACCTTCCCGGAATCCTTCGCCTTCACCCCCTGGCTCGTGGCGCGGAGGACGAACTTTTCGCGCTCCGCCGCCATGGCCTCTTTCTTCTTCTTCCCCATCGCGCGCCTCAGGATGTCGGCCTCGCCGAGCGAGTACCCGGCCATCGCCGAGGCGATTTGCATGACCTGCTCCTGGTAGACGATGACGCCGTAGGTCTCCTTGAGGATCGCCTCGAGAAGCGGATGCGGGTACTCCACCTTGATCTTGCCGTGGCGCCGCTTGATGAAGTCGTCGATCAGCCCCCCGCCGATGGGTCCCGGACGGTAGAGGGCGTTGATCGCGACCAGATCTTCGAAGCGGTCCGGTTTCAGCCGCCTCAGGATGTTTCGCATCCCCTCCGATTCGAACTGGAACACCCCGGCGGTGCGCGCCTTGCAGAACAGGTCGTAGACCGCAGCGTCGTCGAGCAAAAGGGCGTCGAGGTCCGGACGTTGGCCGGTGACGGCGGTGATCGAGGCCAAGGCATCCTCGATCAACGTCAGCGTCTTCAGCCCCAGGAAGTCCATTTTGAGGAGGCCGATCTCCTCGATGTCGGACATGGCGAACTGCGTGGTGATGGCGTCGTCGGTTCCCCGATAAAGTGGCGCGAACTCGACGATCGGTTTCGGCGCGATCACGACGCCCGCGGCGTGGGTCGACGCGTGCCGCACGAGCCCCTCGAGCCGCTGGCCCACGTCGATCAGCTGCTTGACTCTTTCGTCTGTGATGTAGGCCTGTTTGAGGGCGGGCACGTCCTCGAGGGCCTTGGCGATCGTGATGTCCTGGCCCGGCTGCTGAGGGATCAGCTTCGCGATCTTGTCGACTTCGGCGTAGGGGATGTCGAGACCGCGCCCCGCGTCCCTTATGACCGCGCGCGCCGCCATCGTTCCGAAGGTGATGATCTGGGCCACGTTCGCGCGGCCGTACTTCCCGGTGACGTAGTCGATGACGCGCTCACGCTTGCGGAAGCAGAAATCGATGTCGATGTCCGGCATCGAGATGCGCTCGGGGTTCAAGAACCGCTCGAACAGCAGGTCGAACTGCATCGGATCGATGTCTGTGATCTGCATGCAGTAGGCGACCAGGGAACCTGCCGCCGATCCGCGTCCCGGCCCGACGGGAATCCCCTGCTCACGCGAGAACCGGATGAAGTCCCACACGATCAGGAAGTACCCCGCAAAGCCCATCTCGCGGATCATCTTGATCTCGCGCGAGAGACGTTCGCGGTAGTGCTCGATGGGGTGACGGAGGCGGCCGGCGTCGTTCTCGGCGCGCCACCGCGGCATGCGGCTCTCGAACCCGTCGCGGGCGATCTTCTCGAAATACGCCTCGAGGTCGTAGCCGTCCGGAACCGGGAAGTTCGGAAGCTGCAAGGGCTGCTTTTCGAAGGTGAAATCGCAACGCTCGGCGACGGCGGCGGTGTTTTCCACCGCCTCCGGCGCCCAGGCGAAGAGCTTCGCCATCTCCGCGCGAGATTTCAAGTAGTGCTGCGGCGAGTACCGGATTCTGTCGTGCGAGTGCACCGTCTTGGCGGTCTGAATACACACCAGGACGTCGTGCGCGAAGTGGTCCGACGGCAAGAGGTAGTGGCAATCGTTCGACGCCACGATGCCGATGCCGAGTTCCTTGGAGAGGCGGACGGACCCCTCGTTCACGACCTGTTGTTCGTCGATACCGTGGTCTTGCAACTCGAGCCAATAGCGGTCCGGTCCGAAGAGATCGCGGAACTCCGCGGCGACCGTCCGCGCATCATCGTACCGATCCGAGCGCAGGAGGGTCGGGACCTCACCGGCGAGGCAGGCCGACAGGCAGACGAGCCCCTCGCTGTGCTCTCTGAGAAGTTCCTTGTCGATGCGCGGCCGGTAGTAAAAACCCTCGAGGAAGCCCGCCGTCGAGAGCTTGATGAGGTTCTTGTAGCCGACGTAGCTTTCCGCCAAGAGGATCAGATGGTGGTAGGGCTTCTGCCGTGTCCCGCCCGCCTGGGTCGTCCCCTTGTCGCGACGCGAGCCCGGGGCCACGTAGGCCTCGATCCCGATGATCGGGCGAATCGACGCCTTCCTCGCCTCGCGGGCGAACTCGAGCACGCCGAACAGGTTGCCGTGGTCGGTGATCGCGATCGACGACTGACCGTCGGCGGCGGCGTGGGTGAGCATCTCCTCGAGGCGTTGGGCACCATCGAGCAATGAATAGGTCGTGTGATTGTGAAGGTGGACGAAGCCCGGAGTCTTGTCGGCCATGGCCGTCCCTATTCCCATTCGATCGTGCCGGGCGGCTTGCTCGTCACGTCGTACACGACCCGGTTCACCCCTCGTACTTCGTTCACGATGCGACTCGAAACCCGTGCCAGAAGATCGTACGGCAGCCGCGACCAGTCCGCGGTCATGAAATCCTGCGTGGTCACCGCACGGAGCGCCACCACGTTTTCGTAGGTGCGGTAGTCGCCCATGACCCCGACGCTCTTCACCGGAAGGAGAACGGCGAACGCCTGCGAGACGTCGTCGTACAACCCCGCCTCACGCAGTTCATGGAGGAAGATCGCGTCGGCCTCCTGCAAGATCGCGACCCGCTCGGCGGTGACCTCTCCCAGCACGCGCACGGCGAGCCCAGGCCCCGGGAACGGGTGCCGGCCGACGAACGCCGGATCGAGTCCCAGCGAAAGGCCCACCTTTCTCACTTCGTCCTTGAAGAGATCCTTGAGCGGCTCCACGAGTTTCAGGTGCATTCTTTCGGGGAGTCCGCCGACGTTGTGATGCGTCTTGATCGTCGCCGAGGGGCCTCTTACGGAGGCTGATTCGATTCGATCCGGGTAAATCGTCCCCTGCGCAAGAAACGCCACGCCGCCCAAAGCCTTGGCGTGCTCTTCGAAAACCGCGATGAACTCCTCACCGATGATCTTGCGTTTCCGTTCCGGTTCCTCGACTCCCGAAAGCCGCGAGAGGAAGCGTCCCGCTTCGTCCGCAAAGCGAACTTCCAACTTGTAGCGCTCGCGGAAGTCGCGGACGACCTGCTCGGCCTCGCCCTTTCGCAGCACGCCGTTGTTCACGAAGATGCAAACCAGCCGCGGACCGAGCGCCCGGTGCAGGAGGAGGGCCATCACGGACGAATCGACGCCGCCGGACAACGCGCACACGACGCGGCCGTCTCCCACGGTGTGACGCACGGAGGCTACGGCCTCGTCGACGAACGACGCGATCGTCCAGTCCCCGCGACACCCGCAGACGCCGAAGAGGAAATTCTTCAAGATCTCGCGCCCGTGCTCGGTGTGCGCGACCTCCGGATGGAACGCCACCGCATAGAGCCCGAGGCTTTCGTTTTCGACGGCGGCGTGCGGAGCGTTTTTCGAAGCGGCGACCGTCCGGAACCCCGGCGCCGGCGCCTCCACGTGGTCGCCGTGGCTCGCCCAGACGGTCTCGTTCGGGCCCAGGCCCGCGAACAGGCGGCTTGTTCCGTCGGTCACCGTGACCGTCGCGGGTCCGTACTCGCGCCCCGCGGCGGGACGAACGTCACCTCCGAGTACAGCCATCATGAGCTGCAACCCGTAGCAAATCCCGAAAACGGGCACGCCGAGCGCAAACAGCTCGGCTCCGATTTTGGGGGCCGCGGCGGCATACACCGAATCCGGTCCGCCGGATAGGACGATCCCCTTCGGTTGGCGCGCGCGGACCGCGTCGACCCCCGCGTGGAACGGGAGCACTTCGCAGTACACGCCGAGTTCGCGCACGCGACGCGCGATGAGCTGCGTGTACTGCGAGCCGAAGTCGAGGATGATCACGAGTTCGTGCGGTGCGTTCATCGGTGCTCCGCCGCAGGGGTGGTCAGGTCCGAAACGAGCGTTTCCAAAACGGCGCCCTTGTCCAGGGAGCGGCTCTTGAGGCAACGATCCGCCTCGAGGAATCGCGCGGGCATGTCGAGAAGCTCGGCCAAGGTGTAGCGCTTCAGACCCTTCGCGAGCGCGTCGCGAAAATACCAGGCCCGCGCCCCGTCGATTACCGTCTTCAAAGGAACGCCGGCCTCGGTCAACGCCTTGGCGCGCAAGAGCGAGCGGGCGCGCGACGCGAGGCTGCCGAGGATGACGATCGGCTCCTTCCCCGAATCGAGCAGGCGCCGGGCGGCGGCCATCGATTCAGCGGCATCGCGTTCGGTCACCGCGTCGGCAAGTTCCCATCCGGTCAGGATCTCCGAGCCGGCGATGAGCTCGCGCAGGGTTGCCGCATCAACCGGCGCGCCTTGGCCGGCTTCGGGGCCGAGCCAGATCGCCAGCTTGTCGAGCTCGGACGCGATGCGATTCAGATCCGGACCGAAAACGTCGAGCAGGAGGCCCGCCGCGCCCTCCTTGAGCCGCACCCCGCGCGCCCCCGCCATGGCGGACATCTCAGCAGAAAGCGCTTTGAATTCGGCACTGCCGGCTGGCGCGCGGAACACGAGACACACCCCGGCCTCCGCCAGCACTTTGTGGAGCTTTCGTTTGCGGTCGAGTTTCGGCGCGCGGACGATCAGGAAGCTCTCGCCTCCGGGGCTTGCGGCGTACGTGGACAGCGGCTCCGGGTCGCCCTCCAGGCTTGCGATGTCCCGGAGGAAAACAACCCGGCGCGAAGCGAACATGCCGGTCGACCGGGCCGCCCCGACGAGCGCTCCGGTTGAAATCGGCTCGTCGCCGAAGATGGAGTGGCCGAACGCGCCTTTCCTGTCGGGCACGAGGTGATCGAGAATCTTGGATTGCGCCTGGTCGAGGTGGTAGAGATCGTCGCCGGTCAGGACCGTCAGGCCGGGCGGCCAGCCCTTCTGGATTCCGGCCAGCACGCCCTTCAAGGCGGCTCCCCCCCAACGTCCGCCGGTCGACGACGCGGAGGCCATCAGAACCCCTCCGTGAGCGAATTGACGAGCGTCCGCGCGGCACCGCGGGCCAGGGCATCGAGCGCCAACGTTTCCAGGTCGAAGTAGTCGGCCTGTTCCTGCTGAACGTCGAATTGATCGCGGAAGAGCAGGTTGGCCTGGCTCCAGAGGATCTCGCCCGTGATGAGGTCCCGAACGCTCGCGCGCAGCACCACGGTGCTCTCGAGCCGCGTGGCGCGCCCTTCGGAGTTGAACTGGACGGGCGAGGTGTGGAACTCGGTGACGACACCCTCGAGATAGGCGTCGGCCACCGCCTTGTCGGTCACGACCTTGATGGAACCGTGCCGGGACAACTCCCGAGCAACCGCTTCGGTGACACGCACCTCGACTTCCGGCCGCGAGGTCCGGTTTTCGAACGGGGCGACGGCGATCGCCTTGATGTTCTTCGGAAGAAATGTCCCCGTCCCGGCGAGCTTGTACCCGCAGCCCGAACCGGCCAAAGCGACCGCGATCAGGACGGCGCAAAAGACGTGGGCGCGGCTCATCCCAGGACCACGTTCAAGAGCCGATCCGGGACGAAGACGGTCTTGCGAATCTTATGGCCGTCCAGGTAGGCGGCGACCTTGCCGTCGGAGCGTGCTGCGGCCATCGCCTCGGCTTCGGACATCCCGGCGGCCACCGTCAGCTTCCCGCGCACTTTGCCGTTGATCTGCACGACGAGCAGCACTTCGTCGTGAACCAGGAGCGCAGCGTCGGCTGAAGGCCAGGCGGCCGTCGCGACGAAGGGTGGAAAGCCGAGGTTCTCCCACAACTCTTCCGCGACGTGCGGCGCGAACGGGCAGAGGATCCGGGCGATCGTCTCGAACGCCTCGCGCACCGCGAAGGCCTCTCCGTCTCTCATCTTTTCGACCGAAGCCAAAGGCGTCATCAGGTTGAGAAGTTCCATGATGGCGGCGACCGGGGTGTTCAAATGCATGCGAGGGCCGAGATCGTCGGTCACGCGGCGGATGGTGTGATGCGTCTTCCGGCGGAGCGCCAGCGCGTCCCCTAACCCTGCGGACGGCGGAGGCGGCGATCCTACGGGCGGAAGCGACGGCCTGGCCTTCTCGAACGTTCTCCACAGACGGCCGAGGAAACGGAAGCACCCCTCCACACCCGCTTCGCTCCAGTCGAGGTCGCGCTCGGGGGGCGCCGCAAAGAGCGAGAACAGCCGGGTCGTGTCCGCCCCGTAGCGCTCCACCATGTGGTCCGGGTCGACGACGTTTCCCTTGGACTTCGACATCTTCGCGCCGTCTTTGATGACCATGCCCTGCGTGAAGAGCGACGTCACCGGCTCGTCGATCGTCACGAGGCCGAGGTCGCGCATGACCTTGGTCCAAAAGCGCGTATAGATGAGGTGCATCGTCGCGTGCTCGATCCCCCCGATATAGAGATCGACGGGAAACCAGGGCGAGACCTTCGTCCAATCGAAGGGCGCCTCGTCGTTTTGCGGATCGCAATAGCGGAAGTAGTACCAGCACGAATCCACGAACGTGTCCATCGTGTCGGTTTCGCGGCGTGCCGGCTTTCCGCAGCGGGGGCAGGACGTTTCGAGGAAGCCCGGG
>JAQBEH010000114.1:0-71887 GCA_032124015.1 Acidobacteriota bacterium
CACCCCCACGAAGTCGTGCTTCGCAGGGTCGCCGAACCGGAATCCGCAATTCAAATCGAGACCAAGAAAAATCACTGCTTACGCTTTCATGATCAACGACTTACAGACGCTCCGACCTCAAACGTTGGGACAGCACTGGGAGTGTCCCCTTTTCTAGCGTGAGGTCACATTGGCGGGCCGCGCCGCCCCCACCATGAACTGAAGGGACTGAATCACCGTATCGCGCAGCTGCGTGCGGTCCACGAGGATGTCGATCATCCCGTGTTCGAGCAGGAACTCGGCCCGTTGAAAACCCGCGGGGAGCTTCTGACGGATCGTCTGCTCGATCACGCGGGGGCCGGCAAATCCGATCAGCGCCTTGGGCTCCGCGATGATCAGGTCCCCCAACATCGCGAAGGACGCCGTGACGCCGCCCGTCGTCGGGTCGGTCAGGATGGAGATGTAGGGGATCCCCTTCTCGTCGAGCCGCGCCAACGCCGCGGAGATCTTCGCCATCTGCATGAGCGAAAGCGCCCCCTCTTGCATGCGCGCTCCACCGGAGCACGAGACGACGATGAACGGACAGCTCGCGTCATACGCGCGCTCGGCGGCGCGCGTGATCTTCTCGCCGACCACACTCCCCATCGATCCGCCCATGAAGCCGTACTCCATCGCGGCGATGATCACGGGCATGCCGCCCATGAGCCCCTCGCTCGACACGAGCGCATCCTTCAGACCGGTTTCTTTTTGGTAGCTGACCAGTCGTGCGGCGTAGGGCTTCGTGTCGACGAACTCGAGCGCGTCCACCGGAGCGATCTCGCTGTCGAACTCCCGGTAGCGGCCGTCGTCGTACATCTTGTCGAGACGCTCGCGCGCGCTGATCCGGAAGTGGTAGTTGCACTTGGGGCAGACGTTGGCGTTTCGCGCGACTTCCTTCTTGTAGATGATCTCCTTGCAGTTCTCGCACTTGACCCAGAGCCCTTCGGGCATGACGAACTTCCGTTCGCCCGCCGGGAGCTTGGGGGTCTTTTCCTTCTTGAACCACGCCATGACCGGGAACCTACCAGCGGCTTCCCGCGGGAGTCAAGGCGGCCGCCACGGGCTCGAAAACGCGCAGCTTTCCCGAGCGCCCGAGCTCCCGCAGGCGCAAGCGCACATTCGCGGGAAGCCTGTCGTGGTCGCTGTCGGCGATCACGATAAGCGGCGCATCGCCGCGATCGAGGCGCTCCGCCAGCTGTTCGCCCACCAACCTTTGGGGTACGCGATCGGCGTAGTAGGTCAAGCTCGGCAAGTTGATGTCGACGACCACGAGCGGGCGGACCGACCGGAGCGCGGGGACGGCGTCAACCAGCGGCGCAGCACTGCGGGTCGCGGTGAGGACCGAAGGGGCGCCGACGACGACCGCGAGAAGAAACGTGAACGAGGCCACCGCTGCGGCCCCATAGACCAACCGCGGCGAACTCTTGAGCATGCCGAAAAGTGCGACGAGGGCGGCTGCCCCGAACGCCACGGCACCGACATAGGCCGTCCCTCGGGCATCGCTCTCGAGCGAGATCACCGCTGCCACCCCGAGGCCGAAGGACAACGCGACGAGCGTAATGGCCACCATGCTCGAGCCCGCCCGCCGGCGTTTCGGATTAACGAGTTCTTGGCCCAGCTCGAACGTGACGATGAGCGCGGCGAGCGGCGCCAGCGGAAGGATGTAGTTCGGCAGCTTCCCCTTGCCGAGAGAGAAAAAGACCAGCCCCGCGGTAAACGCAGCGGCCGCATACGGCCCCGTCGGCGAGTCGTGATCGTGCCAGCGCGTCAGCCCTCGAATCGTACCGAGGAAGAGCGGTCCCGCCCACGGGAGAAACGCGACGAGGCAAACACCGAGGAAGTACCACCAAGGCTCGACGTGCGCGGTCCCGCTGACCGCGCGGTCGATGGCTTCGGTGCGTAACAGGCGGACGACGTTTCCCACCCCGATCCGCTGGACGAAGACGAGTCCCCAAGGTAGGACCACCGCGGACAAGGCGAGAGCCGTCGTGACGACCGTCTTCAGCGAGGGCAAAACGTCGCGTCCGGTCGCGGTGCGCCCCGCGAGAATCATGGCGAGCGGGAGAACCACGCCGACGGGTCCCTTCACCAGGAACGCCAGGCCCAACAAGAGCCCGATCACCCCGGTGCGCTCGAGCTCCTGGTGATCGTGCTGCACGAGGTCGAGGGCCAAAACCGCCAGGATGTGGACCGACAGCAGCGCGTCCAACGTGCCGACCCGGGCGATCAACACGACGATCGGGAACGTCAGGAAGATGACCGCGGACCACGCCGCGCCCTCGACGCCAAAGCGACGCCACCCGATCCACCCGACGAGAAGAAGTGACATGAGCGTCGCCGCCGCGGCGGGGAGTCGCGCCAGGAACTCGTTGGGGCCGCCGAACTGGAACAGCGCGGTCTGCACCCAATGCAACAGCGGCGGTTTGACCAGACGCGGCTCTCCTTCGAAGGTCGGCACGACGTAGTCGCCGCTGCGCATCATTTCGACCGAGGTGCGAGCGAAGCGGGCCTCGTCGGGGTCGAGGAACGGGTAGGCGCCGAGACGGACGAACAGCAAGAGCAGCGCCCCGGCGATCGCCGCGAGGATCGCCACCTTACCTCTTTCCTCCAACCGTCCCTCCGGCCGCGGCACTCTCCTGCCGCGTTCAAGTCCGGGCTATGATAGCCCCCGGAATTTGTTGGGCCCTCTCTTGACGAACGACCCGATCGCCTGGCTCTACGGCTTGCAGTCCCACGGCATCAAGCTGGGGCTTGAAGGCATCCGCACGCTGCTCGCGCTCCTCGATCATCCCGAGCGCGCCACGCCCTCGATGCTCGTGGGCGGCACGAACGGAAAGGGCTCGGTTGCGGCCATGCTCGACGCGATGCTCGGCGCTTCCGGCCATCGCACGGGCTTGTACACCTCGCCGCATCTCGTGCGGCCGAACGAGCGGATCCGGATCGCGGGCGAGGACATCACGGATGGGGAGTTCCATCGGGTGCTTGGGGTCGTTCGCGCCGCTTGCGAGCGCGGGCTGGCCGAGGGAAGACTCGAGGCCCATCCGTCATTTTTCGAGGTGATGACCGCCGCGGCGCTTTTCGCTTTCCACGACGCGAGGGTGGACGCGGCCGTGCTCGAAGTGGGCCTGGGCGGACGCCTCGACGCGACGAACGCGACCGAGCCCCTCGCCTCCGCGATCGTCACGGTCAGCCTCGATCACCTGGAAACGCTCGGGACGACGCTCGAAGCGATCGCCCTCGAGAAGGCGGGCATCGTCCGTGCCGGGCGGCCGGTCGTTTCGGGCGTCGCGCAGCCTGCTATCGTCACCGTTTTGCGCGCGCGGTGCGATGCGATCGGCGCGACGTGGATCGATGCGCGCGCAGCCAGGCTCCCCTCCGGCGTCAGGCTCTCGCTCGATGGCACGCACCAGCGGGCCAACGCTCGGGTGGCCGTCGCGGCGTTCGAGGCGTTCTCGCGCGAGCTCGGGCATGCGCCCGACCCTAGAGCGATGCGACATGGTCTCGAAACGGCGCGATGGCCAGGGCGATTGCAACTCATCGAAGGGGCTCCTTCGATCCTCCTCGACGGCGCGCACAACGTCGCCGGTGCCGAAGCGCTGGCCGCTCACCTGGCGCTTCGCGGCGGGCCGAAACCGGTACTGCTTCTTGCGGCCATGGCCGACAAGAACCTCCCTGGGATTCTCGGGCCGTTGGTCCCACACATTGCTTCGGTCGTGGCAACCCGGCCCGCCGTCGCTCGCGCCGCCGACTCCAAGGACGTCGCCGCCGCGGCCCGCGCGCTCGGGCTTCCCGCGGGGGCCGACCCCGACCCGGCCCGCGCCCTCGAAAAGGCGCGCGCCTTGGCCGGCCCGGGCGGCCTCGTGCTCGTCGCCGGGTCGCTCTACCTGGTCGGCGCCGTGACGGCGGTGCTCGAAGGGGGTGCGTCTCCCGGCCCGGTGTCGATGTGAGTGGCGACCCGGCCGTGCTAACAATGACGCCATGACGATCCGGTTGCCCTCCGTGTCCCCCCTCAGGCTCGAGCCGGAGGTCGGCGTCGAACAGCTCGATTGGCGCCGGGTGTTCGGCCGGGAGGGGCCCGTCGAGGTCGAGGTCGGGATCGGCAAGGGTCGCTTCCTGCTCGCCTGCGCCTCCGCGCGGCCGGAGGTATTGCATTTCGGCATCGAGTGGTCGAACGAGTACCTGAGGCTGGTCGAAACGCGCGCCGAGCGCGCCAACCTCGACAACGTGCGCTTCGTCCGAGCGGATGCGAGCGACCTCGTGCGGCGCGCAATCCCCGAGGGGTCGGTATCGACCTACTACATCTTCTATCCCGACCCGTGGCCGAAGAAGCGCCATCACAAAAGGCGCTTCTTACAGGCCGCCAACGTGGACGCGCTGGCTAAGACGCTGGTCCCTTCGGGATGGCTCCACGTCGCCACCGACCACGACGACTACTGGAGCGTGATTGAGCCCCTCCTCGACGCCCACCTCGCGTTCGCCAGGCAGCCGGTGTTCGGGGGGCCGGAGTTCCCGCTCCCGGTCGACGGCGCACTGACCAACTTCGAGGCCAAGTACGAGGTCGAGGGGCGTAGCCGCCATCGTGGCTCGTGGCGGCGCCGCTAGACGTTCCGTACGGCGGCATGTACACTTCGGGCCGCTTTGCCGCGTTCGGGTCGGCCGTTTCGATCGCACAGGAGAGTAGCTCAATTGGCAGAGCACCGGTCTCCAAAACCGGGGGTTGCAGGTTCGATTCCTGTCTCTCCTGCCACAGTCGCCTCGACCGCAGCGAACGTCAAGATCATCCTCACCGGCCACCCCGGCTCGGGGAAGACGACCACGGTGCGCGGAATCGTCCTACGCCTGCGCGGCCGCGTCCCGATGACCGGGTTCGTCACCGAAGAGCTTCGCGAGGACGGCCACCGCGTCGGGTTCCAGGGCGTCACGCTCGACGGCCGGTCGTTCCCGCTTGCGCACGTGCGCACCAAGGGGCCACTACGCATCGGGCCGTACGGCGTCGACCTTACAGGGCTCGAGTCGATCGGCCTCGACGCGCTGACGCCGCGCGAGCCGGGCGTCCTCGTCGTGCTCGACGAGATCGGGAAGATGGAATGCCTCTCCGAGGTGTTCAAAACACGGGTCGCGCAACTCCTGGAAGACGACACGTCGCTGATCGCCACCGTCCCCGCGGTCGGAGTGGGTCTCGTCAGGAGGGTCAGAAACTCCCTTCGCGCGAAGCACTTCACGATGACGCGCGGCGAGACCGAGGGCATGGCCGGTGAGATCGCCCGCGTCGTGTCAGGGGCGATGCGGGTGGACACGAGGAGGATGTCATGAGCGGCGATTCCGACGACGTGGCTACACTGATTGCCGACGTGCGCCACGAAACGAACAACTCGCTGACGGCGATCCTTGCTTACCTCGAGATTCTGCTCGGGCGCGGCGACCTCCCGGAGGCCGCTGTGTCGAAACTGAAGGGCGTCGAAGCCGAGGCCTACAAGATCCGCGACCAGATCGCCCGAACCTCGTTCATCCGCCGGCCCGGCGCCTAGCGCGCGCGCCCGGCGAGCGTGGCGTAGGTTTCCCGCGCGCGGGGGCTTTCGGGATCGAAACGAATCGCCTCCCCGGCTTCGGCCATCGCTTCTTCATGACGATCGAGGGCGGACAGCATCATCGCGGCGTTTTCATGCATCGACGCATTCCAAGGCTCGCGCTCGAGCGCCTTTTTGTAGAGGTCGAGCGCTCCGTTGAAATCGCCGCGCTCCGCGCGGCATCGCGCCAACTCCGCGAGCGGCGCCGCGGATTCGGGGTGATCGCGGATCATCGCCTCGAAGATGCGTTCCGCGCCTTCCGTTCGCTTCTGCCTCAGGAGCGATTGACCGTGGGCAAACGCCGCGTCGTGCGACGACGGTTCTTTTGCGTAGGCCGAGGCGAAGGCCTCCGCGGCGTCCCGATGCTTCCCCTGAGCCTGGAGGGCCTTGCCGAGGAAGAACCACCCGTCCGGGTTCGTAAAGCCCAGCCCGATCGCCTCCCGGAACGCGCGCTCGGCCTCGGGCCACATCGAGCGCTGCTCTTGCGGCGGAACCGCGTGGGCGCGCAGCGAAATCGCGCGGCCGGTGTAAAACGCGCGGTCGGCCCGTGGCAACGCCGCAAGCTCGCCGGGGAGGTACGGCTCCACGTCGAAGGTCGAGCGCGGCCGTGACGGTTCGTCGATGCGCTTGCGGATCCAGTGGTCGGTGAACTCCGCATGGCGATGGTCGCTGGGTTCCCCCTTCCGCATGTGGCAGCGGACGCAATCGTCGGGAGGCGAGGTCGCCCCCCGGGCGTCGGGCGGAGCCGTGCACGCCTCTTTCGCGTGACAGCCCAGGCATTTCGACGTGAAGAAATCCGGCGGGCGGTCCTTGCGATAGACGGTCAGGTGCGGGTTGTGACAGGTGACGCACTCGAGGCGTCCTTGGCTTTCGACGAAGCACGGCGAGAGGAGCAGGCGATCGACCTGAGCGGAGAGACCGTAGTCGTGCGGGGTCGTCTCGGAGAAGCGGTACGGGACCATGGCGGCGGCGATCGGGCGGCCGGGGCGCCACTCCTCGAGCGTCGCGTCGTAGCGCGCAACGCGCTCGGTCGACTTCGAGTCGCCGAGATGACATTGGAAGCAGATCTCCATCCGCAGCTTTTCCGTGAGTCGCTTGGGATTGACGATCGCGGGGTCGCCCTGTCCGGTCGGTGTTTCTCCTTCCGCCCACCGGTCGACGTGAAGCCGGCCGGGACCGTGGCAACGCTCGCAGTCGATGCCGTTCGGGATGGGCGGAACGTAGGCGTTGCGAGCGCCGGGCTGTCGCTCCATGCGCGCGTTGTGACAAAACACGCAGGTGCGATCGATCTCGCGCGAGAAGTAGTCGTTGTTCTGCTCGTAGCCCGGGCACAGATCCCAAAGCGCGTCTTTCGTGTACCAGCACATGGGGGCCTGGAAGAGTTTGTCCCCGACGGACACGAGATACGCGCGGCTGTGGTTGCCTGAACCCACGACCCGGATGAGTTCGCGCTCGTCGACGGCGGTCTCTGCACCTTTCGGATCGACGAGCGATTGCCGCATGAAGAACTTCCCGTCACGGCGGAACATCTGGTAGCGAAGGCCGGTCGCCTTCACGTCGAACGTGTTGCGGGCCGTCCAGTCCTCTATGACCCGGTCGGCCGTGAGCGGATACCAGGACCGGCCCATCCCCGTGTGCGAGAAGGTCGACCACGTTTCGGCGTGACAGGGGCGGCAGGTCTCGCCGCCAACGTAGGCGACGCCGGAGGCCTGGTTCAGGAAGGGCGCTTCGGTGTGCGGCACCTGCGTAGGCTCTCGTTCCGATTGGCCGCCGCAGGCCACGAGCGTGGCGAGCGCGAACACTCCGGCAAGGCGCTTCACGCCCAAGCGCGCCTCTGGAGCAGCTCACGAACGAGATCGGGATCGGCGGCGTAGGCAATCGGTGGTCGGGTGTCGTCCTCGATCGGCGCGATCGCGAGCGGTAGCCCCGAGGTGAGCCGGTTGTAGGTCAGGGCCAGAAGCGGCTTCAGGTTGACGACGTCCTCGAGGCAGTAGCGCAGCAACGTGTCGAGCGCGGTGGCCGTCCCCTCGCGATGCGCTCGCCAGAGCAAGACGGCCATGAACCCGTCGACCCCGACGAGCGCGTCGGGCCGGCCGATCCCGAGCTGCCTTTCCGCCCCCTTGAGCCCGCCCTTCACGCCGAGCCGGTGCAGCGGGAAGCGCAGGTCGATGTGGTGGAAGCGATCGAAGTCGACGCCGGGAAAGGCGCTCTTCAGGACGGGAAGATCGAACAGCGACCCGTTGTAGGTGACCAGCAGCTCGACACCTTCGAGGGCCTCGGGAAACTGCGCCAGGTCCAGACCGCGCACGAACGCGCGCGTCGTCGTTCCATCCGACACGCCGACGCAGGTCACCGAATCCCCTTCGAACGACAGCCCCGTCGTCTCGATGTCGAGGTACAGCGTGCGTCCCGGGAACTGGTTGGCGAGCCGCCACGCCTCTCGCCTCGGGAGCTCGCGCGCCGCCCTCGCGTCGTCCAAGTAACCGAGGATGAGCTCCCGCCAAGCCCCAGCGGGGTGGCCGCGGCGAAAGGCCTCCCAGTCGGTGAATCCGCGCAGCCACAGGTCACGCTCGCGCTTTTCGCCCACGCCGGGCACATGCAGATAAGTGTGACGGAGCATGTCCGGATTCTATCTGGAACCGTTCTCCCCCCCTGCTAAACTCCTCGATTGGAGGATCTCATGCGCTTCAACAAGAGCTTCGTCCCCTACGGCGCCTACTGGAGTACCCCCTTTTGCAAGTGGCAGGGCTCTCTGTCGCACCTGAACGCGATCGCCCTGGCCGCGGACACCACGAAAAACAGTCTGGCGGACCGCAAGATCGCCACCGGCTCGATCGAGGCGATCGCCCTCGGGATGACGATCCTGCAAAAGCACCAGCTATACGGCGGGCCGTGGTTCGCCGCGATGATCGGCGCCGAAGCGATCACGGGGCCGACGATCTCGCAGGCGTGCGCGACCGGCGCCCGCACGCTCGCGACAGCCGCCGCGGAGGTCGACGCCTCGGGCGAGCACACCGTGCTCGCGGTGACGGCCGACCGGTGCAGCAACGGCGCGCACGTCTACTACCCGAACCCGCTGGGTCCGGGCGGCATGGGCGACAAGGAAGACATCGTCATGGACTCGTTCGGTCACGATCCGTGGGCGAAAAATTCCATGATCCAAACCGCCGAAAACGTGGCAGCCGAACAGGGCATCACGCGCGAGCAACAGGACGAGTGCACGCTCGTCCGGTACCAGCAGTACCAGCAGGCGTTGGCGTCGGACGGCGCGTTCCAGAAGCGCTACATGATTCTCCCTTTCGAGGTGAAGGACGCGTCGGGTCGGAAGACCGTGGCCACCGTGGCGAATGACGAAGGGGTCTTCACGACCACGAAAGACGGCTTGGCGGCGTTGAGGCCCGTGATGCCCAACGGCACCGTCACGTTCGGCAGCCAGACCCATCCTGCCGACGGCAATTGCGGAATGATCGTCACCTCGCGCGATCGCGCGAAGGCGATGTCGAAGGACGCGTCGGTCGAGGTACAGCTTTGCTCCTACGGCCAGGGACGGGCTAAGAAGGGGTTCATGGCGATGGCGACGGTGCCCGCGGCGAAATCGGCGCTCGAGGCGGCGGGGATCGGTCTCAAAGACGTCAAGGCGATCAAGACGCACAACCCGTTCGCGGTGAACGACGTCTACCTCGCCAAGGCGCTCGACCTGAAGCTCGACGGCTTCAACAACTACGGCTCGTCGCTCGTCTACGGCCACCCGCAAGGCCCGACCGGGATGCGCCTCATCATCGAATTGATCGAGGAGCTACACATCCTGGGCGGCGGCTACGGCCTGTTCGTCGGCTGCGCCGCCGGCGACACCGCCGGCGCCTGCGTAGTCAAGGTGGGTCGCTGACGAATAGGGGAGTGTCCCCTTTTACCGCTGCGGTTCGACGATCACTTTCAACGACTCGCCCGCTTCTTCGACCAAGCGGAAGGCCTCGCCGGTTTCGGCCAGCGGGAGCCGGTGCGTGATCAACGACACCACGTCCACCCGTCGCGCGGCGATCGCATCGAGGGCGGCGCGCATGTCGGCCGGCGGGCCGGCGTACGAGTGGAGGATCGTGATGCCGTCCTTCCCGAGCTCGTAGACCGGGAACGGGAAGGTCACACCCGGCGGAAAAAGCGCGAAGAAAAGGACCGTGCCGCCCCGATCGACCGCGTGCAGCGCTTGCCCGACGGCTGCCAGCGCGGCGGTGCAAACGATCACGAGATCTGCGGCACGCCCCTCATTCGCTTCCTGGACGCGCGCCGGGACGTCCTGCTGGCGCGCGTCGATCGTGACGGCGGCGCCGGCGCGCCGCGCGGCGTCGAGCCGGAACGGGTGGATGTCGGTGGCGAGGATCCTGGCCGCCCCGTGTGCTTTCGCCCAGAGGACGTGGAGCAGCCCCGAGATCCCGCTCCCGAGGACGGCGACGGTTTTCCCCGCAACCCCGCCCGCGATGCGCTGGCCGCGGGCGACGCAGGCGAGCGGCTCGACGAACGAGGCCTCTTCGTAGGAGACGTGATCCGGGATTGCGAAGGTGCCTCGCGCGACGTTCGCCGCGGGGAGGCGCACGAACTCCGCGAATCCTCCCGGGTCGAAGCTGGTCTTGCGGAGCGTGTCGCACACCGGGTGCTGCCCCGCGAGGCAGTAGCGGCATTCGTTGCACGGAACGTGATGCGTCGTGACGATGCGGTCGCCTACGGCGAATCCCGCGAGCCCCGCTCCGATCTCGACGACCTCGCCCGCGACCTCGTGGCCAAGGACGACCGGCGCCTTGGCCAGGCGGTACCACTCCATGACGTCGCTGCCGCAAACTCCGGAGGCCGTGACGCGAAAGACCAACTCGCCGGGGCCGGCGTCAGGCCGCGGGCGTTCTTCGACGCGTACGTCGCGGTTCGAGTAGTAGACCGCCACTCTCATCGCGGACCTTTGGATTTCTCCTGCTCGTAGATGGCGAAGGCGTCGTTGCTCGTCGCCCCGTCGTGCACGACCGCGCGGATGGCCCGGATCATTCCCACGGGGCAGTCCGACTGGAAGATATTCCGGCCCATGTCGACACCCGCCGCCCCGGCACGCACCGCGCTGAAAGCCAGCTCGATCGCCTCGCGCTCGCCGATTTTCTTTCCGCCAGCGATGATCAAGGGCACCGGCGTGGCGCGCACGATCTCTTCAAACCCTTCGCAGTAATACGTCTTCACGAAGTGCGCGCCGATTTCGGCCGCGATGCGACAACACAGGCCGAGGTAGCGCGCGTCGCGCGTCATCTCTTTGCCCACCGCCGTCACGGCGAGCACCGGAATGCCGTACTTCTCACCCAGGTCCACCAACTTCGCGAGGTTGAGCAGCGTGGCGCGCTCACCCTGAGAGCCGACGAAGATCGACAGCGTGATCGCGGAGACGTTCAGGCGGATCGCGTCTTCGATGTCCACCGTCAGCCCTTCGTGCGACAGCTCGTTCAAGATCGACGCGCCGCCCGACACGCGCAGCACCACCGGCACGTTCGCCGAAGGCGCGACCGACGTGCGCAGCACCCCACGCGTCAGCATCAGAGAGTCGGCGTACGGAAGCAGCGGCGCGATCGTTTTCCGCGGCTCTTCGAGGCCCGAGGTCGGCCCGAGGAAGTAACCATGATCGACGGCCAGCATCACGGTGTGGCCGTGCGGCGGCTTGAGGATGCGTGCGAGCCGATTCGAAAGACCCCAGTCCATGAGCTAGTCTCCGCGCGTGAGCACTCGGAAAACCAGATCTTACCCCGTTCCATGGGGGCGCGTCTTGCTCGGAGCCGCGATTCTCATGGGAATCGCCGGGCTCTACGGAACCCTTCCTGTCGGCGAGACGCTGCAGACCCTCGTCCGCAGGATCGACGCGCTGGGCCCCTGGGCCGGCGCCGTGTTCGTCCTGGTGTACGCGGCGGCTTCAGTGCTGCTCCTCCCCGTCTGGATCCTGACCGTCGCCGCGGGCGCCGTTTTCGGCGTCGCGCGCGGCAGCGTCCTCGTGCTGCTCGGGGCCACACTCGGCGCGATGGCGGCGTTCGCCCTCGCCCGCACCGGGCTTCGGGATTTCGTCCGACGGTGGGCGCGCGCCTACCCCGACTTCGACAAACTCGATCGTGCGATCGCCGCCCGGGGAGGCTGGATCGTTTTTCTCGTGCGCCTGTCGCCCGTCTTCCCGTTCGTCTACGTCAACTATCTATTCGGGCTGACCGCGATCCCAATGGCGATCTACGCGGCCACGACGATCGTCGGAATGATTCCCGCGACCGTCGTCTACGTCGCGCTCGGCGCCTCGGCCGGTGCCGCGGCGACCGGCCAGGCCGCGGCCTGGTCAATGGCGCGCATCGTCGTGACGGTCGCCGGCGTCGCTGCCGCCATCATCGTGTCGTTCATCGTCGCGAGAATCGCGACACGCGCGGTGCGCGACGCGGGATCGGGGACTGAATAGGGGACACTCCCAGTCGTGTCCCCTATTCCGCTGCCAGTCCGGCCTCCGAGAGCGCGCGAGCAAGCAAGTCGGCGAGGTTCAAGTCGGCCGCGACGCGCGTGAGATACGTACGGTCGAGCGCGCCACCTTGCACCTTGAGCACGCCGAGGACGTCACGCCACTGCCGGTCCGACACGCCACCGCCCATTCGGTACCAGCGGAGCTTGTGGATGACGACATCCTCCGGCGAGGCCAGTTGGACCTCGGATCCCGGCACGGCGCGCAACGCGACGGAACGACTGCGCGCGAGCTGATCGCGGTGGAGGGGATCGTCGGGCGACACGTAGACGTCGGCTTTGACGAGCATGTCCTCGTGAATCACGTTAAAGCTCGATGCGTTACGCACGGCGCGACGAACTGAGGCTTCAACGATGTGGAACTCGCCGCGCGTAGAGGCTAGAAGCGCGTCGATGTGTTCGGGCCGCAGCTCCGCCACAAGATCGACATCGAGCGTCGTTCGCACCTCGCCGTATACAGAGGATGCGACGGACCCGCCGACGCAGTATCGAATACCGAGACGTTCGAACATCCGGCCGAGGATTAAAGCGAGTTCGACGGGATCGGGGGTCACTACCAGCCTTCCAGGTGCGGGTCCCAGCCGAACAACTCGATCGACACCTCGCGTCCGAGCGTCAGTGCGGCGAAGCGTTTTCGCAGCTCGACGTCAGACGCCGCGGGATGACGTTGGCGCAGCCCTGCCATCGCCAGTTCGCACGCAGCGCGAGTAGACGCGGAGAGCATCTCGGCCTTGCGCCAGGGCGGTAGCTCGCGGATCCGATCGAACAGATACCTTTCCGTCGCCTCGTCGGTGTCGAGCGACTGCGGACGGTAGCCTCGGGGCTGCTTGGGCTCGGGCAACGGCATCACGGCCTCGGTGCGGAGTCGACGAGTTGATCGTACCCCGATCACGCTCGAACTAACCCTTCTTAGTCGCATGCCAGGCCGTCAGCAGTTCCTTCTCTTTGTCGGCGCTGATCCCCGCGAGGAGCTTGCCGCGGCGGTCGACCGGGAGCGTCTTGAACCAAGCCAGGGTGTCCTTCGCCGTGGCCGCGGCGGAGCGGAAGGTGAGGCCCGCCGCAATCGCTTTGGCGCAGCTGATCTGGGTGAACCCTTCCTCGCCGTCTTGGTTCGGGACCCACACGGGGAGGTCGCTCCACGGGGCGACTTTTTCCTTCTCGAGAAACTCCGTCGAGACCCACGTGAACTTCGCGTCGCCGCCGACTCCCTTCTTGATCCCCTCAAGCATGGCCTTCATCGTCAGTTTCTTGGCCGGGCCGGTCGCGTTGTAGGTTCCGGTCAAGTCGCGTTCGATGCCGAGCACGAGCCACACGGCGAGATCGCGCACGTCGACGTACTGGACCGGGTCGCTGCCGTCGCCGGGGGCGAGTACTTCACCGCCTCGCGCGACGCGCACCGGCCAGTAGGTGTAACGGTCCGTCTTGTCGCCGGGCCCCACGATCAACCCCGGGCGGACGATCCACGCGCGGCCGGACATCGCCTTGTCCGCGGCTTTCTCGCAGAGCGCCTTCAACGCCCCGTAGTACTTCGCCACCTCTTCGTTCGATTCGTCGGGCATCGTGGCGAGCGGGCCATCCTCGGCGGTGCCGGGTTTGATCCCTTCGCCAAAGACGGAAATCGTCGAGATGAAGACGTACTGCTTGACGTTTTGGGCGAGAAGCTCCGCGGACATCGTGACGATGCGCGGGACGAACCCCGACGTGTCGATGACGGCGTCCCATTTGCGCCCCTCGAGGCTGGTAAGGTCGCCGTTGCGGTCGCCGCGTAATTTCTCGACGTCGGGGAAGAGGCCGGGGTTCGTCTTGCCGCGATTGAAAAGGGTGAGGACGTGGCCGCGCGCCTGCGCCGCCTCAACGATCTGAGGGCCAAGGAACGCGGTGCCGCCCAGGATCAGAATTTTCATCGGCTTCACCTTCGGGAGAGGTGGCAGCACGGCGAGAAGCGTGGCGCCGGTTCCGGCGACGCCTGCGGTCTTCACGAACTCCCGGCGATTGCGATCCATCACGCTCCCTTTCTTGCGAGCGCCGCGTGGCGTCGCGCCGCGAATAACGCGACCCCGACCCACCCGGCGCAGACGACGAGCATACCCGCGGTGACGACGTAAGGGGGAGGGGCGATCGAGCGCACCGCGTCGTACGCCCAGATCGCCGCCGCATCCCCGCCGCGGAAAACGACGGTGTCGATGAACGCCTTCGCCTTGTACTTCTCTTCGGGTGACACGACGGTGAACAGCACCTCACGCGAGGGCCGCTCGAGCCCGTACTGGAGGCCGCGCCGCACGATCTGCACCGCGACCAACATCGCCAAGCCGGGGGCAAACCCCAACCCGAGAAATCCTCCCGCCGTCAGAACCGGCAGCACGCACAGTGCGACGCCCAAGCCGAGCACGGTCAAGACCCATCCGGTCACGACCCCTTGCATGACCAACGCAACCACGTTGACCCAGAGATCGATCCGGGCAAACAACGCCGTTCGCATGGTCGAATCCTGGATCGTGGCGCCGATGATGCGGGCCTGGTCGGCGTAGATCACGGTCGACGTGGTCGTGTAGGCGAGCATCATCCCGACGACGGCGAGAAGGTAAGGCGAGGCCAGCGCGAGCCGGAATCCCGCGAAGGCGCCGCCGCCGACCGCGCGGTCGGGCGCTCGACCGAGCGAGCCTGCGTCGTGCGTTCCCGCCCAGGCGATCAGGCGCTTTACGCAAAACACCGCCGCTTCGAGAAAGAGCGCGGCGGCGACGTAGAGACCCGCGCGCCCGAAAGGCTTCACGAGGAGCGTCGCCAGGAACGGGCCCGCGATCGCTCCCAGGCTGCCGCCGACGGCGATCGACCCGAAGAGGCGTTTCCCCTGTTCGGCGCGGAACGTGTCCACCATGAAGCTCCAGAAGATGGACACGACGAAGAGGCTGAAAACGGAGACCCAGACAAAGAAAACCCGCGCCACCCAGACCTCGGAAACGCCGACGCGGTCGAGGAGCAAGAACACGAGCAGGTTGGCGGCGAAGAACCGGTAGACGACGGGGATGATCGTGCGGCGCGGGAAACGCGCGACGACGGCGGAGTAGAAGGGCACAGCGAGGAGCATTACGACGAAGGTCGCCGTGAACTGCCACGGCAGATTCTTCACGCCGCCGACGATCCCCATCTCGTCGCGCAGGGGTCGGAGGATGTAGTAACCGCAAAGGACGGCGAAAAAATAGAGGAAGGCCCAGAAAACAGCCGGCCGCTCCGCCTTGTCCAACTACGGCTCGAGGAGTTGCGCGAGGCGGTTGAACGCCTCGCCCCAGAACTCCTTCTGCTTCGCCGCCGCGCGGGCGCTGGCGAGCTTGCCGTGCTGGACGACGATCTGGGTTTTCGCGGCGCCCTTCGCGTGAAGGCTGACCTCGAGGTTCGAGCCGTCGCCCCACGTGACGCGCAGGACCTTGTTCTCGGTCGCCTTGCGGATCGTGAGCTTGGCTCCGAGAAGCCACTGGGCCCGGCGGCGGGTGTTCCCCCACGCTTCGTACACGTCGTCGACCGGGGCCTTGATCGTCTTGCTGCGGCTGATCTCGAACCCATCGGGCTTCTCGTGCTTGGCCCTCAGACCCTTGGCCTGCTCGTACGCGACGGCCACCATCTGCCGCCACCACGGCGAGAGGCCATGCTTGCTCGAAAGCAGCTTGACGATGTCCTTGTGGCTCATCGCGTGAGCGCGCGCCTTGTCCAGGAGGGCGAACCACTGCACCCAGGTCTTGCCGGTCTTGGCCTTGACCGCTTCCGAGGAGATGTTGAGGCCGACCCTGTTCGCCACGTCCACGATGTTAACAGGGAATCAATGGGAGACCTGACCCCGAAGGGTATCCTGGTGGAAGGCGCAGCGAGTTGTCTTCGATGATCGAATCGCCGCCGATCGAGCAGAGCAGCGGGTACCGCGCGAGGTTGATGCCGGCGTTCAACGCGTCCGCCTTGCCGCCTTTTTCCTTGTCGATCACGATGATCTCGAACTCACCGTAGTTGATCATCAACATCGAGCGGGAGGACGGGGATGTTCTTCAAGCGCTCGTCGGTCCGGATCGCACGACGAACCGGCGCGTGACCGGGTCGTCCTCGGCGACCCGAATGCGCCTCGCGACGCTCACTCTAGCCCCGACAGTGAAAATCGTCGCCAAACGCACACTTCTCCCACTCCAGTGCGACGAGAGCGAATAGGGGTCCCCCGAGGTGTCGCGCAAGCGCAACCCCTCGGATCCATGTTCCGCTAGCCCCCCGTGGAAACGTGTCCGATAGTCCTTGGGCCTCCTCCGGAGGTCGGACCCGTGCCACCGGAGCGATTGACAGCCTGGCTTGCGATTCATCTTCTCCCCGGCGTCGGGCCCTTGACCGCGCGCCGCGCACTCGACCTTCACGGTGATCCCCGTGAAGTCGCCTTCCGGTTACCGGCGACCGCGTGGCGGGAATTCCCCGGGATCGACACCACCACCGCTCGAGAGATCGTCGCTGCGCGGCCAGCGCTGATGCGGCGGGTCGAGGCGGAATGGGATGCGGCGGTTCGAAGGGACCTCCGCATCGTAGCGAGAGACGACGCGGAGTACCCCTCGATGATCGCCGCCCTCCCCGACGCTCCCGTGGTTCTCTACGTCAAGGGAGAGCTGCCCAACGGGCGCGTCCGGCTTGCGATGGTCGGATCGCGACGCGCCACCGCCTACGGCCGGCAGTTCGCCCGAGAACTCGCGGGGGACCTCGCCGCGTTGGGCGTCGAAATCGTCTCGGGGGGAGCGCGCGGGATCGACACCTGGGCGCATCGGGGAGCCCTCGAAGCGGGTGGGCGCACCGTCGCGGTGCTCGGATGCGGCTTCGCGCACACCTACCCGCCGGAAAACGCGGACCTGTTCAAGGCGATCGCCGCTTCGGGGGCGATCGTGAGCGAATTTCCGATCGAAACCTCGCCGTTGGCTGAGAACTTCCCGCGGCGGAACCGGCTCATCAGCGCCCTTTCCGCTGGGACGATCGTCGTCGAGGCCACCGATAAGTCCGGCTCGCTCATCACGGCCGGACACGCGCTCGAACAAGGTCGTGAGGTGATGGCGGTCCCCGGCCCCGTCACCTCGGAACAATCCCGGGGCTGCCACCGGCTGATCCAGCAGGGGGCGAAACTGGTTCAAACGGTCGAGGACGTGCTCTCCGAGCTGTCGCCTATGTACAGGGACGCGCTGGCCCGGGAAGCCCCGGGGACCCGTCCGGGCCCCTCTGACCCCGTTCCGTCGGGGTGCCCGGTTCAGGGCCTGACCCCAGATGAGGCCGCCGTTCTGGCCCTTTTCGACGATCCGCGACCCGTCCACGTGGACCGGCTTGCCGACAATGCTACGTTCGGAGTGGCGCGGCTTCAGACGGCGCTCTTCGCTCTGGCGCTGCGCGGGTGTATTGATCCATTGGCGGGTGGGTACTATGTTGCCCGCCCTCGAACTGGGGCCTCCGGGGCTTGAAGCGGCAGAAGCCCACCGTTAAGAGTTGAGAGCTAAGAGTTAAGAGCCAAGACAAAGGAAGAATGCATGGCACGATCGCTCGTCATCGTCGAGTCCCCCGCCAAAGCCAAGACGATCAACAAGTTCTTGGGAAAGGGATTCGTCGTGAAAGCCTCCATGGGCCACGTGCGTGACCTTCCCAAAAAGTCGCTGGGGGTCGACGAGAAGGACTTCACGCCGACCTACACCGCCCTGCCCGAGAAGAAGAAGACCCTGACGGAACTCCGGAAGGCCGCAAAAGACGCCGACGCGATCTTCCTCGCCGCCGATCCCGACCGCGAGGGAGAGGCGATCTGCTGGCACCTCAAGGAAGAACTGTCGAAAGACACCGACGTCGTCTTCCGGCGCGTCCTGTTCAATGAGATCACGAAAAAGGCGATTCTCGCGGCGTTCGAGAACCCGCGCGAGATCGACACCCACAAAGTCGATGCCCAGCAGGCGCGCCGGATCCTCGACCGCCTCGTCGGCTACAAGATCAGCCCCCTGCTCTGGGACAAGGTGCGCCGCGGCCTGTCCGCCGGCCGCGTTCAAAGCGTCGCGCTCCGAATCATCGTCGAGCGCGAGCGCGAGGTCCAAGCGTTCGTCCCGAGAGAGTACTGGTCGTTGACCGCGCAGCTTTGGGGGGGCGAGGCGCCGCAGTTCGGCGCGAAGCTCGTCGCGAAGAACGGGAAAAAGATTGAGGTCGTATCGCGCGAGGAGATGACCGGCGCTTTGGGCGAGCTCGGCTGGGAAGTCACAACCGCGAGGCAGGCCAGCGAAGAATCGACCTCTCTGGTCCTCGAGATCAAGGCAAAGCACGACCATGCCGTACCGTTTACGGTCGCCAAGATCCAGTCGCAGGAAAAAAAGAAGAACCCGCCGCCACCGTTCATCACGTCAAAACTGCAGCAGGACGCCGCGCGTCAGCTCGGTTTCCCGGTCGCCAAGACGATGCGCCTGGCGCAGGGGCTGTACGAGGGGCGCGAACTCGGCGACGCGGGCACGGTCGGCTTGATCACGTACATGCGTACCGATTCGACGCGAACCTCCGACGAAGCGCTCGACGCGGTGCGCGCCTACATCGCGAACACCTACGGCGAAACCTCTCTCCCGAAAGAGGCGCGCCGGTTCAAGGTCGGCAAGGCCGCGCAGGAAGCGCATGAAGCGATCCGCCCCACCCTGCTCGAGTTCCCCCCCGACAGCGTGAAGGATTTTCTCGGCCGTGACGAGTTCCGCCTCTACCAACTGATTTGGAATCGCTTCGTGGCCTCGCAGATGGAAACGGCGCTCTTCGACACGACGCGCGCCGACATCGAAGCCGGCGAGTACGGCTTCAGAGCGACCGGGTCCGTCTTGAAGTTCGCAGGCTGGCTCGCCGTCTACCACGAAGGCAAGGACGAGGACGCGCCCACCGACGACGCGCGCCCCGCCGACGTCGAAGCCGACGACGAGGAAGACCGCCGGCTGCCGCGACTAAAAGAAGGCCAGGCTCTCGACCTCAGATCACTCTTGCCCCGACAGCACTTCACCTCGCCACCGCCGCGATTTTCCGAAGCGACCCTCGTCAAAGAACTCGAAGAAAACGGCATCGGCCGTCCTTCGACCTATGCCGCCATCATCTCAACGATCATGGACCGCAACTACGCCGAGAAAGACAAGAGCCGCTTCCTCCCGACCGAGCTCGGCCTACTCGTCAACGACTTGATCGTCGGCTCGTTCGGCGACATCGTCGACGTGGGCTACACGGCGCGCATGGAAGAAGAGCTCGACGAGATCGAAGAAGGGCGCCTGAACTGGGTCGATGCGCTGCGCGAGTTCCAGGCCAAGTTCGAGGTGGACCTCGCGAAAGCGAAGACCGAAATGCGCGACGTGAAGCGCGAGGCGATCCCCACCGATCAGGTGTGCGACAAGTGCGGGAAGCCGATGGTTCTGAAGTGGGGACGATTCGGGCAGTTTCTCGCCTGCTCCGGCTACCCCGAGTGCAAGACGACCCGCGAGATCGGAAGCGTCTCGCACGATGAGGCGCCCGCCGCTGGGGCGCCGGCGATTGTCACGGCGGCCGCCCCCGATCCGGTCGAAACCGAAGCGGAACCCTGCCAGAAGTGCGGTCGCCCGATGGTTCTGAAGCGCGGCCGCTTCGGGGCCTTCCTCGCATGCGCGGGCTACCCCGAGTGCAAGACGACCCGCAAGATCGTGATGAGCAAAGAAGGCAAGGCGGAAGCCAAGGCCGAGGTGCTGCTCGACGAGCCCTGCCCCAAGTGCGCGAGCAAGCTCGCGGTCAAGCAAGGGCGTTTCGGTGAGTTCACCGCGTGCTCGAACTACCCGACCTGCAAGTACATCAAGATGAAGGAAACGGGGGTTCCCTGCCCCGAGTGCGGCAAGGGACAGATCGTCGAACGGAAGAGCAAGCGCGGGAAGCTCTTTTTCGGTTGCGACCGCTACCCCGACTGCGGCTTCGTCCTCTGGAACCGACCTATCGCAAAGCCCTGCCCCGAGTGCAAATCTCCCTACCTCGTCGAGAAGATCACCAAGAAGGACGGCCATCGCCTGCTCTGCGAGCAGGAGGGGTGCGGTCACGCCGAGCAGGTCGGCGAAGAGGCGGGGGCCACGGCGTAACGCGCATCGCGAGCACGATGCGCCGGGAGCCCGATCCGGCTCAGTTTGTACTACGTGAACGACTCTTCCAACGCTTTCGCATTGCCTCGATCGCTTCCGCAAGCCGCTTTTCGTTGGGCAGGACGAGCCGGTACTCGCGCGCGAGCACAGAGTTCTGCAGCCCATCGAGCGCGTAACGCGCCAACGCCTCGTCTTTCTCCAGGGTGAGGATGAGCCCGACCGGTGGATTCTCACCCGGTTGCGTCCAGTGCTCGCGTGCGTAGTTCAGATAGACGTTCATCTGCCCCGCGTCGGCCGACGTGAACTCTCCGATTTTGAGGTCGATCACGATGAGGCAGCGCAGCCTACGATGGAAGAACAGGAGATCGACCCGGAACCAAGCGTTCCCGATTCGCAAGCGACGCTGGCGGCCGACGAATGCAAAATCGCCGCCGAGTTCCAACAAAAACGCCTCGAGATGGCGCACGAGTGCCTCCTCGAGATCCGACTCGGAGTACTCGTCTTTCAGGCCGAGGAACTCTAAGACCAAAGGATTCTTCACCTCTTCGTCCGCACTCACCGCGTCGTCCGCCCGCGACTCGGCGCCTCGCGTGAGCATCGCTGCCTTGTTCTTCGACAGAGCTGTGCGTTCATAGAATTGCGTCGCGATTTGGCGGTCGAGCTGACGCACGGACCAGCCGCCGCGGAGGGCTTCGGCGTGGTAGAACGCCAGAGCCTCCGCCGAGCGAGACCTCGCGAGCAGGAGGACATAGTGCGACCAAGGTAGTGGGAATTCGCCAGGCGCTGTCTGGCGAATCTTTTCAGGTGGAAACGAGAGATAGAACTGCCGCATCGAGTGAAGGTTCTGCCTGGAAAATCCTCTTCCAAACCGACCCGTCAGATCCGCCGACAAGCGTTCCAGCAACCGCACACCGTAGTTCGCACGTTTCTCGCCGCCTTGTTCGAACACAACGATCCGCCGTCCGATCTCCCAGTACGTCGCCGTCATGACGGCGTTCACGGCGCGTACCGACGAGCGGCGGGCTGCTTCGAGCAGGCCGCTCAGATCCTGAACGAGGCCGAGGTAAATGCGTTCGACCGACCGCTCGCGTGAGGCCATGGCGACAATGCAACCTTCGAAGAGGCGCGAGCGACGAGACCGACGACGTGAGGTTACTTCGGTAACGAAGCCGCGAATCGCAGAACTCGACCAGGATGGGTTACGCCTGGGCAACCCCGGTCCCAGGTCCCCCACCCAGGCACGTTGTTCGCCCTTGTCGATAGGAGAAGGCAAGAGAGCACACAAAGGGACTGACTAGCGGACGCGCCGCGGCCACGAGAAGAGCGAACTGACAAGGCGCGGGGGGTTGTGCGTCTCTCCTAAGCATGGAGGCAATCCTGGAAGTGTCCGGAACAAAGATCGAGAAGACGACCGCCGTGCAGGAACCAACCAACTGGGATGATCTCGCACCGTGGAAAGAAATGTTCGAGGGCGTGGCTGCCGGCCGTCGGGAGGCGTTGGCGCAGCTTTACGACCGTGCAAGCAAGCGGATGTTCGGCCTCGCTTTGTGGCGCACGGGCGATACGGAAGACGCCGAAGAAGTCGTACAGGCGGTGTTCCTGCGGGTCGCCGAAAATCGTGACCAGCTGGGAGCTGTCAAGGATCCGCGTTGGTGGCTACTCAAGCTTACCCATCGAATCGCGGTCGATTTGACAAGGCGACGTCGGCCCACCGAACCGCTCGAGGCGCACCCCTACCTGCACGCGCCCGCCAACGACCACGGCAGGGTCCTCGATGCGCGGCGCGTCTCGGCACTGATCGCCCAGCTTTCGCCGAAGCGGCGCGAAGTCATTTACCTTCATGACTACGCCGGGTTGAGTCATTCCGAAATCGGTCGATCACTCGGCATTCCGACATTCACCGCAGCCAGTCGCTACAGGCTCGGGGTGGCCACGCTGCGAAGTCTCCTCCGGAGGTCCCGATGAGCGGCCAGTGGAACGACCTTGAAACGATCCTCGCCGAACTTGAACCACGCAGTCCCTCGGATGCATTGCGCGATCGTGTGCTCGAACGTGCAGGGGCTGCGTTGGCTCGACCGACGGCGCTCGACCGCTGGACGCGAATCTATGCGAGTCGAGCCCTGCGCGCCGCCTGGGTCGCAGCGGTTCTCGGCTTGGTGGTCGCCCATATGACTCTGCCAACAGCGAAACTGCGGTCGCGTGATGACTGGTTTGTGGCAGGAACCGGAGAACAAATCGAAGAGCTGCGGGCGGTCGTGGCCCTTCCGCGCCTTCGTGAAAGCTACGTGCTGATCGACGCTTTTGCCTATCGCCGGCCGGTTGTCGCCGTGCCTGCATTCCCCGGAACCCGTCGGAAGGAGAAGACCTCATGAGTGCCCCGCTCGCATCCCCTCGTCTCGCCGTCACCGCCGCGGTTACCGTACTCGTCGCGCTGACCGGCCTGTTGGCCGTCCGAATGACCGGCGCCAATCAAGGTGTTGCAAACTCCGCTCCCCCGGCCCGCCTGCCGGCGTCGGCGATCGCCCCGTCGACGGTCCCGACGGCGAAGCCGATCGTCCTCGACCAGCTTGCTATCCCCTGCTGGTCCTGTCCGGAAACCGCGCCATCGCCGCTCCGGTTCCGGACCGACCTCGATCTGCTCGCCCCTCTAGGGACCGGCGGAGGTAACGCCGCCGAGTGGTACGCGGCCTTCACGAAGCCCGATGGCGCGCGTGCGCCGGACGCCGACGCCATCATGGGACGCCGGGTCGACCATCCGGTGTTGGGAAAGATCCTGCCTCCGGGGGATCCATTCCTGGTCGAGGCAGAACCGTGGCTGGATCAGGCAACCATGCGGTTCTACCCGGGCATCTATTCGGTCGAGGGGTTCCAAACAAAGGTCCCCAACTTGACGTTGGCGCTGACGCTCGCGCGATCGCTCGTCGCGCGGGGCCAAGGGGAGGACCAATTCGAGACCGCGATGGCGGATTTCGGGCGCGTCGTGCGGCTCGGGCGGTTGTTGCGGCAGGACGATGCCATGGTGATCAACGATCTAGTCGGGCTGGCGACGATTCGGATGGGCGCCGAGGCCATTTACCAGCGCGCCCGGGCAGACGGCCGACTCGACCTGGCGCTCGCGGCGGCGATCATCGCCGGCGAGGCGCCCCCACAGAAACTCCTGAGCGGCGCCCGCATGACGAGCGTAGAAGTCGTGCCCTACCTACGCAGAGGCGTCGGCCGTACTTCGGTCATGCTTCCGGACGGCCGCTTCCAAGAATTGCGTAAGATGGCGCTCGACAACCCCGACCGCCGTTTCCGGGTGATCGCGTGCGCGTCGCTTTCTCTCATCGCCAGCTTCGGTTCTGGGGACCAACGGGAACCGGCCATACATGTTCTCGAAACGCTCACGGGCTCCACCGACGCCGTCGTCGCGATCAACGCGCGCTGGCACCTCGCGAACCCGATCAGCGAGAAACGTCTCGACGAACTCCTGGCCGAGGACGATTAGCCGAGCAAGGGTTGCCAGAATTGATTAGTGCGAGGATGCCGGCAAACTTCTAGATCGCCTCGATCGCCCTTCGCAGCCTGTCGCTCGCTTCTGCCGCCACGGCGTTCAAGTCGCTGTCGGGGAACATCTCAACCATCGCGAAGGGCTCGATCGCCTCGACGCGTACGGCCTTCCCGTCTTGACGAACGACGACGTTGCACGGGAGGAGCAAGCCGACGCGGGGCTCGATCGTGAGCGCCTGGTGGGCGAGCGGCGGGTTGCAGGCGCCCAAGATGACGTTGCTCGGGACGTCGACGTCGAGCCTCTCCTTCATCGTCGCCTTCACGTCGATGCGCGTGAGAACGCCGAACCCCTGCTCTTTGAGAGCGGCCTCGGTGCGCGCGACGACCGCGTCGAACGTGCCGGACACCTTGCGGCCGATCCCGATTTCGTGCCTCGGAAGTTGCTTCTTCACCTCACGCCTCCTTGACTCCGCATGACTTGAGAATCGCCATCATCGGACACCAGCCGGTGAGCGCCGACTGGAAGAGATTCGCCCCGACGAACACCGTGAACAAAAGAAACCATGGGCTCACGAACACCCCGAGGGCGACGGACAACATGACAAAGGCACCCGCGATCAGACGAAGCCACGACTCGACGTTCATGATGACCCCCTTGCCCGCGCGTAGGCGGACAGAATATCTCTCTTGAGTTCCTCGGGAAGCTCAGGCGCATCCATCCTCGCGACGTGCGCAACCGCCCGACGCAAGGATTCGAGGAATTCCCGGCAAGGCTCGCAGTCCGCCATGTGATCCTCGACGTCCGCGCAGGCTCCCAGCTCGAGCTCGCCGTCCAGGTACTCGGACAGCTTCGCAAACAGCGCGACGCACTCGGGGCCGCCGTGGACATGGCCGCCGCTCATGGGCGCCCGTTCGCGCGGACGTCCGCCGCGTACGACTCTTCGAGGTTCTTGCGGAGCATCAGGCGGGCGCGGTGGAGACGCATCTTCACCGCCGAGATCTCGAGCGACAGAGCGCCGGCGACCTCCTGCGTCGAAAGCTGCTCCATATCCCTCATGACCAGTACGATGCGATAAGCGGGCGGAAGGTCACCGATCGCCTTTTGCACCCGCCTTTTCGTCTCGGCGCGGACGGCGTCGTCGTGCGGGAGCGCGGCGGGGTCGGGGATCTGGACCCGAGCATCCTGCCCCTGGCCGGGTAGAAGCTCCTCGAGAGAAATCTCGCGCTCCGGCTCGAATTTCCCCTTGCGCCGCTTCGTCAGGCACGCATTCGCCGCGACGCGGTAGAGCCAGGAGGTCATCGCCTCGGCGTGCTCGAGCTTGCGCAAGGACCGGTAGGCCTGGAGCAGCGTGTCCTGGAGGACGTCCTTCGCATCTTCCCGCTCGCCGCAGAACTTCATCCCGAAAGCGTAGATCCGTCCCCCGAAGCGCGCTACGAACTCGTCGAAGGCGCCCGGCGCGTCCGCGCGAATTCGGGAGAGAAGCTCGGCGTTATCCGGGTCCTTTTCCATGACCGGGAGGGTAGCATTCGACCTGGTGACCTTTTCCTTTCGGTCGCATCTCACCTGACGAGGGTGGCGCATCCTCGGGAGAACGCATGACTCACAACCCCAACGTATCCGCCCTACGGATCGCCGTGATCGGATTCGCGCTCACGGCGGCAACGTTTTCTCAGGCGATCGCGGAGACCATTCTGACCCCCGACGCGGCCGCCGCGATCGCCGCGGAACGCCACCCTCTCGTCAGGGCCGCGGCCAGCGAGGCCGATGGCGCCAAGGCCGACCGCACGCTGGCGCGCTCAGGCTGGCTGCCGCACCTCGACTTGACCGAAGACTACGCGCGTTCGACGAACCCGGTGTTCGTGTTCGCGTCGAAGCTGAGCCAGGAACGCTTCACCGCCCAGGACTTCGCGCTCGGCGCGCTGAACTCACCCGATCCCTACACGAACGCCGCCACGAGGGTCAGCCTTCGGCAGAACATTTGGGACGGCGGGCGCACCACGGCGGCCCAGCGGGCGGCAAAACTGGGACTGGCGGCAGCCGATTCGATGCTGTCCCGCACGCGCGACGAGATCGCCTTCGACGCGAAACGTTCGTTCTGGGACGCCGTGTTGTCCGACGAGATGGTCGCGGCCGCCCGCGACGCCGAAAAGGCGGCTGCCGCGAACGCCGAACTGGCCGGAACGCTCGTCGACGAAGGCATCGCGGTGCCGTCGGACCGTATGCAGGCCGAAGTGCGCCTGGGCGAGGTGCGCGCGATGCGCGTGCGCGCCGAACAGAGCGCGATCGTGGCAGCCGCCGCCCTGCGCCGCGCGCTCGCCGCGACGGACGCGGAGGAGTTCACGCTGGTCGCGCCCGAGATCAGCCCGGACGAGCCGCAACCGGCAGGAGACGACCCGAGCGCAACCGTTGCCGAGGCGCTCCTCGCGAGACAGGACTTGAGCGCGTTCGACGCGCGCATCGGCCAGGCGCAGCAGGGGGAGTCGATCGCGCTCTCGGGCCGCCTCCCCCAGATCGGCCTCGGCGCGCAGTACGAGTGGGACGGATCCCAGCCGTTCGCCCCGAGCGGAAACAATTGGACCGTCGGGGTCTTCGTGCGCATTCCGCTCTACGACGGCTGCGAAGGAATAGCTAAGCGCGATCGCGCCCGAGCCGATCGTGCCCGCCTCGAGGCCATGCGCGAGGCCTTCGCCTCCGGAGTCGGTCTCGAGATCCGCGGGGCCGAGGCGGATCGCACCGCGGCGGCCGAACGGTTGCGCATGGCCGAAAGCAACTTGACGCTGTCGCGGGAAGTGCTGCGCATCGTGCGCGAGCGCTACGGCGAGGGGCTTGGCACGATCGTGGAGCTCCTCGGCGCCGAGGCGTCCACCACGCAAGCAAGCGCCTCCAAGGCCCAGGCGACGAGGGACCTCGCCGTGTCCCGCCTCGCCTTCGAACTCGCGGCAGGCCGGCCGATCGCCCCACCCCCCTTAGACGTCGCCGAGAAGGAGTGACCGTATGAATCGCCCTCCCCCCCCGATTTTTGTTGTCGTGCTCGCGGCGACTGCGGCGTTGTCCCTCTCCTGCGGCGCGCCCCACGGCGAGGCTCGGCCCGAGGCCGCGCCTCCCCTCTCGGTCGCGGTCGAAACGACGGCTTCGGTGCCGTCTCCGGGCGGGCTCGAAGCGACGGGGAGCGTCGAGGCCGCGCGGCGCGCGTCCCCCGGCACGATCCTCGCCGGGCGGGTGACAAAAATCCTGAAACGCGAGGGGCAGCGCGTGCGGCAAGGGGAAACGCTCGCGCGCGTCGAAAGCGGCGACGTCGCGGCGCACGTGGCCCAAGCCGAGGCCGCGGTCGTCGGCGCGCAGGCGGCGGAGACCAACGCGCGATTGATGCGCGAGCGTTTGGAGCGGCTCGTGGCCAAGCAAGCGGCGTCCCCCAAGAGCCTCGAGGACGCCGTCGCCGGATACGACGCGGCGCGCGCGAACCTCCACGCCGCCGAGGAAGGCGTGCGGGCGGCCGGTGTGATGTTGAGCTACGGCGAGGTTACGGCGCCGTTTGACGGAGTGATCGAACAACGGATGGTCGAAAAAGGCGACACCACTTCCCCCGGTATGCCGATGTTCATCGTGGTCGACACCGCCCGCATGAAGCTCGAGGCTGCGCTCCCCGAATCGTCGGCGCGCGGGCTGGCGCCCGGAAGCGCGGTCACGGTGGTCGTGGATGGGACCGACGGAGCCTCGCGCGAAGCCACGCTAGCGGAGATCCTCCCTGCTTCCGATCCCGCCACCCGCACCGTCACGGCGCGAGTGCTGCTCGACAACGCCGACGGCACGCTGCGCCCGGGCATGTTTGCCAGGGTACGCTTTCCCGGGGACGGTCCGGCGATCGTCTTCATTCCGGAGACCGCGATCGTACGCCGCGGCCCGTTGACCGGGGTCTTCGTCGTCGATGAGAACGTCGCGCATCTCAGGTGGATCACCCTCGGCAGCGCCTTGGACGAGCGCGTGGAGGTGGCCAGTGGACTCGCCGCCGGAGAGCGGATCGTGACGGCGCCCGCCGCGGAACTGGCCGATGGCCGCCGGGTCGAGCTTTCGCGATGAACCAAGTGGGACTCTCAGGACGCATCGCGGCGGCGTTCCTGGAGAGCAAGCTGACGCCCCTGCTGGTGATCGCTGCCCTCGCGTTGGGAGCCCTCGCAGTCGTGGCCACCCCGCGCGAGGAGGAGCCGCAGATCATCGTCCCCATGATCGACGTGTTCGCCGGCTGGACGGGGTCTTCCGCTGCTGACGTCGAGCGGTTGGTGACGGTGCCGCTCGAAAGGGCGGTGCGTGAGATCCCCGAGGTCGAATACGTGTACGCGACCTCGCGCCCGTCGGGCGCGATGCTCGTCGTGCGCTTTTTCGTCGGCGCCGACCCCGAGCGCGCCGTCGTCAACGTGCGCTCGAAGATCGAAACGGCGCGGGCTCAGCTTCCCGAGGGCGCACAGGTCCTGTCGATCGTCCCTCGGTCGATCGACGACGTGCCGATCCTCGCCGTGACCCTATCGTCGGGACGGTACGACACGATGGCGCTGCGCCGCATGGCGGCTGAGCTCGAAGAGACCGTTCGCGCGGTGCCCCAAGTTGCGACGACCACGCTTCTGGGCGGTGCCCGGCGCGAGATCCGCGTCGAGCTCGACACGCAGGCGTTGGCGAGCCGCGGGCTTTCGCCCTCCCTCATCGCACGAACGCTCTCGTCCGCGGGGATCGCCATGCCTTCGGGTAGCTTTGCGGCGCGCGGCGAGGAGACTCTCGTCACATCGGGCGACCAGTTGCGCTCGGCCGCCGACATCGGGGCGCTCGTGATCGCCGCGCAAGACGGCGCGCCGGTCCGGATTCGCGATGTTGCGCGCGTCGTGGACGGTCCCGAGGAGCCGAGCGACTATGTCTTCCACGCACGGCCCGGACGGCCGACCGAGCCCGCGGTAACGATGGCCGTCGCCAAAACGCGTGGCGCCAACGCGACGATCGTCGCGCACGCGGTCCTCGACACGATCGCCTCCGTCCGCCCCCGCCTGCTTCCAGCGGACGTGACGCTCACGGTCACACGGGATTACGGAGACACCGCCGAGGAGAAATCCAACGAACTGATGCAGCACCTGCTCTTGGCGACGATCTCGGTGACCCTCCTCGTCGCCCTGGCGCTTGGCGGTCGCGCCGCCCTGATCGTCGGCGTGGCGGTCCCGGTGACGCTCGCGCTGACGCTGCTCGTCTACTATCTCCTCGGCTACACGTTGAACCGGGTCACGCTGTTCGCGCTCATCTTCTCGATCGGCATCCTCGTGGACGACGCGATCGTCATCGTCGAGAACATCCACAGGCGTCTCATCGGGCACGACTCGCCGCGTGACGCGGCGATCGCCGCCGTGGACGAAGTCGGAAACCCAACGATTCTCGCGACCTTCACCGTCATCGCGGCGATTTTGCCGATGGCGTTCGTCTCCGGGCTCATGGGGCCGTACATGCGGCCGATTCCGGTGGGCGCCTCGTTCGCGATGCTGATCTCGCTCGGCGTGGCTCTCGTCGTCACGCCGTGGCTCGCGCTCAAGTTGCTCGCGCGCGCACCGCACGCGAAGAGCCCGGAGGACGTCGCCGAGGATTGGGTCGAACGTTTTTACCGGAGGATGATGAAGCCGCTGCTGGCGAGTCCGAAACTGCGGTGGGGGGTTCTGGCCGGGGTTGCCGGGCTGCTTTTGGCCTCGATCGCCCTCGTGCCGCTGAAGCTCGTCACCGTGAAGATGCTCCCCTTCGACAACAAGAGCGAGTTGCAAATCATCGTGGATGCCCCGGAGGGGACCACTCTGGAAGCGACTCTCGCCGCCGCCCGCGCCATCGCCGACGCCGTCGCGGCCGAACCGGAGGTGCGAAACATCCAGGTCTATGCGGGGACTTCCGCGCCGTTCAACTTCAACGGCCTCGTGCGCCACTACTTCTTGCGGACGGGCCCCAACGTCGCGGACCTCCAAGTCAACCTCGCCCCCCGAGGGGAACGGAAGGCGTCCAGTCACGCGTTCGCGCTGAGGGTGCGTCCGGTTGCCGCGGCGATCGCCAAGCGGCACGGTGTGCGCGTCAAGATCGCGGAGATCCCTCCGGGTCCTCCCGTGCTGTCGACCCTCGTCGCGGAGGTCTACGGCGACGATGCGGGTGCCCGGACGGAAGCCGCGCGGCGCGTGCTCGACGTGTTCGACCGCACCGACGGCGTCGTGGATACCGACTGGTACGTGGAGGACCCCCAGCCGAAGGCCCGTTTCGTGGTGGATCGCGCCAAGGCGGCGCTATCGGGCATCGACGAGACGCAGATCGCGGCGACGCTGCGGCTGGCGGTTTCCGGGCTCCACCCCGCGGTCGCCCATCCCGAGGCCGAACGGGAGCCGGTGCCCGTGACTTTGGCGCTACCAAGGGCCGCCCGAACGAACCTCGATAGACTCGGCGAGTTGCGCCTGGCATCGACTTCCGGCGTGGTCGTTCCCCTCTCCGAGCTCACGCGCGTCGATACCACCCCGGAGGCGCCGTTCCTCTATCGCAAGAACGGGCGAGCGGTGACCTACGTGGTGGGCGACGTCGCGGGACGCGAGGAATCGCCCGTTTACGCGATCCTCAAGATGGACGACGCGGTGCGCGAGGCGGGAGGATCAGGCGGAGTCGTGTGGGACGGCGAGTGGAAGGTGACCATCGACGTTTTTCGCGACCTCGGGATCGCTTTCGGCGCGGTCTTGATCCTCATCTACATTCTGGTGGTCGCGTGGTTCCGATCGTTCATCACGCCGCTTTTGATCATGGCGCCGATCCCCTTGACGCTCGTCGGCATCCTCCCCGGTCATGCGGTGACGGGGATGTTCTTCACGGCGACGTCTATGATCGGGATGATCGCGCTCGCCGGGATCATCGTCCGCAACTCCATCCTGCTCGTCGATTTCATCGAAGCGGAGCTCTCACGCGGCGCGAGCCTCGAAGAAGCGGTGCTTTCCGCGGGGGCGATTCGGTTCCGGCCGATCGCGCTCACGGCGGCGGCCGTCATCGTGGGCGGCCTGGTGATGGTGTTGGACCCGATCTTTCAGGGCTTAGCTATCGCTTTGATGACGGGCGTGTTCGCCTCGACGGCGTTGACCCTAATCGTCATTCCGCTGCTCTACTTTGCTACTTCCAGGGCGGCGGCGTCGCGGGGCTGATCTTGTTGGATTCCATCCACGCGTCCATCACCTCGTGCAGGCGCTCGGATCGGAATGCGAACCACCGGGCGCGCACGTCGGCGTGTTGTCGCAACTCGTCCTTGAACTTCTGGGGCGGGCCCATGGCGACGAGGTCGGCGAGGGTCTCTTTAAGTTCCGGATCCATCGCGTCGCCCTCGATGAACTCGTCCATCCAGTCGATCTCGTCGTCGTCGGTGAACGAGACGACGTAAAGGCGCGTCGTCTCGTCGCGCGGCTGGGCTTCTTCAGGGACGGCGTCGTCCATTTCGGCGTCTTCGTCGAAATGAGCGTCTTCGCCCTCACCTTCGAGGATGACCTGCCCGGTGACGAGATCGACATAGTAGGTGAGGTCCTCGTTCCGGTTTTCGAACGCGGCCTCGAGTTCGTCCCAATCGATTTGGAGTGGCTTATGCTTCATGCCGCACGGAATGTAACGCCGTCCCCCTAAGAGAATCAAGCCGGATACAATCCCCGCCGGAGGAGCACATGGTCGGTTTCGACGATTTGTACCGGCAGGGCGGCGCGGTGACGTGGCAGGCCGGGAAAGAAGACGTGGTCCACCAGGTGGTCGAACTCCTGATGGGGCTCGGGCCGAGCGGCCGGGTCCTCGACTTCGGGTGCGGCACCGGATGGACGGCCCCGATCTTGACCGCGAGCGGCGCCCGGTACCTGGGGGTCGATCCGTCCGCCGAGGGGATCGCGCAGGCCGGGAGGCGTTCCCAAGGGGTCCCGCGGACGCGCTTCCACCGCATCGAGATGGGCCAGTCGCTCACGGACGCGCTCCATGGGGCGAAATTCACCCATGTTTTCGCTCTGGACGCGCTGTACTTCGTGCCGAACCTCGAATCGACCCTCCAGGCGCTCAGCGACGCGTTGGAGCCCGAGGGGATGCTCTGTTCGATCGCCCATCTCTACCGCGAGAGCCGGGTGGCCGACAGTCTGATCGACGACGTCACGAGGGAACACGGCTACCCGCAATTCCTCTCGGGGGTGCAGTGGCAACTGTTACTGGCCCGGTCGGGTTTCAGGGACGTGAGGCGCTACCGTTTCTACGACCGGCGCCCGTTCAACCCCGCCGCATTCCTCGGGCAACCGCCCGCTGCCATCGCGCTGGCCCGGGAACTCTACGAGCGCGAGGGCGCCCTCGTTGTGACGGCACGGAAATAGGGGACACTCCCCCATTTCCGCTACACCACCACTCGCGGCAAACTGGGGTGGATCCGCGCGACGATTTCGTAGGCGATGGTCCCGCGCCAGGCGGCGAGTTGCCCGGCGGTGATGCGCTCGTCCCCCTGCCGGCCGAGAAGCGTCACCTCGTCTTCGAGACCGGCTCCGGGGATGTCGGTGACGTCAACCATGCACATGTTCATGCAAACGCGCCCTCGCACGGGGGCGCGCTTCCCGCGAACGAGCACGTGCGCGAGCCCTGACAGCTCGCGATCGTAACCCTCGTAGTAGCCGACCGGGAGCACCGCGATTCTCGTCGTCCGCGTCGCGCGCCACGCGCATCCATAGCCGACGTACTCCCCTTCGGGAACCTGCTTCACCTGCGCGATGCGGGTCTTCCAGGCCATGACGGGTTTGAGGTCGAGTGAGGGTTTCCCTCGCTCCAGGCAGGAGACGTAGGTCTCTTTCGAGGGCCATAGGCCGTAGAGCGAGATGCCGACGCGAACCAGGTCGAGGTGCGTCCGGTTGAACAGGAGCGCCGCAGCGGAACAGGCGTTGTGGCGGAGAAACGGCACCGGATGAAGCGTCGCGATCACATCGGCGACGCGGGAGAACACCGCCATTTGGGACGTCGCGTAATCGTAGCTGGTCGTGTCTTCGATATTCGCGAAATGGGTCGTGACCCCTGCGAGCGTGAGGGCGCGGGCGCCGCGCAGGCGCGCAACGAACTCCGGGACGTCGCGCTCCAAGATCCCTTGGCGATGCGTCCCGGTTTCGATCTTCATGTGAACGCCTACGTTCGACCCACGCGACGAGGCGATCGCGTCCAGCCGCTCGAGCGTCTCGAGGTTGTAGACGATCGGCTGGAGCGTGTTGTCGACGACCTCGTCCAACCCGTCGAGCGGGACGTACCCCATCACGAGGATCGGAAGCGTGAGACCCGCTTCCCTCAGCGCGACCCCTTCGTCGACGTTATTGACGCACAGCCAATCGGCCGAAGCGTCCGCCGCGACCCGCGCGACCTCGATCATCCCGTGGCCGTATGCGTTCGACTTGACGACGGCACCGAAACGGGGCCCCTGCCCAAGGCGCCGCTTGAACTCGGCGACGTTGTTCCGCAGCGCGCCCGCGTCGATCTCGACCCAGTTGAGCACGTGCGCTCCTACCAAAGGACGTACGCGCCGTCGCGGATCACCGCGATCCGGCGGCCCGAGGCTTGGACGAGCTCGGCGCTGGCGACCGAGATCGGGCTTCCCTTCGCGTAGACGATGTCCTGGTGCACGACGTGCGAGGGGGAGCGGAACTCCGCCAGGCCGACCTTGCCGCCAAGGTGGTCGCTCCGGCCGTAGGCCCAGTGGAAGCCGGCCTTTTCGTCCTCGAGAACGTTGCCGGTGACCTTAGCGTCGTCGTTACACCCGAAAGCCACCTCGGCGACGTTGCCACGCACCGGGTCCGCCCGAAAGAAGCTCCGGTAGCGTTCGGCCACGGTGCCGCCTCCGATCACCTCCACGATGCGGTTGGCTTCGACACGGAAGACGACCGTTTGCCCGTCCTCGTGGACGGGAAGCTCACCCTGCGTCCGCGATGGATCGCCCTCGATCTCACCCTCGTAGGGCACCTCGAAGGTCTCGCCGCTCGGCAGGTTGATCACCGGGATGTCGTCGTTCTTGTCGCGGTGCAGATAGCCGTCGTCGGCCTCGCAGACGCGGTGCCTGAGATCGAAGAGGCAGCGGTGGCCGGTCGAGAACAGGACCTCGGCGCGATCCGCTTCGAGGAACGCATCTTTCAAGATACGGCAGCGCCGCGCCACCTCGCGGTAGTCGGCCGCCAGGGAGGTCTCTTCCATCCACTTCTGAACTCCGGGCATGCTCGCCGCACGGAACACCTCGGCGCCCGGACGGCGCTTGCAGAGGTCGCACAGCGCCGCGGTCATGGAGAACTCCGTCAGAGCGAGCAGGAGGCTCGTTCCGTCGAGAACCGCGGCCATGGGGATCGTGCGTTCCGTCGCCTCGCCCTCTGAGGGGAAGTCGGCGCCGCTCCGGCCGGTCGCCGGGAAGCTGACGAGGGGCATCGTCTCGAAACCGATCTTGGCTCCGAGACGCGCCAGGCCCTCGCGCCACGTCGCGGCCATCGCGCGGCGCTCCCGCCACGCGTGGTTGTCGGGTACGCCCGGAATCGGCCTGTCCACGACGACCGCGACGCGCTCCCCGGCCACCGGATCGAAGACGTCGATCAGAAACTTCTCGAGATCGAAGGATGGGCTCATGTGAACCTCGGGTTGGCAGGGGCAGTCTATAATGCTGCGTCTCAGGGGGCTCGTATGGAATGCTGGTTGATCACTGGCGGCGCCGGCTTCATCGGATGCAACTTCGTGCGCCTCGTTCTTAGCGAAACCAACGCAAAGGTGGTCATCCTCGACAAGTTGACTTACGCCGGCAGCCTCGACAGCCTCGGCGAGGTGTTGGCGGACGCACGCGTGACGTTTATCGCCGGGGACATCGCCGATGCTGCCGCCGTCGAGGCCATTTTCCTCGATCACCGCCCCACCGCGGTCGTGAACTTCGCCGCGGAGAGCCACGTGGACCGCTCCATCGACGGCCCGCGCAACTTCGTGACCACCAACACCGTCGGCGCCTTCGAGCTGCTCGACGCCGCGCGCCGCTTCGTCGCGACCCTGAGTGCCCCGGCCGCAAGCGCGTTCCGCTTCCTTCAGGTCTCGACCGACGAGGTTTACGGCGCGCTCGGCGCCGCCGGGTCGTTCGTGGAGACGACACCGTACGCTCCCAACTCGCCCTACGCCGCGTCGAAAGCGGGCGCCGACCATCTCGCGCGGGCCTACTACGAGACCTTCGGACTGCCGACGCTGATCACCAACTGCAGCAACAACTACGGGCCGTACCAGTTTCCGGAAAAACTGATCCCTTTGACGATTCTGAACGCCGTCGAGGGGAGGCCGCTCCCGATCTACGGCGACGGCCTCTACATCCGCGATTGGCTCCATGTGGAAGACCACGGGCGAGCGCTTCTCGCCGTCCTGAAGCGGGGGCGCCCCGGCCAGACGTACAACATCGGCGGAGACAACGAGCTCACCAATCTCGCTCTGGTCGATCGCATCTGCGCCTCGATCGAGTCGCTCATGCCGGCAAGCGAGAACGACGCGATGCGCCGCGCAGGCAAGGCGGCCTATCGCGAGCTTTGCGTGCACGTCCCCGATCGCCTCGGCCACGATCGCCGGTACGCCATCAACGCGTCGAAGATCAAGGCCGAGCTGGGTTGGGCGCCGTCCATCCGATTCGAAACGGGCCTGGGCGAAACGGTACGCTGGTATCTCGAAAACCGCGCCTGGGCCGACGCCGTGCAGCTCAAGGCGCGATACGAGCGCGAGCGACTCGGCATCGGCGCCAACCGGAGCAAAGCATGAAGGGGATCGTCCTTGCCGGCGGGGCGGGCACGCGCCTTCACCCGGTCACGCGCGCGGTGAGCAAGCAGCTCCTCCCCGTGTACGACAAGCCGATGGTGTACTACCCGCTGTCGGCGCTCATGATCGCGGGAATCAGGGACATCCTCATCATCACGACGCCCGAGGACCGGCCGGCGTTCGAGCGACTGCTCGAGGACGGCTCCTGGCTCGGGATCCGGATCGCCTATGCAGAACAAGTGCGACCCGAAGGGCTCGCCCAGGCGTTTCTGATCGGGCGGGAGTTCGTCGGAACCGAGCGTGTCGCCTTGGCCCTCGGCGACAACATCTTCTACGGGCAGGGATTCGCGAGCCTGTTGCAGCGCGCCGAAGCCAGGACGTCCGGAGCGACGGTGTTCGCTTACCGCGTGCGCGATCCGGAGCGCTACGGTGTCGTCACATTCGCCGCATCGGGGCGCGCGATTGCGATCGAGGAAAAGCCCTCCGCTCCACGGTCCGACTACGCCGTCACCGGTCTCTACTTCTACGACAATCGGGTGCTCGACATCGCGGCGTCCCTGAAACCCTCGCGTCGGGGCGAGCTCGAGATCACCGACGTCAACCTGGCCTACCTGCACCTGGGCGAGCTTCACGTCGAGGTCCTGACGCGCGGTTTCGCATGGCTGGACACCGGAACGCACGATTCGCTCCTCCAAGCGTCGAATTTCATCCAGACGCTCCAGGAACGGCAGGGATTGCGGGTCGCGTGCCTCGAGGAGATCGCCTACAAGATGGGGTTCCTCGATCGAGCCGCCGTGTCTCGCCTCGCGGACGGGTTGGGAAAGAGCAGCTACGCCGACTACCTGCGCCGCGTGCTCGACGAGGACGGCGCCTGATACCCCGCAACGGAGCACTCGCGACCGTTTTCATACTCCTCACGATCGTATGGGGAACGACCTGGGCGGCCATTCGGGTCGGCCTCGCCGGCATGCCGCCGTTCACCAGCGTCGCGCTCCGTTTCGCAATCGCGACCACGATCCTCCTCGTGATCGCCAAGGCAATGAAGGTCCGTCTGGGGGCGGAGCCCCACGAGAAGATGCTCTGGCTGGTCAATGGGGCGCTCTTCTTTTCGGTTTCGTATGGCGTCGTCTACTGGAGCGAGCAGTACGTTCCGTCGGGGCTGGCGGCGATCCTCTTCGCGACGTTTCCGATCTTGGTCACGCTCTTCGCCCATCTGTTTCTCCCGGGTGAGCCCCTGCGCTTCCGTTTCGGGCTGGGCGCCGTCGTCGCTTTTTGCGGAGTCGTCGTCATCTTCTCGGAAGACCTCGCAAAGATCGGCGGACCCAAGACGAAGATCGCGGCGGCGGTGCTACTGGTGTCGCCGGTGGTTTCGGCGCTTTCCAGCGTGAGCATCAAGAAGTGGGGGGCGAAGATCCATCCGATCTCCCTCGCCGCCATGCCGATGGCGGTCGCGACCGTCGTGATGACGGCGATGGCCCTGATCTTCGAACGCCACCGCCCGATCGTCTGGACGCCGGCCACGATCGGCGCACTGGCCTACCTCGCCGTCTTCGGTTCTGCGATGACGTTCACGCTGTACTACTGGCTGTTACGGCACGTTCGCGCCAGTCGCGTCGCGTTGATCGCCTACGCGACACCGATCATCGCCGTCGCCACGGGCGTGCTCTTCCTGAACGAACCCCTGACCGTGCGCATGATGCTCGGAGGCGTGCTCGTGATCGCCGGCGTCGCCTTCACGGCGAAATCGCGCTACTGAATCTCGTCGGGCCCCGGCACGACACTTTGATCGCTCTCTCCGGGGACGAGGTAGAACTTCGGGGAGGGCGCGGCTGTTCGTTCGCGCATCCCCCGCAGGCGAGAGAGATGATCCTGGAAGACCTCGCCCAACTCCGCGATGTTGGTGTGAAGTCGCACCAACGATTCCCTGGCTTCGCCGAGGCGTTCTTTGATCGCCGAGTGGCGATGGAACGCTTCTCTCAAGGCCGCGGTGTAAGGCTCGGAACTGTCTTCGAGGTCGATGCCCCGGCCGAGAAACAGGGCGCGGACTTTCTCGACGAACGACGGCGAGGCCCCCGTTTCCGACGCGAGCCTCACGATCGACTCCTCGAGCGTGACCTTGCGCGATCTCATGGCGTCTCGCACCGTTCTCCCCTCGACGCCCTTGATGTACGGCGAATCGCCCGCCCGTCAAGCCCCGCCGGCGCCATCTTGCGAATGTGAAACCCGGAAACCGCCGCCATGCGCTCTAATGCCGACACGGGGCCGCAGCCCTTCTTCGCCCAGGTTTTCATTTTGGTGCATTAACTTTGCGTTGCAAAGTAATTTGCAGTATGTTCTCCCACGGCCGAACAGACCTGGAGGACATCCGATGATCGCCAGCCCAAAAACCGCGCGCCTCGCCATCCCCCTCCTGCTCGTTGGCGCTCTTACGGGGTGCTTCTTCTCGGGCCGGAACACTCCACTGGCCCGCGCCGCAGGTTCAGGAGACCTCGCCGCGATGACAAAGCTGCTCGACCACGGCGCGGACCCCAACGCCTCCGGTGGACACGGGATGACCCCACTGGCTTCCGCCGCCCGGAACGGCCGGGTGGAAGCGATCGAGTTGCTCTTGGCCCGTGGTGCCGACCCTCACCGTGGCTGCGGAGTCAACGGTTGGACGCCGCTTCTGCACGCCTTGCACAAGAATCAACTGGCGGCGGCGGAGCGCCTGATCGCCACGTGCAACCCTCCATCGGCCGAGCTGGACAGCGCCCTGTTCATGGCCGCGGGTTACGCGCAGACCGAGGCGGTCGCTGCGTTGCTGAAGCGCGGCGCGGACCCGCTCAAAGATTTTGGCAACGGGGCGAACGCGCTTTCAAACGCCGTCTCCGGCGCGTTCGATATCGACTTCAGCTACCAAGGGTGCGCGACTCACACCGCGACGGTGCGCGCTCTTCTGGCCGTTCCCGACGTGAAGCTCCAGGGCTCCGCAGGGTCGTCCTCGCTTCGCTCCGCCGAGCGTCGCGGCTGCACGGAGATGGTGACGCTGCTGAACTAGGGCCGGGTCTTGTAGAGAATGGGGTCAGGTCTCCCATTCTCTAGTTCCTCGGAAAAGCGCCGCCGAGCTTGCGTTCGATGCGATCGGTGAGCCAGTGCGCGTCCCACCATTCGACGGGGTTCACCGGCAAGCCTTGGAGCAAGATCGCGAAGTGCAGATGGTCGCCTCCTGCGAGCCCCGTGTCGCCGGTGCGGCCGAGGGTCTGGCCGCGGGTCACCGTCTGCCCTTCTTTCACGTCGATCGCCGAGAGATGGCCGTAGAGCGACATCAATCCGTAGCCATGATCGATGACGACAGCATTCCCGTAGATGCCGAAGAACCGGGCGAGAACGACGACGCCGTCGTTCGCCGCGGGAATCGGCGCGCGCGAGACGCCCGCCATGTCGAGGCCAAGGTGGTCCTGCTGGTCGACGGTGCCGCCGCGGTAGACGTAGCTCCGTCGATCGGCGAACTGCGCCATCACCTTCGTCGAGCCCATCGCCAGAAAGGGGCGGGTCCAGAGGAACCTCGGCTGCGAGCTCTGGGCGAGCGCGACGAGCTCCGCATCGTCGATTCTTCTCAGGTCGCGGTTGATCTGAAGGTAGTTCGCGAGGAGGTCTCCCTTGTCGGTCAGCTCGGGGGTCTGCGAGAGGATCGGCGGCACGACCTTGCTGAAGAACGCATCGCTGAGCGGGATCGTGTCGCGGTGCAACGGGCGCGGATAGAATTTGTCGATCATGGATGCCGAGGCGATGTTGCCCACGTCGTCCTCGGCGATCAACTTCACCTGCGAGACCTCGCCCAGATCGTAGGGCACCGCGAACAGGGCGAAGCGATCCTGCGGTCCGCCTCCCGGGAGCGGGAATCCGGGGAAGAACCACGCCCCCGCCTTGACCCCGTCCGTTACCGACGTCTCGCCGACGCGATAGACGACGGCTTCGCAGCCGCCCTGGCTGACGTAGGTGAACGACGACACGACGGCGAGCGAGGGCGGCGTCAGGCGCACGGGGAGAACGAGTTCCTCGACCTCGGGGTCCGGGTGCCGCAGCCAGCTTGGGGCGCGCGTCGCGGTCACGCGAATCGTTGCGGGGAGCTGCTTGAGGTTTTTCTGAACCTCCCTTCCGAGCTCGAACTTGATCGCGTCGCTGTCTGTCTTTCTCCCCCAAAACGCCCAGGCGCTCTCGGGGGTGTACGACTTGGCGACGAGCGTTTCCACTCGGTCGCCCTGCACGAACTCGACCTTGACCCCGGTCAACCCACGGGTCGGCTCGGCGGCGGTCACCGTCACCGACGTGCGCGCGCCGATCGCCTTGGCCGAGGGCGCGATGGCGAGTTCAGGGGCCGGGCCGGCGCGAAAGGCCCCTCGCAGCACGAGGACGAATCCGGCCACGAGGAGGAGGACGAGCAGCACCTTCGGCATCAGCCCGCTTCCGGATCGACGCGCGCCGTAGGACGGGCGCCGGGTCATCGCGACACTCCCGCGTCATTCAAGATCGACTCCATCATGGGTACGTAGAACCTCCAGTAAAACGCCGTCTCCCAGGGCGCCAGCTTGAGCCCTTCGACGAGATGGCGGACAGCGACGTGGCCGACGAAATCACCGGCAAAGTACCAGACCGCACCTCCGCGCGGCGGGGCATGGCGCGTCACCGCGAAGATGGGCCACGCCCAGAGCAGCGAGTTCATCGCAACAGTGTCGGCTCGGCGACGAGCGTCGCCACTTGTGCGAGGGCCGACCCGAGCGCCTCGCGTCCCGGCTCGACGAGAGTCACATGTCCCAACTTGCGTCCAGGTCGCGCGGGTTTCCCGTAAAGATGCAGGTGCGCGCCCTCGATGCCGAGAAGAGCCGAGGGGTCCGGCGTCTCGCCGATCAAGTTGACCATCGCCGACACGCCGATCGCGCGGGTGGCGCCTAAAGGAAGGCCGAGGATGGCGCGCAGGTGATTCTCGAATTGGCTCGTCTTCGCGCCCTCGATCGTCCAGTGCCCGGAGTTGTGCACGCGCGGCGCCATCTCGTTGGCAAGCAGCCGACCCTCGTGCTGGAACAACTCGATCGCAAGAACACCCACGTAATCGAGCGCTTCCAGCGTCTTCGCGGAGATGGCCGCTGCGGCGTCAGCGAGCGCGCCGCCCGCATCGAGCGCAGGGGCGATCGACCGCCGCAGGATCCCGTCGCGGTGAACGTTTTCGACGAGCGGCCAGTACGCCGTCTCGCCGGTGCGGCTGCGTGCGGCGAGGATCGACAGCTCGCGCTCGAACGGAACGAACCGTTCGAGGATCAAGGGACGTCCGCCGATCGCCGCAAATGCGGAATCGAGATCGGCGCCGCGGCGCAGCACGCGCTGTCCCTTGCCGTCATACCCCTGCATGCGGGTCTTGAGCACCGACGGGAAGCCGATCTCGGCGACGGCGCGGTCGAGATCGTCCCAGGTGTCGACCGTGGCGAATGTTGCCGTTTCGATGTCGAGGTCTCGAAAAAGGTTCTTCTCCTTCAGGCGGTCCTGTGCCACGTGGAGCGCGCCCGGCGGCGGAAAAACCGGGACGTGTAACGCGAGCTGCTCGGCGGCGGCAACCGGGACGTTTTCGAACTCGTAGGTAACGAGATCGACGGTGTTCGCGAACGCGTCGAGCGCGGCGTGATCGTCCCAGTTCGCGACGGTCAATGCGCCGAGGTGAGCCGCCGGTGATTCGGCGTTTTCGTCGTAAAACGCGAACCGCAACCCCAACGGATAGCCCGCCAAGGCCAGCATCCGTCCGAGCTGGCCCGCTCCCAGAACGCCGACGACCGTCATGATTTCGGGGGGGCTTCGCCGTCTTCGCGCGGATCAGGCGACGCCAAGACCTTTTCGGTCTGCGCGACGCGGAAGCGCTTCAGGGCCAGACGAATCTCCGGATGCTTGGCGCCCAAGATCGCCGCCGCGAGCAGGGCCGCGTTGGTCGCCCCGGCTTTCCCGATCGCGAGCGTGCCGACGGGAACACCGGCGGGCATCTGGACGATCGACAACAGCGAGTCCATCCCCTTGAGTGTCTTCGTCTCGATTGGAACGCCAAGCACGGGAAGCGCCGTCTTCGAAGCCGCCATGCCCGGCAGATGGGCCGCACCGCCGGCACCGGCGATCAGAACCTCGAGCCCGCGCGACTCGGCCGTCGCCGCGTACTCGAACAGGAGGTCCGGGGTGCGGTGAGCCGAGACCACCCGCACCTCGTGAGGAATTCCGAGGTGTTCCAGGGTCGTTGCCGCGGACTCGAGCGTCTCCCAGTCGGATCGCGACCCCATGATCAAGCCCACGAGCGGATTCATTCGCTGATTATAGTGGGACCGCTAGTTCATTTCGAGCACCGGGGCGCCGAACGCCTCCCCGGCCTCGCGGAAGACTTCCGCCTCGCGTCCCTCGTACCGTGGCGAGAGGTGGAAGACCGCGAGGCGTTTGGCGCCGGCACGGCGCGCCAACTCCCCCGCCTGCTTCGCGGTGAGGTGCTTTCGCTCGAGGGCCAGATCACGGTCCTCGTCGAGGAAGGCCGCCTCGCACAAAAGGAGGTCCGCGTTGCGCACGAACGCCTCCGCGCGCGCCAGGTTGTCGCCCGTTGCGGCCAGGTCGGTGAGGTACGCGACAACCTGCCCCGGCCCCTCGACGATCAGTCCGTCGGTGTCGTTTTTGGCACCGCCACGAATCGTGTCCTTGAGCTCCCTGAGCCACGGACCGGGAACGAGCCCGCGCCGCAGGACGAGATCTTTGTTGACACCGAGATGCCGGGCCTCCCGCACGACGACTCCGAGCACCGGGATCCCGTGGTCGAACGTCTCGACCTCGATGCGAAACGCACGTTCCGCATGGACCGTCCCGGAAAACGGCGCTTCGGGAATTGCCACGGGCCGCATGCCCGACGCTCCCGAGTACTCCTCCGCGAAAAGCGTATCGCCCGCCACTTCCTGCACCCGCAAATGAACCGGGTAACCCTCGATCAGGTTCCACGAGTACGCGCCGATGCGTCCGCGCACGCTCTCCAGGAACCCCGGCGGCCCGGTGATCGCGAGGGGCGCTTCGCGACGGAGCGTCACGCGCAAAAGCTGGTCGAAGCCGACGAAGTGATCCATGTGCGTGTGCGTGACCACCGCGTGCGCGAGCTTGAGCAACCTCCGCGGCGGCAGCTGCGCGAGGGAGGGAAGGTCGCAGAGCACGGCGCGGCCCTCGTCGGGAATATCGATCCAAGAGCCCGGGTCCCCGGTGGGCGGATGGAGGAAGGCGGGGTGGAAGAGCGTCCGCATCAGTCGAGGTGGAGGGTTAGCGGAACGTCGGAGGAACCGTTGGCCTTCGCCACGGGAAGATCGATCGCGGAGGCGAGCAGGCGCCCGCACGGCCGCGACAGCACGAGTTTCAACACGAAATCGACGACGACACCGATCGCCCCCGCCAGGGCCAAGGGCCGCACCGTGGCCGGATCGACGCGCCATCCCGAAAGCCGCAAAACGGGCGCCGCGGCCGCGGCTCCGATGAGGACGTACGCCGCAACGCGCACGATGCTCCACACGTTCCAGGCAAGAAGGAGCACCGTTCCGTTGCGCTTGGCGGCGCGGAGGAGCGTGGCGACGTAGGCGTTCATCTCGTTGAGAAGCACCGCCCCCATGGCGATCGAGCCCAAGTTCGCGGTGGCGATCGCCGCCGCGGTGTACCAGATCGCTTCGCGCAGGTGCGAGAGCGCCATAGCTACGGGTCGCTTTTCGGGGCCGCTCCCGGTTTCGAGCCAGGCGAGCATCGACGCGCGGTAGGGCGCCGCGCGGATCACACGCAGATCGGTCTCGCGCGGATGCCGGACGAACACATAGACCGACGCCACGGTCGTCCCCAGGACCCACATGCCAACCGAGGCCGCCGCCCAGGCCGGGCCAACCACGTCCCAGGCGAGGAGAAACGCGGCCCAGCCCAGTGCACTCTGCACGAGCGGGAGAACCACGCGGTGGCCGAACCGCCAGCCGATCCGAAAGCCCACCACTCCGCATAGAAACGCGAAGATGAGGGAGTAATGGGGCGTGAGGGTCCAGGAGGCCAGCATGGCGGGATTGTGGCACGGCGAGGCCGAGCCTCAGCGAGTCGCCGCTTTCAGCTCGTCGAACGTGCGCATGAACCCGCCATGATCGCGTGCGAACGATTCGGCGGTATCCGCGGAGTCGAACGCGACCAAACTCGGCTCGCAGCGGTCGTACACGGCCTTCAGGCAGCACCCACGGGCGTCCACGGCGGCCCCCTTTTCGTGACTGGCACAGGGGTGAACGTCGGAACCCTCGACGTAAAAGGCCTTGCGTGCGTCGAGCGATCGACCGTCCGCGAATCCGCGGACCGCAAGCGCCGTGACGGCCGGCCGTTTCTCGGAGATGTAACGGAGCGCGCACCGGGGGCAGCACGTCCTGACGGAGCCGCCGCCTTCCAAGCCGACTGTGAACGCCAAGTTCTTGCACTCGTCACGCCCACATTGAGTGCACACCGCAGATTTCGATCGGCCGCAGGATGCCGTCGTCGTGACGAGGAGCGCCGCCAGCGCGAGGACCACTACGAATCTTGTTCCTAAGCGCATTCATGTCTCCCACGTTGGGGCGCGCCCTGGGGGATCATCTTAGTTCCAGTCCTTGAACCCTGCCCGCGTCGAGGCCGCCGCGCGTGGTGCCGAGCCAGCTCACATAGGCCCACAAGGCGTCGGCCTCGTTATCCAACATATCCCGGTACGCCGGCATCTGGAGCCGTTGACGCCGAATGAATCGGCGGGCCACGGGGTTTTCGGAGAGCCGCTCGATCTTTCCATCGCGCACCCACGCGACGAACTCGTCCCGGTCGCGCACGAGGTCGCCAAAGTCCGCTCCGTACCATCCCGGTACGAACCCCGTGAACGATCCCGGGTTCGGACGCCCTCCGCTGCCGCCGGACGCGTGGCAGGAGAAGCATCGGTGCTCTTCCGCGATCTCCAGACCCCGAGCCTCCGGAGTCTCGTCCGCGGGGCCGTTCATACCGGAGAGCACGAGAAACGCTGCGACGACATCGTCGACTTGGCGAGAAGAGAGCGTGTCTCGATACGCCGGCATTCGGATCGCGGCCCGCTCGCGACGGGCGTTGGCCGACTCGCTGCGCGCGCGGCGCACGCTGACGCCGTCGAGAACGAACTCACGCACCTCGTCCTCATTTTTCACGTACATCATGAACGCACCCCCCGACCATGGCGGGACCTCCTCGCCGAGCGTGGGATCGGGAATCCCCGACGCGCCCATCGGGCCGTGGCAGGAAAAGCACCCCGCACGCGTCGCCACGTCCAAACCCCGCCGCACGGGATTCGACGAGCGCACCCGCCAGTAGGTCCGCGCCGCAGGCAGGGCGGAAACGGCCCCCATGAGCAGGACCGCGCCCGCCACGGCAGCGATGACCAGCACGCGGGGTTTCATCGGGTCATCAGAGGGGCTTGACCGATTTTACGATGATCCCCTTGATCCCGTCCCGACTCACGGGTTCGCCCGCGATCTCGACGTTCTTCGCGGCCATCTCCTTGGCCGTGTTGAATGCGGACGTGTCGTCGTGATCTCCCAACAGGAGATACACGGTGCCATCTTTGGCGAGCAGGCCCATGGGCTGCCCAGCTTTGAGACACATCGCGGCGCAGGAGGCGTGCTTCGGCCCTTTCGCTTCGTGCCCGACGTAACACGCCAGGTCCAAGATCTCGCCCTGGACGGTGACGCCCTTTGCTTCGTGGTGGTCGTGCTGGGCCATGGCGGGTAGTACCGCGGCTGTGGCGGCGATCGCGGCGGCGACGAGAATCGATCGTACTTTCATGGAACTCTCCTTCGGGAAAAGGGTCACGTGTGTGACCCACGAGTTTCGGGAACGGGCAAAAGAGCGGGATCGACTGTCCCCTTCTTCATCTCGAACCTCCACTTCCACATCTCGTAGATTGGCGGGTAAACGAGAAGCTCGAGGATGAAGCTCGTCACGAGGCCGCCGACCATGGGCGCGGCCACGCGCTTCATCATGTCGGCGCCCGTTCCGAGGGACCACATGATCGGCATCAGGCCTGCAAACGCCGCTGCCACCGTCATCATCTTGGGACGGATGCGCTTCACGGCGCCGTGGATGATGGCCTCCCGCAAGTCTTCTTTCGTGCGCATCTTTCCGGCGCGCACGGCGTCGTAGTACGACATATCGAGGAAGAGCAGCATGAAGACGCCTGTTTCCGCGTCGAGCCCCATCAGGGCGATCATGCCGACCCAGACCGCAATCGAGACGTTGTAGCCGAGGAAGTACAAGAGCCAGACCGCGCCGATCAACGAGAACGGGACCGCGAGCATGACGATCGTCGCTTTCACGGTGGATTTCGTGTTCATGAACAGCAGGATGAAGATCAAGAAGATCGTGATCGGTACGACGATCTTCAACCGCTCGCGAACGCGGAGCATGTTTTCGTACTGGCCGCTCCACTGAAGCGCGTATCCGGCGGGAAGCTTGACGTGCTCGGCGACGGCGGCCTTCGCCCGCTCGACGTAGCCGCCAATGTCGGAATCCGACAAGTCGACGTAGACGTAGCCCGCGAGCATTCCGTTTTCGTCCCGAATCATCGACGGTCCGATCCGGAAACGGATGTCCGCGATCTGGCCGAGCGGCACTTGGGCTCCGGACATCGTCGTGACGAGTATTCGCTCCAGATCCTGGATGTTGTCGCGTCGCTCCCGCGCGTACCTCACGTTCACCGTGTAGCGCTCACGCCCCTCGATCATCGTGGTGACCGGCTGGCCCCCGATCGCCGACATGACGGCCATTTGAGCTTCGTCGACGGAGAGGCCATACCGGGCGAGCGCATCGCGCTTGAGATCGAAGTCCAGGAAGTAGCCCCCGGCCGTTCGTTCCGCGAAGACGCTTCGGGTCCCATGGAGGCTCGGAAGCACGGCCTCGATCTCGGTCCCGATGCGTTCGATGGTCGCAAGATCGGCCCCGTAGACCTTGATCCCGATGGGAGTCCTGATTCCGGTCGTGAGCATGTCGAGGCGCGCCTTGATCGGCATCGTCCACGCGTTGGTGAGTCCGGGGATCTGGAGCTTGGCGTTCAGCTCGTTGACGAGATCGTCACGGCTGATGCGATCCGCCCAGATGCGACGAAACGGTGCCTGGAGGCTCTCCGGCCAATCGGAATAAAAGCGCCCGATCCGCCTCCACTGATCGTGGGGCTTGAGCACGATCGTCGTCTCGAGCATCGAAAGCGGCGCGGGATCCGTGGACGACTCGGCGCGCCCCGCCTTGCCGAACACGCGTTCGACTTCGGGGACCTCTTTGATTATGCGATCGGTCGTGGCGAGGATCTCCTGGGCGCCGGCGACGGAAAGGCCGGGAAGCGTCGTCGGCATGTAGAGGAGGGTCCCTTCATCGAGCGGCGGATAGAACTCGGATCCGAGGCCCAGGTAGACCGGAATCGTCGTCGCGACGAGGATCAGCGCGACCGCGATCGTGCTTTTGGGCCAGTCGAGAACGAATCGACAGGCCGGCTCGTAGATCCGGAAGAGCACGCGGCTGATCGGGTGTTTCTCCTCGGGGTAGTAGGTCCCGATGGCGATTTGGTTCGTCGTCCACGAAAGCCACTTCGGCCGGAAGCTCCAACGATCCATCCGCGTGAACATCATCCGCATCGCGGGATCGAGCGTGATCGCCAGAATCGCGGCGATCGCCATCGCGAAGTTCTTCGTGTAGGCCAACGGCTTGAAAAGGCGCCCCTCCTGGTCGACGAGCGTGAACACCGGCATGAACGCGACCGCGATGACGAGCAACGAGAAGAAGACCGACGGTCCGACCTCCTTGAGCGCTTCGAGACGAACGACGTGGAAGTCGCCCTTGCGTCCTCCGGCCTCCCACAGCTGTAGCTTCTTGTAGGCGTTTTCGACTTCGACGATCGCTCCGTCGACGAGCACGCCGATGCTGATCGCGATCCCGGCGAGCGACATGATGTTCGACGTGATCCCCATGAAGTACATGGGAATGAACGCGAGAAGCACCGACACAGGGATCGTCACGATCGGGACGATCGCGGAGGGGATGTGCCAGAGGAACACCAGGATCACGAGGCTGACGATGAGCATCTCGAGGAGCAGTTCGTGCTTGAGGACGTCGATCGAGCTCTTGATGAGCTCCGAGCGATCGTACGTCGTGACGAGCTCGACCCCGTCGGGGAGCGAGGGCTTGACGTCCTCGAGCTTCTGCTTCACGCGCTCGATGACGTTCAGCGCGTTTTCGCCGTGGCGCATCACGACGATGCCGCCGGCTGTGTCACCGATCCCGTCGAGGTCTACGACGCCGCGGCGGATCTCGGGGCCGATCGTCACCCTCCCGATGTCCCGTATCAAGATGGGAACGCCGTTTTCTCCGACGTCGACCACGATCTTGCCGAGGTCGTCGACGGATTTCGCATAGCCACGGCCTCGCACCATGAACTCCGCGCCGGCCATCTCGACGAGACGACCGCCCACGTCGTTGTTCCCCCGCCGCACGGCCTCGATCGCCTTCGCAAGCGGGATTCTGCGGGCCAGGAGCTTTTCCGGATCGAGCTCGATCTGGTACTGCTTTTGGTACCCGCCCACCGAGGCGACCTCGGCCACCCCCGGCACGCTCGCGAGCCAGTAGCGCAGGTACCAATCCTGGAACGAGCGCAGCTGGGCCAGGTCGTTCTTGCCGCTCTTGTCCACGAGCGCGTACTGGTAGACCCATCCGACGCCGGTTGCGTCGGGGCCCAGCTCCGTCTTTACGCCGTCGGGGAGGCGCGGGAGGATCTTGCTCAAGTACTCGAGCGTCCTGCTTCGCGCCCAGTACAGATCGGTCCCGTCCTCGAAGATCACGTAGACGTACGAAAAGCCGAAATCGGAAAAGCCGCGGATCGCCTTGACCTTCGGAGCGCCGAGCAGCGCCGTTATGATCGGGTAGGTGACCTGGTCCTCGAGGATGTCGGGACTCTGGTCCCAGCGTGAGTACACGATCACCTGCGTATCCGAAAGATCCGGAATGGCATCCAGCGGAACGTTCTTCATCGCGTACACGGCCATCACGACGGCGACCGCCGTGAGAACCAGGACGATGAATTTGTTCCTCGCGGAAAATTCGATAATGCGTTCGACCACGACGGGCTCCTAGTGGGCGTGGCCGGGAGACTCGCTCATTCCCGCGAGCGCGGACTTGAGCTTCGACTCCGAATCGATCAGGAAGTTACCGGAAACGACGACGTGCTCGCCTTCCGATAGTCCTTCGAGCACTTCGTATTCGTGCTCGAGGCGGAGCCCGATCTTCAGCTCGCGGGGCTCGAACACGCCTTCCGTCGTTTCGACGAACGCGACGCTGCGCGTGCCGGTGTCGAGCACGGCACTGTCCGGGACGGCGAGACGTGGGCCGAGATCGGCGCGGAGCATCACATCGACGAACATCTCGGGCTTCAGTTCGAGGCCGAGGTTTTGGACTTCGACGCGGACCTGCACGGTCCGTGTCTGAGGGTCGACCACCGGGTAGACGAACGAGACCTCTCCGTCGAACGCCTTTTCCTGCAGGTAGCTCAGCGTCATCGTCGCGGGCTGTCCGACTTCTACGAACGGGAGCTCGTATTCGTAGACGGAGGCAAGGACCCAGACGTGAGTCAGGTCAACGACCTCGAGCAACGTCATGCCGGAGGTGATCTTTTGTCCCTGCGCGACGTTGCGCATTGTGATCACCCCGGAGATCGGTGCGTAGAGCGTGAGGTTCCTCTGGAGCTCCCCCGTGCGCTCGAGGCGGTCGATCTGATCGTCGGAGACGTCGAAGAGCTGGAGTCGCCTCCTTGCGCTTTCGACCAACTCGTCGCCGAACCCCGCGACGGATGCGACCGAGCTTCCCGCGGTCCGCTGCCGCGCCGCAAGGGCGACGAGGTACTCGTTTTGCGAAGCCAGAAGCTCCGGGCTGTAGATCTCGAGGAGCGGCTCGCCCTTGCGGACGAACTCCCCGACGGCGTTCGTGTACAGGCGCTCGACGTAGCCGTCGATCTTGGTCGTAACCTGTCGGAGCCGTTTCTCATCCGCGACCACGCGGCCGACCGCGCGGAGGTTGCGCTCGAACGCGATCTTGCGAACGGCTGCTGTCTTGACCCCGATGAGTTGGCGCTTCTGGAGATTCATCCGGATCTTCGCCAGGCCGGACAACTCGCTTGTGGTCGCGGCGGAGTCCAGAAAGACCTCCTCGGCGACCATGTCCATGCCCATGGAGTCCTTCCCGGGCCGGTCGGAAATCTCGCCGGGATTCATCGTCGAGCGCCAGACGGTCTTCGTCTTAGGCGGCGGCGCGTCGATCTCGCCTTCGTCGTCCTCGGAGATCGGAACGAGGTCCATTCCGCAGATCGGGCAGGAGCCCGGCGTGTCGGACACGACGGTCGGATGCATCGGACAGTGGTATCTCGCCGCGGCGGGCGCACCGGTCGATTGGGTCTCTTGCCGCCACGGCCGAGCGACCAAAACCGCGGTCGTCACGATGGCGACAAACGCTACGAGCGACAGGACCGTGACGAGGGACCGCTTAGTCATAGGCGCCTCCGGAGACAGGGGGAATCAGTTCGGTGCCGGTGATCGCCTCGAGACCCGCCAGCGCCTGCAAGGCATCGACGCGCTGGCGTTCGTATTCGATCTCGAATCGGAGCAGCTTGAGCGCATCGTCGAGCAAGGAGAGGAACTCGATCTTCCCGGCGGCGTACGACCCCGTGGCCGCGTCGAGCGTGCTCCGGGCTTGGGGGACCAAGCCGTCGCTGTAGAGAGGCACGAGGGCGGTGGCCCGTTCGAACTTCGCGAGCAGATCGCGGACTCGCGCGAGGATCTCGTTTCGCCCGCGGTCCACGTCGCGCTGCGCGGCTTCGAGTCCGTATTCCGTCTGCGCGACCGCCTGCGCCTGCTTGCGCCCTCGGTAGATCGGGAGACGCACGCCGACCATTCCCGTGATCATCGGATCGAGACCGCCGCGGTACGCGTAGCCTGCGCCGTACATGAGATCGGGTTTCAAGTCCCTCCGGGCGAGATCAAGACGGCGTGATTCCGTGTTCGCCATCGCTAGGAGCACGCGGATTTCGGGGGAGTTTGCGACGGCCCACTCTTCGACGACCGCGCGATCGGGAGACACGACCGGAGGAAGCTCGCGCGCGGGCCCGAACGCCGGGTCCGAACTCCGTCCCACGGCGGCCGCGAGCCGGGCCTCGGTCGCGTGCCGCTCCTGGCGGTTGGTAGCAAGCTCGGCCGCTATTGCGGTCAACTCAGTCTGAGCCTTCAGCACGTTTTCGAGCGTGCCCTCGCCGGACTCGTAGCGCGTACGTGCCGAGGCGACGAACGAGGCCAAGATTTTTTGCGTTTCGTCGAGCAGTTCGGTCGTGCGATCGACCCGGTACAACTCGAAGTAGAGCCGTTTCACCTCGCTCCGGATGCGCGCGCGCACGGCTTCGAGCTCGCGTTCCGCGGTCGTGATCTCTCCCCGCGCGACGTCTCCCGCCAGCCGGAGCTTGCCGGGGTACGGCACGTCTTGCGTCCAGGTGAACGCCCAATTCGAACCGATGGACGTCCCGAGTGTGTAGGCGTCCAAACTTTCGTTGGTGTATGCGGCCGTCAACAGGGGATCGGGCGGAGCTTCCATCTGGGATGGCAGTTGCTCGGCGGCGGCGTGGCGCGCGGTCCAGACCTTGATCTCCGGATGGTTGGATTCGGCCTCCGCGAGAAGCGATTCGAGATTCGCCGGCTCCGTGGCGGAAAGGTCGCCGCCCGCTGAAGCCAAACCCATAACGAAAGCCGCAGCGAGCGCAATCTTCATCTATCCTCCGGCTCCTTTTAGAGCAATGGCCGCGCCAGCTGACGAAATTGGGTTTCTTGGCGCGATTTGGATCGCGCGAGCCACGGTGTGTGGCATATGCAGCAGCGACCTGCTTTGGATCCGGCACAGGCTTCATGTCCCCCCAAGGCTATTCGTTGTGCCGGCATTCAATCGAAAGACACGGGTGCTGTTGCTGACGAATTCGCTGTCCTCACCGTCGACGCAGAAGGCAATCGGCGGCGCCGGATCATCACGCCCGGCGACGGTGAGCGCGTCAGGCGTCAGCCGCAGATCGAGTGAATGTCCGCGGTAACGTATGCGCATATCGAGACGCTCCAACTCGTGTGGCAATTCCGGATTGAGTCGCAAAACGTCGCGGCCTACCTCGATCCCCGTCGATACGCGCTGGACCAGATCGACCGTTCCCGCCATGGCGCCGAGGTGGACGCCCTCCGCGGTGGTGCCCTGCTGAACATCGCTCACATCGCTCTGCAGCGCCTCCGCGAAGTACTCCATCGCGCGCGGCCGGTCGGAACGTGCCAGAACCCAGGCGTACACCACACGGCAAAGCGTTGAGCCGTGGGACGAGCGGCTGGCATAGTAGGTGACGTTGCGCGGAATGGTTTCGTATTCGAACGAATAGCCCAGACGCTCGAACAATTCGCCGAGCTCCTCGGCGGAAAACAGGTAGAACAACATCAACACGTCGGCCTGTTTCGAAAGCTTGTAGCGGTTGGCGCTGTCGTTTTCTCCCTCGAGGATCAGATCGAGACGCTGAATATTCCCATACCGGGTTCGGTAGTCCTCCCAATCGAGCTCGCGCAATTCGTCGTAGCCCTCGAACTGGCTGATGATCCCATCGTCATGGAACGGCACATACATCCTGCGACTGATATCGCCCCAGCGCGCGATCTCCTCATCCGATATGTCGAGGCGCGTCGTGAGTTCGACGCGACGGATGTCGGGCAGCAGCTCGAGGACCTCCAGCCCCCGGCACAGCACCCATACGGCCATGATGTTGGTATAGGCGTTGTTGTTGACGCCGGGCGTTGTTGAGTTCGGATAGCCGTCGTGGAATTCGTCGGGGCCCATGACGCCGCGGATTTCGTAGCGTCCGCGCTCGTCATCGAAGCTCGCGATGCTCGACCAGAAGCGGGCGATATCGAGGATCAGCTCCGCGCCGTGGGAATGCAGGAATTCGACATCGTGAGTGACCTGGTAGTACTGCCAGGTGTTGTAGGCGATGGCGCTGCCGACGTGGCGCTGCAAGTAGGAGTGGTCGGGCACCCAGCGCTGCGATCGCGGGTTCAGGTTGAGCGCCTGGGTCTCCTCCTGGCCGTCGCTACCGCTCTGCCAGGGGAACATTGCTCCCTTGTACCCGACACCCGCGGCGGCCACACGTGCCTCGCCCAGGCGCCGGTAGCGATACATCAGAAGCGATCGGGTGATTTCGGGCATTCGATAGTTGAAGAACGGGAAGATGAACAGTTCATCCCAGAAGACGTGACCTTGGTACGCTTCGCCGGTCCAGCCCCGCGCAGGCACACCGATATCGAGTCCAATGGAATTGGGCGATACGGCTTGCAGCAGGTGAAACATGTTCAACCGGAGCAGCATCGGGACGTTCAATTTGAACCCGGGATCGGCGGGCTGGACATGTACGTCGAAGCGTTGCCAAAGGTGCTTCCAGGCAAGAACATGATCAGCCATCACGGCATCGAAGCGACTCGCGCGCGCGATCGTCCTGCGCGCCTCCAGACCGCACTCCGAATTGGCGTGGTCGCGCGACGTATGGAAAGATGCGAGTTTTTCCAGCACCAGCGTCTCACCTTGCTCGACGTCGAGGGTGAATTCTTGCGCGATGTATCCAGGTTTCTCGATGACTCGGCGCGGAACATCGAGAATTCGCCCGTTTAGAAACGCCCGCGTTCGTGCGGCCTGAGCCACGTGGATGTGCGATTGGCAAGTGCGCGTCTCGAGGCACACGCCGTCCTCGCCGAACACCTCGCCTCCCACCGGCTCCAGGTGTTTGTTGTTGAAACGACGGTACAGTTTTGCGCCCCCGTTGACGACCCTGCCGTCGATCGCCGAGCGAACCGTGACCCCGGACGTCCAGTTCTCAGCCGTGAGCGTCAGCTCCAGCGAGCACAGATGCATGGAGCCCATCGAGATCAGGCGTCGCTCCGTGAGCGTGCTGCACCGCGCCTGGCCATCCTCGAAGCGTATTTCCCGCAACAACAGGCCACGCCGCAGATCGAGCTCCTGACGGTACGACAGAAGCTTCACGGTTCGAGCATCGAACCAGACGCCATCGGCGATGCGGAAATCGAGCGCCAGCCAGTTGGGGAAATTGACGAGATCCTCGTTCTCGACCACGCGGCCGGCAATATCGGTGCGCAACCGGTTGTAGCCGCCGGCGAGGTAGGTCCCCGGATAATGAACGTCATCCGCCACGGCTCCGGCGGTTGCCCCGCGCGTCGCGAAATAGCCATTCCCCAAGGTGCAGAGGGCTTCACGGATACCCTCTTGGGCGGGATCGAAGCCCTCAAAGACGAGCGACCATGCGGAGGGCGGCTCCACACCCACCCGGACTTGCGCCAGATCGGTCACGACGACATCGGCGCCGGCATCGCGGAGCGCCTGCGCGCGCCCGCCGCGATCCACGCCGATGACGCAGCCGAACCGGCCGGCTCGCCCGGCTTCGACGCCGACGATCGCGTCCTCCACGACGACCGCACGCGAAGGTGCCGCTCCGACGCGTCGTGCCGCCTCCAGGAAAGCATCCGGGGCCGGCTTCCCCTCGAGCTCGAGACGGGTGACGTCCGTGCCGTCAACTCGCGCGTCGAACAACTGCGCGATGCCGGCTGCTTCGAGCACCGCCGCGCAGTTGTTGCTTGAGGACACGACGGCGGTCTTGATCTTCTCGGCCCGAAGTGTGCGCACGAGCGCGATCGATTCTTCATAGAGCTCGATGCCGTACTGCTCCATGTGTCTGAGGAAATACCGGTCTTTCAGATTGCCCAGAGCGCGCACGCTCTTCACGTCGGGGCCGTCTTCGGGTGAACCCAACGGCAATTCGATTCCGCGCGACTCCAGGAAGGATGCGACGCCATCGTAACGCGGCTTGCCGTCGACGTAGCGTGGATAGTCGGTGTCGATATCGAAGGGAATGAATGGCTCGCCTGCCTGGCTGGCGTGCTGCTCGAGAAAACCGTCGAACAGCTTCTTCCAAGCCGCGGCGTGCACGCTCGCCGTTTTGGTCAGCACCCCGTCGAGATCGAACAAAACGGCGTCGTAGTCCCGCGGGGACAGCGTGGAGATGACTTTCATCTAGATCGTAGGCCTCACGATGCCGCCAAGCATGACACGGCGGGCGTCCTTGGGATTCATCTCTCTTACGTCATCCGCAAACTCCAGGCGGCCGGAAAGATCGTGCCGATGGAGGGCGACGGGATCAACGACGCGCCGGCGCTGGCCCAGGCCCAGGTCAGCCTCGCCATGGGAACCGGGACCGACGTGGCCATCGAGAGCGCGGGGATCACCCTGCTCAAGGGGGACCTGCGCGGCATCGCGCGCGCGCGCAAGCTCTCGCGCGCCACGATGGGCAACATCCGGCCGAACCTCTTCTTCGCGTTCGTATACAACGCCCTGGGTGTTCCGGTTGCGGCCGGAGTACTCTACCCGTTCTTCGGTCTTTTACTGTCTCCGATGATCGCGGCGGCGGCCATGAGCCTGAGCTCGGTCTCGGTCATCGGGAACGCGCTGAGGTTGAAGAGTGTGAAAATATGAAGGCATCGAGCACCGCGATCGTGGCTTTGGTCCTGCTCACCTGCTGTGGTGCGCCGCAGCCGACGGTCCAAGACATCGCCTCTCCCGCGGCGCCTGGATCTGCCGAGCCTTGCGTCGAGACCGGAGCCGACGGACGCGCCTACCTCAGCTGGGTCGAGCCCGCGGGGGAACAGGGCCACACCCTTCGCTTTTCCGTCTGGGAAAAAGACGGTTGGTCCGCACCCCGTACCGTGGCCGAGGGCTCGAACTGGTTCGTGAATTGGGCCGACTTCCCGTCGGTCACAGCGCTCGACGACGGCACGCTCGCCGCGCACTGGCTCGAAAAGACGGACAAAGGCACCTACGCCTACGCCGTGATGTTGTCGTTTTCCCACGACGACGGGAAAACCTGGAGCGAGCCCAAAACGCCCCACGATGACTCGCCGACGGAGCATGGCTTCGTCTCGAAGGTGGCGCTCCCCGGTGAAAAAATGGCCACCGTCTGGCTCGACGGACGCGAAACCGGCGGCGGAGACGAAGAGCACGCGGGGCCGATGACGCTTCGGGCGGCCTTCGTCGGGGCGGACGGCCGGGTCGAGCGTGAGGACCTGATCGACGCTCGCGTCTGCGATTGCTGCCAGACCTCAGCGGTGCGGCTCGAAGACGGCACACTGGTCGTCGCCTACCGGGATCGTTCCGAGGACGAGATCCGCGATATCGCCGTCGCGCGTTTCGACGGCGATCGCTGGTCAGAACCTCGTTCCGTCGCCGACGACCGATGGATGATCCTCGGTTGCCCGGTCAACGGCCCGGCGATCGCCGCCAGGGGCGATCGGGTGGCGGTCGCCTGGTTCACGGCGGCCGGATCGCCTCCCGTTCCGAAGGTCCGCGTCGCGTTTTCGCGAGACGGCGGCCGTGGCTTCGGCTCCCCGATCGACGTCAACGTGGGACGTCCCGAAGGCCGTGTCGATGTCGTCTTCCTCGAGGACGGCGCCGCGCTCGTCACATGGATCGATGTCGTCGACGGCTCGGCGCAGCTTTTGGCCCGACGTGTCGAAGTCGACGGCTCGGCCGGACCGCAGTTCCGGATCGCGCCGGCTAACGCTTCGCGGGCGGGTGGTTTCCCGCGTATGACGAGCCTGGGAGCGGACGTGTTGATCGCGTGGACCGAACCCGGCGAGCCTTCGCACGTAAGGACGGCTAGAGTCCGAACTTCTTCATCCGGTAGATGAGCGTCTGCCTGGAAATCCCCAAGAATCGGGCCGCCGAGCTCTGATTCCCACCCGAGCGCCTGAGCGCCTCTTCGATCAGCCCGCGCTCGACGTCCTCGAGCACGATCCCGCCGGGCGGCAGGTCCATGCGCGCCCCTCCGAACCGAGGCGCGTCGCGCCTGAGCGCCTCGGGGAGGTCCGCTGCGGCGATCGTCTCGGAGCGGCCGAGCACGACGAAGCGCTCGAGCAGATTCTCGAGCTCCCGGACGTTGCCCGGCCAGTCGTAGCGCTCGAGCCGGTCGAGGGCTAAAGGCTCGACCCGCGGAACCGGACGGCCGTGGCGCTGCGCGTGCTTGACGAGGAAATGCTCGATGAGAATCGGCACGTCCCCCGGCCGCTCGCGCAGCGGCGGAATCCGCAGCGGGATGACGTTGAGCCTGTACCAGAGGTCTTCGCGGAACGTGCTCTCGCGCACGCGGGCCTCGAGGTCCACGCGGGTCGCGGCGACGACGCGAACGTCCACGCGCACGGGGGCGGTGGCTCCCACCTTGTCGACCTCGCCTTCCTGCAACACGCGTAGCAGGCGCGCTTGAGCCGGCAAGGGGAGGTCTCCGATCTCGTCGAGGAAAATCGTCCCACCGCCGGCGGCCTCGAACTTCCCCTTGCGGTCCTCGATCGCGCCCGTGAACGCCCCCTTGCGGTGGCCGAACAGTTCGGATTCCACGAGCGACTCGGGGATGGCCGCGCAGTTGACCACGACGAAGGGGCGATCGTGGCGTGGCGAGAACTCGTGGATCGCGCCCGCGGCCAGCTCCTTGCCCGTCCCGCTTTCCCCGAACAGCAAGACCGTCGCATCGGAGTCCGCCGCGAGGCGTAGGTCGTCCAGAAAAGCTCGCAGCGACGATGACGACCCGACGATCGCACCGGAGACGGCGCCTCCCCCAACGAGCGCGCGCAATCGCCGGTTTTCGTCGCGAAGCGACGCATACGCGAGCGCCTTTCCAACCGAGGCCAGCAACCGCTCCCGCGTGAACGGCTTCTCGACAAAATCGAAGGCACCCGACTGCATCGCGCGCACCGCGGTTGCAACGTCGCCGTGCGCCGTGATCACAACCGGCACGACGTCGGGGGCGCTTGCGCGAACGCGGTCCACGAGTTCCAGCCCGTCCATTCCGGGCATCATCACGTCGGTGATCAGGAGGTTGACTCCGCCCGCGCGAACGGCCTCGATGGCCTCCGCACCGGAGGCGGCGCTCGTGACGCGGTAACCCTCCTGCTCGAGCTGATAGACGACGACGCGCCTGAGACTCGGATCGTCGTCGACCACCAGGATGGACGCCGGCTTTGGGGTCATGAAGCGTCCTCCGTGGCGGCGATCGGCAGCACGAGACGGAATGCCGCGCCACCACCTTCCGCGTTTGCGGCATCGAGTCGGCCGCCATGCGACTGGGCGATACGGCGACAGACGTGGAGCCCGAGGCCGGTCCCGGCGGCCTTCGTCGTGTAGAACGGCTCGAACAGACGCTCGACGGGGACATCGGGGAGTCCCGCGCCATGGTCTCGCACCTCGACGACGGCGACGCCCTCCTCGGCCCAGGTCGCAATCTCGACGGTTCCGCCGTCGGGCATGGCTTGGACGGCGTTGAGCAGGAGGTTCACGAGCACTTGGTGGATCTGGCCGGCGTCGGCACGCACGGCGGGGAGGGCCTCGGCGAGGCGCGTGTCCAGGGCGATCGAAGCGCCCACCGCGCTCTTGCCGACGAGGTCGAGGGCGGCACGCACGGCCTCGTTCAGCTCAACCGGTCGCAACTCGGGAGCCTGGGGGCGCGCATAGTCGAGGTACTTTGAGACGATCGCGTTGAGCCGCACGATCTCGCGACGCAAGATGTCGAGAAACTCCCGTCGTGGATGATCTTGGGGATAGTCCCGTTCGAGGATTTCCGCGGCGCCCCCGATCGCCCCGAGAGGATTGCGAATCTCGTGAGCCATGCCCGCGGTCAACGTGCCGAGCGCCGCGAGTCGATCGGCGCGCCGGACCCCGTCCACCGTGGCGGTCAGCTCGGTCAGCGCATGGTCGCGTTCGGTGGCGATCGCCTCGGCCTCGAGCCTCAAGCGACGCTCCCGGTCGGCCAGCGCGCCGGCCACGAACGCAACGACACCGAACATCCCCAACTCGATGAGCTGATTCGCTTGATAGGCTTGGCTCATGCGCCAATGAAGCAGGATGTGCGGAGCGTAGGCGGCCGCACAGACCGCGGCCACGGCGAGCCCGCCCGCGAGGCCGTACCACGCGCACGCGAGCAGCACGGGAATGTAGTAGAGCCGCTGGTAGATGTTGTGCAGCAGGAAGTGTTCAGGGTTCGTCAGGTAGTGGCCGAGCGAGATCGCGACGATCAGACCGGCGAGCACGACCCACCACATCCGGTGCGGTCGAGCGTTCGGAACGGGGGCGGGGGGGCTTGCGGTGGCGCCGGTCGTCATGGCGCCCACGATTGTAGGCTGTCGGAGGCGCCGATGGGCAGACTTGCTACTTCGCGGCCGCTCGCTCGGCGGCCTCGTGCTCTTTCATGTGCTCGCCGATCCACCGCGCCATCACGTCGGCGGGCATCGGGGCTAGAGTCAACTGGATCTCGTGATCGACGCCCTCGCGCTTGATCGTGTAGGTCACCGATTGGCCCGGCTGCCATTCCTTCCGGGCTTTCGCCAGGGCCGCGTTGCTTTCCTTCGCGAGGCGGACACCGTTCAACGCGTAGAGGATGTCGCCCGGCTGCAGTCCCGCCTTTTGCGCGGGGCTCCCCTCGATGACCTTGGAGATCTTGTAGCCGCCCTGCGATAGGACCGAATTGTCGAACTCGATTCCGACCCAGCCCGTCGTCTTCAGATCCGCCGACATCCGGTCGAGGCAGTCCTGGACCGGCATCGTGCACTTGTGGGATGCGTCCCCCGCGAGGACCGGGGCGAAAGCCACGACAGCACACAAGCCGATCGGCACGATGAGACGGCGGAACATAAAGGTCTCCTTCGGTAAACCATGAACATGTTAAGGCCGCGTGAGCGCTTTTGCCCTGATACGCCCGGTAAAAAGATGTCTGACTTGTCAACACGTTGTAAAGAGCGCGTCATAGCCTGTAGGCTCGGTTCATGGGAATCGGCGAATTTCTGAAGCGCCACTCGCTTTTCGCCGGGCTTTTGGCCGTGCTCGTGCCCCTGGCGATCCTCCTCGTCGTACAGTTCGTCTGGCTCTTGCGTCTCGAGAGCATGCAGGCGATCGCCCAAGCGGCCGCTCTGGATGGCTTCCTCGGCACCGTCTCGACAAAGGTCGAGTATTTCTACCGCGAAACCGCCGAGCGCAGCCTGAACCTTCCGGCCAGCTTGTTCACCCAGCAGCGGATCGAGAAGGCCGCGTACTACTGGAAGCAGCGTCCGGCGAAGGGGGCGAAGCGGCTTTTTCTGGTCGACCTGACGCACGCGGAATTCGGGAACTTCCTCGCCTTCGATCCGGAGAACACGACGCTGTACACGCCGGCGGCCTCCGACGAGTCCCTGGCGATGGTCCTGGCGGCGAACCCCCTTCACATGCTGAACCTGCGGAAGCGCGGCATGGAATCCGCGGCACTGACGGTCGATGAACGGAACCCCGACTACCGGATCATCTTGAACCCGATCCTGGACGACGGCGGCCACGTGGTCGGCCTCGCCGGAATGATCCTCGACGAGGAGTTTTTTCGCATGAAGCTCCTCCCCTCGATGATCACAACGACGCTGGCGAAATACCTCCCGTCGGCTCCGGACGGCGAATTGGCGGTGACGGTCACCGACGGAGCCGGGAACACGGTGTTTCGCATCGGGGACGGGAAGGGACGCGAGATCGCGACGCAATCGCGCCTCGGATTCGTTTTCACCGATTGGGACATGGCGCTCTATTCTCCGCGCGCGACGCCGCGGCAGTGGGCGCGGGCCGGGTTCGTCTTCAACGCTTCGCTCGCCGGACTCTTGGCACTCTTTCTGGTCGGCGGGGTCGTGCTGGCGCTTCGCGCCGCCGGCCGCGCGGTCAAGCTGTCCAAGATGAAGTCCGACTTCGTGTCGAACGTCTCGCACGAGCTGCGCACGCCGGTCGCCTCGATCCGCGTGTTCGGCGAACTCTTGCGCCTGGGCCGCGTGGAGGACCCGGGCAAGGTCAAGGAGTACGGCGAGCACATCGAAGGCGAGAGCCGGCGGCTCACCCGCTTGATCGACAATATCCTCGATTTCTCGCGCATTGAGTCGGGGCGCAAGGAGTACCGGTTCGCCGAAGGGGAGGTGCGCGAGCTGGTCGAGGCGGTCATTCGCACCTTCGAAGTGAGGTTGGCGGAACCGGGGATCACAATCGTGCTCGAGGCGCCCGAGGGTCCGTTACCACCGCTGTGGATGGACGCGGACGCGATCGCCCAAGCGTTCCAGAACCTGCTCGACAACGCGGTGAAGTACTCAGGGGAGGCCAAGGAGGTCGTCGTGACACTGTCCGCCGGGAACGACTTCATCGCGATCGCCGTGCACGATCGTGGGATCGGCATCGCACGCGACGAGCAACGGAAGATCTTCGAACGGTTTCATCGCGTCGGGACGGGACTGGTTCACGACGTGAAGGGAAGTGGCCTCGGCTTGTCGATCGTGCAGCACATCGTCGCCGCGCACGGCGGCACCGTCACCGTCGACAGCGAACTCGGGAAGGGAAGCACCTTCACGATGCGGTTTCCGACCGGGCGTGGGGTCGCCTGATGCCCAAGGTACTCATCATCGAAGACGACGCCGCAATGGCCACGGCGCTCCACGACGGCTTCGCCTACGAGGGGTACGAGGTCGTGCTCGCGAAGGACGGCGAAGCGGGATTGAAGGCGGCGCGCGAAATGGCTGCGGATGTCGTCATTCTCGACGTCATGATGCCGAAGATGAACGGGCTCGACGTATGCAAGCGACTCCGGTCCGAGGGGAGCAACGTCCCGATCATCATGCTGACCGCGCGCGGCCAGGAAATCGACAAGGTGCTGGGCCTGAAGATGGGCGCCGACGATTACGTCACCAAGCCCTTCAGCTTCATGGAACTGATGGCGCGCGTCGAGGCGTTGCTGCGCCGCACGTCGGGGGGTGCGCGACACGCGGAAGTTTACGGCTTTGGCGATGTCGTCGTGGACTTCAAGAAGGCCGAGCTCAAGAAGCGAGGCGTGGCCGTCGAAGTGACCGCGCGCGAACTGAAGCTGCTCGAGTACTTCATCGCTCACCGCGGCGAGGTCGTCCCGCGAGAACGCCTCCTCGATCAGGTGTGGGAGTACGACTCCACGCCGTTGACGCGTACCGTCGACATGCACGTCGCCAAGCTTCGCAAGAAGATCGAGGACGATCCCGCCGATCCCAGGTTCATCGTGACCGTCCACCGCATGGGCTACAAGTTCACGGGGTCGTAGGCGGCAGGTTGAAGGTGTCGCTCTTCGTTCGGTCGAGTGTCGCCGAGACCATTCGGAACGATGTGTCCGACGGTTTCAGATTGACGAACTTATCGACGATCTTTCTGTTCCTGTAGACGACGATCGTATTCTCGACGGATGGATCCACCCGGCTCAGATTGATCTCGCTGTCCGTGTCCGAAAGGGACGGAACGAAAGTCAGGGCGACGCTTTTCAGGCCCAGCTCGCTTCCGAGTCGTTCCAGTTCTTCGCGTCGTTGGTCCTGGCTGTAGCCGTTTGCATTACCGTAAACGAAATAGGCCTTCAGGTGCTTGCCTCGGGAAAGGCTCTCTTGCTCGAGGAACGCGAGCCACTTCCTTATGTCTACCCAGCTTGGATGATTGCCCACGAAGTAGATGATGCCGTGGTAGCGCCCGTACTTGCAGACTGGGCAGGCTCTCGTTCCCGTGTCCGGCCCATACGCGTGAAAGGGAATGAACGACGGTTGGTCCTCGCCGATCGAAAGACCGGAGAGTTGAGCCGGCGGGCTCGTTTGCGGATAGTTCGGAATGTTGAGTCCCAGAATGATGTCGTGTTCGGCGACTTGCACGTCACCGGCGGTGAACAACCTCAGAATTCCGCTTCCGCCTCGATTCTCGAGGGCCTTGCGCCTCGGAGTTGTCAACAGGGGGTCGTCATCAAAGACGAGTTCATCGATGTAGTACTCGTTCTCGATTCTGGGCTCCTTGATCGAGACATGAATATGCGCGGGAATGGCCGCGTTGGGATAGGGTGCCGGCCGGATCGTCTGAATGGAGTACTTGCCGCTCGCGTCGGTTTTCACCCAACCGCGAATGTGGCCATGCCGCTTGGCTCTTTCGTCCATGCCACTTGAAGGCGAGTAGGTGCCGTTGCTATCCGTCTGCCAGTAGTAGACAACGACATCGGCCGCGGGCGTCCTGCCGTCACGTTCGTAGATGACACCGGTGACCCGGAGTTTTTGGCCCGTCTCCGTCCAACCTGCGCTCGTGTCGGTGAAGGTGATGTTTGCGGGCATTCCCACGAACATGAGTTCGCAGCCGTCGCAACCGCCGCCGACGAGAGGGGCCGCCTGGCCATGACAAGCGAACGAGAGGGTGAGCAGGACGACGAAGCCCATGCGGACGAAGAACGGCCGCCCGGCTGAAGATGCCGGGCGGCCGTTCGCGATGGATGGTTCGGGGTAGCTCAGTTGGAGGCGACCTCAACGTGCTCTTTCATGTGGTTGTCGACCATCGCCTGGTAAATATCGGCGGGCATCTTGCCTAGGGTGACCGTGAGGTCCTTGGCCACGCCGTCCCTCTTCACCGTGTAGTCGACGGTCGAACCGGGCGTGAGCGGCTTCCAGGCGGCCTTGATGCGGGCCGCGTTGGCCTCGTTCATCTCGATGCCGTTCAGAGCGTAGAGGACGTCGCCCGGCCGGAAGCCGGCTTTTTCTGCGGGGCTCCCCTTGACGACTTCCTTGATGACGCTCGATCCGTCTTCGATCTGGTCGTACTGGATGCCGAGCCAGCCGTGGTTTTTCGCTTCGGACATGTGGTTCATGCACTCTTCCTTGGTCGCGCTGCACTTTTTGGCGGATGCGGCGTAGGCGGCCTTGTCGGCGTGCTTCTCGCAATCGGCGCCGCCGGCGAGGGCTGCTGTGGCCATGGCAAACATCGCGAGTGGGGCAACGAGCATCAGGGGTCGGCTCATGGGGGGTCTCCTTCTTTCGTTGTTCGCGACTCGCGAATTGCGAGGTCGCGTCCTACGTGAATGAGACTACCGAGTCGCGTGGTAAATGTCTTACCGCGTGACGTAAAGAGTGGTCAAAGTTGTAAGCGAGAAGTAAACAGCACCGGCTCAGGCCTCGTGTCGGATCGCAGCCGTCAGCTCGCGCAAGAGATACAAGACGATGGGGCCGACGAACAACCCGACGATGCCGAAGGCGAGGAGGCCCCCCACCATGCCCAAAAACAGCAGCATCGTCGGCAGCTTGACGCCGTCTTTCGCGAAGTAGGGTCTTAGAAAGTTGTCGATCGTGCTGATCACACCGGCGCCCCATGCGAACAGGATGACCGCCTTCCATACATGCCCGATCGTTCCCAACCAAATCGCGACCGGAAGCCAGACGAGTGCCGTGCCGCCGGGGAGCACCGCGACGAAAAACATCGCGGCGCCCAGCGTGAACGCGTACGGTACGCCCAACACCAGAAACGCGATCGTGCCGAGGGTCGCCTGGACGAAGGCGGTGAGCCCGACGCTGATGAACACGGTGCGGGTCATCAATCCCAGGTCGCGCATGATCCTGTCGGCGGTTTCCCCGGGAAGCGGCAGCACGCGAGCGACTGCCACGGCGAGAGAACGGCCGTGCGCGAAAAACGCGAACATCATGAAGAGCGTGACGAAGAAGGAGAACGCCAGGCCGAGTGCGCCTCCGACCAGTTTCGGGGCTCGGGTCGCGGCGACCGCGCCTATCTTCTTGACGAGGTTGATGCCCTCGGCCCTGACGTCCATATCGGCGAGTCCGACCAGTTCTTTCGCCCGATCCAGGGCGGCTTCGAACCGGGGCCACCGCTCGTCGGCCCCAAGGTCCGGTCCGTTGGTGCTGTAGGTGGTTTGGACCCACGAGTACGCCCGGACCGAGCCCTGGACGACCTGAACCGCGGCAACGACGGCCGGGACGATGATGAATGCGGCGACGACGAGGGTGAGGAGTGTGGAGGCGGCCCAGGTTCGTCCGTGCAACCTGGCCACAAGGCGCTCGTGCAGCGGCCAGAAGGTCACGACCAGCACCGACGCCCAGATGATTCCCGGCATGAACGGCTTGAGAACGAGCCAGGAGCACCACACGACCGCGGCGAGGAGGGCGGTGAACAGGATGGCGCCGACGTCGCGTTGCATCGGGGGAGACTCAACCACCCTCCGTTGCCTGTCAAGAGCGGACGCGCGAATCACGTTTTTGCTCGATTCCCCGAAGATCGCCTGACAGGGGTTTGCGCGGGGGGGCACGCGGACCTAGTTATTTATGCGTTGTCACGCGCTCGTGGGGCCAGGGGGCGGCCCCCAAAGGAGATCGGTCATGTCTTCCGGCGAATCGATTCTGGCCCGGGCCAAGTCGACCATCGACACCGCGGGGTTCCGCGAACAGAGTTGGACGGGGACCTTCGCGCAGTACCTCGACGTCGTTCGCCGAGAGCCGCGGGTGACGCGAACGGCGTTCGAACGAATCTACGACATGATCTTAGAGCAAGGCGTGCGCGAGTACGTCGACAACCGGAAGAAGATCGTCCACTTCGATTTCTTCGACGATGTCACCCACGCGGGCGAGGACGCGATCTACGGGCTCGACATTCCTCTGATGAAGCTCGTCAACATCTTCAAGAGCGCCGCGCAGCGGTACGGAACCGAGCGCCGTGTGATCCTCCTGCACGGTCCCGTCGGGTCGTCGAAGAGCACGATTGCACGGCTGCTGAAGAAGGGGCTCGAGGCCTACTCCAAGACCCACGCCGGCGCCCTGTACACGTTCGGCTGGGTCAGAGACCTCGACAAGCGCGACGAGGTCGTCCCTTGCCCCATGCACGAAGAACCGCTGCACTTGGTCCCGAACGAACTGCGTCCCGTCGTGCTGCAAGAGATGAACGCGGGAACGGGAGAGAACGACTATCAAGTCGGCATCGAGGGCGATCTGTGCCCGTTCTGCCGCCAGGAGTTCCGCGAGTTGATGACCAAGTACGGAGGCGACTGGACGCGCGTTTTGAATCACGTCAGCGTCCGGCGCTTGCTCCTGTCGGCCCAGGACCGGATCGGCATCGGCACCTTCCAGCCGAAAGACGAGAAGAATCAAGACTCGACCGAACTGACGGGTGACATCAATTACAGGAAGATCGCCGAATACGGGTCGGATTCCGATCCTCGCGCGTTCAACTTCGACGGCGAGTTCAACATCGCCAACCGCGGCATGATCGAGTTCATCGAGGTGCTGAAGCTGGACGTGGCGTTCCTTTACGAGTTGCTGGGCGCCTCGCAAGAGCACCTGATCAAGCCGAAGAAGTTCCCGCAGACGTTCATCGACGAAGTGATTCTCGGCCACACGAACGAGCCCGAGTACCGGCGCCTGCAAAACAACGAGTACATGGAAGCGCTGAGAGACCGCACGGTGAAGGTCGACATCCCGTACATCACTCGGCTTTCGGAAGAGATCAAGATCTACAAGAAGGACTACAACTCCGGGAAGATTCGCGGGAAGCACATCGCCCCGCACACGATCGAGATGTCCGCGATGTGGGCGGTGTTGACCCGGCTCGAGGAACCGAAAAAGCACAACCTCACGGTGATGCAAAAGCTGAAGCTCTACAACGGGAAATCGCTTCCGGGCTACACGGAAGACAACGTCAAGGAACTGCGCAAGGAAGCCGGCCGCGAGGGGATGGACGGCATCTCCCCCCGCTACGTGCAGGACAAGATCTCGAACGCCCTGGTCGCCGAGCTCGACCAGCGCTGCGTCAATCCGTTCATGGTGTTGAACGAGCTCGACGCCGGACTCAAGGGGCACTCGCTCATCACGAGCGAGGAACAGCGCCAGAGGTTCCGCGAATTGCTGGACGACGTGCGGCGCGAGTACGAGGACATCGTCAAAAACGAGGTGCAGCGCGCCATCGCCGCCGATGAGGCCGCGATCTCCCGACTGTGCGGAAACTACGTCGACAACATCAAGGCGTACACGCAAAAGGAAAAGGTCCGGAACCCCTACACCGGCCAGGACGAAGAACCCGACGAGCGGCTGATGCGCTCGATCGAGGAGAAGATCGACATCCCGGACAACCGCAAGGACGACTTCCGCCGCGAAATCATGAACTACATCGGCGCGCTGTCCCTCGACGGGCGGAAGTTCGACTACCGGACGAACGAGAGGCTGCACAAGGCGCTCGAATTGAAGCTCTTCGAGGACCAGAAGGACTTCATCAAGCTGACGAGCCTGGTGTCCTCAGTGATGGACAAGGAAACCCAGGAGAAGATCGACATCGTGCGCGGCCGGCTGGTGCGCGATCACGGTTACTGCGACTCGTGCGCCAACGACGTGCTGCATTTCGTGGCGAGCATCTTCGCCCGCGGCGACGTCAAGGAACGGTAGCGCGGACCTCCGATGCCCCGCATCGAATCCGACGTGAACCGCTTCCGGCAGATCGTGAGGGGGAAGGTGCGCGAGGAGCTGAAAAAGCACCTCGGAAAGACGGAGCTGTTCGGCAAGCAAGGCGGCCAAGTTGTTTCGATCCCGATCCCCCACCTCGAACTGCCGCACTTCGTGCACGACACCGGCGGGAAGGGCGTCGGCCAGGGCGAGGGTCAAGGCGGGGAGGGCGCGGGAAAAGCAGGCGACCAACCCGGCTCCCACATCCTCGAGGCGGAGTTTTCCGTGGAGGAGCTCGCGACGTTGCTGGGCGAGGCGCTGGAACTCCCGCGGATCGCGCCAAAGGGGACCGACGAGCTGGTCTCGCCGGCGGGGCGCTACACGGGGATCGCGACCAGCGGCCCCGAGTCGCTCCGCCACTTCAAGCGCTCGTACCGGCAGGCGTTGCGACGCCTGATCGTCTCCGGAACCTACGATCCGACCGATCCGCGCGTCTCGCTGGTGCGCGCCGACCGGCGATACCGAACCTGGAAGCCGCGCCCGCTCCCCAAGACGAACGCCGCGATCATCTACATCATGGACGTGTCGGGCTCGATGGGCGACGAACAGAAGGAGATCGTTCGCACGGAGAGCTTCTGGCTGGACGCGTGGATCCGCAGCCATTACCAGGGAGTGCGCACCGTCTACATCGTCCACGACGCGGCGGCGAAGGAAGTCGACCGCGAGACGTTCTTTACGGTGCGCGAGTCCGGCGGCACCGTCATCTCCTCGGCGTACGAGCTCGCGGCGCGCATCGTCGAGGAGCGTTTCCCGGCCTCGGACTGGAACCTCTACCTGTTCCACTTCACCGACGGCGAGAACTACAGCCGCCAGGACTCTGATAAGTCGGCGGACATCCTCGCGGAGACGCTCCTCCCCGCGGTCAACCTCTTCGGCTACGGCCAGGTCGAGGCGTTGGGCACGAGGGGCGATTTCATCGACATCCTGCACTCCCGTTTCGCGAACGACGAGCGCGTCGCGCTCTCGCGCATCCCCGACCGTGACGCCATCGTCGTTTCGATCAAGGATTTCCTCGGAAAAGGGCGGTAGGGCGATGGCAAACGAGCTTCCCGTCGAGCTGCAGCGCGAGCAGGACCGGATTGAGAAGATCGCCCGCGAGATGGGGCTCACCTTTTTCCGGGTCGTCTTCGAGATGGTCGATTGGCGGGAGATGAACGCACTCGCCGCCTACGGCGGCTTTCCCACGCGCTACCCGCACTGGCGCTGGGGCATGGAGTACGCCGAGCTCGCAAAGAGCTACGAGTACGGGCTCCACAAGATCTACGAGATGGTGATCAACAACGATCCCACCTACGCGTACCTCCTGCAGGGAAACGCGATGGTCGACCAGAAGCTCGTCATGGCTCACGTTTACGGCCATGCCGATTTCTTCGTCAACAACGTCTACTTTGCGCACACCAACCGGAAGATGATCGACACGATGGCGAATCACGCAACGCGCGTGCGCCGTCACCAGGAGCGCTGGGGCGTCGAGAGCGTCGAACGCTTCATGGACGCGTGCCTTTCCGTCGAAGACCTGATCGATCCCGGAGCCGTCTTCCGCGAAGCGCGGCGCTCCGAGCGGCCCGTCGACCAGCCCGAGCCTCAGGATCCCGGCCGCATGCCGGCCAAGCCGTACCTCGACCGCTACGTCAATCCGCCCGCTTACCTCGAGGCAAAAAGGCAACAGGCGCGGAAGGAGCGCGAGGACGCCAAACGCTTCCCGTCGTCTCCGGACCGCGACGTGCTGGGGTTCCTCTTGGCCGCGGCCCCGCTCGAGCCGTGGGAGCAAGACGCATTGGAGATCGTGCGCGACGAGAGCTACTACGTCCTCCCCCAGCGCCAAACGAAGGTGATGAACGAGGGTTGGGCCTCGTTCTGGCACACGCACATGATGACGACGCGCATCCTCGACGACACCGAGGTGATTGACTACGCCGACCACCACTCGGGAACCGTCGCCGTCTCGCCGGGACGCCTGAATCCTTACAAGCTCGGCCTCGAACTGTTCCGCGACATCGAACGCCGCTGGAACATGGGCCAGTTCGGCCCCGAGTGGGAGGCCTGCGACCGGATGGCCGAGCGACGGCGCTGGGATCGCCAGCTCGGCCTCGGGCGCGAAAAGATCTACGAGGTGCGCCGCCTGCACTGCGACGCGACCTTTCTCGACGAGTACCTCACGCAGGACTTCTGCGAGCGGCAGGGTCTGTTCGTCTCGAAGACCAACACCCGCACCGGCAAGGAGGAGGTTGAGAGCACCTCCTTCGATGACGTGAAGCAAGCGCTCTTGGTCCACTTCACCAACGGCGGCCGCCCCGTCATCGAGGTGCTCGACGCCAACTACGGCAATCGCGGGGAGCTTCTGCTCGTGCACCGTCACGCCGGCGTCGACCTCCGCACCGACTGGGCCAAGGAAGTCCTGGAGAACCTCACGCGCATCTGGAAGCGGCCCGTGCGGATCGAGACGCGGATCGGGAAGAAGCCCGTGCGCCTCGGCCACGACGGCGACAAGCCGATCCAAGAGGATCTCGATCAGGCGGCGATGAAGTCGAAGACGCGGTAGCCAGGTTGAGAAGCCGTGATTCTGGAGCGAGTGCGGTCGTCAATTGCGCGCAACCTCGCCACAAGCGAGGGCGGTGTCACCGTCAGTATCGGCGGCGTCACCTTCATCACGGTTCCTGAGGACGTGGAACAGATGGTTCAACGCGCGGATTCCAGAATGTACAAGGCCAAGATCACCGGGAAGAATCGCGTGCATCTTGAAGTCGTGGGTGAGGTGGGGGAACGGGTTCTGGCCGAGTAAAACGTCGCGATGTATAGCTTTTTCCGTCGGGAGCGGTGCTTCGGGCGCTCGAAACGGCCTTCGGCGCCGGATTCGACCTTGTAGGATCGTCCAGGAGGCGCGATCGCGGCGCTGGGCGGGCTAGGAGACCCCCCGAAATCGACGAAAGCGAGGCGAAAAGCTTAGCGCCATCGACCCGGCGGCAGCCTCCAGACACCGAGCTTCTCGCGCTTCGCTTCGGCCTCCGCCGCCTTGAAGCGTGGCTTCAGCGTGAACTTGAATCTGTCGTACACGCGCGCGTACCCCTTGCGCACCAAATCCTCGTTGACGTTCGTTCCGTCGTCCAAGATCACGTATCGCAGTAGTCGCTGGTACTTGTCCCTATCGGCTTGACGCGGCTCGGGCTCGAGCGTGACCGTCTCCCCTCCCAGGCGCGATCGCGCGTAGTCCCGCGCTGCGTACGCCGCGTCGTGATAGGCCTGACGCTCGTCTTTGAGCTCCGGCGAGTCGATCCCTACGAGCCGGACCTTCTCCGTGTGTCCGTCAATCCTGACCGTGATCGTGTCGCCGTCGTGCACCGCGACCACCCGCGCGGTCTGCGGCGTGGCGGCGAGGAGGACGGAGAGGAGAAGGGTGTGGAGCACGAGCGGAGTATAGCGAGGCTAGCTGGCAGCCTGAGCCGGAGGCCGGTTCGAAGTGATGATGTGAGCCTGCTTGATGGCGAGGCCGGAGAAGATGCTATCTCTCACCTCGACGTTACCGTGCTCGACGTGAACGGCTCGATTGAGTTTCTGGACGGCTGCGTCTTCCGGGTCGATCACCACGATTCGCGAAAGACTGACCAGATCGCCGTCGCCCAGCTTGGATTTGATTTGCGCAACCAGGTAGTCGACGGCCGCCGAGTTGTCCCCTCCCGTCCAGGAGGCCGAGACCATCAGGTCCCACCGATCAGGAACCTCCTCGCGCATGAAAAGGGCGAACAGGGCGAAGTCACCCCGTTCCAGCGCAATTTGGGTTTCGAGTCGGGCAAATCGCTCTACCAATTCCGGGGTGGTCATAGCGCTTCCAAGAGTTGGTCGGTTGCCTGAATCAACGCCGCGGTTGCGCCCAGCCGCGCAGTACCGATTGAATTGTAGCGTGAGTCGGCTTTCCAAACCGCTACGACGTTCCAGAGCGCGAAGTGGTTCTCCTTGATCGCTCCTTCCTGACCCGAGAGACGCAAGAGAACTTCGAGTTCGTGGGTCCGAAAGCTCTTGTAGGCCGCGAACTCGCCGCCCGTGGCGGGGAACTCGGACCAGTTCAGGGTTCGGCAGATCCGTGCCTTCAAGGCAACCTCCACCGCGTAGCCGCAGACGTAGGCCGCGCCGTCGAAGCGGCCAGCCGCGAGGAGCGACTTAGCATCGTCAAGACGTGCGCGTGCGATCCTGTCAAGTTCTTCCACGGCGATCATCGGTGACACAATCCGGTGCGAGCGTCGGCAGACCTGATCGTGTCGTCGTCGTGGTCGCGCAATGTAAGCACCCATTCCCGCTCGGGCCCTTGAGTGAATCACCCCTGGGGTTCAGCGAAGCGTCGGACGCCGGCTCCGGCGGTTGCGACTACGCAACCCGTTATCGCCGCCGCCTCGGGAAAGGTCGTAGATAATCCCTCGACCGGGATGGTTGAGGGAGACGTTGCATGGCCGACCGGATGTTGATCGCGTTCGGGAAGTACCTGAAGATCCTGCGCGACCGCCGGAAGCTCTCGCTCAGCGACGTCGTGACCCTGACGAAGTCTTACCCCGAACCCGTCGGCAAGGGCTACCTGTCGCGTGTCGAACGCGGCCTCGCCCGCGTCGGCTTCTCGAAGATGGTCGCCCTGTCGCGCGCCTACGAAGTCTCGCTCGACGCGTTGGGCGAGAAGCTCTCGCTCGATCTCGAGGTCGACGAGCTGAAGAACGCGCCGAACACGAGCGGGAAGACGTTTGGGGAGTTGACTGCGGCGGGAGCCAGCTACAGTCAGCGGGGACTGAAATGGCACTGTTACGCGACGATGCGTGATGCGCTACCACGAGCGGCCTTCGATCCGCTCCACGAGGATTGCCGCTCGCAAGCCGAGCAGATCACGAGATCGATACTCTCTCACGGGATTGCCGCGCGGGCGACCGGACGGTACGAACTTGCCCTTGCTGAGTTCGCTTTCGTACGTGAGCACTTGGCCGACCTCAACGA
>JAQBEH010000115.1:0-6510 GCA_032124015.1 Acidobacteriota bacterium
CCCAGCCGCACAACCTGGCCAGGTTTGATCGTTTCAGGCGCCGCCTGCAGGTTGGGCACGATGGGAAGCAAGCTTGCGAGCCGGTTGCTCGACGCTTGCAGCGTGATGACCGCGAGATTCGCGGGAACCGAATGCTGAACGGTAAGCAGCCGATCGATGGTGACGAACGCATCGTACTTCCCCGCGGCGAGTGCCAGCAGTGCCCCGTTCTTGATGCCGGACCACCCGGCATCGGAAACGGTCGAAACTACGTGCCCCAGCAGCTCTCGCACGAGCCTTCGGGGCAAGCACTCGTCAAGAAGTACCCGCACTGTCCACCAACGCGCTTCGTGCGCTTTCCAGTACGGCATGTTATGTGCCGTGGCGACGCTTACGCGCTGCGAGCGATTGACCGCACGGCAACCAAGTCGGTATCAGCGATGGCTCGAACATCGGATGCTTTCAGCGCCACAAGCGCCGTCGTACGTCCGGAGGCGGTGACAAACTCAACTTCGAGTGCGTCGGGCGGTCGCACGTCGACGACGGCACCGAGATCGCCCGCCCGCAAGCCGTGCCTAGGCAGGTCGTTGACCAGGACCACCGTGTCGTGCAGTTCGTGCTTCATGATTACCTAGGATATACGGTCACAAGCCTCGGCGTGTCATCCCCCGCACGAATAATCCATACGGAATCGACCTCGGTCTGCCGTGCACCCGGACCGCCGATTCGGCCGCGGACGAAGTATTTCTGCCCGTATTCGCTCTGCTCGAGCACCTGGGCGTCACCTTCCACGGCAACCCGTTGGAGGGCTTCCACGAACACCGACCATGCCTCGGGCGGAAACCCTATGCTCCCTAAAAACCGCGCCTTGAACCGACCGACAGGATGACTGGCCGACAACAAGTACTCGCGGACCTTCCGCTCATCGATGACTGCTTTCTGCCCATTGGGAAGCTTCATCTGTTCGTTGCTTCAGTGCGCATAACGCCAGCGTTCAGCGGCGCGCCGCGCGGCGCGACCCGTGCTTTGCACGGGGCGTGACGCGCGAGTGCGTCCGCTGGAACGCTTTGTTGGGCCGCACCCGGCTGACTAGTGGGTACCGTTCGGGCTGGGTAAGCGACTCGACCGCTAGATCGATATCGAGGTCTGGCCAGTACAGATGGTGCGGCGCAGGTCGCGAGACGTTGAGCAGCTGGCCGATGGATGCATCTTTGAACCACGGGAACTGCTTGAACTCGACAAACAACTCATCGCCGTCGAGCAACATCCAGAAGCCGTTCCCGGAGACGTTCGTCACCTCAACGGCGGAAGTGCTTTTTCCACGCTGCGCGGATTTCATCTTCGTGCTCCCGAATTAGTCTAAGCGCAGTGGCTAGTGACCGCCGGCTGAGACCGTGGTTCTGAGCGAGTTCGATCTCCGGATCCAACCAGAACTTCGCTTCAGCTCGCTCACCCTGGACATGGACGTGGAGCCTCGATTCTTCCCTGGAAAAGAAGTAGAACCGAAGCCCACCTTTCTTGAAGATCGTAGGACTCATGCGGAAAGGCTAGCACGCGGGTCGGTCCGGTCAGTTCAGGTCGGCCCAACGTTCGCGATAACCCGCGGGCGGGACGGGCGCGCGCCTTGCGCAAGCAAAGCGCGTGACCGGCACGACCGTAGGGTTGATCGGGTTGTTGGGCCGCCGCCCGGCTGCTACTCGCGCCCAACCCAGTAGGTCGGATGACGCTTGAGGTTCATGACTGCCAGGATCCGAACGCCATCCACGCTCGACTTGTAGAGAAGCGCAAATGGGAATCGGCGCAGGAGACGACGTCGAACAGCGCCGTGGAGAGCCGCGCCGGCTTCCGGATGCTTGTCGATCAGCCGTAGGCACCGATCAGCCTCCTGAAGAAACGAGGATCCTAGCCCCCGGCACTCAATCTCGTAGTACTTTGCGGCATCGTTCAACTCGCGTTCCGCGAGCCGATGGAACGTGACGCGGTCCACCTACTTCAGTTTGTTGCGCGCGTCGCGCAGCACATCGGACGCCGAACGAGAATCACCTGGCCCCGAGTCCCACGCTGCGTCACGCCGATCAGCCTCATCTGCCCAGGCGCACTCATTCTCTTGATCCGATAGCGTTTCCAGACTCGCGAGTAGCTTTTCTGCCAGCTGAGCCCTTGCCTTTGGATCCAACTTGAGGGCTTCCGTTTCGATCTCTTCGGAACTCATGGCGCCATTCTACCACCGGCCTTCCGAGGAAGGCCGCATCTGGTCGGCCCAACGCTCCCGCTCAGCCGCGGCGGGCGCGCGCCCTCGTGGGTTCAATCCCGCGCCTGATGCCCGCCGGCAGCTGCAGCGGGTGGTTGGGCGGCAACGTTGTACTCGCTTTGGACCAAGCCGCTCGGATAGTGCCGCGTCATTACGTGGTGAAGTCGGATGTCGCGCGGTAGGGTGCCGAACAGAGGAATCCCGTCTCCGATGAGCACAGGCACGCGCGTGATGACGAGACGCTGAATAAGTCCTGCGCGGGGGAACCCTTGAATCGTGTTCCCACCGTCGACATAGAGGTGGCGAGCACCCCTAGCAGCGAGCCGCGAGACGACCTCCTCCGGCGGCCCACCCATCTGTTCAACAACGCCTCCGCGGGCGGCGGCCCCGGACAAGTCGACGGGGCGACTGCTCAACACCACTACCCGGTTGTCACCATACGGCCAGGGGTCAAAGGTCAGGACCGTCTCAAAGGTCCTCCGACCGATCACAATCGCGTCGACGGTTGCCATGAACTCATCGTAGCCGTGGGGTTCTCCGCCGCCCGGCGGCAGAAAGTCGAGATCGCCATTCGGCCGCGCAATGAAACCGTCAACGCTGGTGCCGACAAAAACAGACGCGGTCATCGTGGGCTCCTCACCTCTGGCCCGCCCAACGCTCGCGCTCAGCGGCGGGGTCGCGTGGCGCGACCCTTGCGCTTTGCCGCAAGGGTCGTGACACGCGAGACCGACCGCTGCAGGGCGTTGTTAGGTTGCTGGTTGCCGCTATGTCGGTTTGGACATATACTCTTTGTGCGTGAGCCCAAAAGACAAACCGCTGGTTTGGTTGCATGGCGAGGTGAGAACCCCGCCCTTTTCCGCTGCGGCCCGAGTCGAAGCGGGTTTCTTGCTTCGACAGTTGCAGCAGGGAGTCCGGCTCGGGATGCCGCACTCGCGCCCTATGCCATCGATCGGGATCAGGTGTCACGAACTGCGCATCAACGACGGCGCCATGACGTGGCGCGTCGTCTACCGTGCCGACACGGATGCGGTGGTGATCGTCGAAGTGTTCAAGAAAAAGACCCAGCGAACTCCGACTTCGGTGGTCGTCAATTGTCAGCGTCGGCTGAAGGAGTACGACAATGCGTGAGAACAAACGCAAGCGCCTCGAGGCGAAGGGATGGAAAGTCGGGACAACGAAGGACTTCCTCGACCTTACCCGGGAGGAGGAGGCATACATCGAACTCCGCCTGAAACTCGCCGATGGATTGAAACGGCGGCGGGTGCGCAGCCGGCTCACCCAGGTCGGCTTGGCGAAGGCGGTCCAGTCGAGCCAGTCTCGCGTCGCCAAGATGGAGGCGGGCGATCCGTCCGTGTCCCTTGATCTGTTGGTCCGCTCGCTCATCGCCCTAGGTGCCTCCAGCAAGGAGCTCGCAACGATCATCTCGTCTTCTCGGATTCGCCCAGCAACCTAACGCTGGCGATAAGCTGCGGGCCGGGCCGGCGCGCAGCTTGCGCAAGCAAGCTGCGTGACGCGCGGATCGACCGCTGGAACGGGTTGTTAGGCCGACGACGGTTGTTAGCGAATCGCTTCCCATTTCGACCAATGGACTCGACCGGGGTCCTGAACAGGGATGTGGAGCGTCTCTCCCCACAGTGACGGACCACGCTCACGAGTCTTCTTGGAAAACAGCCACTCAAGCGTGTCCGTGTCGGGGAAGTACCGAAGTTCGACGGACTTGAAGGATCCCGACATGCCGTGCTGGCTTGCGACGTCCTTGGCGTCGGCAAGTGTCACAAGTCGGGGCGGCGCGGCGCCACTGGCCCACGCCGGAAGCGATAGTTCCTGAACGACGTCGCCATTGGGCTCGAGCAGGATGCAAGCCGAGATAGTCTCCGTGGGCGACAGCCGGAATTGGTAGATCAGGTTGTACAGCGGCCGTGCCGTTCTGTCTTTCGCCTGACTCGATTGATCGAGATTCATCAACTGGCCGCGATCGAAGGTGATGTCGGCGGCGTATCGGCTTCCCAGGCGATCAACTATTTGTCGCTCTACGACTCCTCGTAGGTTTGCAGGCAAATCGCCAGAACCCTGCAGCTCAATCTGGCGGTCAGGACCTCTGAAGCTAATTCCACAAACCAGCGGGACGTGATCCGAATTGGCGGCGATCGCCTCGCCGGACACGATTGTCAATGCAAGCATCGCTGGCAGCCACTGTCGCGTCCAGGCGTTCATCGCATTTCCACGTCGGCCTAACGCCCGCGGTAACGCGCGGGCCCCGTGGCGCAGCGCTTGCTCTGCAAGCGCCGTGACGCGAGGACCGTCGCGTTGACCGCGTTGTTCGGCGGACCCTCGCGAAGGTGAGGGTTCCTCTGATGCCGACTCAGGCCGCGACCTCGACGCTGGCGTAGAAGTCGACTTGGCGTCTCGTTATTACTGGCACCACCGACCGCCGCCGAGGCCGAGGCGGATGAATCCCATCGGCGTGCATCCCCCGAAGATGGAGTTCGATTGCGCCTTGGATTCTTCGGAGTGCGACATCGATAGTCTTGCCGGTGGCCACGCACCCCGGGAGGTCCGGAACAGATGCACCCCAATCGCTGTCAGGATCTTTGTTGATGCGCACGAGGTAGCGAACCGTTTTCATGGCCTGGTTCCCTTTAGATGTGCCTGCCGCTTCACTGACGCCAGAGTGCCCTTTGGCATGTCGTCACCCAGGCCGCCACTGACCGTGACACGCCCGGGCTTGGAATGCTTGAATTGGCGGTGGCTCCCAACCGTGGCTACCAGGACCCACCCGTCTCGTTCAAGCATCCGGATCACTTCTCGGACCTTCACCGCGGAAGCTTAACAGACATCGGAATACACAGGCGAGCGGCCCTCGTCTGTAGTTCCGCCTAACGCTCGCGGTAACGCGCGGGCCTTGCGGCGCGGCGCTTGCCCCGCAAGCGCCGTGACGCGAGGACCGTCGCGTTGACCGCGTAGTTCGACAGCGCGTTGCCGATCATGCGCTCAATGCGTGGGCTACAGCGCTCGGATTCTGTGCTGCCACGCGGAGAAGCGCTTGCGCGGGACCCTCGGGGACTCGTCGCCCTTGCTCCCAATTGCGAAGCGTCCCAACGCTGACACCGATCATCATGGCGAACTCGGACTGTGACTTTCCGAGAAGGGAGCGAATTCGCTTTATCGCCGCCGGCTTGAACGCCGTCGTGCGACTCGGGCGCATTTTCTTTCGCCGGATCTTTCCGGCTTGTCGAACGCTCTTGATGAGGTCGTCAAAGTCGTTCTTTTTCACTTGAGCTCCTCCCGCACGACCCGAGCCAGAACGCGGAGCTGGTCCGGCGTCAGATCTTCCTGTTCGGTCTTTGCGTAGGCGAACAGCATGTAAAACGCCTGATCACCAGGCTGCCAAAAGTAGATCACTCGAACGCCGCCTCGCTTTCCTACGCCGCGAGGCGCCCAACGCACTTTGCGGAGGCCAGCCCCGCCTTTGATGACCGGCCCCTGCTCCGGCCGAAGCAACAGAGCGATTTGAAGAGCCCGATAGTCTTCGTCGGGGAGCAACTCCTTCACCCGCTTGGTAAAGACCGGAGTCTCAACAAAACGCATATCTAACTATACGCCAATGACGTATGGCGTCAAGTCCGCGTATTCAGGTCTGTCGAACGCTGCGCGTAACCTGCGGGTCGGACCGGCGCGCGCCTTGCCGCTGTTGCAAGGCGCGTGACGGGACGGACCGTCGCGTTGACGCTGTAGTTAGCCGTCGAAGCTAGATCACTGGGCGTTCGCACGACTTGCCCTTAGGCGCGCTAGGTCGTCTTCGGCGCTCGACAGAAACAGCACTCGTCCGCACTCCCAAAACCGCAGACGCCCATCGGAATCTAGAGGCGCATAGATCAGGAGCTTTGCCCCCACGGAGAACGGCTCCCTGAGTTCCACGGGCCAATCGGTATCCAACGTGACTTGCGGACCTAGTTCGCCCTTGAAGTGTTCTAGTACGGCAAAGTCGATGTAGCCACCCATGCAGATCTCATCCCCGTGAGCCCGGCGCACAATCTGTCGGAACACATCTTCTACGCACCACAGTGGATGGAATGCTCTTCCCGCACCTCGAATTTCGCCGACGAAGACAGCATCAGCTTCTGCCAGCGCCTCGGCAGCGGTCGGTGGCGGAGCGCAGCTCGTCGCATGCGACTGGCCAAATGCACCCACGAGACAACAGACGAACACCGCCATTGTCGCGGTACGCCATGTGTGGTCTCTCATGCGCGTTCTGCCTTTCTGATCGAGCACGGCTAACG
>JAQBEH010000116.1:0-49939 GCA_032124015.1 Acidobacteriota bacterium
CAACCGTTTTCCCGGAGGAAAACGGTTGCTGTCCCCTTAGTTGATTGCTGTCCCCTCAGGAAAGCAGGGCGAGCAGATCGTCGCGGGTGAGGGACGCGGCGCGCGCGGCATCACCCAACGCGGCATCGGCGATGCCGCGCTTGGCGTCTTGAAGGAGGAGGATGCGCTCCTCAACGGTCTCTTCGGCGACGAGGCGGTATACCAGCACCGGCCGGTGCTGCCCGATGCGATGCGCGCGGTCCGCGGCCTGGTCTTCGACGGCGGGGTTCCACCACGGGTCCATGAGGAACACGTGGTCGGCCGCGGTGAGATTCAGGCCCGTGCCACCGGCCTTCAGCGAGATCAAAAGCACCGGCGGCCCGTTCTGGTCCTGGAACTGCGCGACGACACCCGCCCGGTCCACGGTTGACCCGTCGAGGCGGGTGAAATCGATCGCCGCCTTCCGCAAGTGCGGCTCGATGAGGTCGAGCAGCGAGGTCCATTGCGAGAACACGAGCGCCTTGTGGCCCTCGGCAACCACCATCTCCAAGCTCTCCCGCAGCCGTTCGACCTTGGCGCTGGTTTCCGCCGTCTGGCCGGGAACGAGCGCGGAGTGGCAGGCCGCCTGCCGTAGACGGAGCAACGCCTCGAGGGCCGCGAGGACGCTTCCCCCTTCTTGGAACTTCGCCACGACGTTTTGGAGGGTCGCCGCGTGCACGGCGTCGTAGACCTGGCGCTCCGCGTCGCCAAGTTCGCAGTAGAGGATCGAGTCGGTGCGCGGGGGGAGTTCGGGTGCGACGTCCTGCTTGAGGCGGCGCAGCACGAACGGCCGGATGCGCTCGCGGAGCCGCGCGGCCACGCCGTCCACGCCGTCCGCCACCGGTTTCGCGTAGCGATCCTGGAAGTCACGGCGCCCGCCGAGCAGGCCTCGGTTCAAGAAGTGCATCTGGCTCCACAACTCGTCGAGCCGATTCTCAACCGGCGTCCCCGAAAGCGTCAGGCGAAAGCCCGCCTTCAACCGGTACGCCGCCTGGGCGACCTGGCTCTCGGGGTTTTTGATCAGCTGCGCTTCGTCCAGGACGACCGTGTCCCAAGCGCCGGCGGCGAGCGTCTCCTCGTCGATCCGCAAGAGGGCGTAGCTGGTGATCGTGATGTCGGCTGCCGGGTCGAGCGCACGCTTCGGGCCGTGGTACACGCACGCGGTCAGCCCGGGGCGGAAGCGGCGGATCTCGTCCGACCAATTGTGGACGACGCTCGTGGGGGCGACGACCAGCGTCTTTCCCCGCACGGCGCACAGAGCCTGAACGGTTTTGCCCAGACCCATGTCGTCCGCGAGGAGCCCGCCCAGCCCCGCCTCGCGCAGGAAGTGAAGCCACGCGACGCCATGGCGTTGATACGGTCGCAACTCCGCCGTGAGGTCCGGCGGGAGCGCGGGTTCGCCAAGCCCTTCAAATCCGGACAGGAGGGCCGCCACGCCGGCGAGCGCCGGAGGGCGTGGCTGATCGAGATCGTCGCAGAGGCGGGCGACATCCGGGAGCATCGCCTTCGATATCGCCCCGGACTCGTCGCGCGCTGCGAGGAGGTCGGCGATGCGCGCGCCGAAGCGTGACAGCCAATCGAGCGGGAGCGGCGCGTACCCGCCACCCTTCAACGCAACCAGAGACTCCCCCGCCCGGAACGCCGCGAGGACCGCGCCGGGGTCCGCCGCGCGCGCGCCGCGGCCGCCCGCGGCCGGGGTCGCAAACAGCACGTCCAGCTCGCCGCCGTCCCCGACGCGAACGGTCGGAATGACGGGGGCGGCCAGTTCGAACGCCTCGCGTCCCCCGCCTTGCACGTCGCCCCCGAAGCCCGAGAGTTTGGAGACGAGCGCGACCGCCTCCTTTCCAGAAACGACCGCGGGGACACCGGGGGCCAGTCCGAGCCGTGCTGCGAGGTGCCGCACCTCACGCTGCTCGGCACGCTCATCGCGCAGCGGCAACGACCCCTGGAGATGCACGAGCTTGCCGCCGTCCACGCGGGCCTGCGGCGGATCGCCGTAGACGAGTAAAGCAAGGACGTAGAGAGATGCGCCCTCGCGGCGCGTCTCGATGGCGATCCGCGGAGGGATGCGCTCGATGGCCGGGAGCCGCGAGGTGCGGACGTCGACGGCGACCCGCCCGCGAAGCGCCGGGAGCACCTCGGTGACCAGCTCGTTCCACGACCCCGGCCCGAAGTGCCGTCCGGCGGCGAACTCGTGGAGCTCACGTCCGGTCAGCTTGGGCTCGGCCGACGGCCTCAGCGTGTCGGCGCACCGCGCGATGCCGTTTTGAAAGACCTCCGAAATCTCGGGATCGTCCTCGAGCACCACGCGGAATCCGTCCCCTTGATCCTCGACCGCAACCCGCGGCCCCACCGGGGTCGAGGAGGTCCGCACGGGAACGCCGTCCAACGCCACGTCCTCGCACCCGGCGAGGGCGCTCAAGAGCTTGTCGACGATCGCGCGCGGCACCGACCCGCGACGGTGCGTGCTCAAGGCCAGTTCGGTCGTCAGGTCGGCCTGGCGGGCAGTGAACGGCGGCGCCGGGACCCTCCCCGACGAGAGCGCCGCGAGCGTCGCCTCGAACGGATGGAAGGCATCGCCGACGCGGACACCCCGCTCGATCGCCAGGCCGCCTGCCCCTCTGAGGAAGCGGTAGGCGATCGTGCCGGCCCCATGAGAAGGCGTGGGCAGGGCGCGCCCCTCGTCGTTCGCCCTCTTCAGGGCGATGACCGCGGCGGCGGCGTGCTCGCAGATGGCCGCGCCGCATGTGCACTCCCACTGCGCATCGTCGAGGAATAATCGAACGCTGCGCGCGATCATCCCGCCCCGTGTCGCAACGCGGACGGCGACCTCGTCGGATTCGGCACGCTCTCCGATGACGGCGTCGGCGCGAACGAGCTCGATGCCGCGCGACCACAGCTGCGGCGTGCACGCCTTGCGAACGGCCTCGAAGGTGGTTGTCACACGCGAAGGATACTGTGCGGCACCAGCTAGGCGGACGTGGCCTGGTGAGAGACCGGGGAGCGCAGGGTGCGGCGGGCGCAGAGGCTGCCTCCGGTACCGCGGACCGACGCGAGCGCACCCTCCGCGAGGCGGAACAGTTCCTGCATCTCGACCCCGGAGGCGGGATCCTCGATCGTGACCGCGCCGATCGCGACGTGGACGGAACTCGCGCTGTCGCCGTCCGACGAGGCGTGGATGGCCTGGAAGATCCTGTTGACCGCGGGGCCGGGGTCATCGCACTCGTTGAGCACGACGCCGAACTCGTCCCCCCCGAGGCGTCCGACGCAGTCGGTCCCGCGCGTTGCCGCCTCGAGAGCGTGGGCCACCTTCATGAGCGTGGCGTCACCCCCGATGCGGCCGCGCTCGATGTTGATCTCTTTGAATCCCTCGATGTCCACGAGCAGGAAGGCGACCGGTTTGCCGAGGCGCCCGTCGCGCGCGATCGTCTCGTTGAGCCTGAGGAGGAGCCCGGAGCGGTTCAGCGTGCCGGTCACGGCGTCGCGCATTCTGACATCGCGCAGCTCCCGCGCCTGAGCCTCCACCTTTTCTTCCAGCGACGACAAATCGCTGCGAAGCGCCGTCTCCCTGAGCTCGACGTGGTGCGCCTCCGCCACGAGGCGTGACAACCACACGACCAATCCGACGGCCATCGCGGCGGTTCCGGCGGCTGCGATCGCCAAGCCGCGACTGGGTGCCAGAACGAGCGCCGCGACTCCGGGAACAATCCCGATCGCGAGCAAGACCGCGATCCGCAAGAGTGTGTTCGTCCGCTCTTCCATCGACAGGAGCCTCCCCCAGAAAACCGGTACCGGAACCCGAGGTGGAAGATGCGCCTTGTGACGCCCGCGTCAAGTCCGACGGGAAGGACGCCGGGGGCGCGGCGCAAGAGACAGGGACGGCACCCAACGGTACGGCTCCAGGTCCAGCGTCCCGTTGGGCCGGAAGGCGACCCCTTCCGCCTCGAGCAAGGCACGCTGCAGTCCGGGGGGCATGTCGGGAAGCCGGTCCGTCGAGGTTCCGCCCGACGCGTTGACGACCCGCTGCCAGGGAACGCCGGGTGGACAGCCGTGCATCGCCCAGCCGACCGCGCGCGGGGAAAGGCGGCTTTCGATCAGAGTGGCGATCTGTCCGTAGGTCATGACGCGACCCTTGGGGATGCGTCGAACGAGGGCATAGACCCGCCGGAAGACTTGCGCCTTCTCCCCGGAGACGTCGCCATGCACTCGCGGCATGCGCCTAGACTAGCAAGACCGGGCGAGTTCTTGACATCCTCTTGCGCGCTGTAGATAGTCGCGCGCCATGATGGAAGGAAAACGCGTCGTGGTCGTGATGCCGGCGTACAACGCCTCGCGCACGCTCGAACGCACGCACGAGGAAGTTCTCGCGCACGGATTCGTCGATCGGGTGATCGTCGTCGACGACGCGAGCCGGGACGACACGGCCAAGCGCGCGAAACTCCTCCCCCGAACCACCGTGCACGTGCACCCCGTCAATCGCGGGTACGGCGCGAACCAGAAGACGTGCTACGCCCTGGCGTTGGCCGAAGGCGCCGACGTCGTGGTCATGGTCCACCCGGACTACCAGTACACGCCGAAGCTTCTCCCGGCCCTCGTGGCGCCGATCGTCTGGGAGGTGCACGACTGCATGCTCGGTTCCCGGATCCTGGGCGGTCGCGCGATGCACGGGGGGATGCCCGCCTACAAGTACGTGGCGAACCGAGGGCTGACGTTCGCCGAAAACGTCATGCTCGGTGCGAAGCTCTCCGAGTACCACAGCGGCTATCGCGCATTCTCGCGCGAGGTTTTGCTGGCGCTTCCCCTTCCTCACAACTCCGACGACTTCGTCTTCGACAACCAGGTGCTCGCCGAGATCCTCTGGCGAGGTTTTCGTGTCGGCGAGGTCAGCTGTCCGACGAAGTACTTCGCCGAAGCCTCGTCGATCAACTTCGTCCGCAGCCTGCGCTACGGGCTCGGATGCCTTGGGACCGCCGCGGCCTTCCGCCTGGCAGCCTGGGGGATCGGCGTGGACGCGCGCTTCCCCAGGCCGAGGCCGGACGCACGCTGACCCTCCGGGGTTAAAGCGCCGAGCCTTGCGCTTCGCCCGCCATCCTCGCGGCCATCCGCCCGCCGGCCCATCCCGCAAACAGCTTCATCAGGAGCGCAAAGACGTAGTACATGGCCTGGCCGGGCGCGCCGAACACGACTCCAAGCCCCGTCAGGAACCCTGCGGAGGCGCCGGTAAGCAAGCCGTGCGTTTCGAATCGGCCGTTGGCGAGCCGGGCGGCCCACCACCCCAAGATGAAACACAATCCGGAACCGATGGTCGCTCCCGCGACCGCGCCTATCTTCTGCGCGACGGGGTCGATCGGTTCGCCTCCCGGCCCGGGTCCACCGTGCCCGGTCATCGCCACGACGAGCGCGATAAACGCAATCGTCAGCGCCTCCGCGATGATCCCGCCGACGATCGGATAGATCCAGCGGATGGGTCTTCGTTCACCGGCGTCGGTCTCGCCTGAACTCATGAGCGCCTCATGAACCGTGCGTTGCGTTTTGCCGAGTCTAGCAGGCCGATTCCGGCCCGAGACCTTCGGTCGATATACAATCGACCGACGCAAGACGAAACGGGGGCGGCGTGGGACTCGGTTGGTGTTCGATCTGCGGTGGAAGTCATGAGACGCCGCAGGAGTGCCCGGGCGACCTTCGCGCGACGGGCACAGAGCGTCACGGTTGGCGCGTCGCCGTCGACACCCCCTACGGCATCGAGGCCTACGGCGTGCTGATCGCGCCGTCGCTCGATCTGTGGCGCGCCCGGATCATCACCTACCCCAACGTCCTGTGGACGGTTCCGGGCGGCAACCTCACGCTGAAGTTCGCCGGGAACACGCCGCAAGAAGCGGAAGCGAGCGCCGTCCTCTTCATCGAAGGACACATCAAGTCGCGCGGGTACGTGCGGAGCGACACGCCGGGCGCCCCCGAGGTTTCGCACTTCAGCGCCGAGGCGCAGACTAGGGCGAGGGCTGCCGCCGGACCGGCGCTGCGCAAGATGAGGGCGCTCCCCGTTCGATTCGGAGACGGGCCTTCGCTGTTTTCTGCGATGACCGGCAACGTGTCGGAGAGCGGCCTGTTCGTGATGACGATCGCGCCGTTCGATCCGGGAACCGATCTGCGCGTGCTGCTCGATCTCGAGACGGGGCCGGTGGGACTCAAGGGACAGGTCGTCTGGCAGCGCCCACGCCCGGTTTCGGGACGTCCGGTCGGCATGGGAGTCCGGCTCATCTCCCCGCCCGGAACGTACAAGGAATTCGTCATCGAGCTTCCCTGAACCCCTCCCCCAAGGGCCGCCCGGTTTCGCTTCGGTAATCCTCACTGCACTCCCGTGACAGTTCGGACCGCGGCGGAGGCGAGATTGCGTGTCTCGCCGCATGGCACCGCGCTTGCGCTGTAATCGAGCGAGTCGCTGAGTGACCAGGAAGCGGCCACCGCGTCGGGAGAGGAGGACGGTCATGGGCATGGGTGTCGTGGCGCAACGTTTCTGCTGTGTCTGTGGAACCGGCCACTCCGGACCGGCGAGTTGTCCTGGGGAGTTGCCCGCCACGGGGGCGGAACGCCCCGGCTGGCGCGTCAACGTCGAAACCCCGTTCGGCCACGAAACGATCGGGGTGCTTTTGGCGCCGTCGCACGACCAGTGGCGGGCGCGCATCGTCACCTACCCCAACGTGCTGTGGGGCGCTCCGGGCGGGCGGGGCGCGCTCAAGTTCGTCGGCCGCACGAAAGAAGAAGCGGAGGCGCAGGCGATCGAATTCGTCGAGCAGCACGTCCGCGCCAAGCAGTACCTGCGCCGCGATGGCCTTGCTCCTGTCAACGTCAGGCCCGGATCGACGCCGGCGGGCTCCCCACGGTCGCTCATCGCCGTCGCACAGCGCAAGCCGAGGATCCTACCGGTCCGCTTCGGATTCGATCGCGCCGTCACGCGCGGCGTCACCGTCAACTTGTCGTGCGACGGGATGTTCGTCGGCGTCGGCTCACCGGTCGACAGCGGGAACTCGCTGCTGTTTCATCTCGACCTCAACGGGCACACGCTGCCCCTGCGCGGCCTGGTCATGTGGAACCGCTGGCACGCGGCGCCCGAGCGTCCGATCGGGATGGGGATCCGACTTTCCGATCCGCCGCCGTTCTATCAGTCGTTCGTCGCCGCGCTCCCGTAGGAGTTCCCGAAACCCGGGCATCTTCCAAGCGTAGACTGGGGTTCCACTGGAGGAATCTCATGCGCGGCACCCCGGTTTTCGTTCCGCTCGCCCTCATCACGGCTTCGTTCGTCCTCGCAGCCGCCGCCAAGCCCGAGGCCGACCCCCCCTGGAAGGTCGCGGACGCGCATGGCCCGACGCACCACGTCGCCTTCACCACCGACGAGGCGACCTGGCTGGCCCTCGACGTTGACCCCTCCGGGACGAAGATCGTCTTTTCGCTCTTGGGCGATCTCTACCTGCTCCCGAGCACCGGTGGTACCGCGACGCGGATCACGAGCGGCCCGGCCTATGACGCTCAGCCGCGTTTTTCCCCCGACGGGAAGTGGATCGCCTTCGCCTCCGATCGCGGCGGCATCGAAAACCTCTGGGTTTGCGATCTCTCCGGCGAAAACGCGCGCGCGATCTCGACCGAAAAAGACAACACGGTCAACGGCCCGGCTTGGTCGAAGGACGGCGAGTATCTCGTCGGGCGCAAGCGCCTGACCGACGGCTCGTCGCTCGGAACCGTCGAACTGTGGATGTGGCACGTCAAGGGCGGGAGCGGGGTGCAGCTCACGAAAAAGGACGAGCAGCCCGACGCCGCCGACCCGGCGTTCTCGAAGGACGGGCGCTTCTTGTACTTTTCCGCGAGAGACGCCAGATACCGGTACGATCGCAACGTCAACGACGGGATCTGGCAGATCAAGCGACTCGACCGGTGGAACGGCCAAGTGCTGCCGATCACCGGGGAATTCGGCGGTGCGGCGACGCCCGCCATCTCTCCCGACGGCACGACGCTGGCCTACGTGCGACGCATCCGCGCAAAAACGGTGCTCGAGGTCATCGATCTCGCCAGTGGAAAAGTGAGGCAGATCGCGAGCGACATGCAGCGCGACAATCAGGAGGGCTTCGCTTTTCACGGCGTTTTCCCGGGTTACGCCTTCACTCCGGACGGGGCGTCGATCGTCGCCACCGCCGGCGGGAAGATCTGGAAGTTCGACCTCGCGTCGGGCGAGCGCGCGCCGATCCCGTTCACGGCCAAGGTCGATCAGACCCTGACGGATTCGCTGCACACCCCCCGCCGCGAGGGTGTCTCGGACGTGAGGGCGCGCATCGTGCGCTGGCCGGTCGAGTCCCCCGACGGGAAGACGCTCGTCTTTTCGGCGCTCGGGCATCTCTATGCGATGGATCTTCCCGGCGGCACGCCCAAGCGCCTCACGACGACCGACGACCTCGAATACGCGCCGTCGTTTTCAAACGATGGCCGCACGCTGGCGTTTGTGACCTGGAACGACACCGAGGGCGGCCACCTGTTCACGATGCCCTTTCCCGGGGGCGCACCGCAGAAACGGACCACGATTCCCGGCCAGTACGCGAACCCTTCGTTTTCGGCCGACGGGCGCAAGATCGTCTTCGTCGCCGGGAGCGGCGCGACGTTTCGCGACGACGATCTCTCCGACGAATTATGGCAGGAGATCCGGTGGATGCCCGCCTCGGGCGGCCCGTCGAGCTTCGTCATCGGCGCGAAAAACCGCGGCCCCAACCGCCGGATGCCCCGACCTCAGTTCGACGCGACGGGCGAGCGGATCTACCTCGTCGAAAACGCCGATGCAACGGGTCCCAATCCGCCAAAAACCGTTCTCGTCTCCGTGAAGCCCGACGGGACGGATAAGCGAACCCACCTTCAGTTCACGCGGGCGGAGGAAGCGGTCGTCTCCCCCGACGGCCGCTGGGTCGCCTTCAACGAGCAGTACAACGCTTGGGTGACCGCCCTCCCGCCGCTGGGAGCGCAGACGGTCGAAATCGACCTTAGCGCCGCCGCGCTCCCGCTCGCCCAGTTCACCGACGAGGGGGGCGAGTGGGTCCACTGGGCCGACGGCGGCAAGACGCTCACGTGGATCTGGGGGCCGACCTATCACCGGATCCCGCTCGAGCGCGCGTGGCCCCCAGCCACGAAGGACGCCGACAAGGACAAGGAGAAGAAGAAGAAGCTCCCCGAGAGCCAGTCGATCGAGATCGTCCTTTCGGTGCCGCGCGACCGTCCGATCGGGACGGTGGCCTACACGGGCGCCCGCATCGTCACCATGAAGGGCGATGAGGTCTTGGAGCGAGGCACGATCGTCGTGACCGACGACCGTATCGCGGCGATCGGCCCAGCCTCCGGCGTCACGATCCCCGCGGGCGCCAGAACCGTCGATCTCGCGGGTAAGACCGTCATACCCGGCCTGTTCGACGAGCACGCGCACCTGCACTACTCGACGCTCGACATCTTCCCGCAGCGTCCCTGGAAGTACTTGGCCAACCTCGCTTACGGCGTCACCACGACCCACGACCCGTCCGCTTCGAATCAGGAAGTGTTCGGCCAGTCGGAGATGGTCGAGGCCGGCCTGATGATCGGACCGCGCATCTTCTCGACGGGCTTCATCCTCTACGGTGCCGATGACCCGGGCCGAGCGATCGTGAACTCGCTCGACGACGCGCGGCACCACCTGCGGCGGATGAAGGCGCTGGGTGCGTTTTCGGTGAAGTCGTACATGCAGCCCCGGCGCGAGGCGCGGCAGTGGATCATCGCGGCCGCGCGCGAGGAAGGGATGCTGGTTGTCCCCGAAGGGGGCGGCGACCTCGAGATGGACATGACCTTCGTGCTGGACGGTCACACGACCATCGAGCACGCCCTCCCCATCACGCCGTTGCGCAATGACGTCGTATGGTTTCTGGCGCGCAGCGGCACCGCGTACACGCCGACGCTCCTCGTGGCCTACGGCGGGATCTCGGGCGACAAGTGGTTCCATCAGCACTACGACCTATGGAAGGACGAAAGGCTCCAGAAGTTCGTCCCGCAGAGGATCGTCGACGGCTTGGGGCGCATTCGCGGGATCATGGCGACCGATCCCCTCGACTGGCATCACGTGGACGTCGCCTCGTCGGCGAAAGACGTCATGCACGCCGGCGGGCGCGTGTGCCTCGGCGGTCACGGTCAGATGCAGGGTTTGGGGCCCCACTGGGAGATGTGGGCGTTCGTGCAGGGCGGGATGACGTCGCTCGAGGCGATCCGCGTCGCGACTCTCTACCCGGCCGAGACCTTGGGGCTCGACCGGGACTTGGGTTCGCTCGAAAAGGGAAAGCTCGCCGATTTCGTCGTTCTGGATGCCAACCCGCTCGAAAAGATCGAAAACTCGGAGACGGTGAGCCTGGTCGTCAAGAACGGGCGGGCTTACCGGCCGGACGAACTGAGGCCGCGCCCTCGCTGATCGAACGAGGGAGATCGGGAAGCGCGAGTCCGACCGTCGCCACCAGCGTCTCGGACTTGAACGGCTTCGGCACGAAGCGCGGGGTCCCTTCGAGGGAGCGGCGCAGTTCTTCGGTCGAAAAGTGGCCGGAGACGAAGATCGTGCGGGTCCAAAGCTCGCGGTCGATGAACTTCAGCTTGGAGTGGACGAGCAGGCCCGGGAGTTCGGGCATGTAGAGATCGAGAACCAGCGCGTCGTAGCGGATTCGCTTGACGCGCTGCAACGCCACGGCCGCGCTCGAAACCGCATCGACCTTCCAGCCGGCCCCCTCGAGCATCTCGGCCATGACTTCGAGGACCGAAACTTCGTCGTCCACGATCAGGATGTGAAAGTCGTGCTCCGGGGCCTTGTCGTTAGCACTCATGGACGAGACACCTGCGCCCTTCCGCCGGCAACCACCCTTGCCGGCCATTCGAGAATCTACACCCCACGGGACGGCGCGCCAGTCCTTTAGAGTTCCTCTGATCTTTCCTGTGCCTGGGGCATTCTCCCCCTCGTGGGCGTCCTGGACAACCCCCTAGAGGCAGAAACCTGTCCCTCGCCAAAACTGGATCCACGTTGAAACTGAACGGCTTGCACCGGGCCGAGCGCCTCGCCCTCCCGGGCCAGTTGGGCGCGACAGCTGAGGCGCATCTTCGAGGTCGACCCGCTCTTGTGCCCCGCGTGCGGGTCGGCGATGAAGATCGTCTCAGTGATCACCGAGCCCGTCGACAGCCCCGATCGTTTCGTCTTGACCTCTCGATCCATCGCGCGTATACGCGTGTGACGTCGGGGGGGTTCCGACGGAGACCTAAACCGTTTCGAGGAGGTCATGATGACGAGAAACCGTTGGAGGGCCGGGTTCGCGCTGGCAGCGGTACTGCTGGCCGGCATTTCGCTCACCGCCTCATCGACGTTTCTAGAGGTGGACATCCCCACTCTGAAGGGCATGTCCGAGTCGGTGGTCCACGCCACGGTCGTCGATGTGCGCAGCGCATGGAACGACGAGGGTTCCGCCATCTTCACTTACGTCACGCTCGACGTGAAGGGGCGCCTCCACGGCTCCGCGGACAACCAGCTCGTCGTTCGGGTCCCGGGGGGAACGGTCGGCGACTTCACGTCGGAGATGGAAGGGGCACCGCAGTTCAAAATGGGTGAAAACGTAGTCGCCTTCATCGCACGTTGGTACGACGGCTTTCCGATGGTCGCCGGGTACGCGCAGGGCCTGTCGAAGGTCAAACAAGACCGCGCTGGGAATCCAATCCTCGAAGGCGGCCTCGCGGGCGGCATGCCCTTGGCTGAGCTCGGCAAGCAGCTCGCGAAGACCAGGAACTAGGGGGAGACCATGAAGAACAACCTCACTCGCATCCTTGCGGCCTCGGCCTTCGTGGTCATGGCTTCCCAGATCACCTTCGGGTATGTGCTTTTGAACCCAGCGCGTCGTTGGTTCAACACGGATACGCCCCGGTTGGTCCGCGTGGACAACGGTGGCGTCGCCTCCGTCGTCGCCCCTGATCCCGATAACGGCGTAACGGCATCGCTCGGCGCGATCACGACGTGGAACTCCGGAGGCGTCAATGTGACGTTGAGCTCTTCGGCCAACGTCGCCTACGTGCAGGGCGACGGCATCAGCGACGTCATCTTTTCGGATCCCCTCCACATCTGCACGGGAACCTGCCTCGCGGCGACGCTCACCGGCTACTACTCCACGTCGACCACGGGCACGTGTGGCAGCCTCACAGTGGACAAGATCACGGATGCCGACGTCTCGTTCAACCTTTCCTACAACTACATCACGCAAGCGGAACGGAACGGGGGGAGCTGCAGCAGCCAGATCTACCTCGACTCCGTGCTCGCCCACGAGGTAGGACACGTCATCGGATTGGGGCACTCGAACACCAGCTCCGCGTTGATGTACGCCTCCGTCTCCTACTGCGCCGACAAACTGGTCGGAACTGACGACGTCAACGGCCGGAACGCGCTCTACAACTGCACTCTCGTCGAGGGTGGCGGCGGCTGCAGCCCGGCGCGCACGAGCTGCACGAACAACAGCGACTGCTGCTCGAACAGCTGCAAAGGGAGAAACGGCAGTAAGACCTGCAAGTAGTCCGACGGATTTAGCGCCTTCGTACGACGTCTGATTAGAGGGGCGGCCAGGGGGCCGCCCCTCTTGCCATATCGGCATGGCAGTGTCTGTTGTTGTGGTGATGGACACCTTGGTGACCTACTTGAAAACGATTCCGCGCGGCGATCATGATTCGCCACGACCCGACACCGGAGGCTGACACGCGGGCCATGCTTCCTGGATGCACGAGAAAGGCGTAGGCTGCATCCATATTCAGGAGGATCATCTCCGAGAACCCTCAATAAGGAGAAGCGCACCATGGCAGACACCGTGTACAAGGTCGTCGAGATCGTCGGCACCAGCACCCAGGGTTGGGATCAGGCCGCAGCCGCCGCGGTCAATCGTGCCGGAAAGAGCCTGCGCAATATACGGGTCGCGGAAGTCGACCAGCTGGACCTGAAAGTGGACGGCGACAAGCTCGTGTATCGAGCGAAGCTGAAGGTGTCGTTCAAGTTCGAGGACTAGTGCGACCGCCCTTGCCGGTAGAGCTCGAGATCTACCTTCTTCCCCGGCGGAGGGGCGGATTCATGCTTTACTCCAGGAAGCTCCTCCTCGTTCAGGGTGATGAGGCTGAGGCGGTGGCCGACTCCCCAGAGGTGCCAGCGAGAAAGTCCTTGAGCTGCTCGAGGCCCAGATCCAGTAACACAAGAAGTGGCTCATCATCGACGGTGCTCTCTTGCCGTTCAGTGTCTTGTTGACCCTTGTACCCGGACCCAATCTGGCGCTCGCGTATCCGGCCTGGCGGACTCTCGGCCACTATAATGGACGCGCCCGATCCGCGGTGGTGGGCCGCGAACGCCCCACCGGGGGGTCGGAATCGAGCAAAACATAGAAATCTAAGGCTTTTTTCTTGAAGAGCGGTGCTTTGGGCCCTCAGAAGGGCCGTCCGCGGTGAAAACGGCCTCGTAGGATCGTCCAGGAGACGCGATCGCCAGGCCAGCGGGCTCTTGGGACCCTCTAAATTGACGAAAACACAGCGAAAGATGTCACGGTGGCCCCACGTCGCCGCCGCCGGCGGACCCGCAGCAGAACGGCACGCATGAGTCCATGCACAAGGCGATCAATGCCGGGGCCATCCGGCCTTTTTGATAGCATCCCTCTTTTCATCCAGGGGGAACTCCCGATGGTCGGTCGGACGATCGCCCACTACCGGGTCACTTCGAAGCTCGGCAGCGGCGGCATGGGCGTCGTGTACGAGGCCGAGGACATGAAGCTCGGCCGACACGTCGCGCTCAAGTTCCTGTCGGCCGAAATGGCCCGGGACGCCGCTTCGCTCGAGCGGTTCCAGCGCGAAGCGCGCGCGGCCTCGGCCCTCAACCACCCCGGAATCTGCACCGTCTACGCGATCGACGAGTTTGAGGGCCAGCACTTCATCGCGATGGAACTGCTGGAGGGGGAGACGCTGTCGGAGCGGATTCGCAAGGGGCCGTTCGACCTCGGCCCGCTCCTGGAGCTCGGGATCGAGATCGCGGACGCTCTCGAATCGGCCCACTCAAAGGGCATCGTGCATCGCGACCTCAAGCCCGCGAACATCTTCCTGACCCCGCGCGGGCAGGCGAAGATCCTCGATTTCGGCCTCGCCAAGATCGAGCGTTCGCGGCGGGCGGGCGTTGAGCATTCCGAGGCGCCGACTGAAGTGCAGCCGAACGATCTCACGGGTGCGGGCACCGCGATGGGGACGGTGTCCTACATGTCGCCCGAGCAAGCGCGAGGGCAGCTGACGGACGCGCGGACCGACTTGTTCTCTTTGGGGACGGTGCTCTATCAGATGGCGGCGGGCGTTCTTCCTTTCCAGGGCGAGACGTCGGCTGTTGTGTTCGATGCCATCCTAAACCGTGAGCCCCCGTCGATCACCCTGCTGAACCCGGCTCTGCCGGCGGAGATGGGCCGGATCCTCTCTAAAACGCTCGAGAAGGACCGCAACCTGCGGTGCCAGACCGCCACCGAGCTGAAGACCGACCTGCTGCGGCTGAAGCGCGACACCGACTCGGGCGGCCGGCGCGCGGCCGAGTCGCACGATTCGCGCGGCGGTTCGGTGAAAGCGGCCGAGAGATCGGTGGCCGTCCTCTACTTCGAGAACCTGTCCGGTCAGAAGGAAGAGGAGTACCTCCGCGACGGCGTCACGGAGGACATCATCACGGAGTTGTCGAAGATCCAAGGGCTGAAGGTCCTGTCCCGGCAGGCGGTGCTTCCCTACCGAGACAAGCCGGTGGCTACCGCTCAGGTCGGTCAGCAACTCAGGGCCGCCTGCGTCCTCGCCGGCAGTATCCGCCGCGGCGGCAACCGCATTCGCATCAACGCCCAGCTCGTCGACGCGGAGTCGGACTCGCTGCTCTGGTCCGAGCGCTACGACCGGGAGATGGCTGACGTCTTCGAGGTGCAGGACGAGATTGCACGGAAGATCGCGGAGGCGCTGCGCGTGCAGCTCTCACCCCAGGAAGAGAAAGCACTCGCGGTGCGGCCGACGGAAAGCCTGCAAGCCTACGACCTGTACCTGCGCGGCAAGAGCTTCGCTCGGCGGTTCACGCGCCAAGACATGGAGTTCGCGCTCCAGATGTTCGAAAACGCCGTGTCGATCGATCCCGCCTTCGCGCTCGCCCACGCAGCCATTGGCAACGCCTGCGCGCAGTACTACTACCGGCACGAACACGCGGCCACTTGGATCGAGCGTGCGGTGGGGGCAGCGCAGAAAGCGAGCGCCCTCCGCCGTGACCTTCCCGAAGTGCTCGTGGCCGAAGCCTGGATTCTGTACGCCGAGGCGCAGTACGACAGGGCGGCCACGATCGTTCGGCAGGTGGTCGAGCGGAACCCCGACACGGAGGGGGCCTATTTTCTCCTCGGGCGGGCTCTCTTTTCGGCGGGGCGCTACCAGGAGATCGCCGACATGGCGCAGTCGGCGGTGACCGCCGCGGGCGAGGACTACAACACCCTCGTCCCGATCGTCAACGCGCTCGGCGCGCTGGGAAAGACGGACGCGCTCCGCAATGTCGTCCTGCAGAGGATCCAGGTGCTCGAGCGACACATCCAGAGGGTGCCCGAGGATGCGCGCGGCCGCATGCTGCTCGCCACAGATTATGCGCGTGTGGGTCGTGTGGACGACGCCGTCCGCGAAGCGCAGCTCGCCATGGCGCTGCGCCCGAACGAAGCCACGGTCATGTACAACGCCGCCTGCGTGTTCTGTCACCTCGGCAGAAAAGCGGAAGCCACCTCGGCGCTCCGCAAGGCCTGGGAGGCGGGGTTCAAGGACGCCGCATGGGCTCGCCGCGATCCCGACCTCATCCTCCTGCAAGGCGACCCCGAGTTCGAGCGCCTCTACCCGGCCGAGGCCACGGACGGCGGGTCGTCGAAGCCGGAAAGCCCCGCCGATCCTGGGCCCCCACCCTGAAGGGTAGTGTCAAGTTGACGGGGTGTCTGGCGGACTTGCCGGATGAATGACCACACAACCAGCTAGCGCGGATACGGGTTCCCGCCGGAGATCATCGGCCATGCGGTTTGGCTCTACCACCGGTTCTGCCTGAGCTTGAGAGATGTCGAAGACCTCTTGGCGGTTGTTGTTGTTTGTGGACCAGCACCAGACGGGCCCGCCGCCAGCGGAGATCGGCGGTCGCGACGATCGAGATGCGGTCCCGTCAGTTTCCGAGTGACAATGGCCCGGAACCGACCCCGGACGATGCCATGCGCCGTCTTGCCTTGACGATGATTCTCGTCGCTTCCGTCCTGCCGCACGCAGGCTGCGCTCGGTCGCAAGGCGCGCAAGGCCGGACGCCGGTGACCGCGAGCGCCACCAAACTCCAGATGAGCCCCCAGGAGCTCCGGATTCGCGTCAGGGCCCAGATCCGTCCTGTGCTCGGCATGATCGAAGAGGGCGTCGACGACGCCCTCGCGGACGTGACCGCCCCGGACACCCGCTCGATCGGTCTGAAACTCAAGATCGAGGCGACCTCAACGCTGCTGTCCGCGATGCTCCGTAACGATCCGCTCCTCGCTCTCGCGGACGCGTGGGGATACGTCATCCAGCTCGAGGACTTCGTCGGCCGCCCCGGGAAGCCCGAACAGTACGGGCAGGCCGCCGTCGACTTCGCCGTCATGCTGAACGACGTCGATCGGTTCCTGTTCGCGTTCGCCGACGGCGTGCAGGGCGACCTGTCCGCGGCCGGACTGGAAGCCACGCTCCGGAAGTGGGCCGCGGAGCATCCGATCGAGGGCTCTTTCCGCCGGCGCCCCTCGATGGATGAGGCGGTTGCGGACCTGTTCGCCGTGCCCGCGAGTCGCGGAGGCCTCGCGGCTATCGGGGGTCTCGACGAGACGACGGCGGAACTCATGACCCGCATGGACCTGTACACGACCTATCTGCCGCGGCGTTCGAAGCGCTCCGGGACGAGCGGCTCGCGGCGACCGTCGACCTCCGCGAAGGCCGCGAGGCGACCCTCCGCGAGATCGAGGCGCTCGCGGGACGGCTCCTCGATCGATCCGGGGCGCCCCTGCAGACAGCCTTACGCGACGAGACCGACCGCGTCGTCAAGAGCGTCGAGGAGCTGCGGTCGCGGCTCATCGACGACGCCGGCGAGGTCCTGAGCGAGGTCGTCGACCACGCGTTCTGGCGGGCCCTGCAACTGCTCCTGATCGCCGCCGCGCTGTCCGGCGTCGGAGCGGTGCTGTACGCGCGGTTCCTGCGTCCTCGCGGTCCGAACTGACCCGCTCGCTCAGGCCATCCGGCTCTGCCCCAGGCCGAGGACCTTACGGCAGTGCGGGCAGACCGGATCGAGATCTTTCCTGTGGACGACGTGAAACGGCTTCTCGGTCATGGCGGCCTCCGTGCTGTCCGAAAGCTCGGTCGAACCCAACTCCAAGCAACTCCAGCCCACTCATCATCACGTCGATAGCTGTCGATCGGTATTCGACTTGGCTACGATCTGCGGATGGCGACTGTACTCCACGCATGGCAGCCCCTCGTGGCCGCCATGGCCGGATGGATCACGCGCCGGTCTATTGGAGTTCTGCTGATCTTTCCCCTGCCTGGAGTATTCTTCCCGCGTGAGTACCCCCGGCAGCCCCCTAGATGCCGAAACCGTCCACCGGATCGAGCGCCCCGACCCGTCGCTCATGACGTATTACACGCTCGTTTGCCTCCTGACGGGGCCGTTGTTCCCGATCGTCATCATTCCTAACTTCTTCCGCTACCACACGATGCGCTACCGGTTCGACCGGGACGGGATCTCGATGCGCTGGGGGATCCTCTTCCGGAAAGAGGTGAATCTCACCTACACGCGCATCCAGGACATCCACGTGACGAGCAATCTGATCGAGCGGTGGCTCGGCCTCGCGCGCATCCAGGTGCAAACCGCCAGCGGAAGCTCCGCGGCGGAGATGACGATCGAGGGAATCAAGGAGTACGAGCTCCTCCGGGACTTCATCTATTCCAAGATGCGAGGGCACGTCTCCGGCCCGGAGATCCCGACCGTCGCATCGGCGCCACCCGGCGACGTGCTGGCCGAGGTGGCCACCTCGTTGCGCGAGGTCACCAAGGAGTTGCGCGCGCTTCGGCACGATCTCAACGCGCGGAAGGACCGCGGTGTTTGAGCTCCTGAAGGCGCTGGCCCTCCGCTTTGCGAAGATCCCGCCTGAGCCCCATCCACCCGCCGGCTCCCCGGGATCGATCCGGACCTTTCGCGCCGCGCCCAACTACTGGAAGTACCTGCTCGTCATGTGGGGCTTCAAGCAGATGGCCGGCGCCTTCGCGATCGTTGTCTTCCTTTCGATGACGACCACCTGGCAAGCAGCAGCCGGCGACCATGCGGAGGACAGGCCGGCGGACACGCAAAGTGGGCGGCGGGACCTGGGCCAAAAGCTGGAGCGGGTCCTGCCCAAAGCGATGAGCAGGGTGGAGGGTGGGATTCCCAACGCGATCCACACGCTGGAGCTCATCGGCTTGGGGTTGTTCCTCTTGCAGATGCCCTTCTCGCTCGCGGCGACCCGGCTGAACTACGAAATGCGTTGGTACATCGTCACCGACCGGAGCCTACGATTGCGCGAAGGGATCTTCCGCGTGCGCGAGATGACCCTCACGTACGCCAACGTGCAAAACATCGCCATCCAACAGGGGCCCTTGCAACGCCTGCTGGGCATCGCCGACGTCGTCGTGCGCACGGCGGGGGGCGGAAGCTCGACGGACGAGCACGGGCACGAAAAACACGGGGCCGGCGCGTCGATGCACATCGGCACGCTGCGGGCCGTCGACAACGCGGAGCAGGTGCGCGATCTGATCCTCGACTGGCTGCGACGCCAGCGCGATGCGGGCTTGGGCGATCCGGACGACCGCCACCGACAGTTTCAAGAATCGGCCCCGGGCGGCTCGGCCGAGTCGCTCCGCGCCGCCGCCCGCGACCTCCTCGACGCCGCGCGGGCGCTGAGGTAGCGGAAAAAGGGGAGTGTCCCCTTTTTCCCTTTTCCCGCTATCTCAGCGCCTGTTCGAGGTCGGCGATCAGATCGTCGGGATGCTCGATGCCGATCGAGAGGCGGATCAACTCCGGCGGGGCCATCGAGCCCTCACCCTCGCTGGTCGCGCGGTGCTCGATCAAGCTTTCGACGCCTCCGAGCGACGTGGCACGCACGAACAGCTTCGCCCGCGAAACGACCGCCCTCGCCTCGTCCCGGCCTCCGCGGACGCGAAACGAGAGCATCCCACCGAAGGCGCTCATCTGCCGCGCGGCGATCGCATGCCCGGCGTGGCTTTTGAGCCCCGGATAGTGCACGACCGAGACCTTGGGATGCCCCTCCAACGCGCGTGCGACGGCCAGTGCGTTTTGCGCATGGCGCTCCATGCGCAGCGCGAGCGTCCGGAGGCCCCGCAGTACGAGCCACGAGGCGAACGGGCTGGCGACGGCGCCCAAGATGTGGCGCGCATGCTCGGCCCTGTCGAACACTCCGTCGCGGCGGGCGAACACCAGCGCCCCGCCCATCACGTCGCTGTGGCCGCCGAGGTACTTCGTGGAGGCCTGGAGTGCGACGTCGGCGCCCAGCTCGAGCGGACGCTGGAGCGCCGGGGTCGCGAAGGTGTTGTCGACAACGACTGCGGCCCCTGCGCCCTTCGCCAGCGCGATGGCCGCCGAGAGATCCACGATTCTAAGGAGCGGGTTCGACGGCGTCTCCAACCACACGACCCGCGCGGGCCGCAAGAGCGCGTGTTCGAGGTTGGCGAGATCGCCCATGTCCACAACCTCGGTCACGATCCCCCACTTCGCGAGGAAATCGCGCGAAGCGACGTGGAATCCGTAATAAGCGTCGTCCGGCAAGATCAGGCGGTCGCCGGGATTCAACCCCTGAAGGATCGCAATCCCCGCGGCCATGCCCGAGGCAAAAACGAGCGCCGCCTCTCCCCCATCGAGGCGCGCAAGCGCCGCTTCGAGCTGAGCGTGCGTCGGACCGCCCTCGCGCACGTACTGGAACTCGCCGGTCAGATTGAGCTCGGTGTCTCTCGTGAACGTCGTGGCGAGGTGGATCGGCGGGGCCACGGCCCCCGTCGAGGGGTCAGCCTCCGTCACGTGCACGGCGATCGTCTCGAACTTCACTGGCGCATTACGCGGGAGGTTCCGGGCGGAATCGGGGGTCCCGCCCGGCCTCGTCTTCGGGCTGCGCTACCCGAGGGTTGAGGCACTCGATGACCGCGGCGTGGCCGAGGCTCTCGGGATCGTGGTGCAGGTAGCCCTGCACGACAGCGAGAATGTGGAATCCGCGCCGGAGCTGGAACGAAACGGTCGGGTCCCAGATCTCGCCCCGCGCCACCGCGATGCCGTACTCCTCGGCCCCCAGGCGATCCGCGTGACGGTGATAACCCCGCAACCTGGCTCCCGCGCGGATGCGGCGAAGGGCCAGCCGTTCGGTCAACTCCCTGCGCTTGTCGTAGATCCGGGACCCGATCCGGCGACCCTGGAGATCCGGATGCACCATGACCTCGGCCCCGTAAAGCGTGCGCCCATTCTCCGCATCGTGGTTCGTGAACATGCCGTGATCGGTGAAATCGCGCCAGCTGGACGACATCTCGTACTCGTCCCATCGGACGATCAACGAAGCGGCCATGCCCACGATCGCGCCGCCCGTTTCGACGGCCACGAACTGGCCCTCGGGAAACACGGCGAGGTGCGACGCGAGTTGGTCTTCGCGCCACGGCGCGGATATCGGGTAGACGGCCCGGCAAAGTTCGATGACTCCTTTGATGTCGTCCTCGCGCGTGTTGCGGACGACGATCCCCTTCGATTCGTCGGTCACAGCGCCACGATCTCCATCTTGGATACGACCTCGGCCGTCGTTCTGCTGTCCCTCAAGGGCAGCACGGTACCGTTGATACGGCTGTCTCTGATCGTGTTCAGGTTCAGCTCGCCGATCACCATGCTCTCTTGGTTCGGGATCCCCTCCGCGAGAATGCCGTCGCGTGAAAACTCGAAATCGCTGGGAGTCATGACGGCTGCCTGGCCGTAGTTGAGGGAGACCGCAGGGACCATGGGCAACGAGCCGACCGTGGACGACTGGACGACGTACATCTGGTTCTCGATGGCGCGAGCCTGCGCGCAATAGCGCACGCGCAGGTAGCCCTGTCGATCGTCGGTGCAGCTTGGGACGACGAGAAGGAACGCGCCGCTTTGCGCGGCCGCCCGTGCCAACTCCGGAAACTCAACGTCGTAGCAAATCGTCACCCCGATCGCCCCGAACTCGGTTTCGAAGACACGAAGCCGCGTCCCGGGAGAGACCTTCCACTCCTCGGTCTCGAACCGTGTCATGTGGAGCTTGCGCTGGATGCCGTGACCGCCCGACGGAGCGAAGAGGTGACACTGGTTGAAAACCGCGTCGTGGCCGTCGTCCATGACCGGCATGGTTCCGGCAACGATGTACATCCGGCGCTTGATGGCGAGGCGGCTCATCAGCTCGACGAAGCGCGCCTCCTGCTTGGCGAGATCTCTGATCTGCTGCTCGATCGGTCGCTTGACATCGCCAAGGGTCAGAAGCTGCACCGTGAAATATTCCGGAAAGACGAGAAAGTGGCATTTGTAGTCCGCGGCCGTGTCGACCAGCGACTCCACTTGGTCGCGGAACTGGTCGAACGTGGACACCGGCCTCACGTAGTACTGCAGGGCCGCCACTCGAATCCTGTCCATGGTTCCGTCTCCCACGCGACGATCTCGCGATTTTACGTCACGACCGACTCAGCGTTCTCTATCGCTCCATCCTCGCCGTTCCTGGGCGCTGAAGTCAATCCGCCTGACCGCGCGAAAGGGCGTTTTCGTTTCAGGCTTCCGGCGACACGAGCCCCGATCGGATCGCGAATCGTACCAGCCCCGCCACGTCGTGGATCTCGAGGCGCTCCATCAGACGGGCCCGATGCGTTTCGATCGTCTTGACGCTGATCTGGAAGATCCCCGCTATGTCCTTGGTGGATTTCCCCTCGGCGATCAGTTGCAGAATCTCGCGCTGGCGCTGCGAGAGTCCGGCGAGCGGGTCGTCTTCGCTCGGCCCGTCGTGCAGGAATCCGGCGACGAGGTGACGCGAGACTTTGGGCGTGAGATACGTCTCTCCTGCCAGCACCGCCTTGATCGCAAGGGGAAGCTCGGCCACCGCCGCCCCCTTCAGAAGGTAGCCCAAGGCGCCGGCGCGGATCGCCTGGGTCACGTGCGCCTTGTCGTCGTACATCGAGAGGATCACAATTTTGGTCTTGGGCGAGACCGAAGCGGACTGGCGCGTGATCTCTATACCGTTCAGCCCGGGCATGCCGATGTCCAGAAACGCCAGGTCGGGCCGATGACGGGAGATCGACTCCAGAGCCTCGCGGCCTTCTCCGCACTCCGCGACCACCTCGAGGTTCTCGATGGTCTCGAGCAACGTCCGGATCCCGGCGCGCACGAGCGTGTGGTCGTCGGCCAGGAGCACACGGATCGTTTTCATACGGTCTCCGAGAGCGGCAGCCGGACATGGATCCGCGTGCCGATTCCTTGGGTCGAGTCGATCTCGATCTCGCCGCCGACCATGCCGACCCGTTCTTTCATGCCCAGCAGGCCGATCGCCTTTCCGGAGGATGCTCGATCGATGGCCTCCCCGACGTCGAACCCCATGCCGTCGTCCTCGACGGTCATGTCGAGCCAGGAGTCGTCGCGGCGAATTGCGATCTTCACATGGGCCGCGTCGGCGTGCCGGGTGACGTTGGTAACCGCCTCTTGCACGACCCGGAACGCGGTGATCGGCACGTCCGCGGGCAACCGCCCCAGGTCCTTGTCTCCCCGGACGGAGATGTCGATCCCGGTGCGGTCCGAAATGCTCTCGAGATACCCGCCAAGCGCGGGCACCAGGCCGAGCTCGTCGATCAACGGCGGTCTCAAGTCCAGCGAGATTTCGCGGATCCTCTGGATCATGCGATCCGCCAGATTGATCGTGTCCTCGATTCTGCGAGTGACCGCTTCCGGATTCCCTTGTGTTGAGAGAAGCTGGAGGTTGATGATCACCGCGGTCAGCGAAGGCCCCATCTCGTCGTGGAGCTCGCGTGCGATCCGCTTGCGCTCGTCTTCCTTGGCCGCCTCGAGGCGTTGGGTGAGCCGCCGGAGGCGTTGGTACGCGTCGTCGAGATTTTCGCGGGCTTCTTCGCGCTGCCGCTGGGTCTCGACCAGATCCCGATTGCGCGCTTCGAGCACCGAGGTTCGTCGCCAGTGCAACCCCGCGGCGAGTGCCACCACCAAGGCGACCACCAGAAACCGAAAACCTGCCGTCATCCAGAAGGGCGGCACGACGGTGATCTGAAGAGGCGCCGCAGCCTCGCCCCAGACCCCCTGGCTGTTGCGCCCGCGGACACGGAGGGCGTGCTTGCCGGGTTGAAGTGTGGTGAAGGTGATCTCGCGCCGACCGCCGAGGTCGATCCAGCCGTCCTCCAGGCGGTAGGCATAGCGGTTCTCCGACTCGGGGCTGTAATCGAGCACCGCCAGCTCGATCGAGAGCCACGTCCCGTAGGGAAGCTCCAGCTGGTCCGGACCCCGTGCTGCGTTCCGGCCGCGAATCTCGCCCGACGCGGTCCGGATCGAACGAATGACGACCGGCGACGGGGATGACGACGGAAAGTCGGTACCGGCCGGCAGGGCCACGAGACCGCGAACGGAACCGAAGTAGAGCCGCTCGCGACCACGAGCCACGGCGCCGGGTTCGAATTCGGCCGAAGGCAGGCCGTCGGAGACGAACAGGGTTGTGAATGCGTTCTTGTCGGGCTGGAATCGCGAGAGCCCGCGACGCGTGGTGATCCACAGGCTGTCGTCGTTGTCCTCGATCACGCCGGTGACGTCGTCATCGACCAGCCCCTGCTGCTCGGTCAGTCGATCGAAGCGGATGCCCCCATCCTCAGAACGATCGATCCGATTCAGACCGCCGCCGGCGGTACCGACCCACAATCTCCCGCGAGAATCCTCGAGCAAAGAGGTCACATAGTGATGGCCGATGCTCGTCTTATCGCCGGCGATGGGGAGGAACCGTCGCGCGCGGCCGGTCGCCGGGTCGAGCTCGTTGAGTCCGGCGGACCGCGTCCCGATCCACAGCCGGCCACGCCGGTCTTCGAGCAGCGCCGTGATGTAATTGCCGCTGATGCTCGTCGGATCTGCAGGGTCGTTTGCGTATCGCTGCAACACGGCGCCGTTCGGGTCGAGCCTCTGGAGCCCGCCTTCACCGGTCCCGACCCAGAGCCGGCCTTCCCGATCCTCGAGGATCGCGGGCACGTAGCCGGGGCCTAGGCTGCGAGGATCGTCCGGGTCGTGGTGCCACTCGCGCGTGTTGCCGGTTTCCGGATCGAAGCGCAGCAGGCCGCCGCTCACGCCGATCCAGATGCGGCCTCGCCGGTCCTCTTCGAGGGCCAGCAGCGTGCGCGAGATTCCCTCGTCCCCACCCTGCAAGATCTTCTCGTACCGGCCCTTGTCCGGATCCAGTCGCACCAGGTAGCCCGTGCGCGTGCCGATCCAGATCCTCCCGTGACCGTCGTTGAGGAGGGAGGTGACGTCGCGACCCTGCACGCCGCGCGGCGGAAATCCGGCATCGCTTGGCCCGGCAAACCGCTGCGACGTGGGGGACAGGCGATTGAGACCACCCCCCCACGTTCCGATCCAGAGGGCGCCCGCACGATCGGAAAGCAGGGCGATGATCGAGTCCTCGCTCAGGCTGTCTTTCCGGCCGGGTTCGTGCCGCCAGAACCGCAGCTCCCCGGTCGCGGTGTCGACCGACCCCAGCCCACCGCGGTGCGTCCCCACCCAGATGCGCCCGGGCCCGCCGGAGGCCAACGTCGTGATCAGCAACTCTCGAGGCTGGCCCGCCTCCCCCGGCCGCCCGCCGACGCTGTGGAACGTCCCCCGGTCGAAGTCCATGCGGCTGACACCGTCGAACGTACCGACCCACAAGCGGCCGGATTCATCCTCGAGCAAAGCGGAGACTTGGTCATCCCTCAGCGATTCCGGGTTCGACGGGTCGTGGCGGAAGACCTCGAACCGCCCTTGCGCCTCATCCCACCGGTGCAAGCCACCGCCGAGCGTACCGATCCAGAGGCGTCCCGCCCGATCCTCGTACAGCGTGAAGATGTAGTCGTTGATCAGCCCCCCGACGCCGCCGGCCAGGATGCGGACGAAGCTCTGGGTATCGGGATCGAAACGGTTGAGCCCGATCTGCGTTCCGACCCAGAGCGTACCGTGGCGGTCCCTAAGGATGGCGTAGATGCTGTCGTGGCTCAGGGAGCGCGCGTTGGCGCTGTCGTGCCGGTAGTGGACGAACGAACGCGTCGCCGGGTCGAATCGGTTCAATCCTCCCGTGTTCGTCCCGATCCAGAGCGTCCCGTCGGGATCCTCGTAGATCGTTCGGATCGTGCTGTCGGAGAGCGACCCCGGGTCGGACGGATCGTGCTGAAAGCTCGTGTAGGTGTGACCGTCAAAGAGGGTCAGCCCGTTGCGCGTCCCGATCCAGAGGAAGCCGTCACTGTCTTGAAGCAGCGCGGTGATCACCTCCGGCGGGGGGCCGCCCTCGGTGCCGATCCGCTCGAAATGGAGTTCCGGGACCGACTCGGCGGAGGCGTACGCGGGAGCGAAAGCGAGCAGCAGGGCGGCGGCCGCACTCGGTAGCACCCACCGGCCGCACAGTCCTCCGCCGCGTCGAATCGACACCCCTGACCTCGGTAGCCTCCTTATATACCGTGACAGTCAAGGCACGGCCACCGTGGGGTCAGGGACTCTCCCACCGGCACGAGTTCACGGAGCGAACCAGGTAGTAATGGATGCCCGGAAGCGACTGGGCGCCGGCATCGACCCACATCGTTGGCCCCCCGGTCGCGCCGTCCAAGGTCGCCTTCCCGAATTGCGGGTCGGTCGACCGCCAGACGTCGTAATTCGCCGCACCGACGCCGGTCCAGCTCAGTTGCACGTCCGCGGCGCCCGTCTTGTTCACAGTCAGCGTGTTCCCCACCGCTGAGGGAACGCCCTGACCGCAGGAGACCGGATGGCAGTTGTAGGGGACGTTGCTCTTCAGGTGGATCGTCCAGTTCTGCAGCGTGCCGTTGGAGTTGCCGGTGTTGACGACCTTGAGTCGCCAGTTCCCCTGGGGCTCGCCACCGATGAAGCTGTCGAGGCTCCCCGGGCCATCGGGGGCGGTCAGATCGTCGTACCTCGTGTGAATCCCCGAGACTCCAGGCTGGGTGTTGTTGTGAAGGTAGACCGGCTGGGGGGAGGTCCCGGGGCGGTAGAAGATGACGTCGAGGTCCGCGATGTTCGGATGATCGATGTTGACGGTGACGTCCGCCTCCGTGAGCGGGAACGTCACCGGCACGTTGATGGTTGAAGTGACCCCGCTCGTGCTGTTCCGCGGGATGGCAACCGGTGTGCCCGTGGACGGGTAGTCCTTCTGGTAAACGCCGACGTCGAAGGTGAGTGCGCTCCCGACGTCGAACCCGCCGCCCTTGACGTCCATCGTCGCGCCGACGATCTGCCCGCAGGCGGCCGACGGCTCCAACGTGACGTCGTAGTACGGGGACGCCGATGTGGCCTGAGCGGCGACCGGCATGTCCGCGTACGACGCATTTCCGTCGTACACCTTGAGGCCCGGGTAGGCGGCGAAGAGATCGCCCAACACCGACGTGGCGGTGGCGTCTCCGGCGTTGCGGAGCGTGATCGGAATCTTCGCCGATTCTCCCGGGTCCAACACACCGTCGCCGTTACCGTTCGGTCCCGTATCGTTCACGGTGTGAGACCAGTAGCTCGGACGCGGACCGGAGGTCACCGTGAATTGGCCACCCGTGACGACGAGGGCGAACGACTGCGGGCCGGAGGGAATGGCGTGGGGTGAGATCTGGATCGAGTAGACACCCGCCGCGGGAGCCGCGATCAACACCTGCTCGAGATTGTTCAGGCGGTCGGGCGCGCCGTGATCGAGCGATACACCTTGGAAGAAGCTGTTCCCCCAGAAGCCGCCGCTCGGACCGTCCACGCGCAGATCGAGGTCGTTGACGAGGTTGGTCGCCGCCGCCGGAGTCGACGGGTAGTCGGTCCAGGCCAACGTCACCTTGAGCGGCTGGCCGGTGCCCTGCATCTGGAGCTGGAAGATCACGGGGGCATCGGACGGCGACGTGAACGCGCCGGCGTTGTCGGCGATCCACAGTCCGCGGGCGTCGCCGGCGAAATAGAGGGCGTTGTCCAGCAGCACCCGCCCCCAGCCTTGCTCGTCGGACGGAATCGTGATCGGCAGACCCTGGGAATCGAACTGGATTGGAACCGAGGAGTTGACGATCATCGCCTTGAGCAGCGCGGCGGTCGGCGTGAAGGTGTTGGCCGGCGTCGGCGCACCCGAGGGATACCAGCCGTCCATGAAGTACTGCCGCGTCAGGAGCGCCATGCCCGAGACCCCCGGCGCGGTCATCGACGTGCCGGTCATGCTCAGGGTGCCGCAGTTGTTCGTCGTGACGTTCTTGTCGTTGCCGGCCGAGACGATGCTCGCGCCGGGGAAGACCACGTCCGGCTTGATCCGGCCGTCGGCGGTCGGGCCCCAAGCCGAGATGTCCGACAGGTACTCCGCGAACGTCCCGTAGTAGGTGCCGCCGGTCGCCATGACGTTCTTGGCGGTGCTGGGACTGCCGATCGTGCCGGTGCCGCCCAGCGCGTGGTTGCCGCAGGCGAAGACGATCAGGAAGTCCGGGTGGTTCCACATGAACTCGTCCACGTCGACCGAGGCGTCCGAGTAGTTGTTCTGCACCGCTCCGTTCTCGTTGTCGTTCCACGAGTTCGAATGGACGCGCGCTCCCTGGTCGTAGGCCTGCTGGAAGATCGGGTTCAGGTCGGTCACCGGGCAACCGATTCCGGGGAGGTCGCCGCAGGCGTCCGCCGCGTAACCGGCATCCTGGATGACGAGCTTGGCCCCCGGCGCATTGCCGTCGGCGGTGTCGTGGACGATCAAGTGGGCCAGATCGTCCCCGGCGAACGAGCCCGCCACGTGGGTTCCGTGATTCTGGGTGTCCCACTGGGTGGGGTTCGCCGGGTCTTCGGACGGGTCGAGGAAATCGACCGCCAGCACCTTGCGATGGTTCGGATTCACCGCGGTGCCGCTGCCGATATTGGTCAGCGGCAACCCCAAGGTCGCGTCGCGGAAGTAGCACATGTCCGCGTCGAGACCCGTATCGAGCACGGCGCCGACCTGACCCTCGCCGTGGATCCCATGGTTGAAGACCGGCGTCGTCATCCCGCCATTGAGACCGGACTGGCCGACCCAGATCGCGTTGTCGTTGACCAGCGTGCGCCGCGAGCGGCGGCCGATCCAGAAGACGTCGTTGCGCTCGGCGAGTGCGACCACTCGAGTCCGCACCTCCTCCGGTGTCGCGAGCATGACGAGACGACCGAACGTCCCCCCGCGACTGGAGCTGGCCACGCGCACTCCCGAGGCTGAAAGCTCGGCCGCGACGGCGTGCGGATCGGCGTCGCCGAACAGGTAGAGAACAACCGCCACGTCGTCGCCTTTTTCCGGGGCGGACACATTCGCGATTTCGGGCGCGATCTTGTCCTGCGGGAGGTAGGGGACGGCCCAGTGCACCCCGGGCAGCTTCGACAGGGCAACCACGCGTCCCGGCGGAACGTCCACGAGGAACGCCTGGTCGGGGAGAGGGGCGACCACACGGACGCCCGTGGTTTCGAGCGCGCCTCGCTCCAGCCAACCCGGAGCCTTGCGGAACCGCACGACCCACCGCCCCGTCTGGTTCGCTGCGGCGGTTGCGACGGTCGTGCCGGCGCGGCTGGCGTCGATGACGCCGGAGCGCAGCCGGACCGTGCCGTCGATCGGGGCGGCCGCGGTTGCGGACCAGATCAGAGCCGCGAGACCCGAGGCGATTGCCACGTTCCTGTACAAGCCCACCGTGGATGCGAAGTTCATCGAGGCCCCCTCATTTGCAGGCGGTACCCTGCCGAAGCGTACCGTTGTAGCCGATGCCCATCGGCGCCGTGCCGCAGGCACTGCGCGCCCTCACGAGATAGAAGAAGATCTCTCCCGGAAGCGGGTTGACGTCCCACGCTGCCGGGACGGTCGTCTGCGGGATTCCCGACGCAACGCACGTCGCGTTCCAGAAATCGGTAGCGGCACGGCTTCGCAGCACGTCGTAGATGGCGCCTCCGCCACTTTGCGGCTGGCTCCACTGGAATCCGGTCGTCCCCTTGCTGAGTACGAGGTTGGTCACGGAAGAGGGCGCGGTCCAAACCGAGGCGTCGCCGGGGACGCAGTCCGCACCGTTCGCCACGCCGTCACCGTCGCCGTCGACACCGGCCAGGCCGTCGCACCACTGGAGGAACTTCAGCAGCGACTTCTCTCGATCGGCCGCGGCGAACAGGCGCTCAAGGCCGAAGCCGACAAACCCGGTGCGATAATAGCCGCCGTTCTTGTCCACGCCCGCGTTCCCCATGTTCCCGGCATAGGCCAGTTCGGCCGCGGCGCCCGGGGAGATCGAATCCGAATAGTCGTTCGTGAGATTCTTCAGGTTGACCGTGCCCAGCGCACCGAATACCGTCCCCTGACCGGTCACCTGGTTTTGCTCGGTGTCCTCGGTAACCGTGGCAACGCCCAGCCGCTGCCGCATGAAATCGGTCACGCTCCCCCGGGCGAAGACGTAGTCGGAGCTGCTGACGAGCAGACAGCCTCCCCGCCGGTCGAGGTACTTTGGCAACTCGAGCTCCGAAAAGAGGGTGGGGCCGGCGTAGAAGTCCTCGTTCCCGGACCACCAGATCACTTTCTTGTACAGCGCCAGCGCCGAGTAGTCCGGTTCTTTCTGCAACATGACGCCGTAGACGTCCCACACGTCGTACGTCACGGGATAAAAGTAAGGAGACAGCGGCAGGGCGTTCAGTGCACTGGTGTATGTAGATTGGAAATCGCCGTTGTAGTCCCAGTCATCGTCGACCAGAAGGACGTCGGGCACGTTACGCGTGGTGAAGCTCGAGGTCGACGAGAACGTGCCGAAGCCGCACACGTTGCGCGCACGCACGCGCCAGAAGTACTGCGTGGCCTCGGCCAGGATCTGTCCGACCTTGTGGGACGTGGTCTCCGAGTAGGCGCTGTAGAAGATGCTCTGGAACGTCGCGTTGGTCGAGATCTCGACGACGTAGCTCGCGGCCCACGGGACCGACGTCCACGAAAGGACCGGCTGCGGCGCCACGTTTGTCGCGCCGGGCGAAGGCAGGCTCGGCGCGGAGGCCGCCGGCACCGCCCTGCGCAGGCGCAGGTAGAGCGGATTCGATCGATGGAGGCCGCTCGAGTCGCCGTCGAGTTGCAGGTCGTAGTTGCCGTCGGCAACGGCGCCGGGGTCGATCGACAGCAGCGATTGCCCGCCGGGGCTGACCGGGTTGACGTCGAAGCCGGACGCCGCGCCGGCGGGGAGGCCGCTCACCGATAGCGTGACGGGATTCGCGTAGCCGAGGTGCTGTTCGACGTCGATCGCGTACTTCGCGGCGGCGGGGGCGCAGATGTCGCTGGTGACCGGGTGCGGGTCCAGATCGAAGCCGGAGGCGAAGGTGCAGTTGGTGCAGACCAGAGCGAAGTCCTGATCGATGCCGTCGCCGACGTTGGGAACGCCGTCGGAGTTGATGTTGGTCGCCAGCACGCGGATGGTGAGCTGCCCCGGGGCAACGGCGAAGAAGACCCCCTCGGCGTTGTTCTTGAAGTCCGCGGTGCCCCCGGTGGCCGACCAGCCGTTCGCGCCGAACACGTTGCCCAAGTACGTCGTGCCGCCGGCCTCGACCACCAGGTCGAGGTTGTTGCTCCATCCCGGGGTGCTGCCGCCCAAGCCAGACCCCGGAGCGTCGGTCCAAACGAGCATGATGCGCATCGGTGCACTCGGGTTCACCGGCGTCACCTCGCGCAGCCAACTTTCGCCACTTTCTTCGAACACGCGCTCTTGGTCGTGGTAGATCACGCTCCCCGCGGGCGGCGTGACGAGAGCCGCGAGGTCGAGCCGCCCCCAGCCCTGCTTGTTGTCGGGTCGGTGGCCCAGCAGCACGCCGTCGGCGTCCTGGTTTCCCTCGAGATCGTGCGCCACCGCCATCAGGGCCGCCTTGGTGAGCGCCGGGCTCGGATCGCCGGGTGCTCCCGGCAGGCCGCGGTAGTACTGGGTGAACAGGGCCGCCGCGCCGGAGACTTGCGGCGCCGCCATCGACGTCCCGCACAGATAGCCGTGCTCGTACCCACCGCCGAGGTTGGGTTTCGTCGAATCGACATAGCAGCCGGGGGCCACGAGATGCGGGATCCTGCGGCCGTCTTTGGCCGGCCCATGGGCGCTGTTGCTGGACAGGCTGTTGACGTTCGGGTTCGGATTTGCGTCCGTCGCGATGGCCCAGGTCGAGCCGACGACGAAGATGTTCTTGGCCTCGTCGGGTGTTCCCTGCGACGAAACCCCTCCATTGCCATTGCCAAACGCTTGCACATAGAAGAGCGGCTGGTTGCCCGAGGTTGCCGGATCGGCGTCACGAACTCCAGCGTCGATCATCAACGCATCGGCGTTGTAGCCGAGAGCGGTCGATGAAGTCCCCCAACTGTTGTTCGAGATCGTCGCTCCGCTGCGGGACGAGTCGGAGATCAACTCGGACACGCCTCCGGGCAGGAAGCGGAACATGATGAATTCCTGCTCGAGGATCTTCGATCCGGGCGCCACCCCCAGTCCGCGCAGGAAACCGTTGGCATCCGTGATACCGCTGCTGCCGTCGCCGGTGACGATGCCGGCAACGTGGGTGCCGTGGATACTCGGAGCGACGGTGCAGCTGTCACCGATGCAAGGCACGTAGCCGGCCGCCAGGTCGGAATGCTGCTGGTCGACGCCCTCGTCGACGATCGCGACGGTGACGCCGGTGCCGTCGAGTCCGACGCCGGACAACCAGGTCTGGTAACCGGGAAATGCGATGTTGAACTGGTCCAGGTTGTTGACGTTGATCTGGGCAGACACCTCGGCGCGCGCCTTCCACTCCCCCTCGATCGGTTGAATCGAGTAGACGCCGGGGATCGCCGCGGCGAACCGCATCAGCTCTCCGGGAAGCCGGATCCCCGCAATCGCGAGCTTGTCGTTGATGACCAATGGGCTGCCGATCGAAGAGCCGATATTCGACAGCGCCGCCACCACCGTGTCGACGTGGGCTCCTCGGTAGATCAGGACGCGCATGTCGAGCAGCTCGCCTCGACGCTCGCGCCACTGGGGCTGTACGCGGTAGGCCGGTGCGAAGTCGCCAGTCCAGCGGATCCGCGCCTTGCCGCGAAGGCGATCGCGATCGGCGCTCTGCCCCCAGGCAATGTAGGTGTCGGGTGCGATGTATTGGACCGGCTCGAGGCCGGCAGAGCGCAGCCGGTCGAGCGCGTCGCCGGGAATCGGTCCATCGAACTGGACGAGGTGCAGGTCGGGTGCCGTTTGAAGCGACCGGTTCCAGCCTTCGGGCAGCTTCGGAGGCTCCTGCAGCGGGTCGAATGCGTACTCGGCGAGGCGCAGGGTATGGGCCGAAGGGCCGGGGACGCGCTGGTCACCGGCGACGGCAACGCCACAGAAGAGCACGGCGCCGAGGAAGGCCGTGAGGAAAACCGCGTCGACGATCCTGAAGCGCTCGCTCATACCGACTCCACGTCCCCCCATGGTCGCTCCAGGCACTTGGTACGTCGAGAAAGTGCATTCCACAACCTGTGGAGGTGAATCAAAAAAGCGCGGCGGGCCGCTTCCGGCCCGCCGCATCGTTCTACTCCACAAGACAACTTGCAGGACAGCGATCAGTCAAGAGGTGACTTTTGCGTTTTCACCTTGGCTGAAGGCGCCGCGACTGGCCGCGTACGGGTCGCCGGCACTCGCGAGGTGGACAACTTATCGCCGAGCTGGAACGCGCTCGTTCCGGGCAGCTGGTTCCGGCCGCCGATGGCGCGCGTCGGATCCATGGTCTGCGGCCCATTCCAGCTGGACATCTTGTTATTGAGCCCCACCGGATTCATCGTGACGTTCTGGTTCTTCCTTCGCTGCTCGCGAAGCGCAACCGCCCGGGACAGACCACTCGAGTTCAGGAACTCGCAGGTGCCGAGGAAGTCGCCGTGCGCGAGGTGGTTGCCGACGCTCCCGAACTCGATCCCCAACGTGCGAGCGTTCTCCGGGTGTCCGGGAGGCGTATGGCAGACCCACAGCTTCTTCAAGTCGATGACGAATCCCTGTTGATAGAAGTCCTGATCGTAGCCGATCCCCGACATGACCGTGCCGTCGGCGCTGACGTCGGTGAGCTGCGTCAGGTACCAGAAGTAGAGCTCGTCCAGTCCCTGCGCCAAGAGGAAGAGCTGAGCATCCTGGGTTCCGGTCCCCTCGTTCCAGAAAGCGGGGATCGAGCCGAAGAATGGGTTGCCGATCATCCCGACCATGGTCTTCCCGTCCCCGCTGATCCGCGCCGGCTCCCAGGTGTCCGGGTAGGTCTCCGCCGTCGGGATCTCGGTGAACGTGCCGTTGGGGTTCCGTCGCCACGCACTGTTCCACTGCGGATAGTCGTAACCGGCGTTCGCACCGACGACATAGCCGTTGTCGCTGATGTCCCGCGCTTCACCCTTGTAGGCCGCGTTGCTCCAAGCCGGATTGTCGACGCACACCAGCGTGTCCGGGCAGTAGTAGTCCTGATCGCAGAGACCGCCATCGTTGGGGCCGCCGACGCAATAGCCTTCACACTCGTAGTCGTACGAGCAGCTGTCCCCGGCATGAGGACCGCCCACGCAGACGTTCGCGGTGCAGCTTGCCGTATCGCAGTGAGCGTCATCGACGTATTCGCCCGGGCACCCGTAGACCGGATCGTCGCCGTTGAACGTGCAGGCCTTTCCGCTGCCCACACAGGCTTGCGGATCGATGTTCCCCTGTCCGTCGACCCACGTCCAAACCCCGTTATCCCAGCGGGCGCCGCGCCGGTTGCCGAACAGCATCTGGCCCCAGCCGACCACAGTGTTGCCGTCGTTGCTGATCGCGTTGCCGCGGCTGGAGTCGCCGTTGGGCGAGCCGAGGTTGACGGTCGTGTTGGTGGCCTTGTCCCATCGGAAGGCGTTGGCGTCGCATCCGGCCTTCCAGGTCAAGCCGGTCGCGAAGTCTCCGTTGCCGCCCATGTCGTAGAAAGACATCGTCCCCGAGGGACCGCAAGATTCGTACTGCGCGTCCGCCGGGATGGGATCCCACACGTTCGGGGCGCCGGCCCAGGTTCCGGGCCAGGCATACGCCGGGTCCGAACCGGGATAGAGCCCGCTCGCCATGATCGTGCCGTTCGCCGAGATACGGCAGGAGCTGGTCGCCTCGCCGATTTCCGTGCCCCAACCGCCGTCACGCGTCCACTCGAAGCAGTAGTTGCCGAACCAGGTCGGCGTGGCCATGAAGACCGTGCCTTGCGGATTCATCGACCAGATGGCCGAGGCTGGAAACGGACCGGGATCGTCGATGAACCCGATCGAGGTAAAAGTGACTCCGCGATTCGCCGCGGAGGCCGACGTGATCAGGAGGACGGCCACGGCCGCCACACTCAGCAGTACCAGAAACTTCCTCATGTAAACCCCTTTTGACCGGTGCCGCCGGCGCAACCGACTTGAATGGAACGACTAACCTCTGTTCTTGGACACATCCTTCGGACAGACCGTGCCGCCTATCGAACGGGCATAAGTATTCGACGAAATTGCATCGGCGCCTGTCAGGGAATGCCCTACCACGAGAGGAGAAATTCCCGACGCGACCACCCATCCCACAACCTGCGGCACCGCATCGAAAAAAGAAACGGCGGGCCGCTTCCGGCCCGCCGCGTCCTTCAGCCTACGAAGTGACTACCGCTCGAGAGCCAGCTTGGGCCTCGCACCCTTTCCGGCCGGCCCCTTGACGGGCGGGGCGATGGTTGCCGGTCCATTCCAGGTGGACAGCTTGTCTCCGAATTGGAACACGTCGAACGTGGCCTTGGGGCCCTCATTCAACCTCTGGCGGAGCTCCGCGGCGCGCGACAGTCCGCCGGAGTTCATGAACTCGCAGGTGCCCAGGAAGTCGCCGTGGGCCGTGTGATTTCCAACCGAATCCAAGTTGACGCCGAGCGTGCGAGCGTTTTCCGGATGGCCGGGAGGCACGTGGCACACCCAGAGCTTCTTCAGGTCGACGATGAAGCCTTCGATCCGCCCGTCGGGGTTGACGCCGGCGCCCCCGATGACGGTGCCGTCGGCGCTCACGTCGTTCGCCTGTTGGAGTTGCCAGAAGAACAGCTCGTCCAGCCCCTGCTGAAGCAGGAACAGCTGGAGGTCCTGCGTTCCGGTGCCCTCGTTCCACATGAGCGGGATGATCCCCGAGAAGAAACTGCCGGCGCGTCCGGCGACCGTTTTGCCGTCCTGGCTGATCCGGAACGGATCGACGAGTTCAGGGAAGGAGTCCGGCGGGGGGATCTCGGTGAAGGTGCCATCGGGGTTCGAGATGTAGCCGCTATTGGACGAGCAGGAGCCATCGGGATAGCAAATTTGCCTTCCGATGGCGTACTGACCGTCGTCCGTGACGTCATACGCCTCGCCCTTGAACAAGCTGGCGTTCCAGTCAGGATTGTTGACGCAGACCAAGGTGTCGGGGCAAGAGTTGTTCGAGTTGCAGCTGGCGCCGTCATTCGGCCCGCCGGCGCAGGTGCCGGTGCAGGCGCTGGCGCTCGTGCAGTTCGTGCCGGGGTTCGTGCCGCCGACGCAGGCGCCGGCGCACACGCTGTCGCTGTTGCAGCTCGTGCCGTCATTCGTACCGCCGGCGCAGGCGCCTCGGCAATTGGAGTTGCTCGTGCAGTTCGTACCGGGGTTCGATCCGCCGACGCAGACGTTCGACGTGCAGACTCCCCTGTTCTGGCAGGTCCCTCGGTTCGAGCAGGTCCCCTGGTTCGCGCAGGAGGCGTCATCGACGTACTCGGGGCAGCCGGAGGTCGCGCTCCCCGAATTCGAGGTGCAGGCACGGCCGGTCTGTACGCATTCTTTGGGCTCTTCGCCGTTCGGGTCGCCGAGCCACATCCAGGTGCCGTTGTCCCAGCGGGCGCCGCGCCGCAATCCCTGCGCCATGGTGCCCCAGCCGATGACCGCGTTGCCGTCGGCGCTGATGGCGTTGCCGCGGGTGCTGCGGCCGTTGGGCGTGCCGAGCTGGATGCTGGTGTCGGTGGCTTTGTCCCAACGGAAGGCGCGGGCGACGCTGCAACCCGACCAGGTCAGGCCGGTAGCGAAGTCGCCGTTGCCACCCATGTCGTAGAACGACATGCGGGAGTTGCCGCAAGGCGCATAGCCGGCGTTTTCCGGAATCGGATCCCACACGTTCTCAACGCCGGTCCAGGTTCCGGGCCAGGCGTAGCCCGGGTCCGAATCGGGATAGAGGCCGCCCGCCATGATCGTGCCTTCCGAGGAGATACGGCAGGCGCTGCTGCTTGCGCCGATCTGAGTTCCCCAACCGCCCTCACGCGTCCACTCGATGCAGTAGTTCCCGCCGAAGGACGGGTTGGCCATGAAAACCGTGCCATCCGGGTTCATCGAGACGACGGACGAGTAGGGAAACGGGCCGGGATCCGGATGGAACCCGACCGCTGTGAAAGTGACTCCGCGGTTCGCCGCGGAGGCCGAGGTGATCAGGAGGGCGGCCGCCGCCACTCCCAGCAGACACAGACACTTTCTCAAACTCATGGAGCCCCCTTTTGCCGATGCCGCCCGCCGGTTCACTTGGACACATCCGTGGGCGGTATCCGCTTGAATGAATTATCGGAACCCTGTTTCCCGGCACCAAAGTCCCGCCGGCGGAGGAGATCCCCGACCAGCGGCGTCAAACACTCCGTGATTTCGGACTTGGCCACGAAGCCGTCGGCACCCGCGGCCCAGGCCTCGAGGCGGGCGGCCTGGCTGTCGTGAAATGAGAGCAAGACCACGAGCGGAGCGTCGGCGCCCGCCTTGATGCGCCGCGCGACCTCGAAGCCATTCGTATCGGTCAGTGTCACGTTCATGACCACCAAGTCCACCTTCAAGGCCTCGATTCGTTCCAGAGCCTGCGATCCGGAATGCGCCCTGCCGACGACCTCGAGTTGCGGGTCACGGGCCACCCAATCGACGACGCCGTCGAGGAACGCATCGTTGCCACCGACCAGGAGCATTCGTGCCCGGCTCACCCGTGCTCCTACCTGGCCGGCGTTCCGCGATCAACTCCACAATCCCGCCCCGGCCTCGAATTGAACGCGCAGGATTATCCGACGATCGGGCCGTCGCGGCGGTCAGGGACTTCCTGACATCCGCCAGGAAAAACCCCTCCTCCGTCGCGGCGTGGTCGGGGCATCGGAGTCATGGCGAAATCTCCCTCGCGTAGGGGATTCCCTGACTGGCAGGAGGCGCCGCGCGGACTATAAGAAGTAGCCGCTTCGAACGGGGGAGGTTCCATTGCGCGTGTTGCGACTCGTTTTCACCTCGCTGGTACTGATCGCCTGCCTCCCGACGCATGCCGGTTCGCTTGCACCGAATCTGCGCGAGGCGCTCCTTGCCACGAGCCCTGACGATCACATCCCGGTCGTCGTCCTGATGGACGAGTTTCCGGAGCAGCGGCAGCTCACGGAACAGGTCCGCGGCATGAACCGCGACCGCCGCCGGGAGCACGTGGTCTCTGCAATGAAGACGCTCGCCGCGCGCAGTCAGCGGACTCTCCGTTTGCGTCTCGCCCACGAAGAGGAACGGGACCAGGTTCGCGGGGTCCGGGTTCTCTGGGGGGTTAACGGCGTGGCGCTCGAGGCGACCCCCGAGGCGATCGAGCGTCTCGCCGAGCTCCCGGAGGTTCGGTGGGTCCTCTACGACCGGGCCACCGCGCACGCCGACGTCGACATCTCCGGACCGACCGGCGGCGACGTCTCCGGCCCCAACCCCGACGCCACGGTCGCGCCGGAGGTGATCGTCCACGGCGCCAAGCAGGTGTGGGACCAGCTCGGCTACACAGGCGTCGGCGTCATCGTGGCCGTGATCGATACCGGCATCGACCGGACTCACCCCGACTTGGCCGACCACATCTGGACCAACAGCGGCGAGGTTGCCGGCAACGGAATCGACGATGACGGCAACGGACTCGTCGACGACACGTGGGGCTGGGACTTCTGCCTCGACGCGCCGCCGGTTGCCGCGACCCACGGCACGCAGGTCGCAGGCCAGGTGGCCGGCGACGGCACCAACGGGATCGTCACCGGCATGGCCCCCGACGCCGAGCTGATGTCGCTCGGCATCGACTGCGACACGCCGTCGCGCGCCTGGCAGGCCAGCGACTACGCCATCGCCCACGGCGCCCATGTGATCACGCAGTCGTACAGCTGGTGGTGGACCGACCGCCCGGACTACGCGGGGTTCCGGCGCCAGACCGACACCGAGCTGGCCGCGGGGGTGATCCACGCCAACTCGGCCGGCAACGATGGCGGCAACCAGGCGATCCGTCCTATTCCCTACAACATTTCGACGCCCGCCAACTGCCCCGCCCCTTGGATCCACCCGGACCAGACGCTCTCGGGCGGCGTCTCGTCGGTCGTGGCGGTCGGCGACGTCAATTGGAGCACCGACGTCATCGCCTCCTCGTCGTCGATCGGCCCGTCGGCGTGGGAGAACATCCAGGTCCAAACCGATCCGACGTTCCCCTACGTCAACCCACCCGAGTATCTGGACTATCCCTATGGGAACGGCACACAGATGGGTCTGATCAAGCCGGACCTGTCGGCCTACGGCACCGGCACGACCGCGACTTGCCCCGGGCCGAGCTACTGCAACTTCAGCGGGACTTCGTCGGCGACCCCGCACGTCTCCGGAGCGATTGCGCTGATGCTCCAGTCGAACTCGGACGCGACCCCCGCGGAGATCTCCCAAGCGTTGATGATGACCGCGCAGCATCGCGGCGCGATAGGCAAGAACAACGTCTACGGGACGGGGCTTCTGCAGGCTTACCAGGCCGTCTTGGCGGTCGAGTCGGGTGTCGTCTTGCACTCTCACGTCTTCGACGACACCACCCACGGCAACGGCGACCTGGGGCTCGACCCCGGGGAGCAGGTCGTGGTGTCGGTCACGGCGGAGAGCCGCGTCGACGAGTCGATCGACGGGCTGTACGCAGTTCTGACCACGACGACGCCGGGGATCACGATCCACGATCAGGTAGCGTACTTCGCGACCCTGCCGGCGCGGGGCACCGCGAGCTCCCTCGCTCCGCATTTCTCGCTCAGCGTCGATCCGGCGGCTTGTGCCACAGTCGCGACCTTCAACCTCGAGTTCCGCTATGGCCTCAAGGTGCGCCGGTCGAGCTTCAGTGTGCGCATAGGCACCCCGACGCCCCTTTCGGGGCTCGACTGGGATTTCGAGACGGCGGCTGGCTGGACCTCCAGCCTCGGCACGGCCACGCGCGGCGCTTGGACCCGAGAGGATCCCGTGGGGGTGAGCGTCGCCAGCGGGCTCAGCAACCCCGAGGACGATACGACGCCGGCTCCCGGCGTGGCCTGCTGGGTCACCGGTAGCGGCGGCGGCAGCGCGAACAGCAACGACGTCGACGGGGGATCCACCTACCTCACCTCCCCTCGGTTCGGAGAGGCGTACATCACCGAGATTTCGCTGGCCTACGACCGCTGGTACTACGACGACTCCGCGTCGAGCGACTCGTTCAAGGCGGAACTGTCGAACAACGGTGGCACGAGCTTTACGCTGCTGGAGCAGCGCGTCACACCGACCGCCGGCTGGGCGCACTTCTCCACGGACCTGATGGCCGTGTTGACGCCCAGCGACGACATGCGGCTCCGTTTCACCGCCACCGATGGGGGCACGGACAACGTGGTCGAGGCGGCGGTCGACGAAGTGCACATCAGCGGGACGTGGGTCAACTGCCAGAGCTACACGCCGCCGGTCGTGCTGGCACCCAACCCCGTCGGCAACACGCTGCGCGTCGCGCGCGGAGCCGGCGGGCACGCCGTGCTGAGCTGGAACGCGCCGCCGGTCGATCCCGGCCACGACGCGGCGACGCTCTATCGCATCGAGCGCGCGACCGCGCCGCAGGGGCCGTGGACCGAGGCCGGCTCGGCGACCTCGACGCAATGGATCGACATCGACGCGCTCGTCGCTGCCGACTCCTTCTATTACCGCGTGACCGCAGACAACAGCGGAGGCTCCGAATGAACGGTGTTCGATCGGCGATCGTGTTGACTTTCCTCGGAGCGATCACGGCCGCGCACGCGGGGTCCGACCAGCACCCACCGTCGCAGTTCGACGATCAGATCAAGCACCGCGAGGGCGGATCGATCTCGGTGCTCCCCCGCGATGTGGGCGGCCTGGCGCCGTCCGACGAACTGCGATCACGCTGGCAGCGATTCCGCGAGCGTAACGCCGGCGCCTGGTCCGTCTACGTGGACGAGCGCACGGGTATGCCGACGCTCCTCTCCGGGCGCGGGGTCGCGTGGCTCCCGGAGTCCGCCCCCACGGGCGAGACGCTCGACGACGTCGATCGCCTGGCGCGCGCATTCCTCGAGAACAACACGGACGTCTTCGGCGCTTGGTCCGATCTTCTGGAGCTCGATCGCGCCGCCAGCCGGAAACTGCGCGAGGCGCACTGGCAGATCGTTTACCGCCAGCGCGTGAACGGGATCCGGGTCGAGAACGCTCGACTCGATCTCCACGTGGTCCAAGGCCGCATGGTCATGGCGGGTGCGGAGGACTGGAGCCGTCCCTCCGGAAGCGGCATTCCCAAGCTCGACGCGGCCGCCGCGCGCGAGCGCCTCGACGCTTACCTCGGCGCGGGCACGGCGAGTCTGATCGCAGCAGACGAGCCCCAGCTCGTCATGATCGCGGTCGCCGCGGAGCCCGACACGGTCGGGCCGCAGCCCTGGATAGGGACGCGTGGCCGCGGGCTGAAGCACGTGCTCGTGTGGCGCTTCGGGTTCGACGACCTGTCCGAGCCGCGCCGTTGGGTCGGCGAGGTGGATGCGCGCGACGGCTCGATCAGCGCATTTTACGAAGGGACCCAGTATGGCGCCGTGCGCGGCGGCGTCTTCCCGGTGAGCTCCGACGGCGACTGCGCGAACGGCGGGTGCGAGACGGCCGGAATGCCGATGCCGTACGCCGACGCGACGGAGGCCGGACAAGCCGAGCAGTTCGGCGATTCGTACGGCAACCTCGCGTGCGTCGATCCCGGGGCCGCGACCGAGACGACCCTCATCGGCCCGTACGTGCGCATCGCCGACACGTGCGGCGTGGTGTCCGAGTCGGCGACGTGCGGCGGCGGCCTGGATCTCGGCATGAAGGCCGGGGAGAACTGCGCCGTCGCGCCGGGCGCATCGCTGGGCGACACCGCCGCCTCGCGCACCGCGTACTACCACATGAATCGCATCGCCCAGGTCGCGCGTTTTTACGATCCGGCCAACACCTGGCTCAACAGCCGGTTGACCGTCAACGTCAATGTCAATGGCACGTGCAACGCCAACTGGACCGGCTCCGTCGTCAACATGTACGGCTCCGGAAGCAACTGTAACAACACGGGCGAAAACGCCGGCATCCTCGTCCACGAGTGGGGCCACGGCTACGATCAGAACGACGGCGGCGGCATGGACAAGCCGTCGGAGGCCTACTCCGACATCGTCAACATCATCGCCACGCGCGCCTCGTGCCAGGGGAAGGGCACGTACAACGACGGCAGCACGTGCACCGGTTACGGCGACACCTGCCTGACCTGCACGGGCTTCCGTGAGTTCGACTGGAACGCGCGGCAGTCCCACGCGCCGGCCACGCCGGCCAATTTCGCCCTGGCCCGCTGCTCCCAAGACTTCGGCGGTGGCCCGTGCAGGCGCGAGCCGCACTGCGAGTCCTACATCTCGAGCGAGGCGATCTACGATCTGGCGACGCGCGATCTTCCGGCGTCCGGCCTAGACCAGGCCAGCGCGTGGCAACTCGTCGACCGGCTCTGGTTCGTCACGCGGCCGGGGTCGGGCGGCAACGCCTACACGTGCTCGGCGATATCGTCCGATTCCTGCCTCACCACGAGCTGGTACCAGCGCATGCGGGCGGCCGACGACGACGACGGCAACCTGGCCAACGGGACGCCGCACGCGGCGGCGCTGTTCGCCGCGTTCAAGCGTCACGCCATCGCGTGCGGCGCCGCCGGCGACGCGAACAACCAAGACCACACGAGCTGCCCGGTGCTCGCCGCCCCCGTGGTGACGACGATCCCCTCCTCGGCCGGCGTCGAGCTGAGTTGGGCGCCGGTATCCGGCGCCGCGGAGTACCGCATCTACCGCGGCGAGCTCGGCTGCAACCGGCAGCAGGTTCCGATCGCGACGAGGGCATCGTCGCAGACGACCTACGTTGACGACAGCGCCGACTCCGACGTCATGCGCCACTACCGCGTCCAGGCCTTCGGCACCAATCGAGCCTGCGCCAGTCCGGTCTCGAATTGCGGGGGCGTTCCGATCGGAAGCCGTCTCATCGAGACGGCCCATCGCGTGATCGACGGCGGCAACGCGATTGCCGAGCCGGGCGAGACGATCGAATTGGCGGCCACGCTCACCAACGACGGAGCCAATCCCGCCACCGCCACCACCGGACGCGTCACCCTCGTCGGGCCTCCGTACGTGCGCATCCTCAACCCGGCTGCGGTCTGGCCGACGATCGACTCGACGGCGTCGGCGGAGAGCGCGGCCCCGCAACCGCAATTGGTGATCCTCCCCGAGGCGCAATGCGGCCAGACGCTGACCTTCGATCTCGCCGGTGCCGCGTCGAATTCGCCTCCGTTCAGCAGCCGGATCGAGATCCCGATGGGAAACTCAAAGCGCGACTACACCGAGACGTCGATCGTCATCGTCCCCTCCCTCACCACCACGCCCGCGCAGGCGCAGTTCGTGATCGCCGACGATCGCCCGATCGCGGATCTGGACTTGACGATCGACATCTTCCACCAGGACCCGACGCAGATCATCGTCGAGCTGACCTCACCGCAAGGAACGACCGTTCGTCTGCACGATCGAGGCCCCGGAAGCGGCCACGGCATCGAGACGCGGTTCGATCGCGACACGGCGCCGTCGGGTCCCGGCACGATGGCCGACTTCATCGGGGAGTCGACGCTGGGGACGTGGACGATCTCGATGCAGGACGTCGATCCGACCGGCGTGACCACCGACGGGTACATCCGTCCGCGGACGCTGCACACCACCATCCAGGGCGCGTTCGACTGCGTTCCGCAAACTTGCGCCCAGCCGACCCCGGTCACGGCCCCCGATCTCCAGGTGACGCTGGTCGACGACGGAGCCCAGCTCGACCTCGTCCTCGCGTGGAGCGCGGTCGCGGGAGCGGGCTACCACGTGTTGCAATCGACGGACTCCAGCTTCGTCAACGGTGTCGAGCTCCTCGGCAACCCGTCGACCGCGACCACGTTTACGCTTCAGGATGGCGCACGGACCACGCCGCCGCTGACCTTCTTCCAGGTGCGGGCCGTCAACAGTTGCCACCACGAAGGACCCTAGTTGAGACGGGTGCTCGGCGCTGCCGACTCCTTCTATTACCGCGTGACCGCAAACAACAGCGGAGGCTCCGCATGAACGGTGTTCGATCGGCGATCGTGTTGACTTTCCTCTAAGGAGCGTTCCGCGATGCGAGGGTCTTTGCGAGCGTCGCCGCGACGATGACCGCTCCGCCCGCGAGGGTCCATACCGAGAGCCGCTCGCCGTGAACGAGCCACGCCCAGACCGGGTTCAGTACCGGCTCGGCCAGTAACAGCAAGGACGCCTCGAGCGCGCCGACGTGGCGGAGCCCGTAGTTCAAGAGCACGTACGCGAGCCCGATCTGGAAGACCCCAAGGAACGCGACGATTCCGACATCGGCCGGACGCGCGGACGTGACGGGGAGCGCGAACGGGAGGCACAGCAAGAACGCGAACAGGTTGCCGAGGACCACGGCCGCTGAAGCACCCCCGCGGTCACCGCCCTGCTTTCCCATGAACCGGAGGCCGGTCACGGCCAGGGCCCAGCACAGACCCGACAGCGCCGCGAGGATGTTCCCTTTGAACGGATCGGGGGCCGTGAGGCTTCCCGCTTCGTGCCCGACGAAGAACAAGGAGAGCCCGACCCCGAGCGCGACCATGAACGCCAGCTCGCGCCGCCTTATGGGCTCTTTCAACAGCCACGGTCCGAGCAACACCAGGTAGATCGGCGCCGTCGCCTGAAGAAAGATCGTGCTCGCGGCCGTGGTCAACTTGTTCGCGAGGACGAACAGGATCATCGTCGCCGCGTAGACCACGCCGACGAGAGCGGGGAGCCTGCCGAAGCTGCGCCGCGCGGCCGGTAACATCAGAAGGAGGGCGACCCCGGCGACGGCTGAGCGGAACGACGCGACCTGCCACCCGGTGAGGTGCGTCGCCTTGATCGCGGCGCCGCCCGTCGAAAAGAGAATCGCCGCGGCAAGAATAGCCAGCCGGGAGCGCAACGGATGATCGACCTCGGAAACGGCGTTCTCCGACACGGCGCGCACTGTGAACGAAGACGGCGGATTCGTCAAAAGCCGCGGCACGGGGCGCTCGTCCTCTCCCCGGCGTAGAATCTCGCCGTGGTCGCCCCTCTCTTGCTGTTGGTGACGCTCGCCGCGGTACCCACCGAAGCACCCCTCCGTCCGAGCGTCGTCCTCATCACGCTCGACACCACGCGCGCCGATCACCTTGGTTGCTACGGCGGCGCGCGCACGGAGACGCCCCATCTCGACGCCTTGGCACGGAACGGCGTGCGCTTCGAGCAAGCGCTCTCGCCTGCCCCCCTCACGCTGCCCGCGCATGCGAGCCTCCTGACCGGCCTCGTGCCGCGTCACCACGGCGTCCGCGACAACTCGGGGTTCAAGCTGGACCCGACGATACCCGTGTTGACCGAACGCCTGAGCGTCGCCGGCTACAGCACCGCCGCGTTCGTCTCCGCCGCGGTGCTCGACCGGGACGGCGGCCTCGCTCGGGGCTTTGCGACGTACGACGATATCGTTCGCGTTGGGGACCGGCGCGCGTTCGACTACCAGGAGCGTGGGGCGAGCCAGACCGTCGATGCGTTGTTGAAACACCTCGGAACGTTGAAGCCGCCGTTTTTCCTCTGGGTTCACTTCTACGACCCTCACCTCCCCTACGTACCTCCCGAGCCGTACGCCTCGCGTTTCAAAGACCGCCCGTACGACGGAGAGATCGCGTTCATGGACGCGCAGATCGGACGGATTCTCGACGTGTTGAAGCAGAAGGGAACGACGGTCTACCTCGCAGTCGCGGGGGATCACGGCGAGAGCTTGGGCGAGCACGGCGAAGCCGGACACGGCGTGTTCTTGTACCAGGCGACGCAGCACGTCCCGCTGATCATCACCGGGCCCGGAATCCCCCCCGGGACGACGGCCGCATCGAACGTCGGGCTCATCGACGTCGCGCCGACGATTCTCGATCTGCTCCGGCTCCCGCCGCTCCCCGATGCGGACGGGCGATCGCTCGTGCCGTTGCTCCACGGTGCGCGGCCCTCCGCTCCGGATTACGAGATGGAGACGTTCTACCCCGAGTTCTCCTACGGGTGGGCGCCGCTGCGCGCGCTCACGGCCGGCCCCTACAAGTACATCGCGGCGCCCCGCCCCGAGCTGTACGAGCTGCCGACCGATCCCCGCGAAATCAACGACCTCATGCGCAAGAATGCAAAGCGCGCGGCAGAGCTTTCCCGGACCTTGGCCGAGTTGACGCGCGGCGATACCGCGGTCGATCCCGACGAAGACGCCGCTAGCAACGAGCGCCGCGAGAAACTCTCCTCGCTGGGATACGCCTCCGGTTCGAAGGCGCCTCAAAGCGAAGCTCTCGACCCGAAAGACGGAATCAAGCTCCTCCCCGATCTCGACGCGGCGAGGCGCGCGCTCCAGCTGGGAGACCCGAAAGATGCATTGGCTCCCCTGGCACGGCTGATCGCCGTGAACCCCGGCAACGTCCCCGCCCGCCTGGCGCTCGGCCAGGCGCAGCTCGCCTTGGGACGCACCGACGAGGCGGTCGGCACCTTCCGCGCCGTGGCGACGCTCGCGCCGAAAAACGCCCTGGCCTGGTTCGACCTCGGAAACGCCTGGGCGGGCAAGGCGGTGAAGGACGACAAGGCGTTCACCGAAGCGAAACGCGCGTACGAGCACGCCCTCACACTCAACCCACGGCACGCGGACACGTACTTGAACCTCGCCGCGCTCTACGCCACCCGCAACGATCCGGCGCAAGCGCAGCAAACGCTCCTGCGCGCGCGCACCGCCTCGGTCTCAGACCCGACGATCGAAACCGACCTCGGGCTCTTGGACCTTGCGCGCAAGAACACCGCGGGGGCGCGCGATGCGTTTACACGGGCCCTCGCCCTCAACCCCCGGCAGTCCGAGGCCCTCCTCGGGCTCGGTCAGTTGGCCTACGACGCGGGAGACTTCGCCGCGGCCGCCGCGTACTACGACCGTGCGCTTGCGGTCCGGCCCGAAGCCAGGCTCGCCAAGACGATCGGCGCGATCCGTCTCTACCAGTTGAACGACCGCCCGGGTGCGCGCGCCGCGTTCGCCCGCGCGATCGCCCTCAGCCCCCCGGGCGATCCCGACGTTCCCGACCTGCGGGCGCTCGTCGACGAACTTCAGAGGTGATGGTGGATCGCAGATCACTCACGCGCTTCGCCTGGCTCTCGATCGCCGCGGCCGTCGGCACGATGGGACTGAAGGGCCTCGCCTATCACCTGACCGGCTCGGTCGGCCTGCTCTCGGACGCGCTCGAGTCGCTCGTCAATCTCGCTGGGGCCCTCATGGCGCTCGCCATGCTGACCGCGGCCGCGCGTCCACCCGACGAGGATCACGCCTACGGCCACAGCAAGGCGGAGTATTTCTCGAGCGTCCTCGAGGGAACGCTCATTCTGATCGCGGCGGCCAGCATCGGCGTCGCCGCCGTCAATCGCCTCATCGATCCCCAGCCGCTCCAGAAGATCGGGGCCGGCGTGGCCGTTTCGGTCATCGCGTCGGCCATTAATTTCGGGGTCGCGCTGGTGCTCCTGCGCGCCGGCAAGAAGGAGCGGTCGATCGCCCTGACCGCCAACGCCCACCACCTGTTCACCGACGTGTGGACCTCGGCGGGCGTCGTCGTCGGGATCACCGCCGTCCACCTGACCGGCTGGCAGCAGCTCGATCCCCTCGTCGCACTTGCCGTGGCGGCGAACATCGTCTGGTCCGGCTACCGCCTCCTCCGCGAGTCGGTGGCCGGCCTCATGGATCGGGCCCTTCCCGCGAACGAGTACGCGGCCGTGCGCGCCGTGCTCGACGCGCACGTCGAAAACGGCATCCAGTACCACGCGCTGCGCACGCGCGAGTCGGGGGCGCGCCGGTTCGTGTCGGTGCACGTGCTCGTCCCGGGCGACTGGACCGTCCAGCGCGGGCACTCGCTGCTCGAGCAGATCGAATCCGACATTCGCGCCGCCGTGCCCAACGTGACGGTGCTGACGCACCTCGAATCGCTCGACGATCCCGCGTCCTGGGACGATCAGACGCTCGATCGCGTCGTGGCGCCGCCGAAGACGTAGAAAGACCCGAAGCCCGAGGAGGATCGCTCATGGATCTGCGCGTCGTTGACATCAGGCGCCGTGTGGCGCGCGAAGGTTCGGCCCGCCCCGACGACATCGACGCGATCGACGACATCCTCGAGGCGGAAGGGGTCAGCGTCGAGTTGCTGATTCTGCGCGGGCAGCTGATCCAGCTCGTGGCGAACGGCAGCCCGGACGAGCTCGAGGAGGCCTTCGCCTGCTACCAGGAGGCGCTCGAAATCGACCCGACCTCGGCTGAGGCCCACGAGGAGATCGGCCACTTCCTCGATGACGTCGCGGAGGATCCGCGCGAAGCCGTTGTCTTCTTCCGCAAGGCGATCGAACTGGGGGCGGGACCGTCCGCGCACGACGGGCTGCGCGAGGCCCTGAGCCAACTGGAATCCGAGGAGCCGTGATGGACATCAAGCCGGAGCGAGGAACCCCCACCCGAGGTCTGAATGCCCTGAGGCAATTCCGTGTATCGTGCGGCGTATGACAAAACGCGCACCGAACCCGGAAACGACCGGCGGCTTTGCCGCTCTCGGCCTCGACCCACGCGTGCTCGCGGCGCTCGTCGCCTTGGGCTACGAGGAGCCCACACCCGTGCAGAGCGCCGCCATCCCGCCCCTGATCGCGGGGCGCGATGTCCTAGCCCAGGCCGCGACGGGAACCGGGAAGACCGCGGCGTTTGCGCTCCCGCTCTTGCACATCCTGACGCCGAAGGCATCGGCCAAGGAGCGCACGACGGCTTTGATCCTCGTCCCCACGCGCGAGCTGGCGATGCAGGTCGCGGAAGCCGTGCACCGTTACGGCAAAGAGATCGGGGCGATTTCTCTGCCGGTTTACGGAGGCGCCTCGATGGAAACGCAAGTGAGGGCGCTCGAGCGCGGAGTCGATGTGGTCGTCGCGACGCCGGGACGGGCGTTGGACCACATCAGGCGGCGCACGATCCACCTCGCGTCGGTGAAAACCGTCGTGCTCGACGAGGCGGACGAGATGCTCGACATGGGATTCGCCGAAGATTTGGAGGCCATCCTCGAGGCGACGCCGAAGGGAAGACAAACGGCGCTATTTTCGGCGACGATCCCCCCCCGCATCGTTTCGATCGCGGCCAAGCACCTGAAAAATCCGCTGAAGATAACGATCGACCGCGAGAAGGTGGCGGCGGGCGAGACGGCCCGCGTACGCCAGGTGGCGTACATCGTGCCGCGCACCCACAAGATGGCGGCGCTCGGCCGCGTTTTGGACATCGAGCACCCGACCTCGGCCATCGTGTTTTGCAGGACGCGCACCGAGGTCGACGCGCTGACCGAGACGTTGAACGCCCGCGGGTTCCGTGCCGAGGCCCTCCACGGCGGATTGTCGCAGCAGCATCGCGACCGTGTGATGAAGTCGTTTCGGGCAAACAAGACCGACCTCCTGATCGCCACCGACGTCGCCGCACGCGGGCTGGACGTGCGGCACGTCTCCCACGTGGTGAACTACGACGTACCTGCCGCCGCCGAGGGGTACGTGCACCGCATCGGCCGCACCGGCCGCGCCGGAGGCGAAGGCGTCGCCATCACGCTCGCCGAGCCGCGCGAGCACAGGCTGCTTCGCAACATCGAGCACCAGACCAAGCAGAAGATCGAGATCCAGTCGGTGCCGACGGTGGCCGATCTTCGCGCGCGGCGGATGGAGCTGACGCGCGCCGCGCTCCGCGAGACCATCCTGGCGGGCGGATTGGACGCGTTTCGCGGCGTCGTGGAGTCGCTTGCGGAGGAGTTCGACGTGATGGACGTCGCCGCGGCGGCGGTGAAGCAATCCGAAGGGCGGGACGGCGGCGGCGAGGAGCAGGAGATCCCCACGGTGACCGAGCGGTCGGAACGCCCGCAAAAGCCTCGAAAAATCGCAACGCACCCGGGAGCGCGGCGGCGCGGCGGCCCCGGATTTGCCGTGGCGAGGTTGTTCATCGGCGCGGGACGGAACCTCAGCCTCCGCCCCGGCGATCTGGTGGGTGCGATCGCCAACGAGGTCGGGATCGACTCGAGCGCCGTCGGCGCGATTCAGATCCTGGAGCGCCACACCATCGTCGAAGTGCCCGACGAAATCGCGGACGACATCATCATCGCGCTACGCGCCGCAACCCTCCGCGGCAAACGCGTGCTCGTCCGCCGGGATCGCGACACCCGCTGACGCAGCACGGAAGAGGGAACCATCAAGAAAGGGGGACACTCCCCTATTTTTCCGACAAGCGGTATCCGGGGAGCTTGTCGGAAAAAAGGG
>JAQBEH010000117.1:0-3281 GCA_032124015.1 Acidobacteriota bacterium
CGGGGCGACCGCGGAAAAAACGGCGGTTCGGACCCGTCGTCGAACGTGGCGAGCGTGATCTGCCAGCCCGCTTCCGCCCAGTAATTGCACAGCGTGACGCACACCCGCTCGGCGCCCCCGCAGCTCAAAGTGGAGATGAAGAAGAGCAGCTTCATGGCAATGGGCTCGCGCGGCCGACCGCGCCTTCGGAAGAGCGGGATCCTAACACGCTGCGAGCTCGCGGCTACAATGCGCGCCGAGGAAGGGGAATCGACCGATGTGCGGCTTCGCGGGCGCGTTCGATCCGGAGACCGAAGCGGACGCGTGGCCGGCCCGCCTCGCCGGGATGGCCGCAGCCCTGCGTCATCGCGGCCCGGACGACGAGGGGCTCTGGCACGACGCGCGAGCCGGCATCGGGCTCGCGTTTCGCCGGCTGGCGATCCTGGATCTCTCCGCCTCCGGGCACCAGCCCATGCTGTCGGCAAGCGGGCGGTACGTCATCGCGTTCAACGGCGAGGTGTACAACTTCCGGGAGCTGCGCGCGGAGCTCGAAACCGCAGGCGTGCGGTTCCGAGGGCACTCCGATACCGAGGTCGTGCTCGCGGCGTTCGAAGCGTGGGGCCTGACGGCGGCCGTCTCCCGGTTCGTCGGCATGTTCGCCTTTGCGCTCTGGGACCGCAACGAGCGGCGGCTGCACCTGGTGCGCGACCGGATCGGGATCAAGCCGCTGTACTGGGGCTGGTCGCGCGGGGCACTGCTGTTCGGCTCGGAGCTGACCGCCCTGCGGCGCCACCCGTCGTTTGAGGCGCGGCTCGACCGGGATGCCGTGGCCAGCTTCCTCCGTTTCAACTACGTCCCGGCCCCGCACGCCATTTTCGAAGGCTTCAGGAAGCTCGAGCCCGGCTGCATCCGCACGTTCGACCTGGCCGGGGCACCTCGAAGCGGCGAGGGCCGACTCGCGGCGTACTGGTCGCTCGCCGAGGTCGCGCGTGAAGGGCTGGCCCACCCGTTTGCAGGCGACGAGCGCGAATCGGTCGACGAGCTCGAGCGCCGACTGAAGGAATCCGTTGCGCTGCGCATGATCGCCGACGTCCCGTTGGGCGCCTTCCTGTCGGGGGGAATCGACTCATCGCTCGTCGTCGCGCTGATGAGGGCCCAGGCCACGGGCCCGGTGCGCACCTTCACGATCGGCTTCGAAGAGGAGGGGTACGACGAGTCCCCGTGGGCTCGCACGATCGCGGAGCATCTGGGGACCGAACACACGGAGCACATGGTCACGGCCGCCGAGTCGCTGGCCGCCGTCCCGCGCATCGCATCGATGTTCGACGAGCCGTTCGCGGACTCGTCGCAGGTTCCGACCCTGCTCGTGTCGGAGCTGGCGCGACGTCACGTCACCGTCGCGCTCTCCGGCGACGGTGGCGACGAGCTGTTCGCCGGTTACAAGCGCTACGCGCTTTTCGCCGACTTGCAGCGCACACTCGCGCGCGTTCCTCGGGGCGCGCGGCGCGTTCTGGGACGCCTATTGGGCGCGGTGCCGGTGGACGCGGCCAACCACCTGCTTGGGGTCGCCGATCCCTGGCTGCGCCGTTATGGGAGCGGCGGCGCCGCCGGCGACAAGATCCGCAAACTGGCCGAGCTGGTGGCGCTCCCCGACGATCGGGCCCTCTACAAGGACCTGCTGTCTCACTGGAAAAGCCCCGAGCTTCTCGTCGCGGGCTCCCGCCCGCGGCCGCGGCTGGCGGACCGGGCGGAGTGCCCGACGGAGTTTGTCGACCCGATCCACCCGCTGATGTTCGACGACACGCTCGCGTATCTCCCCGACGACATTCTGGTCAAGGTCGATCGCACGAGCATGAGCGTCGGCCTCGAGGCGCGCGTGCCGCTCCTTGACCACCGGGTCGTCGAGTTCGCGTGGAGCCTTCCGCTGGCCCTCAAGGTGCGAAACGGTGAGACCAAGTGGGCGCTCCGCCAGGTGCTCGATCGCCATGTCCCGGCGGATCTCGTGGACCGGCCGAAGATGGGATTCGGCCTGCCGATCGACGTGTGGCTGCGAGGCCCTCTGCGCGCGTGGGCTGACGACCTGCTTTCCGAGTCACGGCTGCGGCGAGAAGGGTTGCTTACACCCGGCCCGATTCAAGAAAAGTGGCGCGAGCACGTGAGCGGCCGACGCAACTGGCATTACTACCTGTGGGACGTGCTTGTCCTGCAAGCGTGGCGCGAGGCTCACGGGGTGTGAGCGCGGGACTCCCCCGACGCGCTAGCCCGCGCTCTTGAGCGCTCGCCGGACGATAATCGCCATCGTCGCCGCCGAGATCGTGTACACCACTCCCGTCGACAACGCGATCCCGGCAACGCCTAGCCATCGCGAAAACACGAGATTCCCCAACACGTTTAGCACGGCTCCCATCATGGCAATGACGATCACCTCCCAGTCCCGCCCGAGGGCATTGAGAACCCGCGAGCCGAGGATACCGAGGAGGTAGCAGGGGAGTTGGATGGCGCAGAACGCCTGGATCCGTGCGACGGCGGCGGTGTCCGCCGCTGAGAACGCTCCGCGCTCGTACAGCAACCGAGTGACCGGCGCGCTGACCGCGATCAAAGCCAGCGCGATCCCCGCCCCCAACAGGACGACGAAGAGGCTGTCGCGGCGGTATGCGCGCCCCAGTCCGGGACCATCGCCCAGCGCAGCGTACATCGAGTAGCGGGGCAGCGCAGCTGTTCCGAACGCCATCGCGACGATTCCCAAAATTCCGCTCACGACACGGCCGCCGTAGCCGAGTTCGGCCACGCTTCCGGCTCCCAGATGCGCGGCCATCGCTTGGTCGACGATCGGGTTGACCGCCAGGATTGCCGATCCGACGAGAAGCTTCGCGAACCCCTTCGTCGACTCCTGGGCGTGCGCAGCCCAGGGACGGTCGAGTGAGAGGGGCGACCAGCCGCTTGCGCCGAGGAAGGCGGCGGCCCACATCGCCTCCGCCAGGGCGCCGACCACGCTTCCAAACACGAGGATCTCGGGGGCGCGTCCGTCTGTGACCGCCAACGCCACCAGCGTAACGAGCGGCGCGCCGACGAGACCGAGAGTCGAGACCACGATTCGCCCTTCGGCCTGGAGGGCCGATGACCAGACGGCCGCCAGGCCGTCGAATAAGACCAGGACCGCGAGGAGGACGAACAGGCGCTCTGTCAATGCCTGCTTTTCCGGGGGAAAGCCGGAGGCGACCACGAGGACAATCGGATGGGTGAGAAGTGCGAGTCCCGCCGCCGCGGCACCGGCGACTATGGCGTGCCGGGCGAGCGACGAG
>JAQBEH010000118.1:0-16040 GCA_032124015.1 Acidobacteriota bacterium
GGTGTCGGCGTGATCTCGGCCGAGGACGCGATCGCGTACGGCATGACCGGCCCGTGCCTGCGCGCGGCCGGCGTCGAGTACGACGTCCGCAAGGCGCGACCGTACATCGGCTACGAACAGTACGACTTCGAGATCCCGACCGGAACCGACGGTGACGTCTATGACCGTTACCTGGTGCGGATGGAGGAGATGCGACAGTCGGTGCGGATCCTCGATCAGGCGCTTCGTAACGTCCCCGGCGGTCCGTGGCACATCGACGATCCCAAGATCTTCCTTCCGCCGAAGCACAAGGTCCTGACGAGCATGGAGGAACTGATCCACCAGTTCATGATCGTCACCGAGGGGTTCTCGTGCCCGGCCGGCGAGATCTACGTCGCCACCGAAGTGCCGAAAGGGGAGCTGGGCTTCTACATCGTGTCCGAGGGCGGCAAGTCGCCGTACCGGTGCCGGATCCGCTCCTCCGCCTTCAACAACCTCGCGAGCCTGAAGCACCAGGTCGAAGGCGAGCTCGTGGCCGACGTCATCGCCTGCATCGGCAGCATCGACCCCGTCATGGGCGAGGTGGATCGATGAGGACACGCGTCGAGCAGGGGACAGTCCCCTTTTTCTTACAAAGCTCCCCGGATACCGCTTTGCTGCGAAAAAGGGGACTGTCCCCTGCTCGACACGTGTCGCCATTTCGAGGTCGGTGATGTTCGGGCCTGAGTTCGAAAACAAGATCGACGCGATCGTCGCGAAGTACCCGCAGCCCAAAGCGGCGCTGCTGCCCGTGCTGTGGGAAGTCCAGAAGGCCAAGGGCGCGATCGACTTCGAAGCCGAGGCCTGGGTGGCCTCGCGCGTTGGCGTGTCGCCGAGCCACGTCCATGGCTGCGTCACGTTCTATACGATGTACAAGCAGAAGCCGTCGGGGAGACATCACATCCAGCTCTGCACGACGCTGTCGTGCATGCTGCGCGGCTCCGACGAACTCCTGCGGCACCTCGAGCACAAGCTGGGCATCAAAGAGGGCGAGACGACCCCCGACGGGAAGTTCTCGCTGGTTCGCGTCGAGTGCCTGGGCTCGTGCGGCACGGCGCCGATGTTCCAGTTGAACGACACCTACTACGAGAACCTGACGATCGAATCGGTCGACCGCCTTCTGGCGAGCCTGGATTAGCGGGGCACGATGGAACGCATCCTCACGAGAAACGTCGACAAGCCCGAAGCGCTGACCCTTTCGGGGTACGAGGCGTTGGGAGGATACCAGGCCCTGCGCAAGGCCCTCTCGTCCATGACGCCTGACGCGGTCACCGACGAGGTCAAAAAATCCGGGCTACGCGGGCGCGGCGGCGCGGGATTCCCCTGTGGCGTCAAGTGGTCTTTCATGCCGAAGGAAGTCGATCCCAAGCGGCCCCACTACTTCTTGATCAACGCCGACGAATCGGAACCGGGGACCTTCAAAGACCGCCTCCTCATGGAGAAAGACCCCCACCTCGTTCTCGAGGGATCGTTGCTGGGAGCGTACGCGATCCGCGCGAAGGCGGCCTACATCTACATTCGCGGCGAGTTCGTGCACGAAGCCAACGTGTTGGATCGCGCCGTCGCCGAGGCGTACGCGAGAAACTACGCGGGCGCGAACATCCTGGGCAGCGGCTGGAGCTGCGACCTCGTCGTGCATCGCGGCGCGGGCGCCTACATCTGCGGCGAGGAGACGGCGTTGATGTCGTCTCTCGAGGGGAACCGCGGCTACCCGCGGCTGAAGCCGCCGTTCCCCGCGGTGTCCGGTATGTGGGGATGCCCGACGACGATCAACAACGTCGAGACCGTCGCCAACGTGCCGTTCATCATCGAGCGCGGCGCCGATTGGTACCTCACAATCGGCAAGGCGCCGAAAAACACCGGCCCCAAGCTCTTCTGCCTCTCGGGGCACGTGAAGCGCCCCGGCGTCTACGAGGCGCCGATGGGCCTTCCGATGAGAGAGCTGATCTACGAGCTGGGCGGCGGCATGCTGCACGCCGACCGGCCGCTCAAGGCCGTGATCCCCGGCGGTTCGTCCGTCCCGGTGCTCCGCGCCGAAGACTGCGACGTCGATCTCGATTTCGACGCGCTCGCGGCCAAAGGGACGATGCTCGGTTCGGCGGGCGTCATGGTGATGGATTCTTCGACCTGCATGGTGGCCGCGATGGCCCGCATCGCTCATTTCTACCATCACGAATCGTGTGGGCAGTGCACGCCGTGCCGTGAAGGGTGCGGCTGGCTCGAGCGCGTGTTGAATCGCATCGAAGCGGGCCACGGCATGCAGCCCGACCTCGACCTCCTGTTGTCCGTTTCGAACAACATCATCGGGAACACGATCTGCGCGTTGGGCGACGCGGCCGCGATGCCGGCGATCTCGTTCGTCACGAAATTCCGCGACGAGTTCCAGCACCACATCGACCATCGCAGCTGCCTCGCCGGCACACTTGCGCTCCAGGGAGTCCGCTGATGCCGAAGGTGATCATCGACGGCGAGGAAATCGAGGTCGGAGCGGGGACGACCATCCTGCAGGCGGCTTTGAAGCGCGGCCGCGAGATCCCCCACTATTGCTACCACGACGGATTGTCGATCTCGGGCAACTGCCGCATGTGCCTGGTCGAGGTGGAGAAAGCGCCGAAGCTCGTCATCGGTTGCTACACGCCGGTGGCCGAGGGGATGGTCGTTCACACGGCAAGCGAGAAGGTCAAACAGGCGCGGTCCGCGATGATGGAGTTCTTCCTCATCAACCACCCGCTCGACTGCCCGATCTGCGATCAAGCGGGGGAGTGCCGCCTGCAAGAGTACGCGGTCGAGCACGGCACCGGGATCAGCCGATACACCGAACCGAAGCTCGCGCTGTCGAAGGCCGTCGACATCGGCCCCCACGTCATGCTCGACCAGGAGCGCTGCATCCAGTGCAGCCGCTGCATTCGTTTTTGCGACGAGATCACCAAAACGGGCGAGCTGGCGTTTTTCCAGCGCGGGGAGCGCAGCCAGATCGGGATCTTCCCCGGGAAGCGCCTCGACAACGCCTATTCGGGAAACGTCGTCGATCTCTGCCCCGTCGGCGCGCTCACGCTCAAAGAATTCCGCTTCCAGACGCGGGTCTGGTACTTGAAGAACACGCCCACGATCTGCGCCGGCTGCGCGCGTGGGTGCAACGTCGTCGCCTCGGTCGGGCAACAGCAAACGATGATGACGACCACGGGTCAGATCGACGATCGTGTGAAGCGGATCGTCCCGCGCGTCAATGAGGCGGTCAACGGGCACTGGATCTGCGACGACGGCCGCATGTCGTACACGAAAGAACAAGGAGCCGCGCGGCTCCAGGGTGCGCGTATCGGTGATTCCGACGCTTCCTACGACGCCGCGGTTGCGGCGGCGGCCACCAAGCTCGCGCATGCTGCCCGTGCGGGAAAGCTCGGCGTCATCGCCTCGCCGCGCACGCTTTGCGAAGACCTTTACGCCTGGCGCGAGGTCGCCCTCGGCTTGGGCGGTGCGGTTTTCGGCGCGCGCTCGCTCGTTTCGGGCAACAACGACGCGCTTTTGGTCCGGGCCGACAAGGGGGCCAACGCGCGGGGCGCAGTGTGGATTTTCGGAGCGAACTCGGGCGAGGACGCCGTCCTGGCCGCGGTCGCAAAGGGGTCGGTGACGACGCTTCTGGTTCTGGGCGACACCCTCGATCCGGCCGACACGTTCACGCTTCCGGCCGCGGCGAAGGGGAAGGTCGAGGTGATCTTCGCGGGGCCGTTCGCGTCGGGGGCCGCCGCAGATGCCGCGGTCGCGATTCCGTCCGCGTCGTGGTCCGAAGCGGACGGGACCTACGTCAACTTCGAAGGCCGGGCGCAACGCGTGCTCCGCTGTCACCTTCCTCTGGGCGAGGCCCGCCCCGGTTGGCGCATTGCGTCCGATGTCGCCGCCGCAGCAGGTGCTCCGCTGCCGGAGTGGGCTTCTGCCTCCGACGTGCTGCGCGCGCTCTCGGCGAGCGTCAAAGAATTTGACGGTGTGACGGCCGAGTCGATGGGACTTCTCGGCGTGGCGGCTTCCGCCGCTGCGGGCGTTTGAGGCATGTCGAACGTGGATATCCTCATCAACTTTCTCAAGATCGCGACCGTCTTTGGCGTGTTGATGCTGTGCGTGTCGATCATGACGTGGGTCGAGCGGCGGGTCTCCGCGATCATCCAATACCGGTTGGGCCCGAACCGCGTCGGTCCGTTCGGGCTGCTGCAGCCGATCGCCGACGGCGTCAAGTTCCTCATGAAGGAAGACATCATCCCCGCCGAGGCGCACAAGCTGTTCTATGTGTTGGCACCGGCCCTGGCCGTCACTTCGGCGCTGTGTGCCTTCGCGGTCATTCCTTTCGGTCCGACCGTGACGATCCTCGGAAAACAGATCGGCCTCGTGATCTTGGACCTCGACGGCGGGCTCTTATGGGCATTCGCCTCGACGGGTCTCGGTGTGTACGCCCTGGTTTTGGCGGGTTGGTCATCGAACAGCAAGTTCTCGCTGATCGGCGGATTGCGCTCGTCCGCGCAGATGATCTCGTACGAGCTGCCGATGGCTCTGGCCGTGGTGTCGGTCGTACTCGTTTCCGGAACCCTGCGGCCGACCGAGATCGTCGCGCAACAGGCGGGAAGCTTCCTCCACTGGAACATCTTCGGCGGCGGGTTCCAGCTTCTGGGGTTCATCCTCTTCACGGTCGCCGGTTACGCCGAGACCAATCGCAACCCGTTCGATCTTCCCGAGGCCGAAGGGGAACTCGTCGCGGGCTACCACACCGAGTACTCGGGGATGCGGTTCGCCGGGTTCTTCATGGCCGAATACATCAACATGATGACGTCGTCCGCCCTGGGGATCACGCTGTTTCTCGGCGGCTGGCAGCTGGGCCTGCCGACGCGATGGCTCCCCGAGCCGGGCTGGCTGCTGTGGGGTGCACAGATCCTCGCGTTCGTCGTCAAGATGGCCTTCTTCCAGTTCCTGTTCGTCTGGGTGCGCTGGACGCTCCCGCGCTTCCGCTACGACCAGTTGATGAACCTGGGATGGAAGGGCCTGCTCCCGCTTTCGCTCGCAAACCTCGCCGTCACCGCGATCCTCGTCGTGTACGGCGTGGTGGGGCACTGAGGCGCCGATGGAGCTGATCGCCTTCTTCGTGCTCGCGCTGCTCCTGATCGCTTCCGCGATCGTGGTCATTACGAACCGCAACCCGGTCTCCGCGGCTGTCGCGCTTGCTTTCAACCTGGTCGCGATCGCGGGGCTCTACATGGTGCTCGACGCCCAGTTCATCGGCCTGCTGCAGGTGATCGTGTACGCCGGCGCGATCATGGTGTTGATCCTGTTCGTGATCATGCTGCTCAACCTGCGTGAAGAGGCCAAGGCCCACCCCGCGGGGACGTTCCAGCGCGTCCTGGCGCCATTGACGTCGCTGGCGTTCGCGATCGTCATCGGTCGCGCGGTCTGGCTTTCGGCGCCGTCGTCGTTCCCGGAAAAGACCGAAGGATTCGGCACGGCGGCGTCGATCGGCAAAGAGCTCTTCACGCGTTTCTACTACCCGTTCGAGGCGATTTCGCTCTTGCTCGTCGTTGCGATGATCGGGGCGGTGCTCCTTGCGAAGAGGAAGGTGTCGTGATCGACCCCCGCCTGGTTCTCGTCCTGTCCGCGGTGCTGTTCGCTCTGGGCGTCGTCGGTGTCTTGACCCGCCGCGGCGCGATCTCGATCCTCATGTGCGTCGAGTTGATGCTAAACGCCGGAAACTTGGCGTTCATCACCTTCGCCCGGATCAACGGCGGCCCCGAGGCGCAGATCTTCGTGTTTTTCGTCATGGCGCTCGCCGCGGCTGAAGCGGCGGCCGGCCTCGCCATCGTCATCGCGCTGTTCCGCCTGCGGGGCACGACCGACGTGGACGAGATCAACCTCCTGAAGTGGTGAAGACGCAATGTTGAAGCTGATCTGGCTGATCCCGATCCTGCCGCTCTTCGGCGTCGCGATCAACGGACTATTCGGGAAACGCCTCAGCCGGCGGGCGGTCGGCCTGATCGGCTGCGGGGTCGTTCTCGCGGCGCTCGTCGTCTCGGCCGGCGCGGTCCTCGAGCTCTCCCGGCTTCCCGAAGACGCCCGCTACTTCGAGACCAGCTTGGGCACCTGGATTCCGATGGGGCCGATCGGCGAGTCCGGCACGGTGACCACGATCCCCTGGGGGTTCGCGCTCGATCCGCTGTCCGCGATCATGATCCTCGTCGTCACGGGAGTCGGATTCCTGATCCACGTCTACAGCGTCGGCTACATGGAGCACGAAGACGGGTTCGCCCGCTTTTTCGTCTACATGAACCTGTTCATGTCGATGATGCTGACGCTGGTTTTGGGCGGAAACCTCCTCGTGACCTTCGTGGGGTGGGAGGGCGTGGGGCTCTGTTCCTATCTCTTGATCGGCTTTTTCTACGACAGACCGTTCGACGCCCGCACGGGGCTCTCCTGCGCGGATGCGGGGGCGCAAGGCGTTTCTCGTCAACCGCATCGGTGATTTCGCGTTCGTGATCGGCATGCTCTACCTGATCACGACCTTCGGCACGCTCGACTACCGAGGTGTCTCCGCGGCGATCGCGGCCGGCGGAGAAGGCCACCACGCGCTCCTCGTGGCGGTCGGGATCCTCCTGTTCGTCGGCGCGTGCGGCAAGTCGGCGCAGATCCCCCTGTACGTCTGGCTTCCCGACGCGATGGCGGGCCCGACGCCGGTCTCCGCGCTGATCCACGCCGCCACGATGGTCACGGCCGGCGTTTACATGGTCGTGCGGATGTCGGCGCTCTACGTTCACGCCCCCGAGGCGATGGCCGTGATCGCCGTCGTCGGAGCCGGCACCGCGATCTTCGCGGCGACGATGGGCATCACCGCAACCGACATCAAGAAGGTCCTGGCGTATTCGACGGTCAGCCAACTCGGCTACATGTTCGCGGCCGTAGGCGTCGGTGCGTGGACCGCGGCGATCTTCCATCTGATGACGCACGCGTTTTTCAAGGCTCTGCTCTTCCTCGGCGCCGGCAGCGTCATCCACGGCCAGCACGGCGAGCAGGACATCACGAAGATGGGCGGCCTCAGGTCGAAGCTGCCGATCACGTTCGCGACGTTTATCACGGCCGCGTTCGCCATCGCGGGAATCGTCCCGCTCGCCGGGTTCTTCTCGAAAGACGAAATTCTCTGGGGCGCGTGGTCCTCGGGGAACAAGATCGTCTGGGGCGTGCTGGCGTTGGCGGCAGGGCTCACCGCGTTTTACATGTTCCGTCTGACGATCCTCGTTTTCTTCGGCTCCTACCGTGGAGACAAGCACACGTTCGACCATGCCCATGAGTCCCCGAAGTCGATGACGGTGCCGCTCATGATCCTCGCGGCTCTTTCCGTCGTCGGGGGTTGGATCGGCATCCCGGCGGTCCTCGGAACGACCCTCTTCGGCCGTGACGTCAACGTCTTCCATCACTGGTTGGCCCCCGCGGTCGCGTCGGCTCACGGCGCAGGCGGCGAGGGGGCCGAGCACGGGGCGAGCCTCGAGTTCGCGCTGATGGGCTTGGCACTGGCCATCGCCCTGGCGGGAATCGGGGTCGCCTTCGTGATCTATCGCCAGCGCGAAGAGCTGGCCGCCTCGATTGCGCGCACTTTCCGTCCGATCTACGTCATGTGGCGGAACCTCTACTGGGTGGACGAGTTCTACGAGGCGACGATCCTCAGGCCGTTCTACGCGATCGCCCGTTTCTTCGCCGGGTTCGATCGCTTCGTGATCGACGGGCTGGTCAACGCGACCGGGATCGTCGCCGACATCACAGGCCAGCTCTTGAAGTTGTTCCAGACCGGGTACGTCAGGAATTACGCCCTGGTCGTTCTGATGGGGGTCGTCGCGATCCTCGTCTACCTCGCGATGGTGTGACGATGTCGGAACTCCAGATCCCTCTCGTCCTTCCCGTCGTGATCCTCGCGGCGTGGGGACTCCTCGTCTTGCTGATGACGCCGTTCTTCCGTGAGACGGGCCGGGGCTTCGCCGCGCTGGTGTCCCCGTGGAGCGTGTCGATCCTGGGCGTGTTTTTCGCAGGCTGGGCCACGGTGCGGCAGTGGCAGGGGGTCGGGCTGGTGGCGGCGACGACCGCCTACGGCATGGTCCGCGTCGATCGCTTCGGCATCTATTTGAGCTTGCTGGTGCTCGTCGTCGGCTTCCTGACGCTACTGTTTTCCGCCCGCTTCCTCGAACGGGAGGGGTCCGAACAGGGTGAGTTCTACGCGCTGATGCTGTTCGCCCTGGCCGGCATGGTGTTGATGCTCGAAACGACGAACCTGATGCTCCTGCTCATCGGGCTCGAGATCTTCTCCGTAAGTCTCTACGTCCTGTGCGGCCTGACCCGGGGCCGCGTGCGGTCGATCGAGGCGGCGCTCAAGTACTTCCTGCTCGGCGCGTTTTCGTCCGGGTTTCTCGTCTACGGCCTGGCTCTCCTGTACGGCGGCACGGGCTCGCTGGACCTGGCCGAGATCGCTCAGGCCGCTTCGTTGCAGCCGTCCGCGATGTTGACGATGGGCCTCGGTCTCGTGATCGTCGGACTCGGTTTCAAGATCGCGATCGTCCCGTTCCACCAGTGGGTGCCCGACGTTTACACCGGCGCGCCGACGAACGTCACCGCGTTCATGGCGGCCGCGACCAAGACGGTGGCATTCGCCGCCCTGATCCGCGTGCTCGTCGGGGCGTTTGGCGACCAGAGCGCGGTGTGGATTCCGATTGTGACCTGGCTCGCGGTCGCCACGATGACGATCGCGAATCTCGTCGCCTTGGCGCAGACCAACATCAAGCGACTGCTGGCCTTCTCGTCGATCGCGCACGCCGGCTACCTCTTGATCGCGCTCGTCTGCATTCCCGAGCTCGGCATCAAGGCGATCCTCTTCTACCTCACGACCTACGCGTTCATGACCGTGGGCGCCTTCGGCGTCGCCGCCGCTGTCGGCGGAGGCGATCTCGCCGCCGAATCCGGCTACGACTTCATCTCCTCCTGGGCGGGCCTCGGGCTGCGCCGGCCGCTTCTCGCCGGCGCGATGACCGTGTTTCTGCTTTCGATGGCCGGGATCCCGCCCACCGGGGGATTCCTCGGGAAGTACCTGATCTTTCAGGCCGCGGTGCAATCGAAACAGTGGATGCTCGCGATCGTCGGTTCGTTGAACGCGGTGATCGCCGCGTACTACTACCTCTCGGTCATCATGACGATGTGGTTCAAGCAGCCCGACAAAGACGCCGCGACTCTTTCGCCGCTGCCGCCGTCCTTGGCCATCGTGCTCACGATCGCCGCGGCCGCGATCTTTTATCTCGGCGTCGCGCCCAGCCGCGTCCTCGCCCTCATCCACGGACTCGCGGTATCTCTGATATAGGGGACTGTCCCCTCTTTCTTACAAATCTCGTCGGAATGGTCTGGAGGTTCCACCAGAACCGGGAGGGCTGGCCCCATGAATCGGCGCGACCTTCTGAAATCGCTGGCGGCTGCGGGTGCAGGGGCTGCAACCGGGGCGCTCTTGATGGGCTCCGACGAGGGGCCTGCGAGGATCACACGCCCCATTCCGAAAGGCGGCGAGCTGATCCCGGTGATCGGGCTCGGGACCTCTCGCGTCTTTGACGTCGGCTCCAGTGAGAGCGAGCGGGCCGCGGTGAAGGCCGTTCTCGAAGCCTTGGTCGAATCCGGCGGTCGCGTCGTGGACACGGCGCCGATGTACGGACGGGCCGAGGGCGTCGTCGGCGAGCTCGTCGCCGCGGCAGGGCTGAGGAGCCGCCTTTTTCTCGCCTCGAAGGTTCGAACCACCGGACACGATGCCGGGCTTGCGCAGGTGGAGACCTCGTTGAAGCTCGTGGGCGCCGGCCGCATGGACCTCATGCAGGTCCACAACCTCGTCGACGTGAAAACGCAACTGGCCACGCTTCGGAAACTGAAGGAGGCCGGGCGCATCCGCTACGTCGGCGTGAGCCACTGGAACGCCTCCGGGCACGCGGAGCTCGAACAAACGCTGCGCGATGAAGCTCTCGACTTCGTTCAGCTCAACTACTCGATCGTCGAGCGGGAGGCCGAAGCACGCCTCCTCCCGCTGGCCATCGAGCGCCGCGTCGCGGTGCTCGTGAACCGGCCGTTCGCCCGGGGCGACCTCTTCGACAGGGTCAAGGGCAAGCCGCTCCCGGACTGGGCCGCGTCGTTCGATGCCGCAAGCTGGGGCCAGTTCTTCCTGAAGTTCGTCGTGTCCCATCCGGCCGTGACGTGCGCGATCCCGGCGACGGCGAAGGTCGAACACCTTCGCGACAACATGGCCGCCGGATTCGGCCGCCTCCCCGATCAGGCGACGCGAGAGCGCATGGCGGCGATGTTTGCCCGGTAGGAAGATCACATCTCTATGCGATAGTGACCCCCTGGGGGACACGTATCGTCGTGTCGACGGACGACCCAACTCATGACTTGGAGGGTGCCTCATGACTTCGCAGCTTCGGCTCAGTTTCGCAACCGTGACCATCCTCGCCCTTCTGGTTTCACTTCCCGTCCGAGGTGACGACACGCCGGCCACCGGGGCGGTCGAAAAGCCGGGGGTTCTCTGGGAGGTGACGTCCCAGATGTCGATGGAAGGCATGGACATGGCGATGCCCGTGCAGAACGTAAGAGTCTGCTCGCCGAAGGTGTGGACGGAGCCGCCGGCCCCGGAGAACCAGCAGCAAAAGTGCGCGTACTCCGAGTTCAAGCTGGACGGGCCGAAAGCCACCTGGAAGATCGCGTGCGAACCGCCCCACGCGATGACTGGAACGGGGGAGATCACTCGGGACGGCGACGACGCCTACACCGGCGTCATGACGTTTTCTTCCGCGGATGGAAGCATGACGATCAAGCTCGACGGCCGCCGGGTGGGCGACTGCGACAATCCGCGGAAGTAGCGGAGAGCGCGCAAGCGAGAGGCGCGACGGTCAGCCGAAGCCGCCTATGTGATCGGAGCCGAGACTCCTCCGCCGCCCGTAATTGAAGAGGTCGAGCATGGCGCACGTCTCACATCGGTTGTCCAACGCGTTCCAGGGCGCGCTCGCCGGAGGCGGCGACCCCGCGACCTCGCCCCTCTACGTGTTTGGGCCCTTCCTGAAGTTGATCGTCGTCGCGGGCGTGGCCGAGGTGACGTTCGGCGCCAGCATCTGGCTCGTCGTCTTCACGGTGGCGATGGTGTCCGCGATGTACCGGCTGGTGATGCGATGGGTCGTGGACGGGAGCGGCGGGAGCGGGCTCAGCGAAGAAGAGTTCGGATCCTGGGCCGTGAAGGTGAACGCGGGGATCACCTTTGTCGAGTACACGCTGACGTTCCTCGTGAGCATCGCGGCGCTCGTGACCTTCATGGCCGATCGCCTCCCCGCACTCAACGAGGCGACGTTGGGAGTGCAGCATCGGACGATTCTCGCCATCGTCATCAGCATCGGTATCGGCTGGCTCGTCAACCTCGGTCCCAAGATGGCCGCCCGCGCGTTCGGGCCCGCCACGTTCGCGGTCTTGCTGTTGCTGTGGACCATGATCGGCGCAACGATTTGGCAGCGCGGATTCCACCTGCCGTCGTTCGATGTTCGCGCCTTTTCGCCCGAGTACTTCCATTTCACGCTCGGCGGGTTCGCCCGGATCCTGGCCCTCATGACCGGGATCGAGATCTTCGCCAACCTGGTCGCGGCCTACGACGGGACCGGTGCGGAGCGGAGCCGGAAGGCGTTTCACAGTCTCATCATCATCATGGGCACCACCTGTCTCACGATGTTGATCGTGGGACCCGCGATCCTCGCCCTGTCCGATGTCTCCGATACCCAGGTCTCGGTGTTCACCCAGACGATGGACAAGTTGCTCCCGGCCCCGTTGCCGTGGATCGGCACGCTCATCGGGGTGTTGGTGCTTGGGTCGGCTGCGGCCGCCAGCGCCCAGGGATTGCAGAACTTGGCGCTCGGACTTCGCTACAGGAACTACATCCCCGGGTGGCTTGGGATGAAAAACCGGTTCGGGGTGGCCGACAAGCCGGTTTGGGTCGAGATCGCCATCGTCGCCGCCTGTTTCCTGTTTTTTGGAACGCACGAGGAGACGTATCTTTCGATCTATGCTGCAGGGGTCTTCATTCTTCTCAGCATGACCGGTTGGGCCTCGGCCAAGCGCCTCCTCCGGCACCTTCGGAAGGAGTTCTCCGCGGGTTCGTTGGCGACCCTTGCGGGGACCATCCTCGCCGCGTTGCTGACCACCGCGGCCACGGGGCTCATCTTCGAGGAGCGCTTCTTCGAGGGGGCGTGGACGTATTTGCTCTTCATCCCCGCGCTCTACTTCGTGTTCACGCGCTTCCGGATACGGCTCGGGCCGCCCAAACCGCTCGATGATCACCTCGGGCGCTTCTTCGGAGGCCAATATCTTCTCCCCTTCCAGAGGCACGGCGTTTCCGAGGACACCTTCGGGATGCAGCGCATCCTCGTCCCGCTCGACGGCACCGCACTGGCCGAGCAAGCGCTTCCGATCGCAGAGCTGATCGTCCGAACGACGTCCGGCAGCCTCGAACTGTTGTCGGTCCGCGAAGTCCCCGACGCGAACCCCGGCCTCGAGGCCTATCTCGATCGCATGGCCTGGTCCCTGAGAAAAAACGGGCTCACGGTGGGCACGACTATTCGCAACGGCCCGGTTCACGAGGAAATCGGCCTTCAGGGAATCGAACTCCGCGCGGACGTGATCGTGATGGCCACGAGGGGTGGGTCGCGCGTCAATCGGCTCTTGGGTCGAAGCGTCGCCACCGCCGTCGTCCGGCAGACGGAGCTTCCGGTGCTCGTACTCCGGCCGACCGACGCGTGGCCGAGCCGAACGACCGCGTTCCAGAAACTCCTCGTCTCCCTCGATGGATCGGCAGAAGCCGAGGAGGTGTTGCCGTGGGCGCGGACCATCTCGCGATACTTCGGCAGCACGATCGTGCTTCTCGCCGTGCCTGAGGAAGAAACGGAGGTGCCGCGCCTCGAGCAGTACCTCGAATCCGTCGCCGAGGCGCTCAAGGACCTCGGTTTCTCCGCGGAGCTCCAGGTGACGGGATCGGAAGCCGCCCTCACGATCACCGACGTGGCGGAAAGCGAGGGCTGCGACCTGATCCTCATCGCGACCCGTGGTCGAGGCGCGCCCGACGAAGTCGGAGTCGAGGTCGGAAGCGTCACCGATCGGGTCGTGCAGTCGGCTCACTGCCCCGTCTTCGCCGTCACGGTGCGCGGGCACTACAACGCGCACAAGCCCGATCGCTGATGCACGACCTTCAAATACTCCGCGACCTCGTCGTCCTGGTGGCGGTGGCGATCCCGGTGGTCGCGATCGCCGAGCGATTACGCGCGCCGACGGTGGTCGGGTTTCTGGTCACCGGTGTGGTGATCGGCCCGCACGGTCTCGGCTTGATCCAGGCTCCCGACTCCGTGGCCGCCCTGGCCGAGCTGGGCCTGGTTTTGCTGCTGTTCACCATCGGGCTGGAGCTGTCGCTGTCCCGGATATTCAAGCTCGGCAGGACCGTGTTCCAGGGCGGCGGATTGCAGGTGCTCGGTACGCTCTCCGTAGTGGCCGGGTTGGCTCTCATCGGCGGGGCCGCGTGGCCCAATGCCGTGCTCTGGGGCTCGTTGGCCGCCCTGTCGTCCACGGCCATCGTGCTCAAGGTGCTCAAGGAACGCGAAGAGCTCAACACAACGCACGGTCGCGTGATGCTGGCGATCTTGTTGTTCCAGGATCTGTGCGTCGTCCCGCTGATGCTGCTCGTGCCGCTTCTAGCCGGCGGCGGCGGAAGCCCGGTCGCCGCGCTCGGCCGCACGCTTCTGAGCATCGGTGTCGTCGCGACACTCGTTCTAGGCGGACGCTATTTCGTGCCGTGGATTCTCGATCGCGTGGTCGGCCTGCGCAATCGCGAATTGTTCACGCTGTGCATCTTGCTCTTCGGTCTGGGCGCCGCCTACGTGACCGCCCAGTTCGGCCTCTCCCTGGCGCTGGGTGCCTTCGTCGCGGGGCTCGTCGTTTCGGAATCCGAGTACGGCTTGCAGGCGATGTCCGACGCGCTGCCGTTTAGGGACACGTTCAGCGGGATTTTCTTCGTGTCCGTCGGCATGCTTCTCGACACGCGCTTCGTGATCGAGCACCCCGTGCTGGTCCTGGGATCGACGGTCGTGCTCATGGCGCTGAAGGCGTCGATCGCCGCGTCCGTGACACGCGGGCTGGTTCGCTCTTGGGCCGTCAGCGTTCGTTGCGGTTTGGGATTAGCCCAGATCGGCGAGTTCTCCTTCGTCCTGGCCCTGGTCGCGCGACCCTTCGGCCTGCTCGACGGTGACTCCTACAGGGTGTTCATCGCGGCCAGTGTGCTGTCGATGCTCTCCTCACCGTTCATCATCGCCGCTTCTCGCCCGGTGGCCAGATGGATCGGCCGGATGGCGGGCGAAGAAGGCCTGCAGTTGAAACCCGAAGCGGCCGAGCAGCTGAGCGCACTCGACGATCACGTCGTGATCGTGGGATACGGCTTGAACGGACGCAACCTGGCTCGCGTGCTGCGCGCCGCGAACATCCCTTACGTGATCCTGGAGCAGAACGGTCAGGTCGTGCGCCGGTGTCTCGGAAGCGGCGAACCGATCCACTTCGGCGATGGGACGAGCCGCGAGGTCCTGCACAAGGTCGGTCTCGAACGCGCGCGGGTCCTCGTGCTCGCCATCTCCTCGCCGGCGGACGAGCGCCGGTGCGTGGCGGTGGCGCGGGACCTCAGCCCGAATACGAGGATCGTCGTGCGCACGCGCTATGTGGCCGAAATCGACGAGCTGCGGCGCCTTGGCGCGGACGACGTGGTTCCGGAGGAATTCGAAACGTCGCTCGAGATCTTCGCCCGCGTCTTGCGCCTCTACGGAGTCGCGTCGAACGTCGTCGCTCGCGAAGTGAAAACGGCTCGCGGCGAACATTACGAGATGCTGCGAGGGCTGGCGATGCCGGACCTGCAGCTCGATCTCCGGCAGCTCGGCGTCCACGCGGCCTTGGACACCGTGGAGATCGAACGTGATTCGCCCGCCGTGGGTGGGAACCCGGTTTCGCTGCGCCTGCGCGAGCGCACCGGGGCCACCGTGATTGCGGTCGTGCGAGACGGCACGCCGCTGTACAACCCCGACCCCCATTTCAGCTTCGCGATCGGAGACACGGTCGTGCTCGTCGGACAGCGGCCCGCCCTCGAACGTGCGGTGCGGCTGTTTCGCGCCGCCGAGGCGTGATCCGATCACCCGGCTTGACGCCCCGCGCCGCAGATGCCATCAATGCCGGTGCCGGTCGCTATGGGGGCGAACTTGGTTTCGACGGAAAGGCAGAGGCGCGAGTAGCACGCCGAGGTCCGCTACCTCGATAAACCAGGCGGATTTAAACACAGCCAACGAAAACTCGCTGGCCTTCGCAGCTTAAGCTGTGACGTCTCCTAGGTAGCCCTCCCCAGGCGACTTAACGAGGCGACGAAAATTGGGGATAGCTCTCCGGCGACGCCCGTGGCCGGTAGGCGAAATGCACGGGCTGGCCTTCGATCCATTTGCCGCTCAGCGGGACGAAGGTGAGATAAAAAACCGAGTCGGCTAAGCGTGTAGAAGCTCTCGTACGAACCTTTTCGGACGCGGGTTCGATTCCCGCCGCCTCCACCACGTTGCAGGCACAACGCACTTCCTGTGTGTCGTGACCTTAGCAAAACAATCCCGATCGTCGAACGATTCAGGATCGCGAAGGTCCGCGATGCACCTTGCCAGCGCCGATCGCCAGCGATAGCACGCTGTCGCACGCGACGGGTCTCCCAGTCGTCGATCGGATCGCGGATCGGACGGACGAGCAAGCCGAGCGAGGTGCCGTGTCCCTCAGGTCGGTGCGCTCATAACACCTCTGCGAGGACCGGAGGTCGTAATGTCGAAATCATTTCTGTTCAGTCTGCTGCCTCGAACCGCTCAAGCTATGATCACCATCCGAGTCCTGCGTCCGTTCGCCGTTACTCTATCGCCGCGCGAGCGGGCGACCTATCCCATCGGCTG
>JAQBEH010000119.1:0-21112 GCA_032124015.1 Acidobacteriota bacterium
ACTTCCACCGGTTGCTCCACGCCTGGAGCGATGCCGACGTCTGGGCGGCCTACGGCGTGGCGCCGTGGAACGCGACGGCGGGCATACAAAACGACGACGCGGACGCCCTGACGGCCCTCGCCGCCACGGCCACGATGGCGATAGCGGCGACCTCCTACCCCGTCAACGTGACGACGAGCCTGCAGGCCTGGGCGGCTAGTCCCTCGAGCAACTTCGGATGGGTCATCCTCCCGACGGGAACGGACGGGCTCCGGCTCGAATCCGCGGAATCAACCACGGCGTCCAACACGCGCCGGCCCCTGTTGACTGTGGAGTTCCTGCCACCGGCGACGAGCTGCACGATCGACCAGGACTGCAGCGACAACGACCTCTGCAACGGGATCGAAACGTGCGTCGCGACCGTGTGCCAGCCGGGCACGCCGCTGAACTGCGTCGACGCGAACGTCTGCACGACCGATTCGTGCAGCCCGACCCTCGGCTGCCAGAACGTCGCCAACACGATCGCGTGCGACGACGGGCTGACGTGTACGACCGGCGACACCTGTTCCGGCGGAACCTGTGCCGGAGCACCGGTTGTCTGCGACGACGGCGTCGCTTGCACGCTGGATGCGTGCCTGGAGGGCTCGGGCTGTCAGAGCGTCACCAACTGTCCGGGAGGCGGCACGTGTAACCTCCAGACTGGGCTCTGCACGGCGGCGCGGATGGACTGCTCGCCGTCGACGATCGCGGCAGGACCGAGCTCCACGGCGGACCTGATCGTGGTGCTCGAGAACCTGGGCGGTCTTGCCCCGGTTCGCGGCTACCAGACGCAGATCTCGATCGTCCGGACTTCGGGGACGGGAACGGTGAGCGTCGAATGTCCCGGCGGCGTCGCGATCGACGACGCGCGTTCGGACTACCTCTACTTCAACTCGCCCGACGACTTCCTGGCGACCAACTGCGGGCTGCGCAGGGCGTCCTCGGCGCTTCTGACCGGCGGCGTGACCGTTGGGGCGACGCCCGCCTATCTCGCGGGCTACACGCTGACGACCTCCCCCGACGCCTCCGCGGGGAGCACCTTTACGATCTCCCTCGATGCCTCGCCCGGGTCATCCCTGGCAGGCACGAGCGGGCAGCCGCTCGACGTCGATCTGGGACCCGCATGCACGTTGACCATCGGGGGCTGCCAGACGAACGCAGAGTGTGATGACGGAAATCCGTGCACCGTGGACAGCTGCGACCTCGTGCTCGGTTGCCAGAACACTCCGAGTCCGAACGGAACGCCGTGCGATGACGGCAACGCCTGTACGCAGACCGACACCTGCCAGAGCGGAGTCTGCACCGCGGGCGCTCCCGTCGTCTGCAACGACAGCAACATCTGCACGACGGACACGTGCAGCGCCGGTGCGTGCTCTTTCGTCCCGAGCGGCCTCTGCGGCGTTTCGGGGACGGTCCGCTACTATCGAGACGACACCGGCAACGGTGGAACGGGCATCGAGCCCAGCACGAAACCGACCCCGAACGTCGGGATCGATCGGACCCAGGACCTCCTGGCCGACGCGACCTCGGATGGCACCGGAGCGTACGCGTTCTCCGGCCTGTCCGGTGACGTCACGCTTGCGACGGTCGCCAAGTTCGGGACTCCGCGCGCGTCGGATCACAACGGTGCGATCAGCTCGTTCGACGCCTCCGTCGTCGCTCGGGCAGGGGCGCTGCTCATCTCTCTGACACCGAATCAGCGGATTGCCGCGGACGTGACGGGAGATGGGACGGTCGGCGCGTTCGACGCGTCGTTCGTAGCACGGTTCGCGGCCGGATTGATCGACCACTTCGCGGTGGCGACCACGACCGGCTCCGACTGGGCGTTCTTCCGGTGCGACGCCTACGCCTTCCCGGGCGATCCGGGTTGCGGTTCGCCCGCCTACGCCTTCACGCCGATTTCCCAGGCGGAATCCGGAAAGAACTTCTACGCAATCCTCTACGGCGATGTGACGGGCAACTGGCAGCCGGGGGCCCCGTTCGCATCGCTGGCCGAAAAGGCCCTGCCTTCGATCGACGTGAAGGAAACGATGCCGGCCGAACAGCCGGTGACAAACCAGCCGGCGGCCGACGCCGTAAGGAACCCGGCGAGCCCGCCGGCCGAGGTTTCGATCGACCGGTTCACGACGCCGCTTCGCCGGGGAGAGCGTCGTGAGCTGACCATCCGCCTCGACAACGCCGACGGGATTCTGGGGCTCGACCTGGATCTGAGTTACGACGCAACGCGGATCAAGATCGTCGGAGTTCAGCCGACCGGGATCGCAACCGGATGGGGCCTCGCGCACTCGGACCAACGGGGAGTCCATCGGATCACGACCTACGGCGTCCAGCCTCTGGTCGGCTCCGGGACCTCGGTGATCGTGACGGTGGAAGGGATCGCGGACGGTGGTCCGGTCAGGCCGATGCAGGTCGACGGCATCGCCAACGAAGGGACGATACCGCTTCGTACGAAACGAGAGCTCGTGAGGCAGCGCGAGGAGTCTCCGGAGAGCCCTGCCAGCGATCGCTGAGGGTCGGCTACGGGCGTGCGGCGCTGGAGGTGTCGGTGTTGTTGCGGCACGACTACAAGATCTCGTTCGTCGTGGCGCTCGTGGCGACGCTTGCGTTGGCGGGTGCGGATGCCCTAGGTGCCTGCGACCCAGGCACGGATCTCCTCATCACCGAGTTCATGGCGTCGAATGCGTCCACCCTCGCCGATGAGGACGGGGACTACTCGGACTGGATCGAGATCTACGATCCTTGCCTGCCGACTGTTGACCTCGACGGCTGGTATCCGACCGACGACTCCGCGCAGCTTACCAAGTGGCGGTTCCCCAGCGTCCAGCTGAATCGCAGCGGATTCCTCAAGGTGTTCGCCTCCGGCAAGAACCGGGCGATCGCCGGCGCCCAGCTCCACACGAGCTTTAAGCTCTCCGACGGGGGTGAGTACCTCGCTTTGGTGCGGCCCGATGGGATTACGATCGCGCACGCGTTTTCACCTGCGTACCCACCGCAGTACCCTGACGTCTCCTACGGTCTTCCCCAGTCGGAGACGAAGCCGGTCGTGACCGGTGCCGAAGCGAAATACCACGTTCCCGTGATCGACGATGATGCGCTAGGCACCGGCTGGACCGACGCGGGCTTCGACGATGCCGCGTGGCCTTCCGGGCCGACGGGTATCGGGTACGCCTCGACCGGCTCGGGCAGCTTCGAATTGACGTTCTATAAGGCGAACACTCAGGTCCCCGATCTCGGGACCGCCGAGGCGGTCATCGCGGATCCGGCCCTGCAAACCTCGGTTCAGACCGAACAGCCAGCGACGATCAACTACCTGAACACCGGGTCGGCAGCCCACTTTGCGGCCGACCTCCCGTTCCCGGGCACGCAGATCGGTGTCAACGTGGACGACTTCGTGGTTTTGGTCACGGGCTCGATCATCATCCCCACCGCCGGGGCGTGGACCTTCGGCGTCAACAGCGACGACGGGTTCAGCCTCGAGTTGTCTCGCCAGCCGGACGTATTCACCTCCTCGTTCCCCGGCCTGCGTGGGGCGAGCGACACGCTGGCGACCTTCAACATCCCGGAGCCGGGCGCGTATGCCGTGCGCCTCGTCTCCTTCGAACGGGGCGGCGGCTCCGGGCTCGAGTTTTTCGCCGCACCGGGGGCTCTCGCGTCGTTCTCCAGCGCCTTCGACCTGGTGGGGGACACCGCGGCCGGTGGGCTTTCGGTGTCCGACATCTCCTCCCTGATCGCAACGGACGTGAGCACCCTCATGCAGGGCGTGAACGCCTCGCTCTGGGCCCGCATTCCATTCAGCGTGCCGGATCCTGGGACGGTCGACCTGCTGACCTTTCGCATGGCGTACGAAGACGGCTTCGTCGCGTTCTTGAACGGCGTGGAGGTGTCACGGCGCAACGCCCCTGCCGACGTGCGGTGGAATTCAACGGCACCGGCCGACCGCCCGTCGGAGGACGCGGGCATTTTCGAACAGATCGACCTGACCGACTTCGTCGCCTTGCTCCAACCGGGAACGAACATGCTGGCGATCCACGGACTCAACGAGGATCCCGCCGACGATACGTTCCTCGTGCTCCCGGTGTTGACGACCGTCGGTCCGACGGTGACCGGCGCGCCCGCCTATTTCGCCGCGCCGACCCCTGGTGTTCCCAACACCTCGGGGTATCCGGGGGTCTCGGGGAGCCCCACGTTTTCCCGTGCGAACGGACCGTTCACGGATCCCTTCTCGCTCACCGTGACTGCTGCCGCCCCCGGCGCGGTGATCCGCTACACGCTGAACGGAAGCGACCCTACGGAGACGAACGGCACCGTTTATTCGGGAGCGATTGCGGTGGCGAACTCGACCCGGATACGCGCCCGTGTCTTCGAACCTGGTCTCGCCCCAGGTCTCGTGATCACGCGCTTTTACGTGCAGCTGGCGGCCGACGTGCTCGGCTTCAGCTCGAATCTCCCGATCGTCGTCGTTGACACCTTTGGCGGCGGCATCAGCCAGACGTTTTCCGCCGAAACGCTCACGAGCATCATTCCCACCACAGGGTCCAGGGCCGCAATCACAGACGCGCCCGAGTTCGCGGGACCTGCCGGAATCCGTATCCGAGGATCGAGCTCCGCGGGATTCCCAAAAAAGCAATACGCCCTCGAAACCTGGGACGAATACCGCAACGACCTCAGCGTGTCCTTCCTGGGTCTGCCCGCGGAGTCCGACTGGATCCTCCATGCGCCGTACAGCGACAAAACATTGATGCGCAACGTGCTCGCCTACAAGTGGAGCAACGACATCGATCGTTACGCGGTGCGTACCCGTTTCGCCGAAGCGTTTGTTCGCACGGCCTCCGGCCCCGTCTCCTCGAGCGACTACGTCGGCGTCTATATCCTGATGGAGAAGATCAAGCAGGACGAAAATCGCGTCAATCTCGTCGACCTCCAACCCACCGACGCTCTGCCGCCGGAGGTGACCGGTGGGTACATCATCAAGAAGGACCGCCTCGATCCCGGGGATACCGGATTCCTGACCAGCACCGGCCTACGCCTCGCCTACGTCGAGCCGAAGGAAGACGAGATCACGACCACGCAGGCCGCCTATCTGAGCGGCTACCTCAACCAGATGGAGTCCGCTCTCTACGGACCCGGATTCGAGGATCCGGTCGACGGGTACGCGGGGTTCATCGACGTCGACTCGTTCATCGACCATCACCTCCTGGTCGAACTGACCAAGAACATCGACGGGTTCCGCCTGAGCACGTTCATGTTCAAAGACCGTGGCGCGAAGCTGAACATGGGACCGATTTGGGACTACAACCTGAGTCTCGGTAACGCCAATTACAACGGAGGCTGGCTGCCGGACGGCTGGTATCACAACCTGCTGGGCGGATCGGATTATCCCTGGTGGCCGCGGCTCTTTGGGGACCCTGAGTTCGGGATGCGCTACGCGGATCGCTGGTACGCACTGCGGCGCGGCGCGTTCCGCACCCCCTTGCTGCTCGCGGACATCGACACGTACACGGCGCTCCTGGGCGAGTCGCAGGCACGGAACTACGTGCGTTGGCCGGTCCTCGGCATCTACGTCTGGCCGAACTGGTACATCGGCACGACATACCAGGAAGAGATCGACTGGATGAAGCAGTGGCTCACCGACCGGCTCGTCTGGATGGACGGCCAGTTCCCGGCACCGCCCGAGTTCAATCGTCCGGGCGGACCGGTCCCCACGGGGTTTGGCCTCGAGATCACGGCCCCCATCGGGGTCATCTACTACACGCTCGACGGCTCCGATCCTCGACTGCCCGGCGGCGAGGTCTCACCCTCCGCACTGGTCTATTCGGATCCACTGGTCATCCTCCAGTTGAGCGTTGTCAGGACGCGGGCGCTGGACGCAGGCATCTGGAGCACGATCAATGAGGGCGAATTCGTGCCCACACCGCCCTTGTACGTGAACGAGGTTCTCCCGGCCAACGTGACCGGCCTCGCGGACGAACAGGGGGACTTCGATCCCTGGATCGAGCTCTACAACCCGTTCACCAGCACGGCGAACCTCGCCGGCTTGTACCTCACCGACGACCCGTTTGTTCCCGACAAGTGGCCGCTGCCGCCCGGCGCCACACTGTGCGGCGGACAGAGGCTCATCGTCTGGGCGGATGCCGAGCCGGTCGAGGGCCCCCTGCACGCCAACTTCACATTGAGCGCGGCGGGCGGCTCGGTCTGGCTGTTCGACGCCGCCGGATTGGCGCTCGACTCCATGACCTACCCCGCGCTCGGCAGCAACGTGTCGTACGGCAGGGATCCGGACGGCAGCGCGAACCTAGCCCAGTTCGTCCACCCGACTCCCGGCGCGGCGAACCTTCGCACCACGACGCCGATCCTGGTGAACGAGTACAACGGCGTGGCCCCGACCAATTTCCTCGGCGGCACCGGTGCCGACGTGTTCTTTGGGCGTGTTTTAGGCAACGGCGGGGACTGGTTCGAACTGGTCGTCGTGGAAGACCACCTGGACCTCCGCGGATTCAAGGTGCAGGTCAGAGACAACTCCGGGGCGACCGCAGCGACGCTCACGTTCACCGGCGCGTCCCTCCTGTCCGATCTGAGGAGCGGAACGATCATCACGGTCTCGGGGGAGCTTCCGACCGAAGTGAGCTACGCGCCAGCGGCAGGGGATTGGTGGATCAACCTCAAAGCGAGCGCCCTCGCTGACGGGCTCTACATCAGCAACCTGAACTTCTCCGTATCCCATCAGAACACGCAGATCACGATTCTGGACGCCTCCGGTGTCGTGGTTTTCGGACCGGTCGGCGAGGGGATCAACCCGGCCAGTGGAGTGGGGAGCGACGAAGTTCTCAAGCTCGAGGAAAATCCCGGTGCGTTGATTACCGCCTTCTCGGCGTACAACGACGGCACGTCGAGTTCGTTCGGAGCCCCCAATCTGTGGAGCGCCGGAGCCGGCGTGCAGGATTTCAGCGCGCTGCGGTACGCCGTCCTCGCGACCTGCACGACGGACGAAGCGTGTATCGACGGGAACCCCTGCACGGACGACGCCTGCGTCGGCGGGAGTTGCGAAAACACGCCGAACGCGGCGGCGTGCGACGACGGCAACCGATGCACCTCCGGTGACACGTGCGCAAACCGGATTTGCGGAGGCCAAGTTGTTCCGGGCTGCTGCTTCTCGGATTGCGACTGCGACGACGCGAACGCATGCACAGAAGGGGATTCTTGCCGGGATGGAACCTGCGACGCCGTTCCGGTCGTCTGCGACGACGGCAACCCCTGCACGGCCGAGGCGTGCGATCCATCGACGGGCTCCTGCGTGTTCGCGACCAGCGGTCTGTGCGGCATCGAGGGAACGGTGTACTACTACCGGGACGATCGCGCGCCGGGCTCGGAGCCCAGCGCGAAGGGGGTCCCAGGCGTCGGCATCGACCAGACCCAGGACGCGACGGCGGACGCCACGACGGACGGAATCGGCGCGTTCACAGTTGGAGATCTCTCAGGCGACCTGACGGTAACGACGGTTGCGAAGTTCGGAAACCCGCGGGCGGCGGATCACAACGGTGCCATCAGCTCGTTCGACGCGTCGATCATCGGGAGAGCGGCCGCGGGCCTCGTCATTCTGTCCCCGAACCAAACGATCGCAGCGGACGTGACGGGAGACGGGACGATCAGCGCATTCGATGCGTCGTTCGTGGGCCGGTTCGCAGCGGCGCTCGTGGACCACTTCGATGTCGCCACGGCGAGCGGGTCGGACTGGAAGTTCCTGCGCTGCGATGCCTACGTGTTCCCGGGCGATCCGGGGTGCGCCTTGCCCGCTTACAATTTCACACCGATCTCGCAGTTGGAGGGCGGCGCGAACTTCCACGCGATCCTTTACGGCGACGTCACGGGTAACTGGGAGCCGTCTGCCGGATTCACGGCGGCGTCGGTCGCAGCGTCGGGAGATGAGCTTGCGGCGATCGCCGCCGACCGGCAACTGGCTTCGCAGATGGCGAGGCGAGGCGCTCTCGAGGTCGTCCGGAACCCGGCGAGCGTGCCGGCGGAGCTTGCTATCGAGCGGTTGCCGAGGCCGCTGCGTCGCGGGGAGAGCGCCGAGATCACCATTCGACTCGACAAGGCGGACGGCATCCTCGCGCTCGATCTGAGCCTGACGTACGATCCCGCGCGCATCGCCGTGGTTTCGGTCCGCACGACGGGAATCGGCTCCGATTTCACATGGGCCCAAGGCGGAACGCTCGGAAGCCGAAAGCTCGCCGCTTACGGTGTCCTACCCCTCTCCGGGTCGGGTCCGCTCCTGACGGTGACGGTCCAAGCGCTCACCGATGTTCCCCGTCGGGCGCCGTTGACGGTGACGGCGGTGGCCAACGAGGGCCGGGTCCCCCTCCGCGTGCGCCAGCGCCCGTCTCCCGCCCCGAACTCTCGAAATAGGTGACGGAAGGCTAGACGGCGGGCTCGGGTCCTTTGCGGGGGGCGAGTCCGAGCTGAGGTCCGCCGAGCGCATCGACGTCGAGCGTCGTGAGACGGCGGACCATCGCCAGCAAATCGGCGAGAGCGAACGGCTTGAAAAGCACGCACTCCGCCCCTTCGAGTGCGGCTTCCTCTTGGGTCGGCGGGTTTTCCGAACCCGTCACGAGCACGACCCGGGTCGACGGATCGGACCGCTTCACCGCGTGGAGCACTTCGAGCCCGCTCTCGTCGGGGAGGCCGATGTCCGCAAGGATCAGGTCGTAATGGCCGCGATCGAGCAACTCGAAGGCCTCCGCCGCGCAGACGGCCATGTCCAGCGCGTACCCCTCGCGTCCCAGCACGAGCGCGAGGTTCATGCGCACGAGCCGGTCGTCCTCGACGAGCAGAATCCTGGTGCGAGTCATCTAGTAGAACGGCAGGCAATCTCCGCGCCAACGTCTCGGGGGCTCAAAGGGGGTCGAGAGGTGGTCCACAGGGGTCTTAGGCGCTTCCGCGCTGGGGGAAATGGCGCAGCGTGGGGGAAATGGCGCAGGTCGGCGATGTGTCAAAATCCGACAGCGCCACATTCTTCGGCTCAGGCCCTGGGCACAGCGGTGGCCGAGAGGTGATGATTGACCCGCCCCCATTTGCTCGGTCCCGCGGGACGGTTAGAATCGACCGCTTCCGCAGGGCTGGTCAGGGGGCTGAAGATGGCGAAGACGCGATACACACCCGAGCAGGAGCCCATGCGTAAGACAGCACTCGTCACAGGCATCACCGGCCAGGACGGCGCCTATCTCGCCGAATTCCTGCTCGGCAAGGGCGATACCGTTCACGGCATCAAACGGCGTACGTCGATGTTCAACACGGGGCGGATCGACCACCTGTACGAAGATCCGCACGTCAAGGACCGCCGGTTCATCCTCCACTACGGCGACCTCACGGACTCGTCGAGCCTGGTCCACGTGATGCAAAAGGTGCAGCCCGACGAGGTCTACAACCTAGGCGCGCAAAGCCATGTCGCGGTGTCGTTCGATGCCCTGGTGCGCGAGATGGTCGCCGAAGACTTGCGCCTGGCGCAGCGCGACGAACTCGTGAAGCGGCATGGGCACACGATCCCCAAGCCCACCGAAGAATGAACCCCGCCACGCGGATCTACGTTGCCGGGCATCGGGGCCTCGTGGGTTCCGCCCTCGTCCGTCGCCTGCGTGGCCACGGGTACGCCTCCCTCGTCACCCGGACCCACGAGGAGCTGGAACTCGAGGATCAGCAGGCCGTGAGGACGTTTTTTGCCGCGGAGCGCCCCGAGATCGTCTGCCTCGCGGCCGCCAGGGTGGGGGGGATTCTCGCCAACAACACCTTCCCGGCCGAGTTCATCCAGCGGAATCTGGCGATCCAGAACAACGTGATCCACGAAGCGTGGCGCTCGGGCGTGCAACGCCTGCTCTTCCTCGGTTCGTCTTGCATCTATCCGCGCGACGGCCCGCAACCGATTTGCGAGGCGTACGTCATGACCGGGCCGCTCGAGCCCACGAACCGCCCCTACGCGATGGCGAAACTCGCGGGTCTCGAGATGTGCTGGGCGTACAACCGGCAGTACGGAACCCGATTCGTCTGCGCCATGCCGACGAACCTCTACGGGTCGGGCGACAACTACGATCTACAGACCAGTCATGTGCTGCCCGCGTTGATTCGCAAGTTCCACGAGGCTCGGGTGCGCGGCGACAAGACGGTGACGCTCTGGGGCACGGGCTCGCCCCGCCGGGAGTTCCTCTACAGCGACGACATGGCCGAGGCGTGCGTGCAGATGCTCTCGTGCGCCGACGACAAGCTGGCGACGCTTCTGCCCGAAGATCAGGCGCCGCTCGTCAACATCGGGTGCGGGGACGATCTGACGATTCGGGAGCTCGCCCTGCTTGCCCGCGAGTTCGTCGGTTGTTCCGCTGCGATCCTCTGGGATCATGACAAGCCGGACGGCACCCCCCGCAACTTCTCGATATCTCACGATCGAAGGCGATGGGCTGGCGCCAGACCATCGGCCTCAAAGAGGGGATCGGTTTGGCCTACGCGGACTTCGTGTCCCGCTCCCGCTGACGGAACGGAGAATGGATAGCCTCCCTTCGCGCGCGGAAACGCTTCGGCTCCGCCTGGCGCTTGGCGCGGCGCTCGTCCTTCTCGTTTGCGCGGTCTTCGCGCAGTCGCGCGGCTTCCTGTTCCTCCGCTTCGACGATCAGACCTACGTCGCCAATAACCCCGACGTCGCCTCCGGGCTGACCTTTGGTTCGGTGGGCTGGGCCTTCACGACCGGACGCGCCGCGAACTGGCATCCCCTCACGTGGCTGTCGCACATGGCCGACGTCCAATGGTTCGGGATGTGGGCGGGGGGCCATCACCTCGTCAACGTCGCGATCCACGCGCTCACGACCCTGCTGCTGTTTGCGTTTCTGCTCGGTCTCGTCGCGAGCCCCTGGACAGCCGCGTCGCTTGCCGCTCTCTGGGCGATCCATCCGCTGCGCTGCGAGTCGGTGTGCTGGGTCGCCGAGAGGAAAGACGTCCTGTCCGGATTGCTCTGGATGGCGACCGTACTGGCGTGGAAACGATACGGAGAAGGCGGACGGTCGCGCGGTGCGTACGCGCTCGCCTTGACCTGGTTCGCGCTCGGCCTGCTCGCAAAGCCGATGCTCGTGACGCTTCCGATCGTCTTGCTCTTTCTCGATTTCTGGCCGCTGGGGCGCCAAGGAACGCGCTCGCTCGTCTTCGAAAAGGTCCCTTTCTTCGGTCTGGCCGCAGCCTCTGCGGTCGTGACCTTTCTCGTCCAGCAGGGCGGAGGCGCCGTGGCCCGCATCGAGCAGGTGCCGACGGGCCTGAGAATCGAAAACGCGATCGTCGCCGTTCCCACCTATCTCTTCCGGACTCTCTGGCCGGTTCGGCTCGCCGCGTTTTATCCGTTCGACCCGGCGCTACCGGGTTGGAAAGTCGCCGGAGCCGCCGCGCTCATCGCGCTCGTGACGAGCGCAGCCATCGTCCTTCGGCGGAAGTTTCCCTTTCTCGCCACCGGCTGGGGCTGGTTTCTCGTGTCGTTGGTTCCGGTCGTCGGCCTCGTGCAGATCGGGTTCCAGGCCACCGCGGACCGCTACACCTACCTCCCTTCGATCGGCCTGCTGCTCGTGCTGGCCGGGGGAATCCACCGGATCGAAAAGGCACGCCCGGCGGCAGGCCGCGCAGCGGCATGGGTCTGCGCGGCGGCCGTCTTGCCACTCGCCCTTCTCGCGCACCACCAGGCGGCGACCTGGCGCGACGGCGTGACGCTCTTCTCGCACGCGATCGAGGTGACGGGGAGCAACTACGTCGCCGAGCGGCATCTCGTGAACGCGCTTCGCGACGCGGGCCGCGAGGACGAAGCGATCGAACTCCGCGTGCGCCAGCTTGCTGTCTCCGCCCTGCCGGGCGAGCGCGACCGCGAGGCGTTGGCGCTCATGGACGGTGGACGGATCGAACCGGCCCAGCGGATCCTCGAGGTCGAGATCCAAAGCAACCCCGGGAACTGGGAGGCGCTATGCCATCTCGGCATCGCCCTCGCGATGCAGGGCCGCATCGACGAGGCCGCGGCGCGCTTCGAGGAAGCGACGCGGGCCAAGCCCGACTACGCTCCCGCCTACTACAACCTCGGGCTCGCGCGAGAAAAGCAGGGACGCGACGCCGAAGCGATCGCCGCCTACGAGCGATCGCTCGAGCTCGACCCGGATAACCCCGACGGCCGGTCGAACCTGGCGCGGGTTGAGGCGAGACGGCACTAGGGATTCAGCTCAGACCAGCCGCGCCAGCAACCCGACAAAGCGGGGATCGGCCCGGATCGAGTCGAGATTGCTGTCGTGCTCGAACCAACCGCGCTGGGTCAGGCCGTGGTCCACGGCGCGCATCAGACAGTCGAGCGCTTCGTCGGTGTTTCCGGCGAGCGCCTCGATACACCCGACGTTGTAGAGGATCATCGGCTCGTCGGGGGCGGCGGCGCGCGCCCTGCGGGCCCACGTCAACCCGCGTTCGCGGTCGCCGACCGCCACCAGGCCGTTTGCGGCCATGTAGAGCGCGCGCGTGTCCTCGGGGTGGAGGCGCAGCCACTCCTCGGCGATCGCGATGCCCTGCATCCGAGAGGCCTTCGCGTCTTCGTGCCGGCCGAGGTCGTCGTAGATCTGCGCGACCAGAAGCGGCGATTGGTAGTCGTCGGGCTTCGCGCGGCGCGCTTGCTCGTAGAGGCTCGCCGCCTGTTCGAGGTTCCCCACGGCGAAGGCGCTTCTCGCGTAGAAATACCAGGCCTCGTAGAGCGCCGGCTCGAGCCTGATCGCGGCCTCGAACGAGTGCACCGCCTCGTCGTGCAACCCGGCGAGCGAGAGCGCGGCGCCGCGCGAGGCGTGCGCTTGGGCCAGATCCGGCGCCAGCTCGACGGCGCGGCGGCTGGCGGCGTCGGCCTGCTCGCGCAGCGTCTCGTTCCGCTCGGCGTACAGGTAGAGGTAGGTCCAGCAATCCGCGAGCCCCGCATGCGCCAACGCGTAGCGCCGGTCGAGCTCGACGGCGCGCGAGAAAAGCTGAAGGGCGAACTCCATCTCCCGGCGCGTGAACTGGTAGTAGAACTTCCTCCCCCGGAGGTAGTAGTCGTACGCCTGGACGTGGCGGGTCGGGGGCGTGGCGAGCGCGCCGTCTTCTTGAGGGGTGAGGCGCACCTTGAGTGCCCCCACGACGCTGCGCGCGATTTCTTCCTGCATCGCAAAAACGTCGGTCATGTCGCGATCGAACGCCTCGGTGGTGAGCTGAAATCCGCCCCGGGCGTCGACGAGGTGGACGACGATCCGTAGACGGCTCCCGGACTTGCGCACGCTTCCCTCGAGCAGGGATTCCACATGCAGGCGCCGCCCGAGCTCCTGCGGCGCGAGCGAGGAGTCCTTCAGCGCGAACGCGGCCGCGCGGGAGGCGACCTTGAGGCCGCGCAGCCGCCCGAGGGCCGCCCGGATCTCCTCGGCGATTCCCTCGCAGAGGTACGCCTGATCCTTCTCGGGGCTCATGTCGGTGAACGGGAACACGGCGATCGAAGGCGCGCGGCGCGGCGCGGACGCGTCGTCTCGCAGGCGGGAGAGCCGTTCGCGCAACTCGGACGCCGAGGCCATGCGGTCCCCCGGATTCTTCTCGAGGCACTGTTCGAGGATCCGCCCCAGTGCCGCCGGCAGTCGCGGGTTGAGATCGAGGGCCGGGGTTGGCTCGTCCTTCAGGATCGACGCCGTCACGTCGGCGGGGTTGGCACCGCCAAACGGCGGACGGCCCGTCGCCAGCTCGTACAGCAACACGCCGAGCGAGAAGAGATCGCTCCGGTGGTCGAGCGGCTCGGCGCGAAGCTGTTCCGGGGACATGTAGCGGATCGTTCCGGCGGGGCTGGAATCGCCGAGGCTCGTGATCGTGGTGTCCGAGCCGGGGGACAGTGACGCCCTCCGCCGGAACTGCGCTAGGCCGAAGTCGAGCACTTTCACGGTGTCGTCGGCGCCGACGAGGACGTTTCCCGGCTTGAGGTCGAGGTGGATGATGCCCCGCTCATGCGCCGCGGCGATGGCCCCGACGAGCGGGACCGCCAGCGCGAGGAACCGCTCGAGCGAGGCTCCGCCCGGATGGATGTGAACCGACAGCGGCTCGCCGTCCACGAGTTCCATCGTGAAGAAATGACAACTCTCGACTTCCTCGACCGAGTAGATGGTGACGATGTTCGGGTGGCGTAGCGCGGCAACGGCCTTCGCCTCGCGTTCGAACCGCGTGCGCCGCTCGACATCCGTGGCGAAGCGTTCGGGGAGGATCTTGATCGCGATGTCCCGGTCGAGCTGCAGGTCGTGCGCCTTCCAGACCTCACCCATCCCCCCCTCGCCGAGCTTTTCGGTGAGTTGATAGTGGGCGAGCCGGCGGCCTGCTTCGACGGCCATGCGTGGGGCTCCTACGGGATGTTGGAGTTCCAGTGTAGGACCGCGCTCGCGGGAATTCCGGACCGGTCCGGTCATGGTGCGTGTTCTCTTGCCGCTGCCGCCGCCGCTCGGCTAAACTGCGCCGAGGAGCCGGGGACATGTTGCCGTACCTAGAATTGCTACAACACGTCCTCGATCACGGCGATCGCAAGGACGACCGGACCAACACCGGGACTCTGAGCATCTTCGGCCATCAACTCCGCTTCGATCTTTCCGCGGGCTTCCCCCTCGCGACCACCAAGAAGATCCATTTCCATTCCGTGGTCCACGAGCTGCTCTGGTTTCTGGCCGGCGACACCAACGTTCGTTACCTTTCAGAAAACGGCGTCAAGATCTGGGAGGAGTGGGCCGACGAGGCCGGGAATCTCGGCCCGATCTATGGCGCCCAATGGCGGTCGTGGCGAGCGGCCGACGGGCGTCAGATCGATCAGATTCGCGGCGTGCTCGATTCGATTCGTGACAACCCCGATTCCCGACGTCACATCGTCAGCGCCTGGAATGTCGGGGACCTCTCTGACATGCGGCTTCCGCCCTGCCACATTCTGTTTCAGTTTCACGTCGTGAACGGCCGCCTGTCGTGTCACTTGTACCAGCGAAGCGCCGACGTGTTCTTGGGCGTTCCCTTCAACATCGCGTCCTATGCGCTCCTGACGATGATGGTCGCGCAAGTGTGCGACCTCGTCCCCGGCGATTTCGTCCACAGTTTCGGCGACGCCCACCTGTATCTCAATCACCTCGACCAGGCGAAAACGCAGCTCGCTCGCGAGCCGCGCCGGTTGCCCACCGTCAGGCTCAACCCGGCGATCCGGTCTCTGTTCGATTTCCGTTTCGGTGACGTCACGCTCGTCGACTACGATCCGCACCCCGCGATCAAGGCTCCCGTCGCCGTATGACGAATGTCTGGATCATCGTCGCAGTTTCCGAGAACAACGTCATCGGCAATGGGAACGCGCTCCCTTGGCGCATTCCCGAGGATCTGGCGCGGTTCAAGGCCCTCACTTTGGGGAACACGCTCATCATGGGCCGAAAGACGTTCGAGTCGATCGGCAGGCCGTTACCCGGCCGCACCACCGTGGTTCTCACCCGCCGCGATGACTTCGCCGCCCCCGGCGTGCTCGTCGCGCACGATCCGGCAGAGGCCCTGTCGCTCGTAGACGGCCCGATCGCCTTCGTCGCGGGCGGGGCCGACGTCTACAGGCTCTTCCTGCCCGTGGCCTCGAAGCTGTTTCTCACGCGGGTCCAGGGCACGTACGAAGGCGACACGTACTTCCCGCCGTTTGATGCGGGTGAGTGGAAGCTCGTTTCATCCGAACGCGGTGCTCCCGTCGCCGGGACGCCGCCGTGCACGTTCGAAGTCTACGAGCGCGAGAGCCCGACCCCCAGCATCTTCCAGAGGTAGGCGTACTCGAGCGCCGTCGTACGGGCGCGCTGCGAGTTCACCGAGCCGGAACCGTGACCGCCCTCGATCTGTTCGAAGTAGTAAACGGGATGGCCCAGATCCAACAGCTTCATGGCCATCTTGCGCGCATGGGCCGGGTGCACGCGGTCGTCGCGCGTGGTCGTCCAGAAGTACGCCTTTGGGTAGACCGCCTCTTTCTTGACGTTCTGGTACGGCGACCACTTCTGGATGTAGGCCCACTGCTCGGGAATGTCGGGATCGCCGTACTCGGCCATCCAACTCGCTCCGGCTAGGAGCTTGTTGAAGCGGCGCATGTCGGTGAGGGGCACCTGGGAAACGACCGCCCCGAACAGTTCGGGACGCAAGATCATCGAGCCGGCGACGAGAAGTCCGCCCTGCGACCCGCCCATGATGCCCAGGCGCTTCGGGGAGGTGAACTTCCGCGCGATCAAATCCTCGGCGACCGCCGTGAAGTCCTCGAAATTCCTGTAGTGGAGCTCTTTTTGCGCCGCCTTGTGCCACGCGGGGCCGAACTCGCCGCCTCCTCTAATGTTCGCCAGCACGTAGGCGCCGCCGCGCTCGAGCCAGGCCGAGCCCTTGACGCCGTCATAACGAGGAAGTTGGGAGACCTCGAAGCCGCCGTATCCGTAAAGCAGAGTCGGGGCGTTCCCGTCGGCCTTGAACCCCTTCGGCGTGACCAGGAAGTACGGGATCTTGGTGCCGTCTTTCGAGGTGGCCTCGTACTGCTCGACTTTCATCCCCTCGGCGCTAAAAAATTGCGGAGCTGTCTTGACCTTTTCCGCCTTCCCCTTCTCCACCAGGAAGAGCGACGAGGGGCTGAGGAAGCCCGTGTAGCTGCAGAAAAACGACGACGTCCAATCGTCCGTCGAGGCGACGCCCACGGTGCCGAAGCCGGGAAGGGGGATTTCCTCGCGAGTCCAGCCGTCTTGTCCCGGGGTCAGGGCGGTGAGCCTTCCGCGGACGTTGTCGAGCGTCGTGATGAGGATACGGTCGAGTGTCTTGGCGACGCGTTGGAGCGAGACCCGCTCCGTGGGCTCGAACAGGATGTCGAAGTCGCGCAGGCCTCGCAGGAACGGATCGAGGCCGATGGCGAGCAGGCTTCCTTGCTTGTAGGTCTTGTCGGCCACGGTCCAGTCGGTGCGCAGCGAGACCAGCATGCGGCCCTTGAAGATCCCCTCGGTGTTCGCGTCCTCGGGCACGTCGATCTTCACGAGGCGATCGCCGAGAACGATGAACGTCTCCCCCCTGAAAAAGGCCGGCGTGCGGTTCACGAAGTCGTAGCGTCCCTCGGGAGTGAACAGGGACGATCCGCCGCAACCGACGTCTCCCGCCTCGCACTCGAATACCGTTCCTGCCTCGGCAAGAGGAGTTCCGCGTTTCCAGAGTTTGACGACCCGGGGATAGCCAGAGCTGGTCATCGATCCGGGGCCGAAATCGGTGCCGACCCACAGAGTGTTCTCGTCGCGCCACGATACGAACGACTTCGCCTCCGGCAGCGAGAAGCCTCCCTCGACGAACTTCTTGGTGCTGACGTCGAATTCCCGATGGACGGCCGCGTCGCTGCCGCCACGTGCCAAAGAAACCAGGCAGAGACGCTGCTCCGGTGGCAGGCACTCCGCTCCCTTCCAGGCCCAGGGGATGCCGTCCACCTTCACCAGCGCGTCGACGTCGATCACGGTCTCCCACTGCGGGGCGGGGGACCGGTACGACGCCAGCGTGGCCCGGCGCCAGATCCCGCGAGCGTGCTCTTTGTCCTGCCAGAAGTTGTAGACCATGTCGCCGTGAAGGTCCGGGGACGGGATGCGTTCTTGCGAATCGAGAATCTGCAGCGTCCGCTCGTAGATCGGCTTGTACTGCTTGACCTTCTCGAGATCGGTGGTCGTTTTCTGATTCTGCTCCTTGGCCCAGGCGAGAGCCTTGGCTCCCTCCACCTCCTCGAGCCAGAGATACGGGTCCGACCCATCGGCTGCGGCGATGGTGAGACACGAAAACAGGGCGATAGCGGCGGCGAGAGTGTTCTTCATGGCGATTCTCTCCGTAGGCAAGGGCGTGACAGGCGGGAGTGTATCTCGACCGCCCCGCGCGTCCGGCGACGGCTCGAAAAATTGATCGATTACAACTTTATTACATCACTAAGGTTAGACTTGTCGGGTTGCCGCGCGTACTTAGAAACAAGAGGTCTACGTGAACCGGACGCTCCAGCCCCAGGATCACATCTCTCACTTCCGGGTCGTCGGACCTCTAGGCTCCGGTGGGATGGGCGAGGTGTACATCGCGACCGACGAGTCGCTCGAGCGCAACGTCGCTCTCAAGATCCTTCCGCCCCAGCTCGTGAGAGACGGGGAGCGGGTCCGGCGTTTCATCACCGAGGCCAAGTCCGCCTCGTCGCTGAACCACCCCAACATCGTGACCATCTACGAGATCGGGCAGGACCGTGTCCGAGGGTCCGATGCGGCCGGGACCCTCGAGCCGACGTCGGAGCCCCTCCACTACATCTCGATGGAGCTCGTGGCCGGAGAGACGCTCGGCCAGAAGATCCACGAGGAAAAAGCCGAGCTCCGCACGCTCCTGGGCTACTTGGCGCAGGCGGCCGAGGGGGTCGCGAAGGCCCACGCCTCGGGGATCGTCCACCGCGACCTGAAGCCGGGCAACATCATGGTCTCCAAGGACGGCTTCACGAAGGTGCTCGATTTCGGCCTCGCCAAGCTCACCGAAAAGCAGCCCGAAACAGACCAAGATCAAACCGACGCTCCGACCCGAGCCGCGACCACCGGTGCGGGGGTCCTCATGGGGACGGTCGGCTACATGTCCCCCGAACAGGTCCAGACCAAGACGGTCGACCACCGCTCCGACATCTTCTCGATGGGCTGCATCCTCTACGAATCGGCGACGAGGCGCCGTCCCTTCGTGGCGCCGACCGACGTCGAGGTGATGCACCAGATCCTGCGTGAGCGGCCAAAGCCGGTCGAGGAAACCAACCCGGAGGTACCCGCCGAGGTACGGCGGATCATCAAGCGCTGCCTCGCAAAGAGCCCCGACCAACGTTTTCAGTCGATGAAGGATCTGGCGATCGAGCTGCGCGAGGTTTGCGACGAATACGAGTCGCTGCCGAGCTCGGGGGCGACCGCGACCTCGATGCCGTCCGGCGCCCTGGGCGCGCGGCCGAAGACCCGGCGCGGCTCGATGATCGCGATGGCGGTGGTGGGAGTCCTCGGGGCGGCCGGGCTCGCGTTCGGCCTCTACACGCTGCTCGGCCAGCGAGCGCCTGCGGAAGAAGCTGGATCGCACGCCCAGGACCTGAAGCTGTCCGTCCTCATCAGCCGGGATGACCTGTCCGAGGCCGTCCTCTCGAAAGACGGGAGGTACCTGGCCTACGTGGCATCGAGGGATGACAAGTCGACACTCAACGTGCGGCAGGTTCGCACCGGGAGCGACGTGCAGATCCTCCAACCTCAGGAGTACCAGATTCACGGAGTGAGCTTCTCCCCGGACGGCGACTACCTGTACTACCAGAATCAGGATCCCGACACGCCGGCGTACAGCGCGCTGTTCCAGGTGGCTTCGCTCGGAGGGACCCCGCGAAAGATCCTCTTCGACATCGACACCGCGGCCGGCTTCTCCCCGGACGGGTCCCGCGTCTGTTTCCGCCGCGGCATGCCTCAAGTCAAGGCAGACACGCTCGTCGTTGCGGAGATCGAAACGCGTCAAGAGAAAGAGCTCGTTCGCATCCAGTCGCCCGAGCACTTCCTCTCCGCCCCGGCCTGGTCGCCCGACGGCCGGAGCGTCGCCGTCGCGGTCCAGTCGGCTGAGGGTGGAGTTCGGTCGTGGGTCTCCGTGATCGACGTCGCTACCGGACGGCAACAGACCATCGGATCTCCGGCGGCGTTCATGGCGGTGAACGACGTCGGCTGGCTTCCCGACGGGAGCGCCATCGTCCTTGCCGGGTTCGTCGCGGGAGCCCCCTCGTCGCAGATCTACCGTCTCGCCTACCCGAGTGGTGACACAAGGAGATTGACCAACGATCTGAGCGGGTACGGCAATCTCTCGGTCTCGGCGACGGGGCGTTCCCTCGCCGCCGTGCGGAAAACGGGAGTCAGCAACGTGTGGATCGCTCCCCTGGACGCCGGGGAGCGCCCGTATCCGATCACGTTTGCCACCGGAGCCGCGGGGTCCTCGGGAGAATCCGCGCCGCTTCCCGGTGGTGCCGTTGCATTCACCGTGAACGACGGTGACAGCACTCACCTCTGGCGTTCGGAGCCGGACGGTTCGCAGCGGCGTCAGCTCGAATCCCAAGCGCTCTATGCCGGGAGACCCAGCTTCGCCGAGAAGGCCGGCATCGTGTTCACCGCACTCGACCAGAAGGAACTCGTCAACCACGTCTGGCGAGTCGATCCCGATGGCGGCGGAATGCGACAGCTCACGACCGGCAAGGGGGAGACGTTCTTGAGCCTCTCCGACGACGGGCGAACGGTTCTCTTCCAAAAATGGGACGACCCCGCATCGTTGTGGTCACTGGACCCGTCGACAGGAGGCGAGCCGAAGCTTCTCGCGCCCGATTCCGTCGACGCCCACGCGCAGGTCTCACCGGACGGCCGCCTGGTCCGCTATGGCGCCTTTACGGACGTTCAGGGCCGGATCTACACAGGGCAAATCGTGATCCCCGTGGCGGGAGGCCCTCCGGTGGCGCAGTTCCTTCTCCCTCCGGGACAGACCAAGAGCCAATGGTCCCCCGACAGCGAGTCTGTGACCTACGTCGATCGGAACAAGGGCTGGAACCTGATGCGCCAACCGATCGCCGGGGGCGAGCCCACCGCGCTGACGCGATTCACGGAAGGCCAGACCGAGGATTTCGCCTGGTCTCCGGACGGAAAGAAAATCGCCGCCGTGCGCCGGATCGGACGGAGCGAATCGGTTTGGGTGGTCGAGCCCGGGGGAGGCGAGCCGAAGCAGCTTGCGAACTTCGCAACCGGCGCCGTCACCGAATGCCACTGGGCCCTCGACGGGAAGAGCGTCGTGTTCACCTACGGCACGTCGAGCCAGGACGTCGTGCTGATCGGAAACGTCGGGTAGAACCTCCTGCGGCGCAGGCTACACACACGGGAGACAGTCGAGAATTTCGACCCGCGCTTCCTTTCCGACCTCGATGGTAACGATGGTGTCGATGTACAGGCTCGCCGGGCCGCCGCGATTGATGTCGTACGCGCGCAACGTGTACTCGCCGGGCGGCAGGTCGAACGTCGCAAATCCCGCCTCATCG
>JAQBEH010000120.1:0-45252 GCA_032124015.1 Acidobacteriota bacterium
GTAGCCGTGCAGGAGACAGGCCATGGGAATGCCGATTGCCGCCAGGATCGTGGTGATCCGCTTGTCGATGGCCTGCGATTCGGGAGAAACGTCGTAGACGCCGAGGGCGAGGATCGAGAAGACCAGACGTTTGAGCCCACGCGAACGGGCCGCCGTTTCGATGATGTCGACGCGAAAGACAAACCACACTTCGAAGAGCAGGATGATGAAGTACGAGGCGTAGAGGATCCCGAAACCGGCCATGGCCGATGTGAAATTGGGTGTGACGACGATGTTGAGGGCTCGTTCGGGGTGGCCGAGATGGTTGAGCAGCGGGAGACCGGCGACGGCGAGAAAGCAGAGCGCTGTGGCGAGGGCGAACCGCCCGAGGGGTTTGAACTCCTCGCGGCCGAAGACGTGGTAGAGCGACGACACGAGGAACGCTCCAGCCACCAACCCGGTGATGTAGGGGTACATCACGATCATCATGCTCCAGAGGATGTGGACGTCATTGGGAAAGAGAAAGCCGGTCAGCTCCGGGAACATCAGCGCACCTCCATGTCGAGGCCGAGGTAGAAGCACTGCGGACGGGTGAGCAGTTCGGGCTGCAGGACCTGAACGCGGCGGGTGGCGAGGATTTTGTTGACCGGGTCATAGGGATCGTCGCGATCACCGAGCTGTCTCGCTCCGACCGGGCAGATCTCCACGCAGGCGGTCTTGCGGCCCTTGGTGATGCGGTGGTAGCAGAGGGTGCACTTGTCCACCGTCTGCACGCGCGGATCGATGTAGCGGCAGCCGTACGGACACGCCTGGACGCAATAGCGGCAGCCAAGGCAGTAGGTCTTGTCGACGAGCACGACGCCGTCGGGGCTGTCGAAGGTCGCTCCGACGGGACAGACCTGCGTGCACGGCGAATCGGTGCAATGGTTGCACATCTTGGGGACGAAAAAGCTCTTCGAGCCGTCTCCGTCGCGGTAACGCTCGGGGAAGCCGTCGTAGCCGCCGTTGGGAGAATCGACGATCGGAAGGCGATCCTCGCTCAGATTCGCGAGGTCGGGCGGGGGGATGTGGTAGCGCTCGACCCACGTCCGGAAATAGAACGGCTCGCGTAGGACGTTGTTTTCCGCCTTGCACGCGCGCACGCAGTTCCCACAACCGATGCACTTTTCGATGTCGATGTAAAACGCCCACCAGTGGCGTGTGACGTCGTACCCCGGCGCCTCCTCCGGCGTTCCGGCGAGAATGAAATCCCACGCCTTCGTTGCGGCGCCGAAGAGCATGATGTACTTCCCGCTCTTTTCGAGGAATTCGCGACGGCCCATCTCCATGTCGATCACTCCTTGAGCGGCAGCGGCGCGTGTGGGTCGTGGCACCTGATGCAGTGGTCGTCGTCCGCGTGCTCTTTCGGGTTGATCTGCGGAAAGTTCCTCGGCTTCGCGAGGTTTTCCCTGTGACATACGAGGCAGAGAAACTTGGCGTCGGGCTTTTGCGGGACCACAGTCGACGGATCGGCGACATGCGCCTGAAGGGGCCCGTGACACCCTTCGCATCCGATGCCGGCATGCTGGGCTTTCTTCTTCACCGTGGCGATGTCGTCGTGGCAGTCGAGGCAGGCGTCACGCCCGGCGTAATTGATTTCGCGTGCTCGGACTTCTTCCAGCGCCCCAGCGCGATAGTGACCGTAAACGCCAAACCCCTCAGGCGTAAAGATGGCTCGGGCCACGAGAAAGACGATTAGGAGCGCGGCGAAGACTCCCGCGAGTCGAAACAGGTGCTCGGCATCTCTAAGAAGCTCACGCATGACTTGGTGGATATAACAGACCCCACCCGTCTTTTTGGGAAGCCGCAGCAGAGCATTCGGAGCATTTTTCTCGGTTGCAGGGATGACTTACCGCACCATCTTGAGCCGGCGTCAGGGACGCGTCGCCGCCTTGATCGCGGCGTCCGGGATGCCCGCGTCCTTCCAACTGAGGATTTCGTCCACGGTGAGCGGGCGGGTGAGCTTGCGCTGCTCTATGTACGCGACGAGAACGTCCTCCGTCACGCCGCCGGCCAAAAGGCGGGTCAGATCGGCGAGCAGCGCAGCCGGCTCGATCGCCGCTGGGGCGGCGGGCGCCGCGGTTTCGAGGTTCACCGACGCAAGGCCCTGTGCGAGCGCCCGACTCAAGGCATAACTCAGGGCCTCGTTGCACATCGAGGCGCGCGCGTCAACGCCCGGCCGCTTGGACTCTCCGATGGCCTCGCCTGTCCACAAGACGCTGTCGGCGCGGTCCGTCAGCGAGACCATGAAGCGGACCTCGCCGAGGTAGGTCGAGCCGAACGTGTCGGATCTCTCGTTGACGTAGTACTTCATGAGAGCGAGACGGAGCTTGTATTCCGCATCGGGAGCCACACGGACCGCCCAGCCCTGGAGCACCTGCGTCACCATCGCCTCCACCGCCGGAGCAACCTGTTGTTTCGTGTTCCAGGTGTAGACGTCTACCCCCTTGATGCGTTGCCCACCGACGACGGCGGGGTCTTCCGCGCCGCGTGTGTCCTCGACGACGAGCGAGATCGGCCCCGCTGTGAACAGCGGCGCCATCGTGGGCGGTGCGACCGCGGGCTTCGCGGACTTCTTGGGGAGGTTGAGCTCCAGGGTGATCGGCTTCGACGCAGCCCCCGCGGCGGAGGCGAACAGGATCGCGGCGACAACGAAGAGTGCGTGTGATCTGATGTTCGTCATGCGATGAGTTTACGCGATGAGAATGGGGACTGTCCCCTTTTGGGAGGACCTGGAATGAAAACGGACGGATCGGCCCTCGAGGAAGCCACAGCCCTGCTCCGGAGCGCCAAGACGCGGATCGCGGTGGTGGGCGCCAGCAACGACCCCTCGAAGTACGGGAACATCATCGTCAAGAACCTGATGGCGCACGGCTACCGGGTTCTCCCGGTGAACCCGAAGGAGGCCACGATCGCCGGATTACCGGCGTTTCGCTCGCTCGCCGACGTCCCGAAACCCGTCGACATCGTGGACGTCGTCACACCGCCCGCCGTCACTCACCGGGTGCTCGAGGACGCGAGCAAAGCCGGCATCGGCTTGGTTTGGCTGCAAGACGGCAGTTTCGATCAGACCGTCCTCGACGCCTCTGCTGCCGCCCCGTTCAAGACGGTGCACCACGCTTGCATCATGGTCGTCGCGAGGCAAGCAGTACGGCCATCGCCCAAAGCGGAAAAATCTTGAGGTAGTTGTCGTAGTGAATCGCGCACGTCTTGTTGAACATCCCGGCGATGTGTTCGTCGGGGAAGCTCCCGTCGGCACGCTGTCGCCGAGTGAGGAACGCGACCCCGCGGAGCACCTCTTCGCTCTGGCCGCGTCCGGCGGCCGAAAGCGCCAGAAGCGCCCATGCGGTCATCACCGCCTGCCCCCCCTCGGCGTGAACGTAGGCTCGCTTCCGGCAGCTCTCCGGCGTCTCTCCCCAGCCTCCGTCGTCAAGCTGCTTGGAACGCAAGAACTCGACCGCGCGCAGCATCGCCGGGTGGTCGACGCCAAGTCCCGCCGCCCGGAGCCCCCACGTGCCGAACCAGGCGCCGTAGGTGAAGCAGATCCCCCACGACCCCTCCCATGACCCGTCACGGCGCTGCGCGCCGAGTAAGAAATCGCGGCCTCGCGCGATGGCGGCCTCGATTGCGGCGTCGCGCTTTCCGGGGTAACGCGCGCGGAATGCGGCGAGCGCCTGCATCGAGGCCGAGGTGCACTCGACGTAGGAGGGATCGATCATGATGTCGGCGAAGCAGTCCGACGGATTCAGTCGCTCCAGCCAGGCGGGGCCGCGCGTTTTTTCGTAGGTCGCCCAGCCTCCGTCGTCGTTTTGCATCGCGAGCAGAAGGTCCGCCGCGTCCGCCAGGCGCTCGGCGGAAATCGGGTGGACGACGTGAGGGGCGAGGAGCATCGACGCCTTCAGCCCCTCGGCGGTGCAATCGCTGATCGGCCAGCCGTGCGTGCGCGTCGAGAAAGGCCACCCTCCCGACGATCGGTCGCGGTAGGAGCGTAGGCGATCGGGCACGTCCGTCCGGACTTGGGTTTCCTCGATGAATCGATGCGCCGCGCCCAGGGCGTCGCGTTGTTCGTCGTGGCGGCCGGTCGCCATCATCGCCTGCGCGGCGAACGCCGTATCCCACAGCTCCGACGAGTTGTAACCCTGCATCTTCACGCCGTCTTGGGCGCGCCACAGATAGTCGGGAAGCCTCTCGAGGTGAGCGGCCAACTCGGGGCCGCCGGGGTTTTCGAAGTGCCAGACGAGCGTGTTGAACAGCTTGTTCACCGGGCCCAGACAGATGAAGCCGGTGGCCTCGTCTTCGGCGCGAATGATCGCAAGCACTCGGGCCAGCGCCTTCGCGCGCAGTCCGGCCGGTCCGAATCGTTCCACCGCGTCGAGCACGCGAAACGCGGTGCTAACGAGCGACGAACGGGGCACGTACCGATCGGTGGACGAGACGGTGTCCCGCGCTGCGCGCCAATCGATCGTCTCCCAAGGTGTGTCGGGGTAAAGCTCCGCGCGGATAGCCGAAAGCAGCGCATCGAGCGGCGCCGTGCTGCTACGGCCGTACAGGTAGGCCATGGGCAGGTAGACCATGCGGCTGTGACACCACAACCGCGACGGGTGAATCGGGAGCGCTTCCGGGAGGAGCCACAACTCGGGTGGGACGGGGTGTAGGCCCTTCCAATCGTAAAGACCCAACACCGCGAGCACGAACTTCCCCCAAGACGCCGAAGCCACCGGACCGCCGTGCGCGGTGATGAACGTCTGCGCGCGGCCGAGGCCCGGATCGGCGGGCACGACATCCAGGAACCGGAGCGCCACGTACGAAAGGACGGTCGTGAACACGTGGCTCGCCCCCTCCACGTGAAGACCCCAGCCGCCGTCCTCGTTCTGGTGAGCGCGGAGGTAGGCTGCCATCCCGGAACGCGTGCCGGCGTCGATCGAGAAACCGACCGTCCGCGCGATGGCAATGAAGATGGGGAGAAGAAAGAGCGGACCGCCGTAGTCGCCCTTCCATGAGCCCGACGCGTCTTGTTTGGAAACGAGGTGAGCCAGAGCGGCTCCGATGGGGTCGGCGGGCTGGCCTAGCGGCAGGGCATCATTCAAGGAGGCCCTCCCCAGAGGGGGAAGGCCGGCGAACTTCTCGCCCGGTAGACCCGCCGCACGGCCCGGGGGACGATCGAGGCGACGGGCCAGCGCATCCAGCCCCCAAGATGCATCAACATCCCGGGCATGGTACGCCAACCGCGGAGCAAGTCCTCGCGCACGAGGTCCCACAAAACGGCCTGGAACGCGCCCACGAACTGTTCCGGCCGCGTGTCCGCACAGGCGAGGATGCGCATCGTACGGCTGCGCTCGTCCTTCGAGGCCCGCCATAGCCGGTAGACCGCCTGGCGAACCGCGACGCCGCTCGGGTCGCGACGCGTCAACGCGAGGTAAAGCGCGCAGGCGAGCAACTCGGGGACCCAACTCTTCGCGTCGCGATGACGGCGGTAGCTCGCGACGTCGGGAGACTCCGCGACGCACTCGGCGTCGGCCAGACCCAAGCTCAATCCGGCCGCGGTCATCGGGTGGAAGTAACCGACCGCGTCACCGGCCAGGGCCACCTTGCCACGGCCGTAGTGAGCGCGAGGACGGAATCCGGCGGCCGCCCACTGCACGCGCTTCTCGTCGAGCGCCTTGCGGAACCCGCCAACAACCGCCGCCGGCAGCACGTGCCGGTAGGTGTCCCAGAGCGCCTCGGGATCGCCACGCCGCAACCGCCCCACGACGACGAGCGGAACGTCGAAGCAAGCGCGCACGCGATTCGGGTCGATCCGGTACATCAACACCGGACCGGGCCCTCCCACGAGGACGTGCCCGTACCCTTCGAAGGGGAGCTGGACGTCGTGCAACTCGACTCCGGCGGTGTAGGCCATCGCCGTCGCATCGTCCTTGAGGGCGAGCATGCGCCGAACCACCGACGAACGCCCGTCGGCGCCGACGACCCTGTCCACCTCGAACGTCGTGATCCCGCCGATCCCATCCGCGTTTTCGACGGTGAGGCTGCCGTCCACGATTTCGCGGACTCGCGCGCCCAATCTCAGGTCGATATTCGAATGCGAGGCCGCGCGGTCGCGCACGAGCGACACCAGGCTGTCGTGCTCGAGCGAAACGCCCCGCATCCCGTCGGGATAAGGCAGCATGATCGGCGCGGAACCGTCGTCGGGGAACACGACGAAGCCCCTGCCCTCGGTCCCACCGGCGGCCTCTGTGGCGACATCGATTCCCAGGCGGCCGAGCACCTCGACACCGGGTGGGTGGAGCCACTCGCCCGCGAGCCGCCGCGACGCCCCGGGGTTGGCTTCGAAGACGACGACCCTGGCGCCCCGGTTCGCGAACGCGAGGGCCGCGGCCGACCCGACCGGGCCGGCACCGACAACCGCGACATCGAAGTTCTTGGGATTCCCACTCGGGCGCATCGAGGAAGTATGGCACGGGCTGCAAGAGACTGTATAAACTTTTGGCGCCTGCGGGGGATCAGATCCCCGCGATCTTCCACTCCCCGGTCGCCATCCGCTCGAAGAAGATCCACTTGGGGCGCATCCCTTTCCTCAGGGCTCGGATCGACCAGAGCGGACCCAGGTCTCCCTCGGTGACGTACCCCGTGAATGAGCCAACGGTTTCGCGCAATTTCGCCAAAGGAAGCTCATTTTCGACGAGCCCGAGGTCAGCCAGTGCCGACGATGTGAGGCACGACAAAACGAGGGCGCGGTCGCCGGCCGTCACCGCCCCGACGAACGTTTTCAGCGTCTTTTCAGGCGTCGCCCAACGCGCGTCAATCGGGCCGCCTGGGAGCGTGGGTGGAGGCGTCACACGCCGGGGCTTGAGGACTGGTGGGGACGTGGGCGCCGCCTGGTGTGTGGTCGCCACCGGCACCGGCTCGAGGCACGGTTCGTCCTGATAGACGACCTGTCCCTTGGCGTCCGTGCACTCGTAGATCTTCCCCTCTTCGGCCGGTGCAAGCAGGCCCAGCGTCAGAAGCGGCGCCGCCGATAGGAGGACGAATCCCGAAAAAAGCTTCATTCCGACGATCTCCAGTCCAGAATCTAGACGCGATCGCATGAACATGCGACTGGCCGGCCAGGGTAGATCGTCGTAGCTTTCGTCATTCGCGGGGGGAGGAATGAACTCATGAACTCACCTCACGGCATTCGAGCCGCTTTCGCGGCGGTCTTGTGTTTGGTGAGCCTCGGTTGGACGCCCGTGCTGGCGCTCTGCGACACGGCGGCCCCTGAGCTCACGGGGTTCAGCTTCACCCCGTCGACGATAAACACCACCTCGGTCTCGCAGACCGTGACCTGCAACATGACCCTGACCGACGCGCTCTCGGGGGTGGCCAGCGCGAGTTGTGCGTTCACCTCACCCGATCAGCTCTACCAGCAAAGCTGCACCGCCGCCGCCCCGAGCTCGGGAACTCCGCAGAATGGGGTGTGGTCGTGTGTCATCTCATTCCCCCGGTACTCGCCATCGGGCCCCTGGACCGCCAGTGTGAGCGCGCCGGATGCCGTCGGAAATACAGGCTTCGGACCCATCGATCCTTCCGACCTGGGGTTCCCGTCGACGTTGTCGATCGCCTCGGACCCCGACGTTTTGGCGCCAGGGCTGACGACCTTCACACTCTCGCCGACAGCGGTCACCGTGTCGGCTGCCGCGCAGAACGTCACATGCAACATGACGGTGACCGACGCGAAATCAGGCGTCGCCCTCGCTGCGTGCCAGCTCAGCGCGCCCGTCGCCAGCAGCACGCAGGCCGTTTCGTGCGGCGCCGTGTCTCCGACTTCGGGCACGAGGAACAACGGGCTGTTCTCGTGCGTCGTCTCGATCCCGCGTTACGCCGACGCGGGAACTTGGACGTCGGCGGTTTTCGCGCTCGACCAGGTCGGAAACATCGCGTCGTTCACTCCCGCAGCGACTCTCGCAGTCACCTCCGTCCCGGAAGACATCGTCGTTCCTTCGCTGTCGAACTTCGACTTCAACCCGAAGACGATCAGCGTCGGTGGCGGCTCCAAGTCCGTGGTTTGCACGATGGGCGTCGCCGATTCCCCCGCGGGGGTGGACAGCGCGACCTGTTCTTTCAGCATCTTCGGGTTCACCCCCGAATTTGAACTCATCAACCAGAGACAATCGTGCACGGCGACCGTTCCTTTCTCGGGCACGCGTAACAGCGGCACGTTCCAGTGCACCGTGACGATGCCGCGCTACTCAGCCGGAGGGTTGTGGGACTCCGCCGCCTCGCTTGTCGATCTCGTGGGGAACTCGTTCGACTATCCGCAGGCGCTCAAGTTGAACGTCAACTGTGACGCCGGCGAGCTCGAAACCACCTGCCGCTTCGCCGCGAACAAAACGTCCCTGACGTGGGACGCGGTTGCCGGCGCCACCCGGTACAACGTGTATCGGGGTCCGCAGACCAACTTGGTCGACGCGAACATCGACCATCTCCCCGACGGCGGCTACGGCACGTGCCAGAACTCACGCGACGGCAACCTCACCGACACGACGTTCGTCGACACCGACATTCCGACGGTTGGGCAGAAGGGTTTCTTCTACCTCGTGTCCTACACGTCGGGCGGCGTTGAGAAGGGACTCGGCGCGAACAGCTTCGGGACGGCGAGAACCGTGGCCGCGCCCTGTCCGTAGCTCGGGCGCTCCGTCAGACGAGCGCGACCGCCGACAGCGCGAGAAGACCGAAGCCTCAGGACGGCCTTCCCGGTTGAATTCGACCTCGTAGAATCGTCGAGGAGACGCGATCGTCGCGCCGCGCGCAAGACAACTTCGCTCACGTCCGGCCCTTGCACGCGAAACAGTTCGACGAGAACTTCGAGCAACTTGCCGCCGAGCTTCAGACGCTCGACTCCGAGCTCGGCGCGGCGTTGGCGCCGCTGGCAAGGCAACCGCTCGTCGCTTCGCATCCGGTGTATCAGTACCTCGCTCGGCGTTACGCGCTTGAGCTGCGCAGCATCGTGTTCGATCCCTCGCCGAGCGTCCCGGCGGCGGGCGACTCTATGGGCGTGATGTCATTACGCCGTAGCAGGCCGACGACGAGGGCCTCTTCGCCCGGAACGAACGCACCGACGCCCTGTTGCTTTGAGCGCTGGCTGACCCCGGGCGATCTATCATGACGAGACTCCTCATGTTGCACGACAGAAGTTCTCTGTAATCGGGGTGTCTCGATGTCGACTTGTCAGACCAAAGCTGTCGGAGGTGGCGGTGGGGGCGCCGGCGACGAGCGCAAACTGGTCACGGTGATGTTTGCCGACATCTCGGGCTTCACCGCGCTGTCCACGCGCATGGACCCGGAGGACGTGCGCGGGTTGATGAACCGCTGCTTCGACGCGCTCGTCCCGTCGATCGACCGGTACGGCGGAACGATCGACAAGTTCATCGGCGACGAGATCATGGCGATCTTCGGCGCGCCGGTGGCGTTCGAGAACCACGCCGAGCGCGCGTTGCGAGCCGCCCTCGAAATGCAGGAATCCCTCGAGCGCTTCAATGCGGCCGAGAGGTCCCAGCTCGAGATGCACGTCGGCGTCAACACCGGCACCGTCTTGGCGGGCGGGGTCGGGTCGGCGGGCCGCCGGCAGTACTCGGTGATGGGCGACGCGGTCAACCTCGCAGCCCGGCTGAAAGAAGCCGCGGGTGTGGGGACGATCCTGGCCGGCCCCGCAACGTTTCGGCTTTGCGCCCCCCTGTTCGAATTCGAGGCCAAAGAGCCGATGTCGGTGAAGGGCCGGCCCGACCCCATCACGGCGTATCGATTGCTAGGCCTCCTGGCGGACGCGCCGCGGCGGGGTGCCGCCGGGTTTTCCTCCCCTCTGGTGGGTCGACAGGTCGAGCTTCTGACGCTTCGCGGTGCGGTCGATGCGCTTTCGGCGGGGACGGGGTCGGTGGTTTCTATCGTCGGCGATCCGGGACTCGGGAAGAGCCGTCTCGTCTCCGAGCTGCGACGCTCCGTCGAATCCCAGGTGCGTTGGTTCGAGGGCCGTGCGCTCTCGCACACGGAGCGGGTGAACTACGGGATCGCGCGCGAGCTTCTTTTCGGCCTGTTGGGAGGGGACGGCGAGCAGCCGCCCCAGGACCTTTCGCCCGCGGCGCTCCCGTACCTTCGCCGGCTCGCCGGGCGTCCTAACGATCCCGAAGACGAGCTGGAGCTGGGAGCGCTGCAGCCGGACGCGCTGCAACGGCGGATGCATCAGGCGTTTTCGGACCTCGTCGCGGCGTGCTGCCGGCGCGGCCCCGTCGTGCTTGCGTGGGAAGACCTCCACTGGGCCGACCCGTCGTCGCTCAAGCTACTCGAGTCTCTTCTGCCGCTTTGCGACCGCGCACCCATTCTCGTCCTCCTCGCCTTTCGCGCGGGTGAGGGGCGGCTCGCGGAGTGGCTCGGGCGCGTTCGCATGGAAAGCGGCACCTCGCATCGTGTCGTCGCGCTCAACCCGCTTCGGCCGGACGAAAGCGACCTGCTGATCGAACACCTCCTTTCAATCGACGCCCTACCGCAGGCGACCCGCGACGCCATCCTGGCCAAGGCGGAAGGGAACCCGTTCTTCCTCGAAGAGCTGCTCCGCTCGCTCGTGATGGACGGGTCGTCCGAGCGCCTGGAAGTCCCCGACACGTTAAACGGCGTCATCGCCGCGCGTATCGACCGGCTGCCCGTCGACGACAAGCGCGTCCTTCAGACCGCCTCGGTGTTCGGCCGGATCTTCGCGCGGCCGGCGCTTTCGGGACTGCTCGCGGAAGACGGCGCCACGATCGCGCTCGCCCCCTCGCTCGTGGAGCTGGAACGCCGGGAGCTGGTCCGGCGGCACACCGACGCGGAGCACATCTTCAAGCACGCCCTGACGCACGAAGTCGCCTACGGCGGGCTCTTGAAATCGCGGCGCCGGCAGCTCCATGAGATGGCGGCCCGGATCGTCGCGGCGCTCTTTCCCGAAGCGATCGACGAGCGCTCCGCGGAGCTGGGCTTCCACTACGAGCGGGCCGAGATGCACGACAAGGCCGCCACGTTTCTCGCGGCCGCCGGCGACCGCGCTCGGAGGACCTTCTCGAGCACCGAGGCGATCGCGTTTTACCGGGCAGCCTTGGAGGAGCTTAGGATGGCCCCGGAGAGCGAGGTTCCAGCGATGGAGCAGCGCTCTCGCACCGCCGGGCTGCACGAGAAGTTGGCCGACGTCTTCACGCAAATCGGGCACCAGGACGAGGCGCGTCGCAGTTTGCGCGAGGCGGATGCGGTGCTCGAGTCGAATGACCGCATCGGCCGGTCGCGCCTGATACGGAAAGAAGGGGCGAGCTGGGTGGCCGAACGGAGACCCGCCGACGCCGTCATGGCATTCGACCGCGCGGACGCCGCGCTTGCGTTTTCGAACGACGACGACGATGCCGCTGCGCGGCACGAGTGGATCGAAAACCAACTCGAACGCGGATGGGCGAACTACTGGCTCGGCCAGGCCGGCGCCATCACGGCGGATGCGGTTCGCCTCGGTCCTCTCGTGGAGCGCAACGGCACGGCCGCGCAGCGCGCGAGCTTCCTCCGCAACCTGGTGCTGGCCGCATTCCGCAACGACCGTTACGTGGTCTCCGATCGGACGCTCGCTCACGCCCGATCGGGCGTCGAGGCGGCCACAGCGTCGCACCAGCCGATGATCCTCGCGCACACAATTTTCATGCTCGGGTTCTGCCACCTGTGGCGAGACGAACACGCGGACGCAGTGTCGACGTTGAACCAGGCCCTCCGGCTGGCGGAGCGGATCGGCGACGCCGAGCGAGTCGTTTTGTGCCTCTCCTACCTCGTGGTCGTTCACCGGAAGCGTGGCGACCTGCCGTTGGCCCGGGAAGGCGTCGAGCGGAGCTTGAAAGCGGCCACCGACGCGAACATGCACGCCTACGTCGCCCTCGCCCGTGCGAACCAGGCATGGCTCGGCTGGCGTGACCAGGATTTCGCTGCGGCTAAGCTCCACGGGCTAGCCGCGCTTCGAGGTTGGGGCCAGCTTTCCTTTCCCGGACGCGGGTTCGCGCTCTGGCCGCTCGCGGGGACCGCCGTCGCGGAAGGGCGTCCGGCCGAGGCCATCGAGCACGTCCGCGCGATGCTCGCCACAGACCAGATGAGGTACCCCGCCGAGTTGGAGAGCGAACTGGAGAGGGTTATTCGATCCTGGGACGCGGGGGATCGGAACGATGCGACGGCGCGATTGAACTCCGCGATCGTCATCGCCGCGCGGCACGGCTACCTTTGAGGCGTTGAAGGCTCAAGATGCTGGTCCGTCTGCTCCAGCGCCTCAGCGCAGGCTTTGCAACAAGGCATCGGCAACACCTGCTGACGACGCCGGGTTCTGGCCGGTGATCAACAAACCATCCACCACGACGTACGGTTGCCAGTCGTCGCCCTTCTCGTATTTCGCACCGAGCTGGACCAGCCTGTCCTCAACCAGGAACGGCACGACATTGGTCAACTCGACCGCAGCCTCCTCGCTGTTGCTGAACCCAGTCACGCGTTTGCCCGCCGTGAGTGGCTGGTCGTCGGCGCCTTTCACATTGACCAGCGCTGCGGGCGCATGGCAAACCGCCGCCACCGGCTTGTTGTCTGCGAGGAAACTCTCGATCAGTTTGATCGAATCGGCGTCGTTGGCGAGATCCCAGAGGGGGCCGTGGCCGCCCGGATAGAAGACGGCGTCGAAATCCGCAGAGCGAACGTCGGAGAGTTTTCGAGTGTTCGCGAGTTCTGCGTTGGCCTGCGGGTCGGCCGCGAAGCGGCGTGTCGCTTCGGTCTGGAAGTCGGGCTCGGCGCTCTTGGGATCCAACGGCGGCCGGCCGCCCTTCGGTGAGGCCAACGTGATTTTGGCGCCGGCATCTCGCAGTCGGTAGAACGGGCTCGCAAGCTCCTCGAGCCAAAATCCGGTCTTCTTGCCGGTGTCGCCGAGTTGGTCGTGAGAAGTCAGAACAATAAGGATATGCAAGGCTCTCCCTCCCGTGGTGTAAGAGAACGATGCTACAGCCACACCTCGGGTTGGCGCCCATGGTCGTCGCCTCGAGCCATCCCTTGCAGCCGCGGCGACCTGAAGGAAAAAACAGGTATCGTCTGAATCGATCGTCCGTAGAGGGGGTTCGGGCGTAAGGATTGGTGAGTCGGAATGATCTCGCCCCGAACGCACGGAGGACTCCAATGAGAATGAACAAGCTCGCTTACTGGGCCGCCGCCACAGCGATTCTGGCCTCTGGGGGCTCGGGATGGGCCCAACACGGACATCGGATGGGGATGCCGAAGGACCCGACGTTTGAAGTCGTCAAATCCGATGGCGGGGTCGTATCGATCCCGTTCGATCTCGACTCGAACCATCTGATTTTTCCCGTTCGGATAAAAGGCACGACCTTTCGGGTGATCCTCGACACCGGCATGCCGATGAGCGGGATCATGCTTTACGGCACCGAGGCGGTCAAAAAGCTCGACCTTGCCTACGGCACGCAACCGGTTCAGGTGGGAGGCGCCGGCGGAAGCGGCCACCCCATCGAGGCGCGCCTGGCACAAGACGTGGACATCGAGATCGGCGGTATTCGGATGAACGGCGCGACGGCCATCGTGATGCCACCGCTTCCGCATTTTCATGGTTCGCACGACGGCGTGATTGGCTACGGATTGTTCAAGAACTTCGTCGTGCGGATCGACAACGATAAGCGCGTCGTCGAATTCCGCGATGCGAAGAGTTTCTCGGCGCCGGAATCGAGCGCCGTGGTGTCGCTCGAATTTCTCAACAACTTCCCCCACACGGATATCGTTGTCACTACGGGCAACGGAAAGAAGACGCCGTTGAAGGTCGTGATCGACCTCGGCGCGGGGCATCCGATCTCGCTGAATGTCGACGACCGATCGAAGTTCTCCGTTCCGGCGGACTCGATCCGTACGATCATCGGAAAGGGTGTCGGTGGAACCCTCGACGGACGGGTCGGGCGCATTCAGGCGCTTGAACTCGGCGGGCAAACGCTGACCGACGTTGTCGCGACGTTTCCCGACAGCGACCACCAGCACCCCGGCGGGATGAACGACCGCAACGGCAATCTCGGTAACGGCATCCTGCGACACTTCAACGTCACGTTCGACTATTCGCGCAGCGTGATGCTGCTCGAGAAGAACAAGCGTTTCGACGAACCGTTCGAGTGGGACATGTCCGGCATGCGACTCACGGCCACGGAACAGACCGGGTTACTCATCGAGGCCGTCGTCGACGGCTCCCCTGCTGCGAAGGCCGGACTCGCCATCGATGACGTCGTGACACACGTCAACGGGAAGCCCGTTTCGAACGGCGACTTGCAATCGCTACGCCGGATGCTCGAGAAAGACGGCGTCGAGGTCAAGATCTCCGCGACTCGCGACGGTCAGCCCCTCGAGGTCAAGTTGAAACTGCGGCGCATGGTATGAGTGAGAAAGGGGTCAGATGTGGATTTCGACCACATCCCCCTCGACGAGCACGTGGTCGCCGTGGACGGCCTGGCCGTCGAAGGCGGACGGTCCCCAGATGCGCGCGTGTTTCATCGAGGTCGCGAGGTCCTTGTGGACGCGCGCCGCCAGGTCTGAGACGGTGGCGCCGCGTGTCAGCGTGAACGGGGCCTGGCGGTCGGCGGGCTTCCCCGGCTGCTTCGTGTAGACCCGCACGATCTCCAGGGCGGCGAAGGTGCGGCGGGCGAGTTCATCGATCCCGCGGTTCGTCATCACGGAAACCGGCGTCAACGGCCAGCGGTGCTCGAGCAGTTCATCGACGATGGCGACGTCTTCCTCGCCCCCCTCGCGATCGATCCCCGTGGTGACGACCAGCGCGCGCTTCACCGTCTCGATGTCTATTCCCTTGGCCTCGAGGATCCGCCGCGTCAACTCGAGCCCATCCACCGCGTTTTCGACCGTGACGACGATCCACAGCAGATCGGCGCGCCGCACCATGTCGAAGACCCACGGCTCGACGTGGTCTTCGTTCAGGGGCGGCAGGTCGACGAGCTGGAAGGCGATGTCCTCGTAACGCATCATCCCGGGCGTCGCCACGCGCGTGGTGAACGGATACGCGGCGATTTCGGGCTTCGCGTGGGTCAGCGCCGCAACGAGCGACGATTTCCCCGTGTTGGGCGGCCCCACGAGGGCGATCTGCCCCGCTCCCTCGCGCGGGATCAGGTGCGAATGCGACGCCTTCCCGGCCTTGCTCGCAGGCTGCTTCCTGAGTTTGGCGAGTCGCGCCTTGATGTCGCCTTGAAGCCCGTCGGTCCCCTTGTGCTTCGGGATGACGCGCAGCATTTCCTCGAGCGCTTCGATCTTATCTTCGACGGTTTGCGCCTGGCGGAAGCGATCCTCCGCGCGGTGGTAGTCGGGGCTGAGGTTGGCCGGCATGGCTTGGCCCTCGAGCGAACGCCATGAGGATATTCGAGTCGCCTAACTCCCGGCAAGTCGCTCTAGTCGAGGTTTTCCTTCTTCCACGCCATCGCCATGTGCACGCGGTTCCAGCCGGAGGGGTGATCGAAGAAGAGAATCTCCTCCCACTTCCCGGGGTGAATTTTCCGGTATTCGGACAGCTGCATCGCCGTGTTGGCGAAACCGTCGGGTTGGCGCGACGCGTTCAGTCCGAAGATGTCGGCTTCGACCTCTTGAGTTCGAATCAGCGTGTTGGTGACCGGGGTCATCAGGAAGAACCAAACCAACACGATCGCCACGAAAAGCGGAAGCCCCGCGGGATCGGCTATCCCTGAGATTCCAAGACCGGGCCCCCACCGCGAGACGACGCGATCGAACGCCCACGACGTGAACGCAAACCCACAAAGCGCGATGACCCCGAATGCGAGGAGCAGCTTGTAAACGTGATTCAGAGCGTAGTGGCCCATCTCGTGGCCCATCACCGCCTGGATACCCTCTCCGGGAGAGCGATTCATGAGATTGTCGTTCAATGAAATGCGCGTCGTGCCGAGGAGCCCGCTGACGTTGGCGCTGATGCGCTTGGTCTGGCGGCTGGCATCGAACCAGTAGACGTCATCGGCCGGAATTCCGTTCGCCCGCGCCAACGACAGGATTTGCTCCCGCATCGGTCCTTCGGGGACCGACTTGTACGTGTTGAACATCGGGGCGAGGTAGACGGGTCCGATCATCGCGGCAAAGGCGATGAAGGCGATCGACGCCACGGCCCCCCACACCCACCACGTCCGAGGCGCCTTCCGGAAGATGAAGTAAAGGATCCCCACGAACAGGCTCGAGAGCACGACCTCAATCGCGAGGTCCTTCGTTTGATCGCCGAGCCATGAGCCGAGGGAGTTGTTCGCCATGCCGTAGGCGTGCTCTCGTTGGAAGCCCTCGTAGTACGTCAGGGGGAACGTGAACAGTGTTGACAGCAAGATGTACTGCCCTGCGTAGATCACGCTACGCAGGAAAGGTCCCTTGGCGATGCGCTCGGCGAGCGCTCGCATGCGACGCGACAGCATCGTGAGTAGGAAAAGCGCCGCCACGCCTAGCCCATACAGGAACCCGACCACGTGCAAGACGTATCCGCCCTCGAAGTAAGCGTCGGATTTCGCGCGCTGTTCGGGGGTGAGGATGCCCACCCACGCTTCGGTCGCGTGGTCGACGTCGAAACCCGGGCCGGCCTGCGCGCCTTCGGGGATCGTCAGCGTGGGAGGGGCGTCTTCGGCGAACACCGGTATCGCAAAAAAGACGACGAGAACGAACGATACGAGGAGGAGGGCATGACGCGTCATTTCAGTTTCTCCAGATCCGGGTCCTTCTCGGCCTGGACCTTCAGCTTCGGATTCAGTGCGAGCGCGCGGTCGAGCGCCTTTCTTGCTTCGACCTTGTCTCCCGCCGCGAGACGGATCACCGCCAGGTCGTAGAGCACCTCGGGGAGAACCGCCGGTTGTTTTTCGGCCATCGTCGCGGCCCGCTCCTGGAATACGCGCGCTTCCACGAAGTGTTTCTCGGTAAACGCCGTCCATCCGCGGTTCCACAGGTCGTTGACGAGGCCGATGCCGAGCAGACGCCCCATCTCCACGATCGGATCGGTGTGATCGTCCACGCGCAGGTCGATAGCGCGATCGGTGAAGCCCCCGTAACCGCCCTTGGCGCGTGCGACCAGGAGGGCCATCGACTGCCGCCCGCGCGCGTCGCCGCCTTTTCCATCGCCCGCGACGATCGCCGCGTAGAGCCGCTCGGCGAGGGTCTTCCCCTTCGTGTCGAGGAAGGCGCGCTCCATCGCCGCGACGACCGCTTCACCCGCGAGAATATTTCCCTGCACCGCGTAGTTCGGCCCGGTCCTCCCGCCCGCCCACGCATTGCACTTCGTGCCGGTGTAGGTCGCCGCCACACCGTTCGCCGCAACAACTCCAAGCTGCCGCTGCTCGCGCCCGTCGTCGCCGCGGGTCAGCGCGCGCACGGCTTCTTCAGGCGTCACGCCGAGCGCCAACAGCTCGAGCCCGCGCGGCCCGTAGGTCGTATTCGCAAACGACTGCGTCGCGACCGCGCCGACCCCCGCCTGGGCGAACGGAACGACCGTCCCCACGGCGAAGAACCGGCTCGCCACAGCGACGCCGACCTCCCCGGCTTCCGGGTCGGCGGCGACGATCGAGAACGTTGACGGGAATGGCGGGGCGGCGAGGGCCGGAATAGACATCGAGAGTAGAACGAGGCTCACGGGGATCCAGCAGACGGCTTGGGTTTTCATGATGCCGGGGATTGTAGGGGCATTTTGGTGGGGGTATGCTCGGATCAACAATGAGGTGACCGAGCCATGATCAAACCCCTCATCTTCTGCACCCTCACCACCACCCTGTTGTTGTCCGCTTGCGGCGGCGGAGACCGGCCCGACCAGGCTGCTCCCGTAGCGACGTCAGACGCCGTGGAAGTGACGGATGACGATTCCTTTGTCATCCCCGACGACGAGGAGGCTCGAATGGACACGCCCAAGGTGTTCGTCAACGGCCGCGAACTGACGCCGGCGCAGCTCGAAGCATTCAAGCAGGTCTACGGCGTGATCCCCGCGCCGGGCCGTTGGTGGTACGACGCGATCAGCGGCATGTACGGCGCCGAGGGACAAGGCGCGACCGGCTTCATGTACCCGGGCCACGACCTCGGCCCGCTCGCGGCCGACGCATCCCGCGGCGATATGCCGGTCTTTATCAACGCACGTCAGCTGACGCAGGTCGAGGTCAGCTATCTCGCGTGGCTGGCCGGCGGCGCGGTGACGCCCGGCCGCTACTGGGTCGACGCTCAGCTCAACTGGGGATACGAGGGCGTGCCCATTCCCGCCGGAAACCTGAGGCAGCTCGCCGCGGCTCGAAGCGGCGGCGGAGGTCGCGGCGGCGGCGGCGACAACACCTGGAGCGGCCTCGTCGGCGCGGGCAACTCCAACGACGACAATACGGTCGGCTACGTATCGATCCCGGGCGTCGGGCCGATCGACTCGTACGGGATGTGAGGGGGCGCGGGAGACCCTCCGCCTCCCACTAACCCAAGATCTCGGGCTCCCAGTTCGATCGGAGGCGGAACGCCTTGAACAGCGGGCGGTGACGGGTCGTACGGATGATCTCGAGCGTGCGCTTGGTGTTCGAGACGTACTCGAAGTTTCCCGACGCCAGGTCGGCGAACTTCGTCACCTTGTCGCCGAGTGTATGACTGAGGACGACGTCGTTGTTCCGCTCTTCGGAGTAGATGAACGTGCCGGACGCCGCGGTGATCGTCTGGAAGACGAAGAAGTACTCGCGGCGGTACTTGACGAGGCCGTTGTCCGTCCAGAGCTTCTTGAGCTGTGGGAGGATCGACATGTAGCTCACGGCCGCCACACGCGCGCCGGCAAAGGCGCCTGCCGCGGAGCGTGCGCGCTTGAACTGCAGACTGACCTCGGAGGAACCGGACGACGCGCCGAACGCGATCGTCACGTCGCGCCGCTCGGAGAATTTCAACGTCCCCGCGGAGCCGGTTTCGATGTATTTCGCGAGGCGGATGTCGGGGAATGCCTGGTCGAACTGGAGGGCAATGACGAACTGCGCGTCGTCCATCCGGAAGATCGTCCCGATACGAATCGGCTCGTCGAGGAAGTTGGCGATGTACTGCTTACCCGAGAGGACCTTGTTCATTCGCTGCATGGGACGGGCTCGGCTTCGACTTGGGCGACGGGAGCCTCCACAATCCTCCATCGATTCAAAATGCGCTTCCATCCGAGTCCGCTGAGCATGTTGAACTCGTCGAAGTGACGATTCGCACGGACCTTCGCGTCGTTCAGGTCGGCGGCTTCGAGAAACGTCTGGTGAACGAAGTCGCGCGGCTCACCCTTCACGATCTCGGTGTACTCGTAGGTCGCAAAGTACCGTCGCAGCATTCGGAGCCCCCCTCCGCCTGGTGGGAGTTTACGCTGCACCGGGGGCTAGCGGAATAACGACTTTGGGGGACCCTCCTCCACGGTTCCCATGTATAGACGATAGGGATGACGGGAATTGGAGGTTTCTTGGGAGCGTGACACAATCCCCCCTCCATGACCGACCCCACCGCAAACACCTGGCGTTTCCCATCGACCTTCTGGGTGGCAAACCTCATCGAGCTGTTCGAGCGGGCGGCGTATTACGGGGTGTTCATCGCGCTCGCGGTCTTCCTGACGAGCGTCGTCGGGTTCACCGACGTCGAGGCGGGCTGGGTCGGGGCGTCGTTCGCGGGACTGATCTACCTCCTCCCCTTCGTCACGGGGGCGATCTCGGACCGCATCGGTTTCAGACCCGCGCTGATCATCGCCTTCGCCCTCCTCGCCGCCGGGTATGGGCTCCTGTGGATCGCGCCTCGCCCGCTTCCGGTGATCGCGGGGCTCGCGCTGGCGGCTATCGGCGGCTCATTCGTCAAGCCGCTCATCACGGGAACGGTGATGCTCTGTTCGAACGAAGTGTCGCGGGCGCGCGCGTTCAGCCTGTTCTACATGATCGTCAACATCGGCTCGTTCACCGGAAAGAGCGTGGCGGGGCCGGTGCGCAAAATACTCGGCGTCGGGGCGGTCCCGTTGTATTCGGCGGGCGCCGCCGCGGTCGCGCTCGTCATCGTCCTGCTGTTCTACTGGCCGAAGGAAAACACGGGCGCGCGACCGCGCAGCGTAGCGGATTCGCTCCACGGCCTCGCGACCGTCCTTCGCAACGGGCGGTTCCTGGCGCTCATCCTCATCACCGCAGGGTTCTGGCTGATCCAGGGGCAGATGTACGCCTCGATGCCCAAGTACGTGCTGCGAATGGTCGGCGATTCCGCTATGCCCGAGTGGTACGCCAACGTGAATCCGCTGGTCGTGGTGTTGTGCGTCGTCCCCGTAACGCACCTCGTCAGGAGGCTCGCCCCGATCAGTTCGATCGCCATCGCGCTCTTCCTGATCCCCATCTCCGCGACCATCATGGGGTTCTCCACGCGGATCGGTTCGATGGCCGGGGCGTTGGGTTTCGCGGCGCATCCCGTGACGATCGCGATGGTGCTCGGAATCTCGCTGCAAGGGTTCGCCGAGTGTTTCCTCTCGCCGCGTTACCTCGAGTTTTCCTCGAAGCAAGCCCCTGTAGGACAAGAGGGGCTGTACATGGGCTACGCCCACATCAATACGTTTTTCGCGTGGTTCGTCGGCTTCGTGCTCTCGGGTTACCTGCTCGAGGCGTTCTGTCCCGATCCCTCGACGCTTTCGGCGGCCGACCAGGCGGCGCGCCTCGCGGCGCTCGCCGGCCACGGGGCGATGCCCGCTGCGTACGCCAACGCCCACGTCATCTGGTGGGTTTTCGCCGGTGTCGGTGTCGCCGCGTTTGTTGCGCTCTTGATCTTGCAGCGGTCGACGCGAGCCGCTACGCCGACTCCGCTTTAGTCCCCGCCTCACGCTTCGATACCGTCAGCCGCCCGTCGCGCCCCGCTTTACGACAGGTGCCGCAGCGCCACGTTGTGACGGTGCGTCGAGCGATCCACTGCGCGCGACACACCGGGCAGCTGTGGACGTAGACCGCGGTCTGCCGGCGCCGCTCGCGAACGGCCTCGGGGACGGTCGCCTCGGCCCACCGCACGCGGGGGTCGTAGCCGGCTCGCTGCATCAGGTCTTTCCACTCGCGCCCGTGAGCCGCTGCCCGGCGCCCGTAAAGAATCCAGGTCGCAACGTGGGCGACTTCGTGGCAAACCACTTCGCGCAGAGCCGCGGGCGCGCCTTCGAGCAGCCCGGGGTTCAGGCGAATCAAACCGGTGCGCGGAGAACACCGGCCGAGCGAGCTTTGAAGGCGCTGGCTGAACACGATGCGCACTCGCCACGGAAGCTCGGGAACGTCCCACGCTTTTGCCCAGGCGGCCAGCCAGGCTTCGTAGGTTTCGGCTTCGAGCGCGCGCATGGCGGGATCTTACATTTCCCTGTCACCAACGTCCCTCTCCCGTCATGAACTTTTGAAGCCGCCTCACGGTTCCGGCCGGGTGTTCCGGAGGACAATGGGACCAGGGCGCAGGCGGCGGGAGAAACGACGATGCCCGGTACACATGCGATGGAAGCACCCGCGGGGCGGCGCGGGTCGCCGCCTCGACCTCCGGCGGGATCGCCTGCTCGACTCTGGTCCAGACGTATCGCAACCCCTACGCCGAACCGCTCGAGGTCGTTTACACGATGCGCCTCGGTGAGCGCGTCATCCGCGGCGTCGAGCCGCGGCGCGCCCTCGATTATCTACTGCGATGGGGTAGCGACCCGGACGAGGAGCTGCGCCACTGGGCGGTCGAGGGCATTGCGATGTTGGGGACGGACGATTCGATCCCACCTCTGCTCAATGCCTTCCATGAGGACCCCTCGCCGTTCATCAGGGAGCGTGCCGCGTGCGGGCTCGCCCAGCACGGGATGCTGACCCAGAAGCAGCGTCTCACCGCCGTTCCTGAGTTGCTCCGCTTTAAGGGCGATCCCTGGCTTGACGACAAGACGCGCGAGTGGGCCGCCTAGGCGCTGGCCGATATCCGGAGCGACCGGATGGAAGACGGCGCGCGTTAATTCGACGCCTCTTTTTCGGTGGTTTGATCCCCTCGTCGCCGGTAATCTCCCCGCATGAACACGCAGCCTTCGCGCGAGACCATGGTCGCCGCCTACATGGCTGGAGACGACTCCTACGACGGCGTGTTCTACACCGCCGTGAAGACGACCGGCATTTTCTGCCGCCCCCGATGCCCCGCGCGCAAACCGCTCCCCGGCAACGTCGAGTTTTTCGCCACGGTGCGCGAGGCGATGTTCGCGGGGTACCGCCCGTGCAAGCGGTGCACGCCACTCGAAGCCCCGGGGACACCGCCGGAGTGGGCCGCCCATCTGATCGCGCGCGTGGACGACGCGCCCGACGTACGTATCCGCGCCGCGGACCTTCGCGCCGAAGGAGTCGACCCGGGGCGCGCGAGACGTTGGTTCAAGACGCACTACGGCATGACCTTTAGCGCCTTTTGCCGCGCACGGCGCTTGTCCGGCGCCCTGGCTTCGATTCGACAAGGAGGCAGTGTGGACGACGCGGTGTTCGAGAGTGGTTACCTGTCGCACAGCGGATTCAGGGACGCGTTCGCGCGCACGTTCGGCGCGACTCCCAGCAAGGGAGAGCAGGTCGAAAGCGTCTCCCTCGCCTGGATCGAAAGCCCTCTCGGCCCGCTGATCGCGGGAGCGGACGATCGCGGAATTTGCCTGCTGGAGTTTTCGGACCGGCGGATGCTCGAAGCGCAGCTGAAAACGCTCGCGCGCCGACTGCGTCGCCCGCTCGTTCCGGGCGAGCATCATTTCTTGGAGCAGCTGCGCCAGGAGCTTCAGGAGTACTTCGATGGAAAGCGGAGGGACTTCGAGGTTCCGCTCAACGCCCCCGGGACGCCGTTCCAGGAACGCGTGTGGAGCGAGTTGCTCAGGATCCCGTTCGGCGAACTTCGATCCTACGAGCAGATCGCGGTTGCGGCCGGCTCGCCCAAGGCGGTGCGCGCGGTGGGGCGCGCCAACGGGATGAACCGGATCGCGATCGTCATCCCCTGCCACCGGGTCGTCGGCAAGGACGGAACCCCCACCGGCTACGGAGGCGGCATCTGGCGAAAACAGCGCCTTCTCGACCTCGAGCGAAAAGGGGACACTCCCCTTTTCCCGTAGTTGAGGCTTTGCGACGCGGACCAACGGGGGGCATGTCCGGGAACTGTGAACTGTTAACGGTTAACAGTCCGCCGTTTACAGCCCTCCATCCCGCGCTCATACTCCCCGGCGCTGACCGTGCGCGGGAGTCCCAGACCATCACAGGAGGAACGACGATGGCGGTGAAGAAGAAGGCGGCACGCCCCAAGGCGACGACAAAACCGAAGGTAAAAGCCAAGACGAAAGCCAAGGCAACGACGAAGCCGACGCCGAAAGCGATGAGCGAGGCAGCGATGATGGCGCAGTGGCAGGCGGCGATGAGCCCGTCGGCCGGCCACGCGCGTCTCATGCCGATGGTCGGGACGTGGCGCGCGACCACGACCTTTACGATGGCGCCCGGCGCACCGCCGCAAGTTCACGGGGGAACGTCGGTCCATCGGTTGGTCTTGGGCGGCCGGTACCTCGAGCAGATCTACAAGGGCATGGCGATGGGGATGCCCTTCGAGGGGATCGGTTACACCGGGTACGACAACGTGCAGAAGCGCTACGTCGGCACGTGGATGGACACCTTCGGCACGGGCCTCATGACCAGCCTCGGCGTGGGCAACCCGACCGACGAGAGGATCGACTGCGTCGCCGAGGCGATCGAACCGTCTGGGCAAAAGCGGGTCTTCGAGACGATCGTGCGTATCCAAAACCACGGGCGCCACTCGTACGAGATGTGGACCAAAGGCCCGACCGGGAAAAAGCACCGGACGATGATCGTCGAATACGAAAGGGCGTGATGCGCGTCAGGGGCACCGTCGCATTTGCCGCCTACGGGCTCACCAACGTGCTCGATTTGATCTGGAAGGGACAGCCGTGGTCCAACACGGCGCGGGGGTTCATCGACGGGCTGCTCGCATCAAAGGGATTCGTCAAGAAAGATGCTGACCCGGTGGACCTGTTCGTCGGCTACGGAACCACGGTCGATAAGCAACAAGTGATCACCGGGTACGGCGGCGGCATGGGATTCCGCTTCGGCGGGGGGATGGGAATGGCCGAGACGTCAACGATCAACAACGGCACGATCCTCCTCGATATCTACAACCCCGAGGGGAAGCTGCTGGTGTGGCGCGGCACGGCGACTGAGATGTTGAACCCAAGCTCGAACGCCGACAAGAACTACAACAACCTGAAGAAGGGCCTGACCAAGCTGCTCAAGAACTTCCCGCCGCCCGTAAAAAAGTAGCTACGAAAGAGGTCTCCATGTCGATTCGACCAATCCAGCGACTCGTCAAAGCAACGCCCACGATGGAGGGAGCCGGCGTGCACCTCCGTCGGGCATTCGGATTCGGGACCACGGAAGAGTTCGATCCGTTCCTCCTCCTGGACGATTTCCGCAACGACGATCCTGAGCTCTATCGCGCGGGGTTCCCCTGGCACCCTCATCGCGGTATCGAGACGATCACCTACGTGCTGGCGGGGACGGTGGAGCACGGCGACTCGCTCGGGAACCGCGGGGCGATCGCACCTGGCGATATTCAATGGATGACCGCTGGGAGCGGGATCATTCACCAAGAGATGCCACAAGGGGACGCGAAGGGACGGATGCACGGCTTCCAACTCTGGGCCAATCTCCCATCGTCGCTGAAGATGACAGCTCCGCACTACCAGGAAGTGAAGTCAGCCGAGATACCCGAGCTCACGGACGATGACGGGACGAGCGCTCGCATTATTTGCGGAAGCCTCTGGGGGGTGACCGGGCCCGTGGACGGCATCGCGGCAGAGCCCAACTACTTCGACGTCACCGTCCCGCCCGGAAAGCGCAAGACGATTCCCGTTCCGACGACACGCCACGCGTTCGCCTACGTCTTCGCGGGGTCGGGGACGTTCTCCAACGCGTCCGGTCCGATGCCGATGAGCACGGAAAGTTTCGGCTTGTCGGACGGGGCGCCTTCGGACGAGATCGACGACCGCACCCTCGTGTTGTTCGATCGCGGCGACGAGGTCACGGTGCAGGCGGGAGAGCACGGGATCCGCTTCCTGCTCGTGTCGGGTAAACCGCTCGGCGAGCCCGTCGCCTGGCGCGGCCCGATCGTGATGAACACCAAGGAACAGCTGAGAGAAGCCTTCGCCGAGTTCCAGAACGGGACGTTTCTCAAGCACGGCCAAGCGTAGGAGTCATCCTACTTCGGCGGTGACGCAGGGGCCGGAAGCGCCACAGCCGGCTCCGCGAGCCCGAGCAACGACTTCACGGCGGGCTCGAGACCGGTGAGTCCCGAGGCCTTGCCGTATGCGAGCGCCACCGCGGGGTCTTTGCCTTCCAGCCACACCGCGCGCAACGCGAGCAACGCCCCGATGCGGTTCCCGCTGCCACAGTGGAGAAGAACAGGGCCCGCCACCGCCGCTTCCTTCAGCGCGGCGTCCAGACGAACGACGTTGTCCTTCGTGAGGTCGGCCGGTCCGGCCACCGGAATCGAGACATAGGCCATGCCGGCCGCCTTGACGGCCGCGGCCTCCCACTCGAAACCGGGCTCCGTGTCGGTGCGAAGGTTGATCACGGTCTTGTACCCGGCGGACCCCGCGGACGCGATCTGGTCCTTTGTGGGCTGGCCGCCGCTCAAGACCCCGGCGACCGGGATGCGGGCGTTCGGGACCGGCAGGAGAAGCGTCGGGGGGGCGGCCAACGCGGTGGAAAGGACGAGGAACGACAGGGCAAGAATGGCGGCGCCTGGTCTGTTCATAGTCAAACAGCTTACACTTCGTCGCTCTGAAAGGGGACTCTCGCGTGATTCTGAGCTCCGGAACCTCCCTCCTCAACTACCGCCTCGTCGAAAAAATCGGCGAAGGGGGCATGGGCGAAGTTTGGAAGGCGACCGACGCGACGCTTGCGCGCGACGTGGCGCTCAAGTTCCTCCCCGCGTCGTTGTCGGCCGACCCCGAGCGGCTCGCGCGCTTCGAGCGCGAGGCGAAGGTGCTCGCGTCGCTCAACCACCCAGGGATCGCCGCCATCTACGGGCTTCACGAACACCAGGGGGTGCGCTTCCTCGCCATGGAGCTGGTCCCGGGCGAGGACCTGGCGCAACGGCTCGAGCGCGGCGCGGTCCCTCACGCCGAGGCGACCGATATCGCCCGGCAAATCGCGGAGGGGCTCGAAGCGGCGCACGACCAGGGGATCGTCCACCGCGATCTGAAACCCGCCAACGTCAAGCTCACCCCCGACGGCAAGGTCAAGGTGCTGGACTTCGGCCTCGCGAAGGCGCTCGACCCGGTCGCATCGGGGGGGCAGTCGGGGTTGGACTCGCGCATGTCGCCGACGATCACCTCGCTCGGCACCGTCGCCGGCATGATCCTGGGCACCGCGTCCTACATGAGCCCCGAGCAGGCCAAGGGGAGACCGGTCGACCGGCGGACCGACATCTGGGCGTTCGGCTGCATCTTCTACGAGATGCTGGCCGGCCGCCGTCCTTTCGAGGGCGAGGGCATCTCGGAGGTGTTGGCCGCCGTGATCATGGCGCCGATCGCCTTCGAAGCGTTGCCGGCGTCGGCGCCGCCGCGCCTTGCGCGTCTCGTACGTCGATGCCTCGAGCGCGACCCGCGCCGCAGGCTCAGGGACATCGGCGAAGCGCGGCTCGAGCTCGAAGACATCCAGTCGGGGAAGGTCGACGATCAGCCGGGGACAGCAACCGTTTTCCCGAAGGGAAAACGGTTGCTGTCCCCTTGGCCGCTTGCCGCGACCGCGCTCGTCACAGCGCTCGTCGTTTTCGGCGTGAACCGCGCTCTGGCGCCGGGAACGATCCCGCCCCCCGTGCGGCGTTTTGAAGTTTCGGCCCATGGTCCATTCCGGTCCAACAACCAGAGCCGCCTCGTCGGGATCTCCCCCGACGGCACGGCGATCGCCTACGTCGAGGGAGGGAAGCTCCTCGTCCGGCCGTTGGCACGGATCGAACCGACCGTCGTCGCGACGTCCGCCGAGCCGTCGATCATCTTCTGGTCCCCGGACTCCGCCTTCATCGGATACGTCGCCGGCGGCAAGCTCTGGAAGGTGCCGGCAACGGGCGGCGAGAGCAGCGTCATGGCCGAGATCCGCCTGCAGCTCACCGGGGGGAGCAGCGCGTCGTGGTGCCCGGACGGGAAACTCGTGATGACCACCGGCGACTCGGGAGTGATGCGCGTGTCTTCATCGGGCGGCGACTTTACGGAGCTCGTGCCGCTCGAAAAAGAGAAGGAGACCGATCTCCACGACGCGAACTGCCTGCCCGACGGCAGCGTGCTGTTCGTACCGCACGTGGCGGGCGGCCGACCGAATTCGCTCTGGATCTTCGCCGACGGACAGCGGAAGGAATTGCTGAAACTCGCCGCCGACCAGGACATCTGGTTTCCCGTCTATTCCCCCGCCGGTTACATCCTCTACCACCGGCATCCCGCCAACGTGGGCGTCTGGGCGCTCCCTTTCTCGCTCGCGAAGCGCGAGGCAACCGGCGATCCCTTTCTGGTGGCCGCCGACGCCGACGTGCCGAGCGTGTCGGTGGACGGCACGCTCGTCCACGTCAAAGGCGCGGCCTCGCGGATGACCCGCATGTTCTGGGCCGACCGCACCGGCAAAACGATCGCGCCCATCGGCCCCGGTCAGGAGCAGTGGCCTTTCCCCGAGCTATCCCCGGATGGGCGGTACGTGGCGATCGTGGCGAAAGAGAACGAGGTGGACGACGTCTGGATCCACGACGCGGAGCGCGGGACCCGGACGCGCCTGTCGGTCTCGAACGTCCCCTACAGCATCGAGGCCTGGTCGCCCGACGCGAAGACGATCCTGTACAGCGAGGGCTCCTCGGTGCCGTTGACGATAAAAAGCAAAAACGTAGACGGAAGCGGCGAGGCTCGCACGCTTCACACCGGCTACGCCGCATCGCATTCGGCCGACGGGCGTTATTTGCTCTTCGCCGACTTCGACAAGTCGAACAACTGGGACCTCTGGTATCGCGACACGAAGGGAGACGGGAAGCCGGTCTCTCTCGTCTCGAGTCCCGCCATCGAGGCATGGCCGCGCCTCTCCCCCGACGAGAAGTACTTCGCGTACGCCTCGGACGAAAGCGGAGCGACCGAGATTTACCTCAAACGTTTCCCGCAGGGGGACGGGCGCTGGCAGGTGACGGTCGGCGGCGGAACGTGGCCCAAATGGAGCACGCAGGGCGACAAGATCTACTACGCGCGGGGCGACTCGGTCATGGAAGTGGACGTGGCGGGGGGTCCTGAACCGCATCTCGGCGCGCCCCGCGAGCTCTTCACCCGCAAGCCGCTCGGCTGGCCGCTGATTTTCGGGTGGCCGGCCGGCTTCGACGTCTCGGCGGACGGAAACCGCTTCGTGATCGTCGAGTCGCAGGGGGCCGCGAGCAGCCTCGGCGGCATCGTCATCGAGGAAAACTGGACGAGGGAGTTCGCGAAGTAGACCACGAGGCGGAATGATCGCAATCGATCGCTGGAAACTCTCGGCAGGCTTGCTCCTCGGACTTGCGGTCATGGCGGTGTTCGCGCCGTTGATCGCCCACCCCTTCTTCGAGATCGACGACGAAAGTTACGTCACCCGCAACCCCCACGTCTCTTCCGGTCTTAGCGGAGACAACCTGGGCTGGGCCTTCACCACCTTTCACTCCTCCAACTGGCACCCGGTGACGTGGATCTCCCACCAATTCGACGCCAGTGTCTGGGGTCTCGCACCTGCCGGCCATCATCTGACGAGCGTCTTGCTGCACGTGGCCAACACGCTGCTCGTGCTGCTCTTGTTGTTTCGAATGACCGGGGCCTTCTGGCCGAGCCTGTTCGTGGCGGCGTTGTTCGGACTGCATCCACAACGCCTCGAGTCCGTGGCCTGGGTTGCCGAGCGCAAAGACGTTCTCTCGGTTTTCTTCGGACTGCTCGCCTTGCTCGCCTGGGTGGACTACGCCAAGCGACCGACGCCTTCGCGTTATCTGGCCGGCCTTCTCGCTTTCACGCTGGGGCTGATGGCGAAGCCGATGCTCGTCACCCTGCCGTTCGTCCTGCTGCTGCTCAATTTCTGGCCGCTGGAACGGATGACGCTCAAGTGGTCGACCGTAAGACCCCGGCTGATCGAGTTGATTCCGTTCTTCGCGCTCGCGGCGGCGTCTTCGGTCGTCACGATCGCCGCCCAGCGCGCGAGCGGAGCCATCGGTTCGCTTTCAGCGGTGCCGTTCGCCGTGCGACTGGCCAACGCGTTGACCGCCTATGTCGCCTACTTGGGCAAATTCGTCTGGCCGGTGAACTTGGCCGTGGTCTACCCGCTGCCGCACGTCGTTCCGGTTTGGCGCTGGGCTGGGTCCGCCGTCCTGCTGATCGGCTTGACCGCTGGCGCCGTGGCCTCGGTTCGCAGGCGGCCGTGGTTGACGATCGGTTGGTTCTGGTTTCTCGGCACCCTTGTTCCGGTGATCGGCATACTGCAAGTCGGAACGCAAGCGTACGCCGATCGCTACACCTACCTTCCAATGCTCGGCATCGGCATCGCCGTCGCCTGGAGCGCCGCGGAGCTCGCGGATTCGAGGCCTCGGTGGCGCTCGCCGCTGGCCGTCGGCGCGTTGGTCACAGCCGTGGCTTTATGCGCGATGACGGTCTACCAAGGACGGTTCTGGTCCTCGAGCGAGCGTCTGTTCGAGCGCTCGCTGGCGGTGGCCGGCGGGAGCGCGCTGATTCACAACAGCTACGGCGCCCTGCTCCAGCGCGCGGGCCGCCGTGACGAAGCCTCGCAGCAGTTCCGCGCCGCGCTCGCCATCGACCCCTACTTCGTCAGCGCCCGCAGGAACCTCGGCAACCTGTTGATCGACCTGAATCAACCGGACGAAGCGATCGTGGAATTGGAGCGCGCCATCCAACAGGTTCCGGACTCGGCTTCGGGCCAGAACGGTCTGGGTGTCGCCCTGACCAAGGCCGGGCGCGGCGACGAAGCGCTTCCGCACCTCCGACGCGCGGTGGAGCTGGAGCCCACCAACCCGCGCTGGCGCGAGGACCTGGTCGTTGCGCTGCTGATGGAACACCGTGAGGCGGAGGTGATAACTCTTCTCGACGCTGCGCTCGCGGGACGAGGATCGACGGCGGAAGACCGTTACCTGCTGGGAGTGGCCAGGTCGCAACTTGGCGAGCTCGAGCCGGCGGCGACGGCCTTCGAGGCGGCGCTCGCGATCGACGCCAAACACGCTCGCGCGCTCAACCGCCTCGGAATCATCCGCGCCCAGGAACACCACCTGGACGAGGCGATCGAACTCTTCCGCCGTTCCCTAGCGATCGATCCCACATCGAAAGACACGGAACGAAACCTGAAGCGGGTGCTGGCGATGCGTGGGGACGGTCAGTAGTGATACCGCGCCATCAAGAAGTCGATCCGCCCGTCGCGCACCAGGTAGACCATTCGATGTTCCTGCGTGATGCGGCGCGACCAGCAGCCCTGCATGTAGAAGCGCAGGGGCTCGGGCTTGCCGATCCCCTCCAACGGATCGCGCAGCACGTGCTCGACGAGTTGGAGGACACGCATCGCGATGACACGGTCGCCGGCTACCCAGTGCGCGAGGTCTTCACGGAACTCGGGATGGAAGACCGCGAGGCGCTCCGGTCGGCGTCGATCAGGCTTTTTCGTCTTCAAGGCCGAGACTGCGGCGCAGTGCGATGAGCGACGATGGCGCCGGCTTGCCGCCCTGCGCGCGCTCTAGCGCTGTGGCGAGGCGGGCAGCGTTTTTCGGTGAGCGGAGAAGGTGTGCCGTTTCGAGGAGCGCGTTCAACTCGACCTCGGAGATGAGCGCGACGTTTTCTCCATTCCGCCGCTCGATGACATAAGGTTCGCGCGTCTCGGCGACGCGATCGCACAGACTGGCGAGCGTGGCGCGGGCCTGCGTGTAAGTCGTGCGGTTCGCCATGGCGGGTACTCCATATATGTACAGTAATACTGTACATGTTAGGCGTACGAGGGCAAGTTGTTATTGAATACGACAATGACTAGCATCTTGACATCATGAATATTGGCATCAAGATGTCCGCATGCGAACGACACTGACCCTCGAGCGCGACGTTGCCGAACGGCTGCGGCAAGAGATGCGGCGCACCGGACGAGGACTGAAGGCGATCGTCAACGAGGCTTTGCGGCTGGGCCTCGGCGGGGCAGGCCGTCCTGCGCGGGCAGCGCGGTTCACGGTGAAGGCCCGCGATCTCGGGCTTCGGCCCGGCTTCGATCCCGACCGGATGAACCAGCTCGTCGATGATCTGCAGGTCGCCGAGACTCGAAAGAAGTACCGGCCGCGATGATCGTCCCGGACGTCAATCTGTTCCTTCATGCCTACAACTCGGGCTCGCGGGTGCACACGCGCGCCAAGACGTGGTTGGAGGACGTGATGAACGGCGATCGCTCGGTTGGGCTCGCGTGGGCCGTGCTCTTGGGCTTCGTCCGCATCGCCACCCATCCGTCGGTACTCTCGCGCCCGCTCGATGCCATAGACGCTTGCGGCATCGTCCGGACGTGGCTCGAGCGGCCACAGGCGGGGATTCTCCATCCCGGGGAGCGCCACGCGGATATCGTGTTTGGGCTGCTCGAGTCGCTCGGCACGGCCGGGAATCTCACGACCGACGCCCACCTCGCGGCGCTCGCCATCGAGCATCAGGCCGAGCTTCATTCCACCGACGCGGATTTCTCGCGATTTGACGGATTGAAGTGGCGAAACCCGCTCGGCAAGTAGTGACGCCGGGTAGAATCGCCGGATGAACCCCGAAGCTGGCACCAGTTTCCTTCATTACCGCCTCGCCGAAAAGATCGGCGAGGGGGCGATGGGCGTGGTGTGGCGCGCGACGGACACGACCCTCGACCGCGAGGTCGCGATCAAGATTCTGCCGGCGGAATTCGCGGTGGACGCCGAGCGGCTCGCCCGGTTCGAGCGCGAGGCCAAGGCGTTGGCGTCGCTCAACCATCCGAATATCGCCGCGGTGTACGGCTTCCACGAAGCGCAGGGGGTCAGGTTTCTGGCGATGGAATTGGTGGCCGGGGAGGACCTCTCCCAGCGCATCTCCCGCGGCCCGCTTCCCTTGGACGAGGCGCTGGACGCCGCCCAGCAGATCGCGGCCGGCCTGCACGCCGCGCACGAAAACGGCATCGTCCACCGCGACCTAAAACCGGCGAACGTCAAGATCACGCCAGACGGGAAGGTCAAGGTCCTCGACTTCGGACTCGCCAAGACGTACGGGCCGCAGGCCATCTCGGGCGGGTCGATGACCATGACGAGTGCGGGAACAGCCGCCGGCATGATCTTGGGAACCGCGGCGTACATGAGCCCCGAGCAGGCGCGAGGAAAGCCGGTCGACCGGCGCACGGACGTCTGGGCTTTCGGCTGCCTTCTTTACGAGATGCTCGCGGGCCGAGTCGCGTTCCCCGGAGAGACGGTCACCGACGTACTGGCCGCAATCGTCCACGAGGATCCGGACTGGGACGCCCTTCCCGGAGTCTCGCGTCCACGGGTCGAACGGGTCATCAAACGCTGTCTCGTCAAGGATCAGCGCGAGCGTGTGCGCGACCTGGCGGACATCGCCCTTGTGCTGCGAGAGATCGGCGCGGATCCGGGTGGGGCCGACGCGTCCACGGCGGCCGTGCCCCTCGCAGCTTCCCGGCGTTCGTGGCCTCTCATCGCGGCCATCGGTGTCGCCGGCATCTTTCTCGGCGCCTTCGCGGGCACGCGCTGGCTCGCCGGCCCTGCGGCACGCGGCAAGGGTGCGACGTCCGAAGCACGGGTCACTTCAATGACGCAGCTCACCGATCTGCCGGACGTGCAGTACGAGCCGAACCTCTCCCCCGACGGGAAGAACCTCCTCTACGTGGCCGTCGACGGCGGCGACGAAGACGTCTTTCTTCTCCGCGTGGGCGGGGAGAACGCCGTCAACCTCACCGAAGCCTTCGCGGACAACGACTTCGACCCGGCGTTCTCGCCCGACGGCGAGCGCATCGCGTTTTGCTCACGTCGCGAGGGCGGCGGCCTGTTCGTCATGGGAGCCACCGGCGAGTCTCCAAAGCGCATCGCGACCGAAGGCGCGCACCCGTCCTGGTCTCCCGACGGCCGCAAGATCGTCTACTCGACCGAACGCGTCACCGATCCCTTCTCGCGCAACACGGTGGCGAGCCTATGGGTCGTCGAGGTCGCAACCGGCGAGAAGAAGCACATCTATGACGGCGACGCGGTCCAGCCGGTCTGGTCACCTTCGGGAAAGCGGATCGCGTTCTTTGCGGTCGATCAGGGTCAGCGCGATCTGCGAACGATCCCCGCCGAGGGCGGGACGTTCACGCCGGTAACCGACGACCCCGAAACCGATTGGGACCCCTTCTGGTCGCCCGATGGAGCTTGGCTTTACTTCCTGAGCGATAGGCGGGGTGGCCCCGATCTTTGGCGCGTTCCCATTGACGAGGGAAGTGGCGAGGTGCACGGGGAGCCGGAGCCGGTGACGACGGGGGTCGCGCGGCCGATGCAGGGAAGCATCTCCGCCGATGGGCGGCGGATCGCGCTGACAATCGATACCGCGCGTGGCGAGATCCTCCGCGTCCCATTCGATCCCGCCGCCGGCCGCCCGGCAGGCCCGCCGGTTTCACTCTTCTCGTCGACAAGTCCGTTCGTGCAAGTCGACGTCGCGGATGACGGGGCGTGGATCACCTACCGTACGTCCAAGCCGCGAGAGAACCTGTTCGTCATCGGTAGCGACGGCACGGGACGCCGAAGACTCACCGACGACGCCTTCCGGAATCGCGGCCCACGCTGGCTCGAGAACAACGAGTGGATACTCTTCTACTCGAATCGCTCCGGAGAATACGAGCTGTGGATAATGCGTCGTGACGGGACGGACCTGCGGCAGCTCGGGAACACGACGGGGTTGGGCCTCCTCGTGCCCTGCGTCACGCCGGACGGGAGCCGCGTCGCGATGCAAGTCCACGGCAAGATCGGCGCCCCGGAACTCGGCGTCGCGAACGTCGAGCCCGACTGGTTCGGCGTGGGCTCCCCGTCCATGAATGTCGCAGTGGAAAAGGCCGCCGAGGCCTTCTTCCCGATGACGTGGTCACCGGACGGGAAGCGAATTGCCGGCCGACTGCTCACCCCGCAAGGGAACCTACCGGCGATTTACACGCCGGCCACGGACCGGCTCGAACTGCAACAGGACCCCGGAGGCTGGCGCGGGAGTGTCGTGTGGCTTCCGGACGGAAGACGGCTCCTGGCGTGGGACCACAATCGCAACGTCGCCACACTCTGGGACTCCGTGACACGGGAAGTGACCGACGTTCCCGGGCTCCCCGGCCCCTCGGACGTCGCGCTCTCCGCCGATGGCCGCACGCTCATCCTCAACCGGCAGATCTCCGAGGGGGACATCTGGATGCTGACGCTGGAGTAAGCGGCGTACTAGAATGCCCGCCGAATCTGGTGCTTGGTCAAAGCGAAAGGATTCTCATGAAACAGCGCAGACGAATTCTCTTTGGCGCGACGATCATCGCTCTTCTGGCTACGGTCACGGTAGCCGTGATGGCACAAAAAGACGCAGCCAAGCCCGGCTCTCCGGCCGCGACGACCACGATCGACGGCAAGCAGCTTCCGGCGCCGCCTGGGAAATTCGCCGGCAAGATCGAGCGCTCGACCGAGGGCTCGACGGCCTACTGGCAGCCGCGCATCGTGCCCCCCAAGGGGGCGCCGAACGTCCTGCTGATCATGACCGACGATTCGGGGTACGGTGTGCCGAGCACGTTCGGCGGCGTGATCCCGACGCCGGCGCTCGACCGCGTTGCCGCGAACGGTCTGCGCTATACGAATTTCCATTCGACCGCGTTGTGTTCGCCGACGCGCGCCGCTTTGATCACGGGGCGCAACCATCATTCGGTCGGCTTCGGCGTGATCTCAGAGCAAGCCACGGGCTATCCGGGTTACGACAGCATCATCACCAAGGACAAGGCGACGATCGGCACGATCCTGAAGGAAAACGGCTACCGCACCTCGTGGTTCGGTAAGAACCACAACACACCGTCCTTCCAGGCCAACTCGATCGGCCCTTTCGACCAATGGCCGATCGGCATGGGATTCGAGTACTTCTACGGGTTCATGGGCGGCGATACGAATCAGTGGGAGCCCGCCAACCTCGCCCGCAACACGACCTACATCTACCCGTTCTTGGGCAATCCGAACTTCAACCTCATTACCGCGATGGCCGATGAGGCGATCGCCTACATGGACCAGGTCGACACGCTGACGCCGGACCAGCCGTTCTTCGTCTACTACGTCCCCGGAGGCACGCACGCGCCCCATCACCCGACGCCGGAGTGGATCAAGAAGATCAGCGACATGCACCTGTTCGACCAGGGCTGGAACAAGCTCCGCGATCAGATCTTCGCCAACCAAAAGCGGCTGGGCGTGCTTCCGAAAGACGCGAAACTGACGCCGTGGCCGAAAGACATCCTCAAGGAGTGGGAGCAACTCTCCGCGGACGAGAAGAAGATGTTCATCCGTCAGGCGGACGTTTTCGCCGCCTACGTGGCCTACACCGACGCCGAGATCGGCCGAGTGATCCAGGCGATCGACGACATGGGCAAGCTCGACAACACGCTGATCATCTACGTCAATGGCGACAACGGCACGAGTGCCGAAGGCACGCTCGTCGGCACGCCGAACGAAGTCGCGATGTTCAACGGGGTCGACGTGCCGGTCGCGGATCAACTCAAGTACTTCTACGACGCTTGGGGCTCGAACAAGACCTACAACCACATGGCGGTCGGCTGGGCGTGGGCGTTCGACACGCCGTTTTCGTGGACCAAGCAGATCGTCTCCCACCTCGGCGGCGTGCGGCAAGGCATGGCGATCTCCTGGCCGAAGGTCATCACGGACAAGGGCGGCATCCGTAACCAATTTCACCACGTCATAGATGTCGTCCCGACGATCCTCGAAGCAACCGGAATCCCGGCACCTGAAACCGTGAACGGCATCAAGCAGAAGCCCATCGAGGGCTTCAGCATGAACTACACGTTCGACAAGAAGAATGCGAACGCACCCACGACGCACAAGACGCAGTACTTCGAGATGTTTGGGGACCGCGCGCTCTACAACGACGGTTGGCTGGCCAGCACCAAGGTGATGCGTGCGCCGTGGGTGCACGAACCGCCCAAGGAAAGCGTGCTTGACTACCCGTGGGAGCTCTACAACCTGAACGAAGACTGGAGTCAATCGGAAGACGTCGCCGCGAAGTATCCCGAAAAGCTCAAGGAGTTGCAGGATCTCTTCTGGAAGGAAGCCGACAAGTACCAGGTGAAACCGCTGGACTCGACGCTTACAGCGCGGCTGATCACGCCTCGGCCGAGTCTCACCGCGGGCCGCAACGTGTTCACTTGGAAGCGGCCGCTGACCGGCACGCCGAACGGCGACGCGCCGAGCGTCCTGAACGCGTCGTACAACTTCAAGGCCGATGTCCAGATCCCGCAGGGTGGCGGCGACGGCATGCTGATCACGCAAGGCGGCCGCTTCGGCGGCTACGGCTTCTATGTGTTGAAGGGCAAGCTGGTGTTCCTGTGGAACCTCGTGGACCTGAAGCGCGTCCGCTGGGAGGCTCCCGCCGCGCTCACGTCCGGCAAGCATGTTCTCGAGTTCGACTTCAAGTACGACGGGCTCGGCATGGGCACGCTGGCCTACGGGGACTACAGCGGCATCGGTCGCGGTGGTACGGGCGTTCTCAGAGTCGACGGCAAGGTCGTCGTCACCCAGAAGATGGAAAATTCACTGCCGTTTATTCTGGAGTGGGACGAGAACCTGGACGTCGGGTCCGACACCGGCACGCCGGTGGCCGACCAGGACTACCAGGTGCCGTTCGCGTTCAACGGCAAGATCAACACGATTACGCTGACGATCGACAGGCCGGAACTGTCGCCCGCGGACATCCAAAAGATCGAGGCGGCCCAGAAGAGCAAAGGCACCAGCGAGTAGGGAACGTTACCTTCAGCGCACCTTGAACGTCGCCTGGCCTGAGCCGATCGTCGAACCGTCCTTCCCCTGAGCGACGACGGTCCAGACGAAGGTCGTCCCCCGCGGCATGCGCGCCTGCTCGTCGGTGGTCAAATCGACCTCAGAGGTCGTAATCATGCGCTCCAGGACCGGCGTGCTCGTCCCTTTGACGTAGACCCGCACGATGTACTGGAGCCGCCCCGAAACCGATTCCCAGGCGAAGTGGCTGGGCGGGTTGTCGAGCGTCCGCCCCTTCGGTTCTTCGATTTCGATGGGACTACCGGCCGTCGTGACGTAGGCCTTGCGGGAGGACGTGACCGGCGGCGGGCTCATGACCCACCAGACGCCCACCGCGACAATGCCGACGAGGACAATCACGAGCGCTGCTATGCGGATCGGGCGCCCGAACCGAGTCACTCCCTCGAGGTGTCTGAACTCCTCCTCGAAATGATCGATGGAGCTCTCATGGTGATGGGCCTCGGGACCTGGGGTGGGTTGAGTCATGGCGTCCTCCTTCGGATCGGACCACGTATCTAGTGTTCCACCACAATTTGCCCAAAGCGCGCCGACATCCGGACCGTTTCGATCCTCCGCGACGTGCGGTGACATCCACGGGTTTTTTTCACACCTCCTTCCATGGCCTCGACAAGACGGCGGCAGCCTCGATGAGCGCCGGATGATCGGCGGTAAGACGTATCACCCTGAGGGAGCGCACTTTCTCGAGATTCCAGAGCCCGAACGCTCCCCATCGCGAATCGTGGCGACTCCACCAGCGGACTCCCGCCCAGCGCTTCTCGTTGAAGATCTCGAAGGCCCAGCGCTGGGTCACGGTGCGATCGCGGATCACCACCGTGGACGGCCGAAGTCGCCGTCGGACCAATTCGCGCGGATCGTCGAGGTCGAGGACGTCGACCTTTTCCGCATCGAGCTCTGCTAAGGCTCGTACGCTACCGGAGAGATCCCGCCGGCCTTGCAAGAGTTGGGGTGTCCAGATCGCGTGGCTCCCGAACGCCTCGGCGATCGCCCCGGCCGGGGAATCCGAGGCGTAAAGCGTGCGGTAACTCTCGGGATTGTCGATGCGCCCTGCGCCCTGGACCGGCCAGGAGAACAGAGGATGCCCCGGCGCACGTGCGCGGACACCGGGAACCCAGGGGAACACCCGGTAGAGCCTAGGCGTAGGCATCCTGGGCTTCGGCATCGATCGCCTGAACGACCCTCGCCGCCCCGCGCAGACGCAAGACATCGACGGGGCGGGCCCCGAGATGCGCGTTGTGAGACGTCAGCCAGATCTCGGCCTGTTCTTGCGGGAAGAGTTGGAGCAGTCGCGCCATGACGTAGTCCAGATCGAGCAGGCCGCGTTGGTTCTCCGCGCTGATTCGCTCTTCACCCTTTTGCCAGCGCGACGGCTGGGACGGGCTGACGCCGAGGAGACTCGCTACGCGGTTGTTCCCGAAGTCGGCGATCAGGCGATGCAGCTTTTCTCCGAGGAGCATTCCCGTGGCGCCCGGCTCGGACACTCGAAACGCAGGCTGCGGGCGCTTCGGCGCGTAGCCCGACGACGCCTTCTTGCGGGTGGTTCCCATGCTCGCCTCTGTTTACACCCAACAAGATACGTTGGGTACAATGGTGAGTCAAGGGCGAGGTGTCGTCCGGTTACTTCACCCGCTCCCAAGTGTCGGTCCAACGTGGGGTCGTTGCGATGATCCCGTCGCGCCCGACGCGAAACCGCAGGCTTTCTCCGGGCACATCGAACGATAGACCGGAGGCGTCGGAGATCGCGGTCGTGCAGACCGGCGCCGTCGAAGGTGTGTCGTAGGCAACCCCGGGCGCGCGTAGGTTCCCTTCGACGCCATAGATGACGCTCTCGCAGTACTTCTCGCCGGAGAGCGTGTACGTCGCGATCAACGCGATCGACGTCGGGCTTTCGCTGGCGCCGTTCCACTTCATGATGACGGTGCGGCGAGTCTTCGTGAACGTCATGAACCCGAGGATTTCGGGGCCCGTGAACGTATTGCCGTCTTCCGTCACACGCTTGGCGAGCGTGAAAGAACCGACCAGCGCCTTCTCTCCCCCGGCGGACACGGGTAGAGACGTCGCGAGGACCATCCCTGCCAAGGAGACCAGAAGGGCGGTCCGTCGGAGCCGTTCGTTCATCTTCTTCCCCCTCGCGCGAAAGTCTAAGCGGGATCGGCCGCTTCCCACCCTACAATCGGGCCCCTCACGGAGGCCCTCATGACCCTGGAACCCGGACGCAGTCTCGCCCAGTACCGTCTCGCCGAGAGGATTGGCCAAGGCGGCATGGGCGAGGTCTGGCGGGCCACCGACACGACGCTTGGGCGCGAGGTCGCGATCAAGGTCCTCCCCCAGGAGTTTTCAGCCGACGCCGAGCGGCTTGCCCGCTTCGAGCGCGAGGCCAAGGTGCTCGCGTCGCTCAACCATACGGGGATCGCGGGGATCTACGGGCTGCACGAGCACGAGGGTACGCGGTTCCTTGCGATGGAACTTGTGCCGGGCGAGGACCTCGCCGAACGGCTGAAAAAGGGGAGTGTCCCCTTTTCCGAGGCGGCGGATCTTGCGCGGCAGATTGCGGAGGCGCTCGAGGTCGCGCACGAGCAGGGGATCGTGCACCGCGACCTCAAGCCGGCCAACATCAGGCTGACCCCCGACGGCAAAGTGAAGGTGCTCGACTTCGGTCTCGCGAAGGCGCTCGAAACCGCTGCCTCTTCGAGTGCGGGGCACGACGCGGCGATGTCGCCGACGATCACCTCGCTCGGCACGATGGTCGGCATGGTGCTCGGCACGGCGGCTTACATGAGTCCCGAACAAGCGCGAGGCAAGGCCGTCGACAAGCGCGCCGACATCTGGGCGTTCGGCTGCGTGCTCTACGAGATGCTCACCGGCCGGCGCCCGTTCGACGGCGAGACCATCTCCGACACACTCGCCGCCGTGCTGGCGCGAGATGCGGACTGGAGCCTGCTTCCCGCGACCACGCCGACGAAGGTGCGCGAGCTGCTCCAGCGCTGCCTCGAGAAGGACCCGAAACGGCGCATGAGGGACATCGGCGACGCACGGCTCGAGCTCGAAGAGGTGCTCGCCGATCGCACGGCGTCGGGTCGCGTGCGAGCTGCGACCGCGGAAGCCGAGGTCAAAGCCGCTCCGGCGCCGATCACCCGGCGCGTGCTGGGTGCCGCCATCTTGTTCGGCCTGCTCGGTGCGGCGTTCGGGGGCTGGATCGTCTCGCGGCGGGCTCCATCGTCCGCCGGCACCGGCGTCGTTCGCCTCGATCTCGATTTCCCCGCCGACGCTCGTGTCATCCAGTTCCTGGGGAGTCCCGACGGATCTACGATCGCTGCGTGGGGGATTCCTCGCGTGGCCCCCGGCGAGACCGAGCCGTCGCCCCGGATCTACGTTCGACGACTCGACTCGGGCACGATGACCGTGCTTCCTGGTACGGAAGGGGCCGGGACGGTCTGGTTCACAGCCGACGGACGATTCATCAAAACGACCCTTCCGGCCACGTTGGGTTCCACCCAGCGCAATCTCGTGCGGGTTCCGGTGGACGGGCGCACCCCTCCGTTCACGCTCGCTCCGTGGAATCCGCGCTGGACCACGATCGGCGAGCTCAGAGACGGCGGACTCGTCGCTCTGGAGGACGGCACCAGCCTGGTGCGCCTGCCGGCGAGTGGCGGCGAGCCGTCGGCGCCGGTCCAGGTCGATCTCGCGGGCGAGCGCGGCACGATCACCTTCGCGGCCACCGCCCTTCCGGGGGACAACGGCATCCTCTTGTCCGCGATCGCCTACGGGGCGAAGGGCTGGTACCTCCGAACCGGCGTACTGGATCTCAAGACCGCGCACGTGACCTTCCTGTTCGACGACGGCGGGAACCCCGTCTACTCGCCGACGGGCCACATCGTGTTCTCGCGCGGTGACACTCTGCTGGCGGTACCGTTCGATCCGGACACCATGAAGCTCAAGGGCGCACCGCTTCCCGTTGCCAACGGCCTGCGCACCGAGTATTCGTTTCTGCCCGCGTATTTCAACCTGTCGGACGACGGCGTGCTCGTCTACGTGTCCGGAGGGCGGACCGCCGAGGGGCGCCGCCTCGGTTTGGTTGACGCGACGGGCAACGTGACGCCGGTATCCGACGAGCGCCACGTGTACCAGCGCGCGCGGGCCAATTCCGCGGACGGGCGGCGCTTCGTGACCACGATCACGAACGGCCAGGGAATCGACGAACTGTGGGTGGGCGAGCTCGACCGTCAAGGCCTGCGCCGGATCCTGGCGATTCCCGACGCGGACATTTTCACGCCGATCCTCTCGAGAGACGGCCGGCTGGTCGCGTTCGGACGGCGCGGGCACAACGCCGAAGACGGGTTCTACCTCCAAGACCTCGACGCCGGGTCGCCACCGCGACGCATCGCGAGTCTGCCGACGGACGACATCCAGTCGTTTCTTTGGAGCTTCGCTCCGGACGGATCGGGCCTGGTCGCCGGCCGCATCGGAGCCGACCAAAAGGCCGATATGTACTTCGTTGCGATCCCGACGGCCCCGGAAACGCTCTCGGAGCTGAAGCCGATCGTCACCGGACCCGGCTTCGAGGCCGGAGGCGCCATCTCCCCCGACGGCCGATGGATCGCCTACAATTCGGACGGATCCGGACGCGCCGAGATCTTTGTCGCCGCGTTCCACGGCGCCAGTCCGGTCAGCGACGCGCTTCGCGTGACCAAGTCGGGCGGTGGAAGCCCCTTCTGGAGCGCAGATGGACGCACCCTCCGCTACTCCGATCCGGGTCAGAGGGTGATGTCGTTGCCCGTTGCGACGTCCCCCACGCTATCGGTCGGATCGCCCACGCCGCTTTACGACGCTCAGAAGCTCAATGTCATCCCGTTGGACGTCCTCCCCGACGGCCGCCAGTTCGTGATCATGCGTGGCGAGGAAGAATCCGACGAGATCGGCCGGCTGTCCGTCGTGCTCAACTTTCAGCAGGAGCTCGTCGAGAAAATGAAGGCGGCGAAGTAATCCCCTGGACAGTCGGTCCAAATCGAAGGATCAGAACCACGAGCGCCGTAACGAATACCGGCACACGGGAGATGTGTGTGACTTCGACTGGTCGCCCGAGTCGTCGCCGCACCTACCGTTCCGACCGAAGTCAAGCAGCCCGGAACGCAACCGGGCGAGGCGTCCGATCCCACGAACCAGTCGAATGAGATGCCCGCCTCCTCTATGCCGGCTGCATGATCCCGAAGTGCGCTCCGGCGGGATCGACGAGCACCGCGAACCGCCCGACCGTGGGAACGGACTCGGCCGGCACGGAGATCGAGCCACCGAGCTTCAAACATTTCAGGACGGTCTCGTCGCAGTCCGTCACCCGGAAGTAGCTCACCCACACCGGCTTGATCGGCCCCATCTCGGGAGTGATCGGCGTCATGCCTCCCGCGCCCTCGGCCCCACGCATGAACAGGTGGTAGTGCGGCTCTTCGGGAGACGGCCAGAGCTGGCGCTTCCATCCGAAGACCCGCTCATAGAACGCCGCCGCCGCCTCGGTGTCGTTCGTCAACAGTTCCGTCCACTGCAAGGCGCCGGGCTCTTGGTAGACACCGATGCCGTGGTGTCCCCTCGTCTCCCACGCGCAAATCGTGGCGCCGGTCGGATCCTGCAGCACCGCCATCCGGCCGACACCCGGGACGTCGAACGGCTCCTTGACGACCTTGCCGCCCGCGGCCTTGGCTGTCACCGCCGTCTCGTCGCTGCTTGCAACCCACACGTAGGCGATCCAATGCGGCCGGATCCCCTGGTGCTCCATGTCGGGAAGCGCGCCGTAGCATGCCGCCGCGTCATGTCCCCCGAGAGTAAAAATCGTATAGACCGCGTGAGGCCCCATCGGGATATCCCTGATCTCCCAGCCGAACAGCCTGACGTAGAAGATCTTCGAACCAGCTTGGTCTGTTGTGTAGAGTTCCGGCCAGCAGAACGCGCCCGGCTCGTGAGCAGCGATGATGGGCATGAACCACCTCACTTTCGGTTCGATCTGAACGCTGGACAATTCTAGTCGGGAACTCCAGCAATCTCATCCATAACGGACACATTTGGGACGTAGACTCTCTGCAATGGCTCGGGGGGGTTCCTCGTGAGCGACGCCGCCGACACTTCCATCCAACTGCTGCGCCGGTACAGAGATGGCGACAAACACGCGTTGGACGAGCTTCTGGAGCGGCAGATCCAGCCGATGCGTCACTGGGCTCGTGGAAGGCTTCCACGCTGGGCTCGCGACGAGATGAACACCGACGACATCGTGCAGGACGTCCTCGTTCGCACGGTCGCCCACCTCAACTCGTTCGAGCCTCAGCACGTCGGTGCGCTTCAGTCCTATTTGCGCCAGGCGGTCCTCCATCGCATCCGCGACGAGATCCGCCGCACACACCGCGAGCCGGGCCGCAAGGAGATGAATACCAACGCGCGTTCGGTGTCACCGTCCCCCGAACAGGAGGCGCAGGCGGTCGAGTTATTCGACGCCTACGAAGCGGCCCTGGCGCGTCTCAGCGAGGACGACCGCGAGGCGATCGCGCTGCGGGTGGATCTCCAGCTTCCATATCGAGAAATCGCCCGGATCACGGGCAAGCCGTCCGAAGACGCAGCGCAGATGGCGGTGAGCCGCGCGCTCGTCCGGCTCGCTCGGGAGATGGGCCAGAAAAAATAGGCGCGGGTGCGTTGGGTTGGGTCCCTGTGGGCGTTGTCCTCTTCGAGGGAGTGTTGCCATCGGCACCGACGGTTCCGCAAACGACGACCGCCTGCTCGACCTCGCCCGTCGCATGCTCGACGGCGAGGCGATCGATTGGGACAAGGAGGGCGTCGCGGAGTCCGAGGTCCGCGAGGGCATGCAGCGGCTCGCGCGGGTCATCGGAAAGCGCGGGGAGACGACCGAGACCAAGGCCGCTCCGTCTCCCGAGGCGCCACCTCTCCCACCGCCACCTCCGCCTCCGCGGCCAAGCGACGACCGCTTCATCGGCGACTTCCGCCTCGTCCGCAAGCTCGGCGAGGGCGGGATGGGCGTCGTCTACGAGGCCGAGCAGCAACATCCGCGCCGGCCGGTCGCGCTGAAGGTGATCCGAGGCGGCGCGCACGTCTCGCCCGATACCCTCAAGCTCTTCCAGCGCGAGGCGCAGACGCTGGCGCGTCTTCGTCATCCGGGCATCGCGGCGCTTTACGAGACCGGAGCGACCGAAGAGGGCCTCCACTTCTTCGCGATGGAGCTGGTGCGCGGCTCGACGCTGACCGCGTGGCTCGGTCAGCGTCCGGCGGGGCCGCTGTCGCCGCACGAGGTGAAGCTGCGTCTATCGATCTTCAAGAAGATCTGCGACGCCGTCGCCTACGCGCATCAGAAGGGCGTCATCCACCGCGATCTCAAGCCGGCGAACGTCCTGATCCCCAAGCCGACGGCGGGATCCTCGATGCAGGACGAAGTCCCCGACGTGAAGGTCCTGGACTTCGGCCTGGCGCGCATCACCGACAGCGACGTCCAGGCCACCACCTACGTCACCGAGATGGGGAAGATCCGCGGCACGCTCCCCTACATGTCGCCCGAGCAGGTGCGCGGCAATCCCGACGAGATTGATCTACGCACCGACGTCTACGCGCTGGGCGTGATGCTTTACGAAATGATGACAGGGGCACTCCCCTACGATCTCTCTAAGGCACAGATTCCCGAGGCCGTGCGGATCATCTGCGAGCAGGCGCCGAAGAGCATCTCGGCGAGCTTCACGGGGACGAGGCATCTCGACGCCGACGTCATCACGATCGCGGGGAAATGTTTGGAGAAGGAAACGTCGCGACGGTACCAATCGGCCGCGGCGCTTGGCGACGACATCCAGCGGTACCTGAGCGACCAGACGATCCTCGCACGGCCGCCGAGTGCTGTGTATCAGCTCCGGAAACTGGCCGCGCGGCACAAGGGGGTCTTCGCGTTCGCGGCGACGGTGTTCGTGCTGGTGACGGCCCTCGCAGTCACGATGACGATTCAGGCCGTTCGTATCGCGAAGGAGCGGGACCGGGCGAATCAAGAGGCGGAAACCGCAAGGCAGGTGTCGGAGTTTCTGGAGGGACTGTTCAAGGTCAGCGATCCGAGCGAGGCACGGGGGAACGAGATCACGGCGAGAGAGATCTTGGACGCCGGGG